>CAYXIK010000118.1:0-1641 GCA_964465315.1 uncultured Gemmatimonadaceae bacterium | reverse complement strand
AGGATGTCGAGGTCGCTGAGCAGCGACCACTCGCGTATGTAGCTCGTCTCGAGCGAGACGACCTGCTCGAAGTCCGTAACCTGATTCCGACCCTGCACCTGCCATGGCCCGGTGATCCCCGGTTTCACGTCGAAACGAGCGTAGTGGTGCTCCTCGTAGTGCGCCACTTCGGATGGCAACGGCGGCCTCGGCCCCACAAGCGACATCTCTCCGCGCAGCACGTTTACGAGCTGGGGCAGCTCGTCCATGCTCGTCCGGCGCAGCCAGCGACCCAGCTGGGTCATCCTGGGATCGTCAGGCACCTTGAAGAGCCGTGGGTCGCTGTACACGCTGCGCGAGAGCAGCTCGTCGCGCCGCTTCTCGGCGCCATCCACCATCGTCCGGAACTTCATGATGCGGAACCGACGCCCGCCCCGTCCCACGCGCTCCTGGGTGAAAAAGACTGGTCCGGGTGATTCCAACTTGACAGCGACTGCGACGACCCCGAGCAGGGGGCTCAGTACCACCAGGCCAAGTGCCGAGCCGAGCACGTCGATCACGCGTTTGACGAATACCTGCCACGCCTTGAGTGTCGGGGCCGTAAGCTCGATCAGCGGCTGGCCCCGCCGCCAGACGAGCGTGGGCTGAACGCCCGCGATCGCGTTAGAGCGGGGCACCGACAACACCTGCGACTCCGCCGCGAGCGACGCGTCTACGACCTCACGGAACCGCGCGTCCGTGAGGTACCCGCAAATCACCACCACCTCGGCGGCTGCACGGTCGAGCAGCGAGGGGAAGTTCGCGATATG
This sequence comes from uncultured Gemmatimonadaceae bacterium, assembly GCA_964465315.1. GTDB lineage: Bacteria > Gemmatimonadota > Gemmatimonadetes > Gemmatimonadales > GWC2-71-9 > AG41. The sequence continues at coordinate 853 of CAYXIK010000118.1, read as the reverse complement.
ACCGAGCGCGTCAGCGGCCGGCGGAACGTGCACGTCCACGAACCCCACGGGCCGGCACTCGCCGCCGACCGCAAAGCCGGGACTCTCGATCGCAGCACGGCATTCTTCAGCCGGACCGACGAATAGGGTCGCCGCGGCGTTGCGATACCGGGGATGTAACCGGTAGACAAATTTGTCGATCGCCTGGCGTTCGATCGTCAGGCCGGCCCATACGAGTACCGTAGTGATCGCGTACTGCACGATCACGGGCTCGAGCCCGCGCGTCCAGATCGTCATCCATAGCGGGAGGGCCGTCGCGAGCGCGCAGGCGAGAAAGAGCCGCCGCGGATCACGCCGCTGATCCCCACGGCCGTAATTGCCGGTCACGAACAGAGCGACGAACAGCGCGGCGGCGTATTGCCAGCCGTTCAAGATGTTGCGTGGGAGTGTCGTGCTGAGGGGGCCCGTGAGGACGTCGATGCCGCGCAGTGCGCGCATCAGCTCGCGCATCAGATAGAACGATCCGAGGTCTCCCACCACGAGCACAACGAACCGCCGCACCGCGCGCCACATGTGCCGGCGCAGGTTCGCCGCGGCTCGTTGCTGCAGGCCGAGCCGCAACTGCACGGGTGTGTCGCGCTCGGCGGACGAAGGCTCGACGGGAGTATACGGAGGCGCGAACGGAATGCGGGCGGCCGCCTCGGAGGTACCGCTCGAGGCGACCTGAGTCCTGACGTCGCGTGGCACAGTCTCCAACGGCCGCTCCACTCTTCCGGAGTGAGGACATCGCCACTAGCGGGATAAAGCCTCTACCCCGCCGAAACGCCGCACGCGCGTCGCCGTGTCTAGGGACTAACCACCACCGCGATGCCGC
>CAYXIK010000117.1:0-1695 GCA_964465315.1 uncultured Gemmatimonadaceae bacterium | reverse complement strand
AAAGAACGGCGCAGGTCGAGGAAACGCCCAGGGCCCAGGAGTGGGCAACTCGTGGCTAAGCTCGAGCGGCACCAAGATCGTGAGTCGTGGGTGAGCTGGGCCATCGAGTTCGTCCGGCGCGGACTCTGGCCCGCCGACGTAATCACGGTGCATGGGCCCCGCGCATCGTCGGCCGACCGCTTTTGGGGCGAAGCCGAAGCCTGGGACGAGTCGGGCACGTGGTCCTACACGGTCGCGTTCCAGACGCCCGCCCGACACGGTTGGGACCGACGCGGGGTTCGTCTGTGGGACGCTGAACACCCCGAGACACATTTTCCGGTGGTGCGCGGATCCGCGATGAGTCACGCGCAGCGGCGCTGGCTGCGCATCGCCCGTCGTCTCGCGGGAACCCAATGGCAAACAAGCGGCAGAATCTGAGGGTGCCGCGAACCAACGCCCGAGCTAGGTTCAAGCGCCACATCGTCCCGCCAGGTAGCTCAGTGGGTACAGAAGGACGTCACGGCGCCCTTCGGCGAAATAGGCTCGCAAGCAGAATGGTGCCTCTCGCAAGAAACGGCTCGGGACGCTGAGAGCGGACACCGGAAAGGCTTCAGTCAGGGTCGACTTTCAACCCCGCGCGGCGGTGATCATCGAGGCCGTCCCGGCCTGAGGAGACCCATGGACGTCATGCTCGCCGCCATCCTCGGCGTCGTCTTGTACCTGTTCAGCGGCTTGCGCGTGCTGCGCGAGTACGAGCGGGCAGTGTACTTCTTCCTGGGCCGCTCCTGGGGCGCGAAGGGACCGGGGCTGATCTACCTGCCTCCGCTGTTTGCGAAGATGCAGAAGGTCTCGCTCCGCGTCGTGGCGATGGACGTCCCGCCGCAGGACGTCATCACCCGCGACAACATCTCCATCAAGGTGACGGCCGTCCTCTACATGCGGGTGAAGGAACCCGTCAAGGCGGTGATCGGCGTCGAGAACTACCTCTACGCCACGAGCCAGCTCGCCCAGACGACGCTGCGCTCGGTGCTCGGCGAGACGGAACTGGACGAGCTGCTGATGAACCGTGAGAAGATCAACGAAATCCTGAAGAACATCATCGAGAAGCGGACTGAAGACTGGGGTGTCGAGGTCTCCGCCGTCGAGGTGAAGGACGTGGACCTGCCGGCGGAAATGAAGCGCGCGATGGCCCGGCAGGCCGAGGCGGAGCGCGAGCGGCGGGCCAAGATCATCAACGCCGAGGGCGAGCTGCAGGCGTCGGAGAAACTCGCGCAGGCCGCGCGGGTCATCGGGCGGGAGCCGGCGGCGATCCAGCTCCGCTACCTCCAAACGGTGACCGAGATCGCCTCGGAGAACAAGTCGACCACGATCTTCCCGCTCCCGATCGACCTGTTCAAGGGGCTTGTCGAGAGCGTCGCCCGGAGAAACGAGACGCCGGCGCTCGCCCTGCCCGAGAAAGCGTCGGGCGAGCCGTTGCCCGCTCTCCCGGCACAGGACAAGGTCAGGGGCTAGGGATCGGCCGACCTCATCAGCCGCGAGGCGCTCGAGCGAATCATCCCGCGCGCAGCCGAGCTCCATACCTCAGAGCGCGACATCGGCGAGGGGCTCTCCACGGAGGAGCTGCTCGCGCTCGGGCAGGACCGCGATCGACGCATCGCCACGGCCGGATTCAAGCAGCTCGACGCTGACTTCTTAATCCTGGAGCGTGACCCGGCG
>CAYXIK010000116.1:0-1712 GCA_964465315.1 uncultured Gemmatimonadaceae bacterium | reverse complement strand
ACTGGGGGTGGGGCGCGGGGCCGCACGTCGCTGCGCCGCGGCTTCCGTCGGGGCGAGTGCGACGACGGCGAGAAGCAGCGCACTGCCGAGCAGCTTCCGCATAGCAAACCTCCAGATGGAAAGGTGACGGGTCCTGAGACCGCTCGGGGGCCGCACATCGCTACAAGCGGCCCCGCAAACAGTCAAGAGACTTCTACCCGATCGGCCACGATCCGGACCGCGTCTCCCACCACCTGGAGGAATCCCCCGGACACCTGGAAGCGGCTCGACGCGCTTCCCTGCCGCACCCGCAACACACCCGTCCCGAGGAGCGTGAGGAACGGCGCGTGGCGCGGCAGCACACCGACCTGGCCGTCGTACGCCGGCGCGACCACCGCGTCGGCGGCCCCATCGAATACCGCCCGCTCGGGTGAAACGACGGTGACGTGCATCACTCAGCTCGTGGCCAGGCGCCTTGCCTGTTCTAGCGCCTCGTCGATCCCGCCCACCATGTAGAACGCCTGCTCGGGCAGGTGATCGAATTCGCCCGCCACCACGCGCTCGAACGAGCTGATCGTGTCCTCGAGCTTGACGTACTTCCCTTCGAGGCCCGTGAATTGCGTCGCCACGAAGAACGGCTGCGAGAGAAACCGCTGGACCCGCCGCGCCCGCGCCACCAGCTGCTTGTCTTCCTCCGACAGCTCATCCATCCCGAGAATCGCGATGATGTCCTGGAGATCCTTGTAGCGTTGCAAAATCCGCTGCACCTCGACGGCGACCTTGTAGTGCCGATCGCCCAGGTACTGCGCGTCGAGAATGCGGGACGAAGACGCCAGCGGGTCCATCGCGGGGTAGATCCCGAGCTCGAAGATCTGGCGCGACAGCACGACGGTGGCGTCCAGGTGCGAGAACGCGGTCGCCGGCGCGGGATCCGTGAGGTCGTCGGCGGGAACGAAGATGGCCTGCACCGACGTGATCGAGCCCTTCTTGGTGGACGTGATCCGCTCCTGCAGCTCGCCCATCTCCGTCCCGAGCGTGGGCTGGTATCCAACGGCCGAGGGCATCCGGCCGAGCAGCGCCGACACCTCCGATCCCGCCTGCGTGAACCGGAAGATGTTGTCGATGAACACGAGCACGTCCTGCCCTTCCACATCGCGGAAATACTCGGCCACCGTCAGGCCCGAGAGCCCCACGCGCAACCGCGCGCCCGGCGGCTCGTTCATCTGGCCGTAGATCAGAGAGCAGGACTTGAGGACGCCGCTCTCCTTCATCTCGAGGTAGAGGTCGTTCCCTTCACGGGTGCGCTCCCCCACGCCGCAGAACACCGACCGCCCGCCGTGGCCCATCGCCACGTTGTGGATCAGCTCCATGATGATCACGGTCTTGCCGACGCCCGCGCCGCCGAACAGACCGATCTTCCCGCCCTTCACGAAGGGCGCGATCAGATCGATGACCTTGATCCCGGTCTCGAACACCTCAGTCTTCGGCTCGAGGTCGACGAACTTCGGCGTCTCGCGGTGGATCGGCCACCGCTCCGCGTCCCGCGGAATTGGGTCGCCCTCGTCCACGGGCTCGCCCAGGACGTTGAGGATTCGCCCCAGGGCCGCCTGGCCGACGGGCACCGTGATCGGCTTGCCGGTGTCCAACGCCTCCATGCCCCGCACCACACCGTCGGTCGAGCTCATCGCCACGGCGCGCACCTGGTTCCGGCCGATGTGCTGCTGCACCTCGGC
>CAYXIK010000115.1:0-1730 GCA_964465315.1 uncultured Gemmatimonadaceae bacterium | reverse complement strand
TGTAGTGTTCACGCAACTCTTTCCGCTTTGACGGCCGTGATTGGGACGCCGCCTCGGAACAGTTTGACCAACCCGAAGTCCTCCATGACGCGGAAGAGCGCCCAGCGCTCGGCAAGCCGCTGGGCGCGCGTCGAGCGGTGCGCAGCCTTGCCAGCCTGCATTGCGGCCCTTGCGACAGGATAGAAGACATCGCGAGCAACCACATCATAGGCATGCGGCAGGGCTTTGTCGAGCTGGATGGCGGTTTTCCATCCCCGTGACGACCTGGGCCGCTCTTCATTGAGCCTGGCGGTGGCCCGGCGGGCACCTATTGCGATCCGCGTGATGAGGGGGAGCCCCGGGTCAAGGTCGGCCATCTCGAGGGCGGCCTCGGCCTTCACCTCGCGGTGACTGCGTTCGACCCAGGGGTTATGCCGTGGCGTGTGCGGCACATTGCGCAGGTGGATGATCTCGTTCTCCTCGAGGAACAGGGCGACGTCGTCGTTGACGTTTTCGGACCCGTTGTCGGTCGCGACGACGAACGGATATTCACCCCGCTCGGCCTTGATCGCATTGAGCACGTCGATGACGTCCTGTCCGCGGGACGCGTGCACGACCTTGAACGGCAGCTTGAGGATGCTCGCGACATCGACGGCCATCAGCAACTGGATGGCCCGCCCGCGCCTGCGGCGCGCCGCGCGAGAGGCGCCCTTGCAGGGAGATCCGGCACCGGATCGAGCTCTCGGAGGCCGTCCTTCCCCTCGTGGCGCCGCCGTCGCGACGCCTTTGAGGCCTTCGCAGAGCAAGGCAGCATCCGGTTTTCCGGGGGATTGCGAGGATGGCACGGGCTCGGCGGCCGCCTCGGCCGACTCCCGGCCGGCATGCGTCCCGTCGAGTGACGCGATCGCGTCGCTCGCGCAGACCTCAACGTGCAACCGCCTTGCGGCCCTTGCTTCAGCAGCCTCTCGTGCCGCACTCCGTTTGAACGCGGCCACGTACTCGAACGTGAGGCGCCTCGCGACCCCAAGCGGCCTGAGCACCCGGTCGATCGAGCTTGCTGATGCCGTGATCTTCTGGGCAGCGAGCTCGGAGAAAACCATCAGCCGCGCCCAGGTGCGCTCATCATCAGAACGGGGTAGACGGCCTGGCCGCCCACCCCGTGGATTTCTCTTCCAGTTGCGGACCGTCCTCTCACTACAGCCCGCAAGCTCGGCGAGATCAGCCCGTTCCTTGGGGCACTTGCGCCTCCCCAGCTTTCGGGCTTTCTCGCTCACCCACTCGCGCAGCTGCGCGCTCGCCTCGCACATGCGGTCCCTCCCCGGACTTCGGCTTGCGCACCTTGGCCTTAACCGCCGCCTTCGAGCCGCGTGCAGGGGAGTCCTTCCGCCCAGAAGCTCCCTGGTCCTTCAGCCGGCTCAGCGGCAGATCACGTAGCACCGACAGGAGCGTCTTCAGCTCCGACAGCTCCTTCTCAAGCCGGCGGTTCTCCGTCTTCAGCCACGTCGGATCCTCCGACCGCTTCGCCGGAAGCGTCGGCATCGTCTTCCTCGGACGCGGCTGGCGGAGGAGCCCCGCCAGCATCCCCGCCGTCGCCTGCTGGCTGAGCTGGTGGAGCCTGACCGGCGGGATCCCGAGCTTCTCCGCCGCTTCCGGCCGCGTCATCTGCCCGAGCCACACCTGCAGGATCACCACCATCGTCCGGTGCGCACGCTCCCGCTCCTCCGCCGTCGCGTGATTCCAGAGGTCCCTCA
>CAYXIK010000114.1:0-1758 GCA_964465315.1 uncultured Gemmatimonadaceae bacterium | reverse complement strand
CGGTTCTTCCTCAACATGACCCTGAGATTATCGGGGCTCCCCTGGTCGCCTAACGAATCGCGCTCAAGCGGTGGGCGACATGCGCGGCGATGTCAGCGTACCAGACGCTTGAAGTAAAAGTGCGTAGCACCGGCCTCAGCAGCGACGCCGACAAGCTCCCAGCCTTCTGCGCCCAGGCTGTTCAGTTGCTCTTCAGACGGCGGCGCGCCCTCTGACAGCTTGCGGAGGACGTGCTTGTACTCCCAGACGGGCTGGACGTAGACAACCGGCGGGTGAACCCGGACATCGGGGACGTCGAGAGGGACCTTGGGCGTGGGGGGAATCGTGAGCGTGCGCGACATCGGCTCGCCGAGGAGCAGGCGACTGCCTGCTCCTCGCTTCCATTGGCGCTAGACGTGCATCTCTGCAGGCTCGTCGCTTAGCGCGGCACGAAGCTCCTCGCGGTACTCGGGTGTGTTCGGATGGCCGTGCTCCTCGACGGCGTGCCGGAAGGCGACGAGGAGGACTTCTTCCTCGGTGCCGGCGATAGTGACGGTACAGGGCCGAGCGCTCGGAAACCGGCGGCAGTCGATCATCTTGCGGGCGGACATCGGTGTCGGGCCTCCCTGCTACGATGCCTGGCCCGAGCCGTGTGCCACGCCGAAGGGGCGCGTAGGCCGGTCGGGACGGGCTCGCGCCACGAGTATGCCTGCAGACTTGGCTACGCGCAAGCGGCCGAACCGGCCCACGCCGGAGCAGAACGGCCGCCACGAACGCAGGTGGGCCAGAAGCTCATGGATCGTCTGAACCGGTATTGGCCAACGCATTCGATCTGTGCGCGCGTTGCGCGGCCTAACGAATCGCGCTTAAGCTGCGGGCGCAATGCGTAAGGGCGCAAGGTGGTGGAGCGGCAGAAAAAAGGCTGGCCAGCGAGACAACGCAATTCTTCCCACCCGAGTGCCCGGCAGCTTCAACGCATAGTTAGGCAGCCCCTCGCGGGTTGCCTGCCTCATGCTTCAAGGAACCCCAAAGCCCTTTGCACGAACGCCTCGTGGTATTGGAAGATGCCCCCATGCCCGGCATCCTCATAGAGGACGAGTTCGGCGTTCGGAAGGCGGCGCGCCAGGTCGACCGAGTTGCTGCTGGGCACCATCTTGTCGTGATCACCATTCGCCACCAGAACCGGGTGGTGAATACGCGACAGATCGGCAGGACGCTGACGCCCCCAGGCGTGTATGGCCGTCAACTGGGCGATGAACGCTGCGATCGAAACCGACTTGTCGCGGTTTTCGGTGCGCTCTTTCAGCCGTGCCAGGAAATCGCGCGCCGCATTGCGGCCGTTGCGGGTCTCGGTGAAGAAGAGATAGTATTCCGGGTGCCTGAAGGTCAGCGCGCCCTTCACCATGTCGCGGATGGTCACCGACGTCACCTTGTCGATGCCCGTGCCCCCGGCTGGCCCGGTGCCCGCGAGGATGATCTTCCGGACCAGTTGCGGTTCTTCTTGCGCGATCACCTGCGAGATGAAACCGCCAAGGGAGAAGCCAAGCAGGTCGACCGGAGCAGCACCGAAGGCTCGGAAGAAGGCCACTGCGTCCCGCGCCATCGCCTCCACTGACGTGGGTGTCTTACCTTCCGACGCGCCAATCCCCCGGTTGTCGAAGACGATGACGCGGCGCCTCGTGGCGATGCCGTCGACGACCCGCGGATCCCACCTGTCGAGTTCCGCAGCCAGATGGTTGAGGAAGATAACCGGCACTCCGGTGTCGGGCCCAAGCTGCC
>CAYXIK010000113.1:0-1938 GCA_964465315.1 uncultured Gemmatimonadaceae bacterium | reverse complement strand
CTTCTAAGCTGTTGGTCGGAGGTTCGAATCCTCCCGGGCGCATTAAGAAGGGCGACGGTCAAACCACCGGTCGCCACAAGAAGAACCACACCGCGAGAATCGCCTGGCACACGGCGAAGACGCCAGCCACCTGAGCCAGCCGCCTGCGCGGCACCACCAGCGCCAGCCAGAAGAACACCGGGAACAGGACCGCCGTAAACCTCCCGAGCGAGATGAACAGGTGGGTCGCCACGGGTGGGAAGATGTTGACCGCGATCCAGAGCGCGTAGGCGATCCCGATGCGACGCGCGACCGGCCGGATCGCCGCGGCGGCCACGAAGAAGGCCACGATGTCGCCCATGTAGACGATGACTTCCGTGTACTTGAGCCGCAGGTCCTCCGCGGTGCGCACCGGGTCGGGCGCCGGGCCGCGGCCCAAGAGCGGCATCCCCCACGCCGCTTGGCCGTGTACCCATGCCAACGGGTCGCCGAATCGCAGGTAGAGATAGACTGAAAACGTCGCTGCGCCGGCGAGCGGCGCGAGCGCGACGAGGCACGCCGCGATGCGAGCGTTCGACCACCGGGGTGCGCCGGCGGCCTCGTCCGGCACTGTGGCCGTCGTCGCGAGCCACAAGAGCGGCAGCGCCAGCCAGAACCCGTTGGGGCGGGTCAGCCCTGCGGCGAACCCCGCCAGCGCCGCCGGCAGCAGGTATCCTCGCCGCATCGCGTAAAACGCGCTCACGGTCAGAAATAAGAACAAGGATTCGGTATAGGCCACGGAGTAGAACAGCGCGAACGGGTACGTGGACACCAGCAGAATCACCGGCCACGCCTTCTCCTCGCCCAGCTCGTGGGCCGCCAGCCGGTACAGGACGCTGACGGCACCGGCAAAGGCCGCTAACGAGATGATGGTTCCGGCCAGCAGCGGATGGCCGCCGAGGAGTGCGCCCACCCAGCGCATCGACAGCGGATAGAGCGGAAAGAAGACGACATTCTGATGGAGAAAAACCGCCGGGTTCCAATGGTACCCGCTCGTGGCGATGGAATAGTAGAAGTCCGTGTCCCACCGCGCCGGAAGGTTCACGAGCTCGTTCGTCGACACGCGCCACAACGCCTCGGCGGTGGGCGCCGGCATCGTTCCCACGAGGGTCACCGCGAGCGCGCCCAAGAGCAGCACTGCGAGGCGAGTGCCGATCACGGCGGTGAGCGCGGAGCGGGCCGGACGCGCCACGACGTGGGCTGCCCGAACGCGCAGTCGAGAGCGGGTTGACAAGTTGGATTCCCGGGCTGTGGGGCGCGCGGCCGCCATTGCAGGCGCCCGTGATATCGGCCTTACCTGGAGGCGGCCTCCACACCTACGCACAAACTCGATCAATTGTATGCGGGGAAGGGCCGGTAGACGAGATCCGCCGGTCCGATGCGGTGTGCCTAGACCGTCCGCTCGAGGCGATCGAGCGCAAACCGCAACCGGAACATCGCGGCGTCGAGATCGCGCAAACTCGCCTCGTCGAGCGTCCCGGACTCGGCGACGTTGGTGAGCAGCTGCAGCGCGTTGCGGATGTCTTCGCCCGGCTCCGCGGCTGAGCGCCGCTCGAAGAACGCGCGCCGTTCGCCGCCCGAACGCCGCTCCTTGACCACCACCGTCACCACGCGTCGCCGCTCCGGATGGCTGCGGCGGTCCGGTGTCTGGCGGCGATCGGCCGTGGCGTTCATGGCTCGCAATGTGGCGCGGCCCCTGGGGTTCAGCTAGCAATCCATTTGGGTGGGTCGTCGGCACGCGTGGATCGGTGGCGGAGCGGGCTCGGCAGCGGGCCGGTCGAGGGGTCGTATCTTCAAGAATGAGACCCCCTTGACTCGGGTCGGGACCCCCGGTTAGCATTGGCGTCTGCGCACGAACTTTTTTCGCGCGGCTCTTTGAGAACTGATGGTCGAGCGTGTGGAGTGCGGACCCGTTTGAAC
>CAYXIK010000112.1:0-2116 GCA_964465315.1 uncultured Gemmatimonadaceae bacterium | reverse complement strand
GTCCCGGGCGTCGCCGGGCTGTCGTGGGCGAACTGGTTCGGCGGCGTGTACGGCAACCCGAATGACTTCAAGAACTTCTGGCCTCGGTTCGCGGTGGATGCGAACACGTACTTCGACCTCTACCCCGAGTTCGTCGTGCCGCCGGACCAGTTGGAGGCGTTCAAGAAGGAGCGCAACGCCTGCATCCTGGGCCGCAAGGTGGCGGCGGAGCACGGGTTCAAGCTCGGCGACGTGATCACCATGGAGGGAGACATCTATCCCGGGCAATGGCAGTTCGTGGTGCGCGGGATTTACCACGGCCGCGACCCGTCCGTGGACGAGACGCAGATGTTCTTCCAGTGGGACTATCTGTACGAGCAGGTGAAACAGCGCGAGCCAGGCCGAAGCACGGACGCGGGGTTCTTCGTGCTGCGCGTCGATCCGCCGGGCGCGATGCCAAAGGTCTCGGCGACGGTGGACAGCGAGTTCACCAACTCGAGCGCGCCGACCAAGACCGAGAGCGAGCGTGAGTTCCAGCAGAGCTTCGTGTCGATGTCGAGCGCGATCATCACCTCGCTCAAGGTGATCTCGCTCGTCATCATCGGCATCATCCTCCTGGTGCTGGCGAATACGATCGTGATGGCGGTGCGCGAGCGGACGCGCGAGTACGCGGTCTTGAAGACTCTAGGATTTCAGGGGCGCCACATCGCCGCATTCATCTTTGGAGAGGCGCTCCTGATCGGGCTCGCCGGAGGCGTGCTCGGCGTGGTGCTCACCTTCCCGCTGGTACACGCCTTCGGGCTGGCGCTGCCGGGGTTTTTCCCGGTGATCCGCGTCGAGCCGATCACCATAGTGCTAGCGCTGGGCGCGGCCGCACTCTCGGGGCTCGCCGCGGGCGCTCTCCCGACGGCGCGGGTGGTGCGCACCTCGATCGTCAATGGCCTCCGCACCATAGGATAGCGTGCCATGATGCGTATCCCTTTTTCCTACATCTGGCGAAGCCTGTGGGCGCGCCGGTTGACGACCCTGCTCACGGTGGGCGGCGTCGCGCTGGTGGTTTTCGTGTTCGCGGGCGTGCTGATGCTCGCGCGCGGCCTGCAGGCGACACTCATCGAAACAGGCGCCGCGGACAACGTGATCGTGCTGCGGCGCTCGGCCACCTCCGAACTCGTCAGCCAGGCGAACCGCGAGACCGCGGATTTATTGGAGACGCAACCCGAGGTGGCGCTCGCGGCCGACGGGCGGCCCCTCCTCTCCAAGGAGCTCATGGTCGTCATCGACCTGTTTCGGAAGCAGACGAATGCGCAGTCCAACGTCTCGGTGCGCGGCGTGTCGCCACACGCGCTCGAGCTCAGGCCCGGCGTGCGCATCGTCTCAGGGCGCCCGTTTAAATTCGGCACTCACGAGGTGGTCGTGGGGAGCAACATCGCCCGGCACTTCCAGGGCGTCACGATCGGCAAGGACCTGACCTTCGGTGGCGACCGCTGGACCGTGGTGGGGCTGTTCGACGCGGGCGGCACGGGTTTCGATTCGGAGATCTGGGGCGACGTGGATCAGCTGATGCAGGCGTTCGGGCGCCCGGTCTATTCGTCCGTCACTTTCCGCATCCGCGATCCCGCACAGCTCGCGGCCTTGCAAGAGCGTCTCAAGGCCGATCCGCGGACGCAGTACATCGAGCTCAAGCCGGAGCGACAGTATTACCGAGAACAGTCGCAGGCCATGGCAAATTTTATCCGCATCCTAGGGCTTATCGTGACGACCATCTTCAGCGTCGGCGCGATGATCGGCGCGATGATCACCATGTACGCCGCGGTGGCGAGCCGGGTCGTGGAGGTCGGGACGCTCCGCGCGCTCGGCTTCCGGCGTCGCAGCGTGCTCGGCGCATTCCTGGTCGAGTCGGTGCTACTCGCCGCGATCGGTGGCGCGGCTGGCGTCGGGCTCGCCTCACTGCTCTCGTTCGCGCGCGTCTCGACGATGAACTTCACCACGTTCTCGGAGGTCGGTTTCGGATTCGCGCTCTCGGCCGGCGTGGTGACGAGCGCGTTGATGTTCGCGGTAGTGATGGGGGTGGTGGGCGGGTTCCTGCCCGCGGTGCGCGCGGCGCGGCTCGACATCGTGACGGCGTTACGGGCGTCCT
>CAYXIK010000111.1:0-2124 GCA_964465315.1 uncultured Gemmatimonadaceae bacterium | reverse complement strand
CGAGCCGGCGCGCGTGCGCCGGCGTCACGTCGTGCACCGCGACGAGCAGCCGTAAGGAGGCGTCGGTCACGCCACGCAATCAACTGAAGGATCCTGACGGCGTCCAGCGGGCGACCGGAGCGTGCCGTCAGGCTAAGAAGACGCTAATCTCGCTCGACGACCTTCGTCGATGTGTGGCCGTTCAGTTACAGGTCCCGAAGGAGCTCTTCACAAATGGGCTCAGGTTGTGATGCCTAGCCCGGCATAGATCGTGCTTCTCCGGAGCGGGGCCCGGGCAATGACCGTCCTCCGCGCTCCACCCTCCGTGTTCACCGCTCGCCTTCGCGCAGGCGGCGCCTTTTCGTTGTGTCTGCTTTTGGCAACCTGCCGCGGTCACGAGATGACCGCGCCCCGACCCGCTACGCAGCTCAGCTTCAATATCGAGCCGGGTACGACCACCGCGGGTCGGGAGATCGCCCCCGCGCTCCAGGTCGGCGTATTTGACGCCTCAGGCGGCGTGGTGACGAGCCCCACCTTCAGGGTGACGGTGGGCATCAAGTCGACAACCGGCGCGAGTGACGCCACGCTGAGCGGCACGACGAGCGTCCAAGCCGTAAACGGCGTCGCCACCTTCTCTAATCTCAGCATCGACAAGAGCGGCACCGGCTACCAGCTGGTAGCGACCACGCAAGGACTCGCGGGAGCGACCAGCACTCCGTTTGACATCACGCCGGGCCGCGCGAGCCTGCTGGCGTTCAGCGTGCCGCCGACGGCGATCGTTGCCGGAACGTCAATCACGCCTGCAGTGCAAGTGAGCGTGTTGGACGCGCTGGGAAACACCGTACCGAGCTTTGCGGGTAACGTCACTCTCGCCCTCGGCGCAAACCCGGGGAGCGGGACTCTCCTGGGCACGACGACCGTGGCGGCCGCGAGCGGCGTCGCGACCTTCCCCAATCTCAGCGTGGACAAAGTCGGTGCGGCGTACACGCTGACGGCGACCGCCCTCGGGTTCGGCGCAGTGACAAGCGCGCCATTCCCAGTTACGGCGGGAACCGCATCGCAGCTCGTGTTCTCGGTGGAGCCGACCAGCACCCTGGCCGGTCGTGTCATCACGCCCGGTGTGCAGGTGAGTGCCAGGGATGCTATGGGGAACGTGGTGCCGAGCTTCACGGCCAGCGTGACGGTGGCGCTCGGCACCAATCCGGGGGGCGGCTCGCTCGCCGGCACCACGACGATCGCGGCGGTCAGTGGCGTGGCGACCTTCGCGAACCTCATGATCGACAAGCCGGGGAGCGGGTACACGCTGACGGCAACGGCTGCGGGACCCGGCGGAACTCCACCGGGCGCCTCACCGCTTCCCTCCACGACAAGCACTCCGTTCAACATCACGATCGGTACGCCGACGCAGCTGGCGTTCACCGTTGGCCCGACCACCGCGACGGCCGGGACGATCTTTGCGCCTGCGTTGCAGGTGACGGCGCAGGACGTGCAGGGCAACTCCGTGACGGCGTTTACCGGAACCGTGACCATAGCGATCGGCGCGAATCCGAGCGGGGGCACGCTCGGAGGGACGACGACGGCGACGGCAGTGGCGGGCGTGGCGACGTTCGCGAATCTCAGCATCAACCGCGCGGGGGCCGGGTACACGCTGACCGCCGCGACCAGCGGGCTCGCCGGCGTTGCGAGCAATGCCTTCGACATCGTCGCCGGGGCTGCGACGCAGCTGACGTTCACCGGCGTGCCGACGTCGAGCGTGGCGGGAGGGCTGATCACGCCACCCGTGCAGGTAACCGCGCGGGACGCCTTTGGGAACACCGCGTCGACTTTCACGGGCACGGTCGTCATGTCGCTCGGGTTCAATCCAGCGGGCGGGACCCTGTCGGGGACGACGACGGCGACGGCGGTGGCGGGCGTGGCGACGTTCGCGAATCTCAGCATCGACAAGGTGGGGGCGGGCTACACGCTCGCGGCTGCGGCGAGCGGGCTCAGCGGGACGACGAGCCCGGCGTTCAGCGTCAGCGCGGGGACGGCGAGCCAGCTGGCATTTACGGTATCGCCGAGCGGCGCAGCGGCGGGCCACGTGATCGTGCCGGCGGTGCAGGTGAGTGCCAAGGATGCGCAGGGCAATCCGGTGCCGGGCTACAC
>CAYXIK010000110.1:0-2155 GCA_964465315.1 uncultured Gemmatimonadaceae bacterium | reverse complement strand
GGGGGGCAGTGCCGGCTCTCCCAACCCCAACGGCGCCTCCCCGCCTTGAATGAAGTGCACCTCGACAACGGGCATCTGGCTCATCCGAAGCACAGCGTAGTCGGTGAAGTTGCTCTGTTGCACCGCGCCCCGCTCGACGGTGATCTCCTCACCGAGCGCTGCCGACAGGCCGTACGCGATCGAGCCCTCGACCTGCGCCTCCGCGCCAGAGGGGTTCACCACCAACCCGCAGTCGACCGCTGCCACGACGCGGTGCACGCGCACGGTCCCATCCGCGTTCACGCTCGCCTCCGCCACCTCGGCCACATACGCCTCGTTCGCATACGCGCCCGCGATGCCACGTCCCCGGCCGGGTGGCAGAGGCGTACCCCACCCCGCTCGCTCGGCCGCCAGCTCGAGCACGGCTCGCAGTCGACCCGTGTCGTAAGACGCCTCGTCGTACGGCAGCTGCCGCGGTGCCCCGAGCAGCTCCAGCCGGAACGCCAGTGGATCCTTGCCCGCGAGATGGGCGAGCTCGTCCACGAAGCTTTGGTAGACGAACACGTTCGACGATTCCTCGACCGAGCGCCACTGTCCGCGGGGGATGCGCGAATGGACAGCGGTCCCCGAGAGCCGGAAGTTGGGGATGAACGCCGCCGGGAAGTCGTCGCGTCCCAGCTCTGCCGCGGCGGGGAACGCCGTCATCCCGGCCATCAGTTTCCACTTGAGATACTCGCCCCGAGCAGCGTTGACGATGTGGTGCGTCCAGGCGATCGGCCGGCCATCGGCGTCGATGCCGCCCCGCAGCACGTTGTAGCTCGCCGGACGATAGAAGTCGTGCTGGATATCGTCCTCGCGCGTCCACACGACCTGCACAGGTGCTTCGACCGCGCGCGACGTGAGTATTGCTTCGGCCACGAAGTCGGCGTAGAACCGCCGACCGAACGCCCCGCCCATCCGAGTGACGTGCAGTATGATCGCGGACTTGGGAAGGCCGGTGATCAAAGCAACCACATCCCGCGCCCCCTCGGGGTCTTGGGTCGGCGCCCACACTTCGCAGCGCCCGCTGCGTACGTCGGCCGTACAGTTCATCGGTTCCATCGGAGCGTGTGCGACGAAAGGCAGCTCGTAGACGGCTTGGAGCGTTCGAGCCGCGCGGGCGAGGGCCGCGTCCGGATCGCCGTCCTGCCGCTTCACGCGCTCGGGCGCGCGGTCGGCGAGCGCTACGCACTGCGCGTGGAGGTCCGCGCTCGACTCCGTCGCCCCCGGCCCGGTCTCCCACGTCACCTCGAGCGCGCGACGTCCCTGGAGCGCGGCCCAGGTTGACTCTGCTACAACCGCGACGCCGTTCGCCGGTTTGGGGCTGTTCTCAGGGAACTCGGGAAGCGCGTCGGCATCGATCTGCACGACCCGGCGCACGCCCGGCACCGCGAGGGCTTTTTCGGGGGTGACGTGCTGTACTCGACCACCGAATGTCGGGCTTCGCGCGATCACCGCGAAGAGCATTCCCGGGACGCGCGTATCGAGGCCGAACGGGAGCGCGCCCCGCGTGAGCGCTGGCGCATCGAGGCTCCGTACGCGCCCGCCGATCACGCGAAAGTCCGTGGGCTGCTTCAAGGGCACGTCGGCGGGAACCGGAACTGAGCGCGCCGCGGTTACGAGCTTCCCGAAGCCAATCCGGCGGCCGGTGGGTTGGTGCACGATGTGACCATCGCGTGCCTCGCAGCTCTCCCGTGGCACCTTCCAGCGATCGGCCGCCGCTTGCACGAGCATCTCACGGGCGACCGCACCGGCGCGCCGCAGCGGGCCGAAGGATTCTTGCACGCTGTTCGACCCGCCGGCATACTGCTGCCCCACGCCGTACTGGTCACCTACGTCGGCTTGCTCGACGCGGACTGTCGTCAAGTCCGCGCCAAGCTCCTCCGCAACGATGAGCGGCAGCGCGGTGCGGACCCCCTGACCCATCTCGGGCCGAGATACCGTGATGGTGACGGTATCATTGCCATCGATCCGGATGAATGCGTTGGCGACGAGCGTGTCGGAGCTGGCGGCGCGCAGGCCCGGCGCCCGGGAGTAGACCCCGAACAGCAGCCCGCCCGTGGCCGTGGCGCTCACTTGGAGGAAGTGTCGCCGGTCAACCCGCCAGGTCCCGTTCACGAGCCGCCTCGGTCCTCGG
>CAYXIK010000109.1:0-2546 GCA_964465315.1 uncultured Gemmatimonadaceae bacterium | reverse complement strand
CGGGTTCGTGAGGTTGACGTTCGTGATCGTCGCGCTCCAACCGCCACCGGCCACCGTCGGACCGGTCAACTTGTTCCCTGTCGTCACACAGTAGTTCACGGTGCCCGCGGTGGGCGGCGTGGTGCAGGACGTGTTGCCGCTATACTTCACCGAGTCGGCGAAGAACGCTTCCTCGGCGGTCAC
Source organism: uncultured Gemmatimonadaceae bacterium (assembly GCA_964465315.1). GTDB lineage: Bacteria > Gemmatimonadota > Gemmatimonadetes > Gemmatimonadales > GWC2-71-9 > AG41. The sequence continues at coordinate 2,363 of CAYXIK010000109.1, read as the reverse complement.
CAGGTTCCGAAGGTCCGATTTCATCGAGGCGATGTACGCCTTCGCCTTCGTGTTGGCGAACTTCGGGATCGCGATGGCGGCCAGAATGCCGATGATCACCACCACGATCAAGAGTTCAATGAGCGTAAAACCCTTGCGGTTCATTTGCACGACCTCTTCCCAGAGAGTGAACGGCGAAGGCGCAACGCCCACCATACAGGCGCGTCGACCGTTTTCCTAGGTCACTCGTCACTTTGTGATTTCTTAGCCGGCCCCCAGGCCTCGCCAGGGTTGAACTTAGGCCGTCTGCTCTCGACTTCGCACTCCCTGATTCACTATGTTAGGGCTGCCATGAACAAACTGCGCACCGTGCTCATCGTCGATGACGATGCGCTCCTCCGCACGTCGCTCGACAGCGTGCTGACGACCGTGGGGTATCGGACCCTGACCACGGGTGATCCGGATGCCGCCTACCGTCTGCTCGGCGCGGAGCCCGTCACCGCGGTGCTGCTCGACGTCCGCCTGCCGACCATGTCCGGGCTGGCCCTCTACCTTGCCGTCGTGCGCCGCTGGCCCCACCTCGTCGGCCGCATCGCGCTGATGACCGGCGATGCGGACGCCCGGGATGTCCACGCCTGGGTGCACCGCAACCCCTGCACGGTGTTCCGCAAACCCTTCACGTTTCAGCAGGTGACCGACTGGCTGGAGTCGGCGGTGCAAGCCGCCGAGCGGACCGCGTCCGCCGGGTAGGTACGCCGTGCCGCCCGCCTACTGGCAGGCCGCGATCCCTTCGTTGGTTGCCGGTGCCACCGCCGCCGTGTTCACGAAGATCGCGCAGGTGATCACCGGATTGTTGACGTTGTTGTTGGTGATCGTCGCGCTCCAGCCGCCGCCGTTCACGGTCGGCCCGGTGAGGTTGTTGCCGGTGCTGGGACAGAAGTTCACGGTGCCGACCGTCGGGGGCGTGGTGCAGGAGGTATTCCCGCTGTACTTGATCGAGTCGGCAAAGAACGCCTCCTCGGACGTGAGCAGGTTGCGCAGGTCCGACTTCATCGAGGCGATGTACGCCTTCGTCTTTGTGTTGGCGAACTTCGGGATCGCGATCGTGGCCAGAATGCCGATGATCACGACGACGATCAAGAGTTCGATGAGCGTAAAGCCCCCCGGACGCGTACGATCCATGCTACCTCCCCGGGACGACCTTCACCGACACGGTCGCTCCCGCGATTGACAGGTCGGCCTGGCCGACCCCCACCGGCTTGAACGTGACGAGCGCCGCGGAACCGTCCGACTCCACGCCCACGATTTTCAAGAGCTGCGACTGCAGATTGTATCGGTTCCGCATCTTTTGAATCATCCGCGCCAGGTCGGCCGTGCCCACGGCGTTGCCGTACGCATCCTGGGCCGACACGCGGATGACGAACGTCGCGTTCGCGGGCACCGCCATGGTACTGCCGTCGACGCGCATGCCATCCCGCTCGATCGCCACGCTCACCGGCGCCGCCGGATCCACGGAGAACGACACCTGCTTCTGCGTCGAATCCACGGTGGCGGTCACTAACGCCGGCCCGGCCTGCTTCCCGAGCGTGACCTCGACCCGCGCGAGGCCGGCGGAATCGGTGACGACGGTGTCCGGGTTCACGTCCGCGTTGACCGCGCGGAACGCGACGATCTTGCCGGCGATCGGCCGGCCCAAGCTGTTCCGGATCTGGAACACGACCGGGTCGTTCAACCGGGTGCGTGCGATCCCGCGCTGACCGGCCCCGGCCACGAAGCCCGACGCCGCGACCGCCAGCACGTCTGTACGGATCACGTCCACGCCGGCGAGCGGCTGGCCGCGCACGCGGACCATGAGCTTGCCGCCCTGTCGCACGGCGGCGCGCTCGACGCTGAACGTCGCGTGCCCGAGCGAGTCGGTGACGCGCGTTTCCGCCGCCACGCCCATGTCGGGCTCGTCCGCCTGCAGCACGGCCACCTCGCCGGTTACGGCGTTTCCCAGCGAGTCCCGCACCACCACGGACAGGCTCAGCGGACCGGTCTCGCCGTCGCGCAGCTCCACTCGCGCCGGCTGCACCTCGACAGCGCTCGGCGCCGCGATCCCGACCGCCAGCTCGAGCGGGGGTGTTCCCGCAATCGTCGCGCCTGAGCCTGTCACGACGTCGAGCCGATACGTCGCCGGCACCCGGCCGACCGGCAGCTGGAACAGCGCCACGCCGCTCGCATCGGTGGTCGCCTTCGCGTCCTGCCCCGGCCCACCGGGAATGGCCGCGCTGCCCCGGAGCACCAGCGGGACGCCTCCCTGCGGCACTTCGCCGCGCTTGACCTGCACGCGGGCGAGCGCCGTGGTGCCGACGGTTGTGGTCACCCGGGGCGGGAGCAGGACC
>CAYXIK010000108.1:0-2553 GCA_964465315.1 uncultured Gemmatimonadaceae bacterium | reverse complement strand
TGCTCTCAGGGCTTTCGCAGCTGCGTCGCCCAGTTCAGGATCAGGTTGATGCGCAACCCTTCCAGGCTGCGAATCATCACGAACGTGCGGCCGTCGGGGCTCACGTCATAGTTGGCGTGGTCGTCCACCGTGGCATAGCGGCCGGCATCGAACAGGGGCGCGCGGGCGAGGACCGTAAACTCCGGTGCGGTTCGGATCGCCGCGGCGATGAGCCGGCTGGTGGCGCCCGTCTCCTCCTGGTAAATGAGCTCACGACCGTCGCGGGTCCATACCGGCGCGCCGCCGCCGTTCACCGACACCTGGACGTGGCCACCGGGGCCGGGGTAGGGGCGCACGTACACCTCCCGCCGTCCGCTCTCGTCCGAGACGTACGCGAGCCACCGCCCGTCGCGCGAAAAGGCGGGGGAGCCCTCCGTCACGCGCGATCCCGGCAGCGGGGACCCGCGTTCCGATGCACCCAACCGTACGGCCCACAGGCCGGCGGTCAGCTGAGAGGAGACGACCATACTGCGGCCGTCCGGCGCCCACGCGCCGGATGAGACGCTGGGCGCGCCGGCGAACACGGAGTCGGCCGTGCCGCTGCCGTCCGCGTTCCGCGTGAGGACGGTGCGCACGCTGCGTCGCGGCGCGGTGTACGCCACGCGCCGGCCATCCGGGCTCCAGAACGGATCGTTGGCGATCTCGTGGACGGTCAGGCGCGTCATGCGGCGATCGCCGACGTCGAGGATCCACACGTCGCGCGACTCCGGATCTGTGATGTCCAGCACGATGCGGCGTCCGTCGGGCGAAAAGCGGGGATGGTGGTAGGTGCGCGGCTCATCCTGTAGCAGCGTCTCGTGCCCCGTCCGGTCCACCTGGACGAGCACGGACGGTGCCGGCGCGACGTACGCGATCGACGGGCCGGCCGCGTCCCACTGTGGGTAAACGCGGAAGGTGATGCGCGCCTCCGGGGCCACCGGCCGCCCTTCGCCCGTCACCCGCAAGCGTGCCGCGTCGAACAGCGCCGCCAGGAGCGGCCCTCCGACCCGACGCTGATAGATCACCTGGCCACCGGGCGTGTACCGCGCCATCAGGGCGTCGCGCAGGCCGATGTCTCGCATCGTGCCATCCTTGACCGACACCGCGACGACCGTGGCGCGGTCCTCCCGGCTCGACAGGACCGCGGCCAGGACATTCCGCCCGCCGGGAAGCGGACTGATGGCGAGGAATTGGAGCGTGTCGGTGCGGACGAGGTCTCGGCGCACGCCGTCGAGCGTCGTGACGCGCATGGTGTGTTTCGGCCCATCCGTGTAGGCCACCTCGCCATTCTCGAGCCAGGCCGCGAACTCGCCGACGCTGTCCACGATCAGCGTGGGGGTACCACCCTCGACCGGCACGCGCTCCAGCCGCTGCGGACGGTTCCAGAAGCCGATTTCCCGACCATCCGGTGAGAAGAACGGCGCCGTCCCACCCTCCGTGCCCGCGACCGGTCGCGCGATCGAATCGGCCAGCGCGCGCACGTAGATCTGATCGCCTCGGGCGCCGCGCGCGACGAACGCCAGCACGCTGCCGTCCGGTGACAGCGCGACCTGCGGGTATGGGCGATCGAACACCGCCAGCGGCCCGAACGCGATTTGGAACCGGCCCATCAACTCCGGCGCCGCCGCCGGTCGCAGCAAACGCCCGACCCCGGCGCCGAGCAGCAGAGCGAGCCCTGCGCCGCCCGCCATGATGCGCCAGTCCACCCGACGGACGCCGGACCCCGGGGCTAGAGCGGCAGGAGCCGTCGGTGCCGTGAAGGACGGGCTGGCCAACGCCTGGGAGAACTCGGCCGCCGAGTGGAAGCGATCGGCCGGCAGCTTGGCTAATGCCTTCGCGATCGCCGCCGCCACGTGTGGCGGCACGGTGTCCCGGTGCGACGTGACCGGGGGTGCCTTCTCGGTGATGACCTTGGCGACGATCGCCTGCGCTGTACTCCCGGTGTACGGCGGATCGCCCGCCAGCATCTCGTACAGCGTCGCGCCCAGGGAATAGATGTCGGTGCGGGCGTCGAGCTCCCGATCGCCCATGGCTTGCTCGGGACTCATGTAGTGGGGCGTGCCCAGACTCAAGCCGGTCTCGGTGAGCCGCGTGCCGCCCGCCTGACTCACGGCGAGCGCGATCCCGAAGTCCGCCACGAGCGGCTGCCCGTCATGCAGCAGGATGTTCTCCGGCTTGATGTCGCGGTGGAGCACGCCGTGCCGGTGCGCGTAGTCCAGCGCGGAGGCCACGGCGCGGGTGAGCTCGATCGCCTCGTCGATCCCGAGCTGCTTCTCGCGGTGCAGCTTGGCCCGCAGCGTCTCGCCCCCGACGTAGGGCATCACGTAATAAAGGAACCCGCCCGCTTCGCCCGAATCATGCAGCGGCAGGATGTGGGGATGCTGCAGGTTGGCCGTGACCTCGATTTCCTGGAGGAACCGCTCCGCGCCGAGGACGGCCGCGAGCTCCGGGCGCAGGACCTTGAGGGCGACCTGGCGGTGGTGTCGCAGGTCGCGCGCGAGGTAGACGAGGGCCATCCCGCCCGTGCCGAGCTCG
>CAYXIK010000107.1:0-2624 GCA_964465315.1 uncultured Gemmatimonadaceae bacterium | reverse complement strand
ATTCGCACGGTGCGGGACACGGTTCCGGAGGGGATCGACACGGCGGTGGCGCGGGCATTGGCAAAGACGCCAGCGGATCGGTTCGGCAGCGCCGCGGAGTTCGCGGCCGCGCTCACGGGGCGGGGAGCAGCGCCACGTGCGGGCTGGCGGCGGCACCGCGTCGCCATCGGCGCGGGTGCGATCGGTCTGGCGGCGATCATCGCCATCTGGCGCCCCTGGCAGCGACCACATCGAACCGAGGCACCCGGAGCCGATGTCGCGTCCGTCGCGGTGCTCCCCTTCGACAACCTGACGGGGAATCCCCGCGACGGCTATCTCAGCGACGGCATGACGGAAGAGGTCATCGCGCAGCTGGCGCGCGTGCACGGCCTCAAGGTCATCTCGCGCACCTCGAGCGAGGCCTTGAAGGGCACCCACCTCACGTTGCGGCAGATCGCCGACACGCTGGGCGTGCGGCATATCCTCGAGGGCTCCATCCGCCACGAGGGGAGTCGGATCCGCGTGGCCGTCGATCTCGTCGATGCCGCGACCGACACCCACGTCTGGGCGTCGAGCTACGAGCGCGACCTCACGGGTGTCTTCGCGGTTCAGGAAGAGATCGCGCGGCACGTGGCGGACTCATTGGGGAGCATGGTGGGCGTGCGACCGACCATCGGGCGCGTGGCGCGCACTGCGCAGCCCGGAGCCTACGCGGCATACGAGGCCGGGCGCTATCTCCTGTCGCGCCGCACCCGGGAAGCGTTGCGCGGCGCGCAGGGGCAGTTTCAGCAGGCCATCGTCATCGATTCGGGATATGCGCCCGCGTACGCGGGGCTCGCCTCCGCGTATCTGCTGTGGGTGCAGTACAGCTATGGCGGCATCGACTCGTACGAGCTGTACGGCCGCGCGCTCGCGATGGCGGACCGCGCGATCGCGCTCGATTCAGGCCTCGCCGAGGGGTATGCGGTGCGTGGTCTCGCATTGACGAACGCCTGGGCGCCTGTCGAAGGGATCGCCGTTGACTTCCAGCGGGCGCTCGAGCTCCGCCCCAACTCAGCCAACGCGCACTTGTGGTACGGCACGTTGCTTGTGCGGCAAGGCCGCTACGACGAAGCACTGGCGGAGGCGGAACGCGCCGTGACGCTCGACCCCCTCGGTCCCGGGGTGCACGTCGGAGTAGCGCTCGCGGCTCTGCCCGCCCGTCGCTACCCTCTCGCCAAGCAGGAGGCTGAGCGGGCGCTGGCGTTCGAGCCCAGCCTTGTCCGGCCACGCGCGCTCGTCGCGTTGGGAGAGGTCTTGTCGGGCAACGCGGAGCGCTGCGCAACGCTACTCGAGCCCTACGCCGGCGTGCGGGCGATGTGTCTGCAGTCGTTGGGGAAGGTCCGCGAGGCGGCGCGGCTCGCCGACTCGCTCGGCGCCGCGTTCCGGGCGGGAGCCGGCGGAGACTCGACCTTCAGTCCGGTCATCGCCGCGCGCGGGCTGGCGGAGTACTACGCCTGGACCGGCAACGCGGAGGAGTCGCTCGCGTGGCTCCGGCGGGCGGACGACATCTCCCCGGTTGGCGAGCAACTCGACGTCATGGCTTCGGCCGTCTATGACAAAGTTCGGAACGACCCGCGCTTCGCGGCCGGGGTTGCCCGCATCCGCGCCCAAGCCTACGACCGCGTCCAACGTGCGCGCCGCGGGCTCGCGCCGCGATGACGGTTACCTCGGCGGTGCCCGACCTACCAGCACCGTGATGTTGTCGCTGCCGCCGCGCTCCAGGGCGAGATCGACGAGCGCGTGGCAGACCTGTTCGGCGGACTGCATGGTCCGGAGCCGCTCCGCGATCTCGGCATCGGAGACGTGCTTCGTCAATCCATCACTGCACAGCAGCACGCACCCCCGTCGACTGATGTCGAGTCGGCTCACCACCGGCGTCGGCCCTGGGCCGCCGATGGCGCTCGCCAACACGTTGACGAACGGTGACGCGGCCACACGCTCGGGCGGCAGCGCGCCCCGGTCCACCAAGTCCTGCGCGACTGTCTGGTCGCGGGTCACCAGGTCCAGTTTCCCATCGTGGAAGAAGTAGCAGCGGCTGTCTCCCACCTGCACCACGTACAGCCAGGGCCACACGGCGATCACCAGCGTGAGTGTCGTGGCCATGTTCTTCACCCCGGCCTCCGCGCGCACCGCCGCATCCGCCTCGAGCACGGCCGCGCGCAGCGCGTCGAGGAATGGCTGGTCGGCGGCGCCGACGGCGTGGTAGCACCGCAGCGTGGACGTCACGTACCGCGTGATCGTCTGCACCGCGAGCCGGCTCGCCTCGCCGCCCTCCGTGGTCCCGCCCACGCCATCCGCGACCAGCATCACCGTGGCGAGCCGCTCGCCGCGGAGCGGCAGCGCCTGCCGGTCGGGGAGGCTCGTCGCGTGGACCACCGCCAGCGGATGCACGGTGCAGAGCAGGAAATGATCCTGGTTCTCGCGGCGCACCTTGCCCGCGTGGGTGAGGCCGAACAAGTCGAGCTCGTCGTCCCTCGGCTTCGCGCCGGGTTCGACCAAGATCCGGGCGGTACGCGGTTCGGCGCCGGGCACATGCACTCCTGGAAGACTGACAGTCAGCATGCGCCTGTCTTCGGACGACCGCAAGACCGACCCCCGTCGCC
>CAYXIK010000106.1:0-2829 GCA_964465315.1 uncultured Gemmatimonadaceae bacterium | reverse complement strand
AGTTCTCGGCCGCCGCTGGATTCCAGGGAATTAAGTGCGGCTTGAGCCAAGACTGAGGATAGAACGCTGCCAGGCCCACCAAGAAGCTGTCGAGCATCGATTGGTGATTCGAGAGGAGGAGCGTGTTCCGCGCCTCACCGACGTTCCGGCGGCCGGTGACCGTGGTCCGGTTCAGGACGAAGAAGACGAACCAGAACAGGGTCACGGTCACATTCGTCACCACATAGGACGTCACCGGCCAGAGAAGCTGGAACAGTTGTCCGCGGCGGGGAGCGAGCAGTCTCGGTCTGCGCCCCGGAGCCCCTGAGCCCCCGTCCGAGTTCGACGGCCGCGTCTGCGATGTCGAGTTGGCGCGCATTCCCATCACACGATCATACCCGGCAACTCAGGCGAATTCTCTGACGCACGCACAGGGGGCTCGACGGCTGGACCCAAATCGCCGAGCGACCTGAGCCTCGCAACGGGTGGGGCGATTCCGGATCGATGAGCCCTCTGTCAGATCCCGCGACGAAGAAGATTGACCGTGCTGCGGGTCCAGCTCTACCTTTTCGGCGGTGAGGACGCTCAGCGGTAACTGGCAGCGGTCTTGAGACCGGTATAGCGCCAACGGTATCACGGGTTCGAATCTTACCCTGTTCGTTAGAGTTACGCGGTTTTCCAGCATCTTTCCACAGGGCGGTTAGCCACCACGGGCCTGTTAAAGGATTGGAGGCTGTGATGACCCGGAAGAAGCAGGCGTGGGGGGAGCACCGCGGCTGGATCGTCCCGGCGGACGGCAGCCCTCCGCAGGAGCTGCCCCCGCACATGGTCGGTCACAAGCTCATCTCCTGGCCCGGAACGATGCCCGAAAAGGCGCCCGCGGAGCCGGTGCAGTACCTTGCCTCGCAGGATTATTATCATCGTGACGTGCTGAACCCGGAGGGCGTGTGCGTCTACGTACCCGCAGGGCGGGACGTGGAATCCCTGGCAGAGTCCATCAAGAACGAAATCCGGCGCCAGGTGAAGGGACAGTCGTAGGCGTGCTGGATCTGCCGCACGGCTCACGTCCACATCCCCGGTGGATCGCGCCGCGTGTTCTCGTCTCCGGCCGGGCGGGTCCCGGGTGGTTGGCGGGGCAGGGTGGTCAGCCCCATCGTTCCTGGGTGTCGAGGGACTTTGCCATCGGACAGAACTACACTCGGGAGGAGATCCGTCAGGCTCTCGGCGGCGACCTGTCGAGCTACCTCCCGCATCGTGACGGGCGCGTCGTCTGCGGCTGCTTCAGGCCCGACCTCAACCCCGACGCCCCCGACGTCGTCCTGCCCGGCCGCGGTCCGAAGATCGAGCGGTGGGCGCAGGTCTTCGCGACGCAGCGTGCTTTCATACCGTGCTTCGTGAAGGCGGATACCAACGCCTGGGAGTACGTCGGGCGCTTCTGCGTGCGCCGGGTCATCTCGGACGCGGTCGAGCTGAGGGCGAGGGCCAGGGCCGCGTCCAGGCCGCCGCAAGACCTCTCGATGGTCCTGTACCTACGGGGTGAGTAAGGCGAATCTCCACGAGCTCACCAACCAAGTGGCGAGCCACCAGCAGGTACACAGAGCCACTCCTCAAAGCCGGGCTCAGGTTAACGCGCTTGTCAGGAGCCTTCAGAACAACGGCGCCGTAACGCGATGAACCAGTCCAACCTTCTGTAGTATGCTGCGAGCGACGCGCGTAGCATTCACGCGGTGTTCTGGACATCGGGGTCGTGACTCGGCAAATGCAATCTGGTAGGAAGCGACACGGAATTCACACCACGACTCGCAACGCCCTCTATCTACTATAACGCCCTCTATCTACTATAATGAGGGGCAGTTTGACTTCACCGGTGCATGGATAGCCTTGGCTCGAGGCCCGGCGGAGGCGCGGCGCGCCGGCGTCATACAACACGAGGCGGAGCTTGGCCAATGCGCCGGCTCCGCCTTTGTTCTTCTGAGGAGGGACATGACAATCGAGCCCTACGAGTTTCCAGGCCGATTGCGTGCTTGTCTGGGAGGACAGGGCGTGGAATTCACGGACGAGGAGTTGGCGCGCATGGCGGACCGGTACCGGTTGTGCACGGGCAAGGAACGCTGGGACGTGCGACAGCATGTCGGGCGCACGGGGGTCGGCGCGCGAGAATACCGGGTGGTGCGAGGCACGGGTGTCCAGGACGTGTACCGCAGCACCGAGCGGGGTCAGGCGGACGCGGTCGGCGCGGCGCTGAACGCCCTCGAGTCGGAGGGCAAGTCCTGATGACCAAGGAAGAGGCAATCGAGATCGAGGGCGTCGTTCAAGATGTGCTGCCCAACACGACGTTTCGTGTGCAGCTGTCCAACGGGCACTCCGTGCTCGCGACCATCGCGGGCAAGATGCGCCGGTTCCGCATCCGCGTGCTTGCGGGCGACCGGGTTACGCTCGCCCTCTCTCCGTACGATCTCACCCGTGGGCGCATCACGTTCCGGCACAAGTGAACCGGTCGCGGCGGATCCTGGGACGCGCCGGGATGGTGGTCGACGGGGGTGCGCCGCGCTGTCGCAGGTGCGGCGAGCCGCTCCGGTTCGGCACGGACCGCCAGGGGAGGACAACGGAGGCGTGCGTCTGCGGATACCGAGGATACGTAGAGACCCGGCCTGGAGAGGTGGAGGACCGGCCCGACCGTCCAACCGGGTCCCGCGCTACTGAGTGACACGCTGACGCCGCAAAACCACTCAGGCACGCCGCGGTCGCAAGCATCGTCGATACGGATCGTGATGTGGAGGGACTTGACCGGGGGCCGCCGGGTCACGCTCCAGGATTAAGAAGTCAGCGTCGAGCTGCTTGAATCCGGCC
>CAYXIK010000105.1:0-3166 GCA_964465315.1 uncultured Gemmatimonadaceae bacterium | reverse complement strand
GCCTGAGCATTGAGCAGCGCGGACAGGTCCCGGCCCAGCCGGAAGTCGCCCACGCCCACCTGGTCCTCCAGGGCCGGCTGCCACACGACGAAGAGCGTCGACCCCGGTCGCCATTCCCAGCGCAGCACCGCGTTGACGCGGAGCGAGCGGAAATTGAAGTCCTCGTTCCCGATGAAGAACGTCGCCCCGCCGTCCCCGGGGTGGATGGTGTCACCGGCCGCGGTCGGAACCACGCTGCCGCGATCGCGGCCGTACACCACGAAGTCGAACGTCCGGGGCCGGGCCAGCTCTTTCAAGTCGCTGAACCGAGCCGCGGCGATGAGCGGCTGCAGGAACAGCTGAAACGAGAGCCGCGGCGTGAAGGTCCAGTCGAGCCGTGCCAGGATCGCGAGCTGGGTCTGGTCGAGCGTCGCGAACACATACCGATGTCGGTAGGTCGCGATGGCGGAATCGTCGGCGATCGTCGTGACGTACTGGGCCAGCGAATGGTTCTTGCTGAAGCTCGGACCGATGTTGATGTGGGCCGCGGAGGAGGGGCGCAGGTCCAGCGTGAGGCTGTACTGCACGTTCCATTGCCCTGCCCGGTCCCATTGGTAGAACGCGCTCCCCGACAGGTGGGTGGTGCGCCTCGAATCGGACGTGAACGAGATCGAAGCGTCCTCATAGCGCGGAAACTCGGCGAGCGGCCCACCGCGCGTGAGCCGGTCGTCCAACGCCGTCACCGAATGGTCGTGGCGTAGCTGGACGTTCCAGAAGTTCGCGAAGTTGTAGTTGTTGAGGAGCCCGAAGCCCCCGAACACGAGATCCCCGTCGAAGTTCCAGGTGTGGTTCTCGAACGGGATGAGATACCAGTTGCGCACCACCTTGTGGGGCCGGTTGTCCTGGTAGCCGAACAGGGTCGAGAGCGCTCGCCGGTCGGCCCCGGTCTGGAAGCCCAGGTCGTTCGACTCGAACCCCGGTCCCGTCTCCTGATACGCAATCGAGCCGAGCCAGTGCTCGGCGGAGTTCCGCGAGAGGGCCACCTGCCAGGCGAGGCCGTCGAGCGAGGTGCGCGACGGATCGTACGTGAGCGTGCGCGCGTCTGGGCGCTGGTAATACCGCGCGCTCGAGCGCTGGGTGAGGGCGATGCTCGAGTCCGTGCCCGCGACGTGGCTCACGACCACCGCCCCGTCGAGCGACCAGGATCTATTCGACCAGCCGTGGGTGAAATCGATGCCCGTCACGTACGCCCGAGCGCGCTCCATGCTGCCGAGCACGCTGTCCGATAGCCGCCGATTGACGGCGGTCACGATGGCGCCGACGGTGGAGTTTCCCGCGTCCAGGTCCTTCCGTACTCGACCCACGAAATAGTTGGTGCGCGGCTCGACGGTGGTCAGGTGGTCGCGGCCGAGTGTGTCCTGCCACTGGGTCTCTTCGGTCGCGGTGACGGCGTCGAGCACGCCGACAGACCACCCGCCGCGCGTGTGACCGGTGAGCTTCGCCGCGGTGCGGATCGCGGTCTGCGTCGGCGGGTCCGCGTACGCGACGCTGTCGCCATCGACGGTGCGCTCCGGTCGGCGGCCGATCCGGCGTGAGAAGAAGAACTGAGGAAAGTTGTACAGGTTGTGAGCCCGGACATTGCCGAACTGGAACAGCCCGCCGCCCTCGACGAAGAACGGCCGCTTCTCTGGGAAGAACGTCTCGAACGCGCTCAGGTTCACGACGGCCGAGTCGACCTCGACCTGGCCGAAGTCGGGATTGACGGTCGCGTCGAGCGTGAGGTCGCTCGTGACTCCGTACTTCACGTCGGCCCCACCGTTGCCGAAATAGTCGTGACCGCTCCGGAACGGGTCGCCCGCGGGCTGGTGGGTGTACTCGGCGCGGGTGACGCCGTAGGGCAGGACCTCGAGGCGCCGCGCCGCGGGTATCCGGCCCAGGCCCGTCAGATGGCCGTAGCGATTCACGCCCGCGTGCTCGCGCTTTGGCGTGAACGCGAAGAAGTCGTCCTCACCTTTGCGAAGGATATAGCGCTCGAACTGGATGCCCCAGCGGGCATCGGCCTGGGAGTTGTACCGCAGCTGGGAGAGGGGAATCCGGAGCTCGACGGTCCAACCTGCCGAGTCGACGCGCGCCGCGTACTCCCACACTGGGTCCCAGGAGACATCGTCCGAGCCGCTCTGGTTGTCGACCAACGCATCCTGGATCGCGCCGCCCGGCGTAATGCGGAATCGCGCAGCGGTGAGATGATCGTGGTAGGAATCGATCAAGACCTGGAAGTAGTCGGAGGTGACGGCGTCGTCGCGCCGGGCGAGCACCGACGTGATCGAGCGGGGCGCGGCATCGAACAGCCGGGCGCCGATGTAGAGCGCGTCGGACCCGATGAGCACGCGTACCTCGGTGCGCTCCGTTGCCGGTTGCCCCGGCTGAGGATCGAGCTGGGTGAACGTGGTGACCGGGGTCGCGCCCGCCCAAGCAGGCTCGTCGAGCCGGCCGTCGATCTTCATGTCGCCCGACGCCCGTCCGGCGCGAACTTCTGGCGCGGCATCGTGGACGTAGGGCAGGGCTGAGGAGGCTGTATCAGGCGTCTGGGCGACCGCGAACAGGAGGAAACCCGCTACGAACGGCATCGGGAGACCCTCGGCGCGAAGGTGGAGACGGCCTAGTAGGCTGACGCCGGACGAGGGCGAATGGTTGCATCCGCAGCACGGTTCACAAAAGGCTGACAAACCGGGCGTGGTTCAGGCTGGTAGCCGGGGACGCCGTAGTCCCAGCGCCGCCAGAGCGAACAGCCAGCGCCCGAACCAACGCCGCCACACGCCACCGTAATACAGCAGATTCGACCGCTGCACTTGCGCGCTGTAAGTGACCGCCAGTATGAGCCCCGCGGTGAGTGTGATGACCGCCGCCCAGGCCGGCACCGCCACGAGGAGGTGCGGAACGGTTGGCACGAGCCGGTGGAGCGCCATGACGCCGACGAGCGCGACGAACGCGAGGCCCGCCACTCCCGCGGCGCGGATGACGGTGCGGCGGCGCCGGGCGCGAGCAGCGGCGTCGCCCAGCACCGACTGCAACTCTCGCTCCCGCAGCCGACGCTCGAGCAGGCTGGCGGTGCGTACGTCGTCATGGGTGTATCCCTCGCGCAGCAGCTGTCGCGTCTTCGTGACCAAGTCCACGGAGAGGGCAAACA
>CAYXIK010000104.1:0-3207 GCA_964465315.1 uncultured Gemmatimonadaceae bacterium | reverse complement strand
CCGTGATGCGTTTGAGGGGAAAGGTGTATCCCGTGTTGGCCAGTGCGGCGTACACACGCTCGCGGCCCTCTTTCACGGCGCCGAGCGGGAGACCGACTGTGACGAACGTGGGCAGGCCGTTGGCGATGTCGGTCTCGACGTCCACGAGATAGGCGTCGATACCAAGGATGGCACCGGAACGCACCCGCGCGAGCATGGGAGGACGGTACGACCCAACGGCGACGGGTAGGTAGGCGAAGTTACGCGTGGGAAGGCCAAAAGGCGCGAAACGGGCTCAAGCCTCTGGCCACGTTCCCCCTTGCTACATATCATCCAGTCGTCCTGCGCGCCCGAGTACCCCCGTGTCTGACATGTCCCCCGACGTGCGCGCCGCCTTCACGGGGCGGTACGCGATCGAGCGTGAGCTCGGTCATGGAGGCATGGCGACCGTCTACCTCGCGCAGGACTTGAAACACGGCCGCCCCGTGGCCATCAAGGTGCTCGCGCCCGAGCTCGCCGCCACCCTCGGCCGCGAGCGCTTCGTCCGGGAGATCGCGACCGCCGCGCGCCTCAGCCACCCCCACATCCTGCCGTTGCACGACTCGGGTGAAGCAAACGGGTTCCTGTACTTCGTGATGCCCTACGTCGAGGGCGAGTCGCTTCGCGACCGGCTCGTGAGAGAAAAGCAGCTGCCGATCGAGGATGCCCTCACGATCGTCCGGCAGGTGGCGAGCGCGCTGAGCTACGCACATAGCCGCGACGTCGTGCATCGCGACATCAAACCCGACAATGTGCTGCTCTCCGAGGGCGGCGCCATCGTGGCCGACTTCGGCATTGCGGGGGCCGTCCTGGCGGCGGGCGGCAGGCTCACGCAGACCGGCATCATCCTCGGCACACCCGCCTATATGAGTCCTGAGCAGGGTGCGGGGGAGCGGAACGTCGACGGGCGCTCGGACGTCTACAGCCTCGGCTGCGTGCTCTACGAGATGCTCACCGGCGAGCCCCCATTCACGGGATCGACCGCACAGGCCATAATCGCGAAGCGGTTCACGGAACCGGCGCCGTCGGCGAGGCGACTGCGGGATTCGGTGTCGATCGCCCTGGATCGCGCGATCGTGAAGGCGCTGGCGCGAGCCCCCGCGGATCGCTTCGCGACGCCGCACGACTTCGCCAGGGCGTTGCTCACCTTCACCGATGTCATCGAGGGGCCGCCTGCACCACTCGCAACGGAGACACCACTTCGCGAAGACCTGCGAGCAGCCGGGCGGGCCGCGTTCGCTCGCCACGCCTGGCGGCAAGCCTTCGAGGCCTTGAGCCAGGCTCAACAAGAGGAGCCCCTTGGCGTGGAAGACGTCGAGCGCCTCGCCGAGTCCGCCTGGTGGATCGGCCGTATCGACGAGTGCATCGCCGCCCGCGAGCGCGCCTACGCGGCGTACCTGGATCAGGGAAAGCCACGGTCGGCGGCGGCGGTCGCCGTCCGCCTGGCGGAGGACTTCTTCCGCCGGCAGGCGAAGTCGCTCGGGAACGGCTGGTTGAAACAGGCGGAGCGGGTCCTCCAAGACGTGCCCGAGTGCTTGGAGCACGGAGCATTGCTGCGGCTGCACGCGGTGCTCGCCCTCGACGAAGGTGACGTCGACAAAGCCCTCGGGCTCGCGAGGCGGACCCTCGACCTCGCGACTCGCTTCCACGACCGCGACCTCCACGCGCTGGCGCTGCACGACATCGGCCGCATGCTCGTTTCGCAAGGCGACCTCGCGCAGGGCATGGCGTTGATCGACGAGGCGATGGCTGCGGCCGTCGGCGGCGAGATCGGCCCCGAGGTGACCGGACGGATCTATTGCAACATGCTGGGCACCTGCGAGAAGCTGGCCGACTATCAGCGAGCGGCCGAGTGGAGCGAGGCGGCCCACCGCTGGTGCGAGCAGCACACGGAATCCGGGTTTCCCGGCATCTGTCGCGTCCACCGTGCGGAGCTCATGCGCCTCCGAGGGGCGTGGAGCAACGCGGAAACCGAAGCGCTCCGCGCCTCACAGGAGCTCCAGGGCTTCTACCACATCGCCGCCGGCGAGGCGTTTTACGAGATCGGAGAAATCCGCTTGCGCATGGGCGACTTGAAGCGTGCCGAAGAGGTGTTCCGGCAGGCGCACGAGCTCGGGCGGGAGCCCGTTCCAGGCCTGGCGCTGCTCCGGCTGGCGGAGGGCAAGGTCGACGCCGCGCGCGTGCTCATCGATCGCGCCCTCGCCGATCGCCCGGAGGGGTCCCTCGAACGTGCCAGGCTGCTGCCTGCACGCATACAGATCGCTCTCGCGAACGACGAGCTCGATCTCGCGCGCGGGGCCGCGACGGAGCTCGATGCGATCGCCACCGCCTATGGCTCCACCGCGCTGAAGGCGAGCGCCGCGCAGGCGCGCGGAGCCCTCCAGCTCGCCGAAGGAGCGGGCGAAGCGGCCGTTCCTGCGCTACGCCGGGCCTGCAAGCTCTGGCAGGAAGTCCAGCTTCCGTACGAAACCGCCAGCGCGCGCCTGCTGCTGGCGAGGGCGTATCGAGCCACGGGTGCCGTGGAGGATGCGGAGCTCGAGGTTCAAGCAGCAACCTCCGCGTTCACCGGCCTCGGAGCGGATTTTGTGACGGCGAGCAGTCTCTCCGGCCAGGCGGCCGCGTAGTCCTCACGGCGCATGCCCCCCATCACCTACGATGACTTCGCAAAGGTCGACATCCGCGTGGGGCGAATCGTGGAGGCGGATGACTTCCCCAACGCGCGGAAGCACGCCTACAAGCTGAGAATCGACTTTGGCGAGCTTGGGATCAAGACATCGAGCGCGCAGATCACGAAGTACTACGAGAAGGCCGACCTCGTCGGGAAGCTCGTCCTCGCGGTCGTCAATTTCCCGCCGCGGCAGATCGCCAACTTCTTTTCTGAGGTGCTAACCCTGGGGGTGGTGCTCGGCGACGGAGATATCGTGCTCGTACATCCCGATCGGGACGTGCCGCTCGGCGCCCGAATCGCTTAGCGCAGGGCGGCGCTCGTCGAGGCGCCGTAGCGCGCCTCCACGTACTCCTCGAGGATCCTCAGGAAGTCCGCCACGATCGAGTCGCCCTTGAGCGTCACCTTCAGGCGACCGTCGACGTACACGGGCGCCTTGGCCTCTTCGAACGTGCCCGGGAGCGAGATACCGATGTCGGCGTGCTTCGACTCCCCTGGGCCGTTCACCACGCAGCCCATCACCG
>CAYXIK010000103.1:0-3257 GCA_964465315.1 uncultured Gemmatimonadaceae bacterium | reverse complement strand
GCACGCCGCACCCCGTCTATCCTTTCACCTTACTCACGATTTCTTCCGCCTTCTGCTTCGGCACTTCCTGATAGTGACTGAACTGCATGCTGTAGATCGCGCGGCCCTGGCTCATGGAGCGAAGCGTGGTCGAATAGCCGAACATCTCGGAGAGCGGCACGCTCGCGGCCACGACCTGTGCGTCGGCGCGCTGGGTCATGCCGCCGATCTTTCCACGGCGTGAAGAGAGATCTCCGATGACGTCCCCCATGTAGTCCGAGGGTGTCACGACTTCCACGTCCATGATCGGCTCGAGCAGCACCGGATGTGCCTGGCGGGCCGCCTCCTTCACGGCCATCGAGCCGGCGATCTTGAACGCCATCTCGCTCGAGTCGACGTCGTGGTACGAGCCGTCCACGAGCTCGACCTTCACATCGACCATCGGGTAGCCCGCGAGTACGCCGTTCTCGAGCGCTTCCTTGACGCCCTGCTCCACCGGGCCGATGTACTCGCGGGGAATCACGCCCCCGACGATGTTGTCCTCGAACACGAAGCCGGTGCCCGGCTGGCCCGGCTCCATGTTGATGACCACGTGCCCGTACTGGCCGCGCCCACCGGTCTGGCGAATGAACTTCCCCTCGACCTCCTCCACCCGCTTGCGCACCGTCTCGCGGTAGGCCACCTGCGGCCGGCCGACGTTGGCGTCGACCTTGAACTCCCGACGCATACGCTCGACGATGATCTCGAGGTGCAACTCGCCCATCCCGGAAATGATCGTCTGCGCCGTCTCGGCGTCCGAGTGCACCCGGAACGTGGGATCCTCCTCGGACAGCTTCTGCAGCGCGATCGAGAGCTTGTCCTGATCGGCCTTGGTCTTGGGCTCGATGGCGACCGAGATCACCGGCTCGGGGAACTTCATCGCCTCGAGGATGATCGGATGGCCTTGGTCGCACAGCGTGTCGCCGGTCTTCGTGTCCTTCAAGCCGATGGCCGCCGCGATGTCGCCCGCGCGCACCTCTTCGATCTCCTCGCGCTTGTTGGCATGCATCTGCAGGAGGCGGCCGATACGCTCCTTCTTGTCCTTGGTGCTGTTATAGATGTAGGAGCCGGCGGCCAGGACTCCCGAGTAGACACGGAAGAACGTCAGCTTTCCCACGTACGGATCGGTCATGATCTTGAACGCGAGGGCCGAAAACGGCTCCTCGTCCGCCGCCTTGCGGAGCGCGTGCGTCGCGTCATGGTGCGGCAGATGGCCCTGGATCGCCGGCACGTCGGTGGGCGACGGCAGATAGTCCACCACCGCATCGAGCAGCGCCTGGACGCCTTTGTTCTTGAAGGCGGCGCCGGCGAGCACGGGCACGACCTTGCCGGAGATCGTCGCCTTGCGCAGCACCGTACGGATCTCGTCCTCGGAGAGTTCGTGCTCTTCGAGATACTTATGGAGGATCGCGTCGTCCTGCTCGACGATCGACTCGAGCAGGTGATGGCGCATCTCGGCGACCTTGTCCCTCAGAGCGACCGGAACCGGTCCCTCGACATATTTCTTGCCGAGCGACTCGTCGTCGTAGACGATCTCGACCTGACGGATCAGGTCGATGATCCCGGTGAACAGCTCGCCCGAGCCAAGCGGCAGGTGGATCGGCACGACGTTAGCGCCGAACCGCTCGCGGACCATCTTAACGCACATCTCGAAGTCCGCGCCAACACGGTCCATCTTGTTGACGAAGATGACTCGGGGCACGTGATAGCGGTCCGCCTGGCGCCAGACCGTCTCGGTCTGTGGCTCCACGCCGCCCACCGCGTCGAGTACGGTGATGGCGCCGTCCAGGACGCGCAGCGAGCGCTCGACCTCGACGGTGAAGTCCACGTGGCCGGGCGTGTCGATGATGTTGATCCGGAACTGGCCGCCGCGGCGCGGCCAGAAGGCGGTGGTGGCAGCGGACGTGATGGTGATCCCGCGCTCCTGCTCCTGCTCCATCCAGTCCATCGTCGCCGTGCCGTCGTGCACCTCACCCAGCTTGTAGGTGCGGCCCGTGTAATAAAGGATACGCTCGGTCGTAGTCGTCTTCCCGGCATCGATGTGGGCCATGATGCCGATGTTTCGAATGCGATCGAGTGGTGTGGCGCGGGCCATGGCTCTCCCTCAGTCAGCAAAAACGCGGGGCGACCGTGACGCCCGTCCCTCGGGAGGGGGGCCGGTCTCGCTCCGCTGTCATCGGAGGGCTTTCGGCCCTCTCGATGCAGGATCCCTTAGTGCAGGGTCCCGAAGTTGTTGGTCTAAACGTTTACCACCGGTAATGCGCGAACGCCCGATTGGCCTCCGCCATCCGGTGGGTATCCTCTTTCTTCTTGATCGTGTCGCCCTCGCCTTTCGAGGCGAGGATCAGCTCAGCGGCGAGCCGCTCCGCCATGTTCTTCTCGCGGCGCGCGCGGCTGAACGAGATCAACCAACGCATGCCGAGCGCGGTGCGCCGCTCCGGCCGCACTTCCACCGGCACCTGATAGGTCGCCCCGCCGACGCGGCGGGACTTCACCTCGAGCGCCGGCTTCACGTTGGACAACGCCTGCTTGAACACGTTCACGCCGGGCTGGCCGGTGCGCTGCTCGATCAGGTCCATCGCCTGGTAGAACACCCGCTCCGCGAGCGACTTCTTGCCCCGCTCCATCAGGTTATTGAGAAACTTGGAGACGGTCTGGCTATCGTAGCGGGGATCGGCCGGTACGGGCCGGCGGACGGCCTTTTTTCTCCGGCTCATGTCGTCGCCGCTTTCGGCCGCTTGGCGCCGTACTTGGAGCGCGACTGCTTGCGCTCGTTCACACCCGCGGCGTCCAGCGTGCCGCGGATGATGTGGTAGCGCACGCCCGGCAGGTCTTTCACGCGCCCGCCGCGGATCATCACGATCGAGTGCTCCTGCAGGTTATGCCCTTCGCCCGGGATGTAGGCTGTCACCTCGAAGCCGTTGGTGAGCCGGACCCGCGCGACCTTCCGGAGCGCCGAGTTCGGCTTCTTGGGCGTCGTGGTGTAGACGCGGGTGCAGACGCCGCGCTTCTGCGGATTACCGCGCAGGGCCGGCGCCTTCTCTTTTCCCTCGACGTCGCGGCGGCCGCGCCGGACGAGCTGGTTGATAGTCGGCATAACCCCAAGGCAAAAGTTGCCAAATAGACCTCCAAGATAGAAGGGGGATTGGGTTTAGGGCAACCCCTTAATGACCCTCTTCGAAGCAATGACCCTCTTCGAAGCTCCCAACCCGGTCACCGCCCCGGCTGTTCGCCACCGC
>CAYXIK010000102.1:0-3342 GCA_964465315.1 uncultured Gemmatimonadaceae bacterium | reverse complement strand
CGTATCTCGAGACGCCGCTCGCCAAGCCCCAGCTCGTCGAGGCCACGTGCGAGGGCCGGATCGTCCGCGAGCCGCGCGGGACCGGCGGGTTCGGCTACGATCCTTTGTTTTGGTCGACCGAGCTGGGCATGACGTTCGGCGAAGCGCAGACCGCGGCAAAGCATCGCGTATCGCATCGCGGCCGGGCGGTGCGCGCTCTCGTGGAGGTACTGGTACGGCGCCCCAAGTAGGCCGTCACACGCAAGCCTTTGCGCGGTTGGACCAGAGCAGCTGCACCACGTAGCCATCGAGCTTCTTGTTCTGCCACGCGCAGATGTCCCCGATCTCACCCTGGTTGTCGTCGTACCACCCTTGCGGAGGGATCGGATCGGTGATGGCCTCGGCGAGCTCGTGGGAGCAGATCGAGGTGAGGGCGTCGAGGGGCCCGATGCCGCCGAGGCATCCGGCGCAGTTGGGGTAGGGGACCACGGCGTAGAAGATCTTCGAATCGATGTGGTCGTGGTAGCCGCAGAACGCCTGGCACGATCGGTCGCCGCCCGCGACGACGGATACGCCGGGCGGCAGGAAGACGAAGTACAGCGTGTTCGGGCCGGCTGGAGGGAACGTCGTCTTGCCCGACAGCTGCCCCTGGAGCATCTGCCGGATCGCCGTGTCGCTGACGTTCGTACCGGGCTCGGATGCCGTCACAGTGGCCGTTCCCGCTATGCGTCCGCGGCCGATGGTAGCGTCAGGCGTGTTGTACTCACCGAGCTGGTCGATGTAGGTGCTCGCCACGATAAACCGGAAGAAGTCGTTCACCGTGGTAAGGACGCTTTGCTGAGCGGTCGCGTTCCAGGCTTGTGACCAGAACACGGTGAAGACCTGGACGGCGGTCATGAGCCGGCCGCCGCGATAGGTGAGCTCGGGCCCTGGGGGCGCGAGGATGCCGGGGGCGGGAGCGACGAGCTCCTTGGGGATGAAGAGGGGCACGATGCGGACGTGGTCATCGAGCGCGGGCGGGACGGCCCGGCGCAGACGGCTTGGCGGCTTGGGGTTCATGGTGCTCTCGTACCCCACGCATGGCACTTTGGCCCGG
This sequence comes from uncultured Gemmatimonadaceae bacterium, assembly GCA_964465315.1. GTDB lineage: Bacteria > Gemmatimonadota > Gemmatimonadetes > Gemmatimonadales > GWC2-71-9 > AG41. The sequence continues at coordinate 2,267 of CAYXIK010000102.1, read as the reverse complement.
CTTGCGGCGCGGCGGCGCGGCCCCTATCGTCGCGTCGGACGTCGCGGCGACACGCCGATCGAGAGATTTTCAAGCCAGGAGAAGCCATGCTTCGCATCGGAACTGCCCTCGTGGTTGCTTCCATTCTTATCACGTCACACGCGTTAGGCGCCCAGCAGCAGCCGGAGGCCGCCCCGCCTGTCACCCACGCGGTGGATCCAACGAATTTCGACACGACGTGCGCACCGTGCCGCGACTTCTACCGGTTCGTGAACGGGGCATGGCTCGACCGGACGACGATACCGCCCGAATACCCCAGGTACGGTGTGGGCCTTGAGCAGCATCTGCGCAACCAGGCCATCCTCTATGACATCCTGACCGTCGCGGCTCGGGAGGCACGTACCACCGCCGACGGTACCACGCAACGAATCGGCGCCTTCTACGCCTCTTGCATGGACACGACTCGCATCGACCGGAGCGGTCTCGAGCCGCTCGGGAATCTTGTGCGGCGGATTGATGGGGTTCAGGAACGCCGGGAGATTCTTCCGGTTCTGGGTCAACTCCAATCCGTCGCCGTGGACGCGGGCCTGCCGTTCTTCGCATTCAACGCGATTCACAACAGCTCCATGACGGGAGCGTTTGTCTGGCAGGGCGGCATTGGCCTCCCGGACCGAGACTTCTACGTGCTCCACGACACCGCGATGTCCCGCATCCGAGCCGGCTACTTGGCGCACATGGGCCGTCTCCTTACGCTGGCAGGCACTCCGCGATCCCGTGCTGAAGCGTCGGCTCGCGCAGTCCTGCGCATCGAAACCGCTTTGGCCGAGGGCGCGCAGTCGGCGGCGGCGATTCGGGAGCCCAGCAACTTCGACCATCCCATGACCGTGTCCGCGCTCAAAGAAGCCGGTGCGGCGCTGGACTGGACCGGCTTCTTCGCAGCGCTTGAGACGCCCATCCCTGATACCGTAACCGTGGCGACTCCTGCCCTCCTCGGTGTTCTGGACAGCCTCGTCCGCGTGACGCCACTCGCGGACTGGCGTGCGTACTTCCGCTGGCGCCTCTTCTCCACAGCGGCCCCGGCGCTCGGGCCCGCGTTCCAAAAAGAGGCCCTCGCCTACCAGCAGCTCGTTGGCGGCGTAACCCAGCTCCGGCCGCGCTGGCAGCGCTGCGTGGCCGCGACGGATAACGCGCTCGGGGAGGCGCTCGGCCAGGCGTACGTGGCCCGAACGTTCACGCCGTCAGCGAAAACGCGGGTCCTGACCATGGTCGAGAACCTGCGCGCTGTCATACGCGACCGGATCCTCGCCCTCACGTGGATGAGCGACAGCACGAAGCAGGCCGCGCTCGCGAAGTTGCAGGTCATGACCGTGAAGATCGGCTACCCCGATCACTGGCGCGACTATTCCGCCCTTCACTTGGGACCCGATCCGTACGTCACCAACTTGCTCAAGGCCAATCATTTCGAGGTTGCGCGCCAGCTGCACAAGATCGGCCAGCCGGTCGACCGCTCCGAGTGGGGGATGACCCCATCGACCGTCGACGCCTACAGCAATCCGCTGAATATCGAGATCGTTTTTCCCGCCGGGATCCTGCAACCGCCCCTGTTCGATCCGGCAGCGGACGATGCGGTGAATTACGGCTCGATGGGAGCGGTCATCGGACACGAGATCACCCATGAGTTCGACGACCAGGGGCGGCTGTTTGACGCGCACGGTAACCTGAGGAATTGGTGGACCTCGCGGGATTCGGCGGAGTTCGTGCAGCGCGCACGGCTCGTCGTGGATCAATACCATAGCTACGTGGCCGTCGACACACTCCACATCAATGGCCAGCTCACGCTCGGCGAGAACATCGCAGACATCGGTGGCCTGATCGTCGCCTACGAAGCGTGGCGACGGTCGCTGCCTGGAGGCACGGAGCCCCAGGCCATCGACGGCTTCACAGGCCGCCAGCGTTTCTTCATCGCCTTCGCCAGCTCATGGCGCTCGAAAGAACGGCCCGAGGCGCTCCGAACACGGACGCTGTCCGATCCGCACTCGCCCGCGTATTGGCGAGTGGACGGCGTCGTGCAGCACCTGGCGGCCTTTCACGAGGCGTTCGGGTGCCGTCCGGGCGACGGGATGTACCGGGCCCCGGAAGCCCGGATGCAGATCTGGTAGGCGGTCGAGCATGCCCCGGTCTTGCAGGCCATCCTGCACACTGCGTTTGGACGCCGGCGGAGGACGGGTTAAGTTCACTCGCGGTGACGGCGGGGCGTAGCGCAGTCCGGTAGCGCGTCTGGTTTGGGA
>CAYXIK010000101.1:0-3437 GCA_964465315.1 uncultured Gemmatimonadaceae bacterium | reverse complement strand
GGTGCGCGGGCAGTCGATGTTCAGCTCGTCGTTCGTGTACGTGATCTTCCAGGACGGGACCGACCTCTACTGGGCGCGGTCACGGGTCCTCGAGTACCTGAACGCGATCCAGAGCAAGCTGCCGGTCGGGGCGAAGACCCGCCTGGGCCCGGACGCCACGGGCGTCGGGTGGGTCTACCAGTACGCGATCCTCGGACCGTATCCGCCCGACGTGCTCCGCTCGGTCCAGGATTTTCAAGTTCGGTACGCCCTTCAATCGGTACCCGGCTTGGCGGAGGTCGCGAGCCTCGGCGGGTACGTGAAGCAGTACCAGGTACTGCTCGACCCCGCACGGCTGCTGGCCTTCGGCGTCACGGCTCCCCAGGTCATCGACGCGGTGCGCGGGGCGAACCAGGACGTCGGTGCCCGCACCGTGGAAGTGGCGGGGTCGGACTATGCGATCCGCGGACTCGGCTACTTCCGTGGCGTGGAGGACATCGCCAAGGTGGCGGTCGGCGCGGGGAAAGATGGGCGACCCGTGCGCGTTGGAGACTTGGCGCAGGTTACGGTTGGGCCCGATTTGCGCCTCGGGATCGCCGAGTTGAATGGGCAGGGCGAGGCGGTGGGCGGCGTCGTGGTGATGCGCTACGGCGAGAACGCGCTGCGCGTGATCAACGCGGTCAAGCAACGCCTCGCCGAGATCGCGCCGGCGCTCCCGCCCGGGGTCCGCATCGTGCCGACGTACGACCGGTCGGAATTGATCCAGGGGTCGATCCGGACCCTGTGGCGCACACTGCTCGAAGAGTCCGTCATCGTTGGGCTCGTGTGCGCGCTGTTTCTCTTGCACGCGCGCAGCGCCCTGGTGGCGATTGCCACGTTGCCGCTCGGCATTCTGGTCGCGCTCGCGGTCACGCGCTGGCTCGGCGTCAACGCCAACATCATGAGCCTCGGGGGCATCGCGATCGCGATCGGCGCCATGATCGATGCGGCGATCGTGATGCTCGAGAACCTCCACAAGCACATTGAGCACGAGCCCGAGCGCCCGCATTGGGAGCGGGTGCTGGCGGCTGCCCGGGAGGTGGGCCCGGCGCTCTTCATGTCGCTTCTCATCATCACGTTTGCGTTCCTGCCCGTCTTCACGCTCGAAGACCAGGAGGGACGGCTGTTCCGGCCGCTGGCGCTCACGAAAACGTTCGCGATGGCCGCAGCGGCCCTGCTGTCGGTCACGCTTGTTCCCGCGCTGATGGGCTGGTTCGTGAAGGGGAAGATCCGCGCCGAGGCCGAGAACCCGGTAAACAGGTGGGCGATCCGGCTCTACCGTCCAGTGCTGCGCTGGGCGCTCCGCGCCCGCTGGCGCGTGCTCGGCGGCGCGCTCGCGATCTTGCTGATCACCCTCGTCCCGTTGTCCCGGCTCGGGAGCGAGTTCATGCCGCCGCTCCGCGAAGGGTCGTTGATGTACATGCCCAACACTCTGCCTAGCGTGTCGCTCACCACGCAGCGACGGCTGCTCCATGTGGAGGATTCCATCCTCATGACCTTCCCCGAGGTCGCCTCTGTATGGGGCAAAGCCGGGCGGGCAAACACGGCCACCGACTGGGCGCCGATGTCCATGGTTGAGACCGTCGTGAACCTGAAGCCCGAATCCGAGTGGCGCCCCGGCATGACGCAGGATCGACTCATCGCCGAGATGGACCGGCAGCTCCGGCTCACAGGGGCCGTCAATACATGGACGATGCCGATCAAGAACCGGACCGATATGCTCTCGACCGGGGTGCGCACCACGCTGGCCGTCAAGATCTTCGGGCCCGACCTCGAGACCATCCAGGCGATCGGCCAGGACATCGAGCGCGTGCTTGCGCCGCTCGCCGGCACCGCGAGCGTCTACGCCGAGCGCTCGTTCGGCGGCCGGTACTTGGACATCCGGCCGGATGCCGACGCCTTGGCCCGCTACGGCCTTACAACCGGGGACGCGCAGGAGGTGATCCGCCTGGCGCTGGGCGGCGAGGAGGTCACGACCACCGTCGAAGGGCGGGAGCGCTATCCCGTGGCGGTACGCTACGCGAGGGACTTCCGCGACGATCCCACCACGATCAGCCGCATTCTCGTGGGCAACGGCACGGGGCCGCAGGTGCCCTTAGGACAGGTGGCGGACATTCGGTTCAGTCCGGGCGCGCCGATGATCCGCAGCGAGGGCGGCTACCTCTACGATCAGGTCTCGATCGACGTGCGGGGGCGCGACGTCGGGAGCTACGTGCGCGACGCAAAGGTCTTGGTTGCGCGCGAAGTCAAGCTGCCGCACGGATACTGGTTGCACTGGAGCGGCCAGTACGAAGCCCTCGAACGGGTGAAGGCACGTCTTCGCGTAGTGGTGCCGCTCACCCTCGGGATCATCGCGTTGCTCCTCTATCTCACGTTCGGCACGGTGGCGGAGACGGCGATCGTGATGCTGTCGTTGCCGTTCGCGCTTGTCGGCGGGGTGTGGATCATGTGGCTGCTCGACTATAATCTCTCGATCGCCGTCGCGGTCGGGTTCATCGCGCTGGCGGGCGTCGCGGCCGAGACGGGCGTCGTGATGCTTATCTACCTGGACCATGCGTGGCGGGACGCAACGCGTGACGGGCGGCGGCCCACGCTCGCCGAGCTCGTCGCCGCGATCGAGCACGGCGCGGTGAACCGCGTGCGTCCGAAACTCATGACGGTGCTCGCCATCATGCTCGGGCTGGTGCCCGCCCTGTGGAGCCACGGCACGGGTGCCGACGTGATGAAACGGATCGCCGCGCCGATGGTGGGGGGGATGGTGACGTCCACCGTGCTGACGTTGGTGGTGATCCCGGTGCTGTACTACTTGTGGCGGCGTCGCGGACTTGGTGGCTCAGATGAGCAAGCCCTTTGGACTGGAATGAAGGAGTCGTCAACCTGACAACCCAATCGCTGCAGGCGCGAGCAGTCACGCTGCGGCGAGGCGTCGCTCTCGAGGGCATCACCGTCGGTTACAACGCGCTCGAGGGCATCGTCGCGATCGTCGCCGGCCTTGCAGCGGGCTCGGTGGCCCTTACCGGGTTTGGCGTGGATTCGGCCATCGAGGTCACCAGCGGCGCCCTGCTGTGGTGGCGCCTGCGCGCTGAACTGGGCTCGGCACCCCTGGGTCCCGCTGTCGAGCGCCGTGCGGCACGGTTGGCGGGCATGTTGCTCCTGGCCCTGGGAGCGTACATCGTGATCGAGTCGGTGCATCGGCTCCTCAGGGGTGAGCACCCGGACCCGAGCCCCGTCGGGATTGGACTCACGTTGCTTTCACTCGTCGTGATGCCATTGCTTGCGCGCGCCAAGCTGCGGACGGCGGGCGAACTCGGGAGCGCAGCCCTCAGGGCTGATGCGCATGAGACTATTGTTTGCGCGTGGCTGTCGGCCACGACCCTTGTCGGCCTGGGTCTCAATGCGGCGCTGGGCTGGTGGTGGGC
>CAYXIK010000100.1:0-3469 GCA_964465315.1 uncultured Gemmatimonadaceae bacterium | reverse complement strand
CTGAGGCCACAACGGCACGGACCGGTGGGAAGAGCGAGTCTTGAGGCGCCGCCAAACGTTCGGCCGGAAGGTAACGACGCCGCGGTCGAGCGAAATGTCATCGACCTCGAGCCCCAGCACTTCGGACTCTCGGCCTCCCGTGAGAAGGAACGTCGCGATCAGCTCGTAGGCGAACGGAACCGGCCGCCATCCACCCTTGTCGAGTGCCGGCCGATACGTCCGTGCCGCCTCCAGCAGTAGCGCCGCGTCTGGGATCTCGAGCCACTTCGCCTCTCCCCGTCTCGGAGTCGGTTTTTCGTCAAAGTCCCCCACAGGGTCGTACCCGGACGGTACAACGCGTTCGGCACGGGCTCGTTTGTAGAGGTTCGATAGACAGCTCAAGTGGTGCCGCACGCTGCTGGCGGACATCGTCCCTTTTCGACCGTTAGGGGTCGCCAGGAGCCGGTTAGCCCATCGCCGAACGTCAGCTACCGTGATCGATGCGAGCTCACGGTTCGCGCCGAAAAACTCGACCGCGCGATTGAGGCACTTCTCCGTCACTTCGAGCCAGTGCTCTGTGAACTTCTGCGACTGGGCCTTGGCGACGAGGTGCGCGCGGGCGAACTCGGCGAGTGTCACCGGTGGCGCGTCGCCGTGGAGCGCCCGCCCGCGGCGCATTCCATCGAGGCGCTCGAGCCGCCGTGCGAGCAGAACCTGTGCCGTAGTCTCGTCGGCCGTGGCGAGCTTCTCATTTTCGGCGACGAGCGCTTCCCTGCCCCCGCCCACGTCGGCGTAATCGCGCAGGTCGGCATAGGCGCGCCTCGTGCCACCTCGCTCGCGCCAGTAGATGCGGGACTTCTTGCTGTGCCTACCCATCTCAGGTCTCCTTCCCGATGAAAGGTGAATCAACTGGACGCCCACTCCAGGACTGCTATAAAGTTGTCGTAGTTCAACTCTCGCTCGCCGGCGAACCAGGGTCGTAGGGTTGTGGCGAGCGCGGACGCGGCGGCGACCGCGAATTCGTCGTCGGCCTCGAGTTCTTCCACGGCTCTTCGCTGGTTTTGTACCATCATCAACTCGCCAAGCGCCCGCCATTCGGCGTCGGTGAACTGTGCCGGATCCACAGGTCCAGGGAGCGCCAGCGGCTTCAGAAAGAGCCCCCGCCACCAGAACGCGCTGACGAGTCGCGTGACGAGCATCGTCGCCCGATTCCACGGATTGTCCGCCCATCGGCCCACGGCGAGTCGCGAGAGCGCCGCTTGAGCCTCGGAGTCCGCCTTGTCGATATCGCGCTTCCATGCCTCGACGATATTCGTGCAGAGGTCATGTGCGGCGAGCTGGTAGCGGGGAGGGAGCGTCGTACGCTGCGTGAGGTCCCCTGCCACGGGGGGCCGAACAATCCGCATGTTCTCGTCAACCCACAGCGGTGGCTGGTAACCAAGCTCCGGAGGCGGCAGCCACGACGTGAGGGCAGGGAGCAGATCGGTTTCCCCGCCGAGCCAAGCCGCAGGCAGGTCGAGCAGCCCTGCGAGACGCTCCCGGAGCGACTCGTAACAACGTTTCGTCTTCCCCCGCACGATCGAGTCGAGCGTCTGCTGGCTGACCTTGATGCTGCTGGCAGCCCGGTTGACGCTCAGCCCCTTCCACTCGATGGCGGCGCGAAGCCGCCCCCCGCTGATCGCCACCAGCGCGTCGTCGCGCTTTCGACGATGCGGCCGCTTGTTCCTCTCCTCCATCCCTCCCCCCGGCATCAGTAGCCCCCACCGACAAGCCCTCCCCGCCTTCCAAACGTCGGTAACTTACTGATACATTGCCTGCGTGGCTAGTCCTACTGTCGAAGGCCTTCGGGCAGCCCTAACTGCAATGCCGCCCGGCAGTCTCGTACCACGGGACTGGGTGCTCGAGCATTTGCCCGATGGCTCCCCTAGTGTGCCGGCCTCGGAAACCCCCACCCCGCCAGCACGCGTCGACCTAAGGATCCGAGACCTTGCGAAGCTGTTCGAAAAGCAGCCCTCGACGGTGCGCGCCTGGGTGGAGCGCGGGGACTTCCCCGGCGCCTACAAGCTCTACGGGAAGGAATGGCGCGTTCCCCCTGCCGCTCTCGACGCATTCCAACGAGCACAGCGCGCCCGAACCGCCACGCCGCAAGCAGAGGCCAGAATCGGCCTCGCCGCATGGCGAAGCGCGCGGCGGTCGCAGCGTGGCTCCCACCACGACACGGAACGGTAAGCTCGCGGAGCCCGAGATCATCCGGGATCACCACACGAGAATGGAGGGCCCATGAAAAGGTTATTGACGATCGGTCAGGTCGCCGCCCGGCTCGGGCGGTCGGTGGACTTCGTGCGTCAGCGGACGAATGACGGGGAGCTCCAGGCGGAGCCGCGGGGGAAAGGCAAGTATCGGCACTACACCGAGGCCGCGGTCGCGGCGTTCGAGGCCAAGCAGCAGCGCCATCGATCCCCGCCACGGGTGCACGCCCAGCCCAAACGAGCGAGTCCATCGCCCCGGCCACCGCGGCCGATCAGGCCACCGGTCGACGCCGGGCCGTTTGCAGACGACAGGCCATTCTGCTACGAGCAGCTCGACGTCGAGCCATCAGCGCCACCGCCCCCCCGGGCACCGTCGCCGGTTGAGCGCGTGTACCTGGACACGCTCATTGCCGGGGGTATGCTCAGCGCGCCCTGGGGTCTGACCGAGGAGTGGAGGGGCAAGCTGCACGCGGACCTGGAGGAGTACGTCACCCTCGAACGGTTCCCGATGGGAGGCAGCGCCACGAGCGCGTCCACGATTCGACACCACGTCGACTCCGTTCTCGCCCCGTATCACGACGCCAAGAAGGAAGAGGAAAAACGACGGCACGCCAGCGAGGCGGCTGCCCGGGCCGCTGAGGATCGGCGGCAAGCTCTCATCCGCTATGGCCAGCAACTCTTGGAACACGAACTCGCCACGTGGGCTTGGGATGATCCCAAGGACCAGGCTCGCCGCGACGTCGACTTGGTCCTGCAGGCCGAGGTAAAGGGGGATTGGGAAGAGCGCGCCGTTCGGGAACTGGTGCAGGATCAACTCGATCGGTACGAGGAAGACGACGAGGACGAAGACGATGAGGGCGACGAGGATGTCGACGAGGATGAAGCGGGCGGCGAGAACCTCGAGGACTAGGGCCTCAGAATCTGGGCAATCTGGCCAACCTCAATCTCGACCCGTAGGTGCGAACCTCGGCTGGAACCTGGGTTCGCACCTAGGTTCAGAACTACGAAGCACAGGTCTATCCGTTTATGCAACCCGGTTGCGCTTCCGTCGGCAACTGTGGACGGATTGAGGCAAGGAGTGCAGTCCGAGGAAGTGCGGGAGGAAGTGCCGAGGTGGAATGGGATTCAGGGTTGCGGGCTCAAGTCCCGCCGTCCCTCTGGGGTGAAACAAAAACAAGCCTCGATCGAACCTTGATGCGAGGCTTGTTCTTCCGCCGTCGACCCCCTGTACGTGCATCAGG
>CAYXIK010000099.1:0-3496 GCA_964465315.1 uncultured Gemmatimonadaceae bacterium | reverse complement strand
AGGGCGACGCGGCGGCGCTCCGCACGCCGCACGGCCGCTGGATCGTGATCGACGGTGGCCCGAGGATCCCCGGGGATGACGCGGGGCGCCGGGTGGTGGTCCCGTTCTTGCGCCGCCACGGCGTGGAGCGCCTGGCGGTCGCGGTGGCGACCCATGGCGATGCGGACCATCTGGGCGGGTTACCGGCCGTGGTCGACGCGTTCGACCCCGAGGTGGTGCTCGAGCCAGGCGAGCCGCTCGGCCGGCCGCTCTATCTCGAGTTCCTCGCCGCGGTCGAGGCATCGGGGGCGCGCTGGCACCCCGCGCGGGCGGGCGATCGGATCGAGCTCGACGGGGTGGTGCTCGAGATCTTGAGCCCGGACTCGCTGTGGCTGCGGTTGCCGCTCGACGTGAACGAGCACGGCGTGGTGCTGCGGGTGACGTACGGCGCCGAGCGGCTCCTGTTCCAGGCGGACGCTGGGCTGCCGGTCGAAGCGCGGCTTGCGGGGCGCGTAGGCCGGGTGGAGCTGCTCAAGGTGGGGCATCACGGCTCGCGCAGCGCGACGTCGGATGCGTGGCTCGACGAGCTGGCACCGCGCGAGGCTGTGATCAGCGTAGGACGGCGCAACCGGTACGGGCATCCGACGCCCGAGGTGCTAGGGCGGCTCGCGCGGCACAGCATCGCGGCGCTCAGGACCGATGAGCGCGGTACGATCACCTTCTCCACGGACGGCCATGGTGCACGGCTCCGAAGTGATCACGATTGAGCGGTTCATCATGGAGCAGGAGCGGCTCTACCCGGAGGCCACGGGCGAGCTGTCGAACCTGCTCTACGACGTCTGTCTCGCCGCGAAGATCATTTCGCGCCACGTCCGCCGCGCCGGGCTCACCGACATCTTGGGCACTGCCGGCGTGGTCAACGTGTCGGGCGACCTGCAGCAGAAGCTCGACCTCTTCGCCAACGAGACGGTGCGAAACAGCGTCCAGTACACCGGTCGCGTGTGTATCACGGCCTCCGAGGAGGACGCGACGCCGGTGCCCGTGCCGCCCGGCAAGCCCACGGGCAAGTACGTGGTGCTGTACGATCCGCTCGACGGCTCTACGAACATCGACGTCAACGTCTCGATCGGGACGATCTTCTCCATTCACAAGCGTGTCACAAAGCGAAATGGCTTGGCGGGGCCCGCCGACTGCCTGCAGGCAGGGAAGAAGCAGGTGGCGGCGGGCTACATCCTGTACGGGTCGAGCACGATGCTCGTGTACACGACGGGGCAGGGCGTGCACGGCTTCACGCTCGATCCCACCATCGGCGAATTCCTGCTGTCGCACCCCAACATCACCACACCGCCCGTCGGCAAGTACTACAGCGTGAACGAGAGCAACTGGAACCGGTGGACGCCGCCGGTGCAGCGCGTCGTGGGCGCCTTTAAGAATGGGGAAGGGAAGGTCCAGCCCAAGAATGCGCGCTACATCGGCTCGCTCGTCGCGGACTTCCATCGCAATCTCATCTCCGGCGGCATCTTTCTCTATCCAGCCGATACCAACCACCCGCAGGGCAAGCTGCGCCTCCTGTACGAAGCGGCGCCGCTCGCGTTCGTCGTGGAGCAGGCAGGCGGTCGCGCGACGGACGGGTGTCGCTCCATTCTCGACGTCGTTCCGGCCGACCTGCACCAGCACACGCCGCTCGTGATCGGCAGCAAGGACGACGTCGCCTACGCGGCGCGTGTGCTGTCGGCGGAAGCCGTCCCGGTGAAGTGAGCGAGCGCAAGCTGGTCTACGGTCCCGACGACTGGCAGGGCGATCCCGGGCGCGAGCTCGGGCGGCCGGGTGCGTTCCCGTACACGCGCGGCGTGCATCCCACGATGTACCGCGGCAAGCTCTGGACCATGCGTCAGTACGCCGGGTTCGGCACCGCCGAGGAGACGAACGCGCGGTTTCGCCATCTGCTCGCGGCGGGCCAGACGGGGCTCTCGGTCGCGTTCGATCTCCCGACCCAGATGGGGTACGACTCGGACCACCCGATGGCCGAGGGCGAGGTGGGGCGGGCGGGGGTGGCGATCGACACCGTGGAGGACCTCGAGCGCCTGTTCCACGAGATCCCGCTCGACAAGGTGTCCACGTCGATGACCATCAACGCGACCGCGCCGATTCTCTTGGCGATGTACCTCGTGGTGGGCGAGGAGCAAGGGGTGACGGCGGTCAAGCTCCAGGGGACGGTGCAGAACGACATCCTGAAGGAGTTCATCGCGCGCGGCACCTATATCTATCCGATCGAGCCGTCGCTCCGGCTCGCCACCGACCTGTGCCGCTTTGCGGCGGCGCGTGGGATGAGCTTCAATCCCATTTCGGTGTCGGGCTATCATATGCGGGAGGCGGGGGCGACGGCGGCGCAGGAGCTGGCGTTCACGTTCGCGAACGGGCTCGAGTACGTGCGGCGGGCGGTGGCGGTGGGAATGGAGGTGAACGCATTCGCGCCGCGGCTCTCCTTTTTCTTCGCCGCGTTCAGCGATCTGTTTGAAGAAGTCGCCAAATTTCGAGCTGCACGGAGGTTTTGGGCGCGTCTCATGAAGGAGAAGTTCCAGGCGAACGACGCGGCGTGCCGGCTGCGGTTTCACACGCAGACAGGGGGCTCGACCCTCACGGCGCAGCAGCCCAAGAACAACGTGGTGCGGGTGGCGATTCAGGCGCTCGCGGCGGTGTTGGGCGGCACCCAGTCGCTGCATACGAACGCGTACGACGAGGCGCTCGCGCTGCCGACGGAGCAGAGCGCCACGCTCGCGCTCCGGACCCAGCAGATTTTGGCGCACGAGACCGGGGTGCCCGACACGGTGGACCCGGTGGGCGGGAGCTGGTACGTCGAGGCGCTGACCGATCGGCTCGAGGGTGAGGCGCGGGCGCTGGTGGACGAGATCGAGCGGACGGGGGGAGCGGCGCGAGCGGTCGAGCGCGGGTTCTTTCAGGAGGCGATCGCGAAGAGCGCGTACGCCGAGCAGCGGGCGATCGAGGCGGGCGATGAGGTGGTGGTGGGGGTGAACCAGTATGAGGACGCTCAGGAGATCCCGTCGATCCCGGCACCCGACTATTCGGCGCTCGCCGCGGCGCAGCGCCGGCGAGTGGCTGAAATACGGGGGAAGAGGGAAGGGGGAAGGGTGAAGGGCGCCCTAACCCGGCTCAAGGAAGCGGCAACGAGTCAGTCGGCGCCCCTCGTGGAGCCGATCATCGACGCAGTGCGCGCGCGGGCGACGGTGGGGGAGATCTCGGATGTGCTGCGTGGTGTGTGGGGGGTGTACCGACCGAGCTGAATGCGGCTCCGCCTTCGTTTGTTCGCCTTAGTTTTGATCGCTCTCTTCGCGACCGCCTCTACCGTGGCCCTCCATCATGCGGATAGCGTGCCCGGGTTGGTGGTGATCGCACCCGGGTATTTGGTGCAGGCATGGCTGTTCGTGCGGCATCGGGCGTTGGGGGGCTTGGGGTGTGATCTCACGATGATTGGCGCGTCCGCGGTTTTCTGGACTCT
>CAYXIK010000098.1:0-3532 GCA_964465315.1 uncultured Gemmatimonadaceae bacterium | reverse complement strand
CTTGCGGTCGACGATCACCTTGAACATGGCGGAGGTCTCTCGGACGCGCCGGTTGGAGTACCAGCCAGAAGTGTCCTGGGCTTCGACGCGGATATCGATTGACTGTGCCCGCGCTTGAGCTTCCGTGAGGCCGACTCGCGCGAGCGGCGGGACCGTGAACACCACGCTCGGTATACCGCCGTAGTCCGGCGTCCGATTGTTCCCCTTCAAGAGGTTGGAGGCGACGATCGTTCCTTCGTATCCCGCGACCGGCGTGAGGGACAGTTTGCCGGGAAAGGCTACCGCGTCACCTGCCGCGTAGACGCGCGGGTTCGTGGTGCTCTGGAGGAACTCGTTCACCCGCACGCCTCCGTTGGGCTCTGCTGCGACGTTCGCCGCGCCGAGTTCGAGCCCCTCGAGGTTCGGGATCCTTCCCGCACCGTGGACGATTAGGTCCGCTTCCAGAGTCTCTGTCCGCCCTTGGGCAGTCAACCGGAGCTGATAACTGCTGCCACGCTTCTCGATCCCCGTCGCTTCGGTATCGACCCGAAGATCGATGCCGAGGCTCCGCGTGTGGTCCGCGAGCCGCGCGACGAGGTCCTGCTCGAAGTGCTCGAGGGGTTGCCCTCGGCCAACGACGGTGACCGCGGCGCCCGCGCGCCGGGCCAGGTGGGCGAACTCGAACGAGATGTATCCCGCACCGACGAACGCGATCCGCTCGGGCAGCCGGTCGAGCTCGAGGAAATCGGTGCTCGTGATGAGGTGGTCCTCGCCGGGAACGCCGAGGCGCCCTGGTTTCGCTCCCGCCGCGATCACGAAATGGGGCGCCTCGAGCACTTGGCCATCGACAGAGAGCCGTTCCGCACCAACGAACCGGGCGGGTCCGCAATAGGTCGCGATCCCGGCCTTGGCAAATGCCTGCTGCCGCGCCGCTGGGACCGGATCGGTGAACGTGCGCTTGAAGCGCATGAGGTCGGGCCAGGAGATCTTCGTCTCCCCGACGATCCCTCGGCCCCTCATGCGGCGGTTCCAGTCCGTGAGCTCCGCGGCCCCCACGAGCACCTTCTTCGGGTCGCAGCCGCGCAGCGCGCAGGTCCCGCCATACGGCAGCTCGTCCACGATCGCCACGCGCCATCCCGCGCTCCGGCAGCGAGACGCCACCGCCGAGCCGCCGCTCCCGGTACCGATCACGATGAGATCGAACGCGTCAGCCATGATCCCGGGGCGTGTAACGCCCCCAGATGCGCTCCGGCACCGTAAGGAGGAGCATGGTTCCTGCGATGGCTACCAGGCTGAGCCACTGCCATCCTTTCGGGCCGAGCGGAACGATGCGGAGACCGTGCAGCAGGGCGACGGCCGCGATTAATATGAGAAACGGACCCGTGAAGTAGCAGTGCACCCGGCCGCAGCGCACCGCGTTTACGACGCAGGCGATACCCATGACTGCGAAGGCGAGTGTCCAGACAACCGCGACGACGGTTTCGGGCACCCCCCCAAGGGACGTCGCCACGATCGCCACCGTCGGTAGCACATAGACCAGTATCGTCGTGCGACGGTTGGAGAGCAGATCCCTCGCCGGCGCCGTCATGCCGCGCAGCACGAAAGCTTCGCGACGTCCTTGTCGAAGGTCTGGGCCGCGAGCTTGATCCCTTCGGACAGCGTGAGATAGGGGTGGAACATCGACGCCAGATCCTCGATCGTCAGCCCGAGCTTGATCGCGAGCGCCGGTTCCGTGATCATCTCGCCGGCCTCGGCGGCGAGGATGTGCGCGCCGATGATCTTCCGCGTTGCGCCGTCGGCGACCAGCTTCACGAAGCCGCGGGTGTCGTGCGCGGCGAGCGAGCGCGGGACCTGCGCAAGCGAGAGCTTCGCCACGAGCGGCTCGATGCCCGCGACGCGCGCCCGCTCCTCGCCGTTTGCCAGCCGGACCGTCTCGCCCGACGTGAGCTCCGCGCGCTGCTCGAAGAGCATCACCGCCGGGTAGGACCGCAGCACGTTCCAATACTTCTCCCGCCACCAATGCCCAGGAGGTCGAACGCACTCTCTGTCTTCATCAGTCTGACAAGATCTTTGCCCCGAAGCCGGTCATCTTGGTCAGCTGAGCGGCGATCTGGGCGGGGGTGACCCTGGTCGGGTCATAGCGCACGACGCCGAGGCTGTCGTCGAGCGTCACGGTGGCACTGTAGACTCCGGGCAGCTTCTTGAGGGCAAGCCGCGCCGTCGTGGGGCAGCTGCCGCACGTCATCCGCGAGATGTGGAGCCGGACGGTCGCGGTATCCGGCGCGTGCGCGGCGACGCCCTGCGCCTGGGCTCCCACCGCTTGAATGCTGCCGCCGCACAATGGGCACAGCAACGCTGCGCCGGTGATTCCCGTCGCGACGAGTAATCCTGCTTTCATCGATGCCAACATCTGGACCTCCTAACCGAGTACGAGTTTCGACCACCAGGGAAACGTAAGGAGCGGAATGGCAATGATGGTCGCGATCCATAGAGCCCACTTCATTCGGCGCCGGGCGATGGGCGAGGCACACAGGGTGCCGGGCTCGCACGCCCGTCGTTCTTCCCGGTTCAAGACGACGAAGCCAAAGCCGAGTGATAGCACCGTGCTGGCCACGAAGTACGGTCGCAGCGGCTCGAACGTCGCAGCGAGTCCCGCCCCGCTCAAGCCGAGGGCGACGGCGACGAGCGGCCCGGCGCAGCAGAGCGTAGAAGCCACCGCCGCCGCGATGGCGCCGCTGGCTGCCAGGGTCGTCTTAGTTGTTGGCGTCGGCATGGTCCTCCAAAGCGTCTAGGATCGGACATTCGTCGGTCGGTCGCCGCGCCGCGGCCAGCCGCTCCACCGTGCGCTTCACGCGCTCGAGGCCGGCGATCTTCTGTTGGACGAGTCCAATCTTCGCTCTGGTTTTGCGCGCGATCGTATCGCAGGCGGCGCCGTGGCGGATGCGCAAACCGAGCAGCTCCTGGATCTCCTTCAACGAGAAACCCAGGTCCTGCTCGTGCTTGATGAAACGCACGCGGGACCGCATCCTCGGCGTACTGTCGATAGCCCGATCGCGTCCGTCGCGGTGACGGGAAGAGACCCCGCCGTTCGTAATACCGGATCGTCTGCACGTTCACTTCGGCGGCGGTTGCGACCTGGCTGATGGTCAGCGGCATGTTGATTCCTTCCTCGTAGCTGTTTTGAGTATAGACCATGTACCTAGGTATAAGGTCAAGGGGCCGGAATCATGATCCGTTTCGCGAGTTGCCGGCGTCTCTTAAGCGTGCGGCAGTAAGCGGGGGTGGTGCACTCAGGAAGATAGCAGTGCTGGGCGATGAACCCATGTGGTTGACTCGCGTGGTAATCACCGCGGGCTTGGCAACGGTCATGGCGTGCAAGAGCTCCACGTCTCCCGGTTGCACAGGGACCTGCGTGAGTATCCAGGACTTCTCGTTCGCCCCATCCGCGCTGACGGTCAAGGCCGGCACGATCACGGTAACGCAGTGATCGGCGGATCAGTGGCCGGAGCACCGGAGCGACGCTGTCGTCCCTTGCCCCGTTCCGATGGAGGCA
>CAYXIK010000097.1:0-3586 GCA_964465315.1 uncultured Gemmatimonadaceae bacterium | reverse complement strand
GCCAACTGAACGAGGTCGCGGCGATCGCTAGCCCGGCCTTCCAACAGCCTTGACCGGGCCGTCGCGCAGCGCTATATGAGACCGAGGCTCAGAAGCACCGAACCCTGATCCTCGGCGCGTGTGTCGCTGATCGTGTCTCGGCGCAAGACTCGGGCATGGCCGCGAACCGCGCGACCGGCGGCGCCGCGGTCGATTACGGGTTACCTGGCACCTTCCGCAGACCTCTGCCTTACCACTTGGCTACGGCGCCGGAAGGAAGGTAAACTCGTAAGCTGCTTTGGGTTCTCCAAGTCTCACCGCGGAGAGCGGCCCCATTCTTGCGTTGTTAGTTGTGAACGGGTGTCACTTGACACCCGCGACGTAGGGCTCTCTTATTCGAGCCCGCGTCAATCTGTCGCGCCGGGTCCTCCCAGCACCTCGCGCACTTTGCGCGCGAGCACGGCTGGCGTGAAGGGTTTCTGAAGGAAGGCGATACCCGGCTCCAGCACCCCGTGGTGGACGATCGCGTCGTCCGTATAGCCGGATAGATACAGCACCTTTGTCTCAGCGCGCCCAGCAGTCACGCGCTCGGCGACTTCTCGCCCGTTGATCCCTGGCATGACCACATCGGTCATCAGCAGATGGATTCGACCTTCGTGCTGCGCTGCAAGACGTAAGGCATCGCGGCCGCTTTCAGCAACGAGCACGGTATAGCCGTTGGCCTTCAATACCTTCTGCACGAGATTCCGAATCATCTCATCGTCTTCCACCAAGAGCACGGTTTCGTACCCGCGCACCGATACCGGCGGCACCGACCTCGGAGCGGCCGGCGCGGCAGCCTCGGTGACTCGCGGGAAGTAGATCTTGAACGTCGTGCCGTGACCCGGCTCGCTGTAGACCCAGATCCACCCGTCACTCTGCTGCACGATCCCGTAGACCGTGGCCAGGCCGAGTCCAGTGCCCTTGCCCTTCTCTTTAGTCGTGAAGAAGGGCTCGAAGATGCGCGCTTGGGTCGCTGCGTCCATGCCCATGCCGGTGTCGCTCACCGCGAGCATAACGTACGAGCCCGGCTGCGCTGAGAGATGTCCCCGGGCGTACCCCTCATCCAGCTCCACGTTCTGCGTTTCGATGGTCAGCTTGCCACCGTCGGGCATGGCGTCGCGCGCGTTCACGGCGAGGTTCACGATGACCTGCTCCAATTGGCTCGGATCGGCCTTTATGGTGCCCGGTTCCGGGGTCAGCACGGTGCGAAGCTCCACGTCCTCCCCGAGCAGCCGCCGCAGCAACCTGTCCATGTTTGCGACCGCTTCGTTCGGATTCAGCACCGTCGGGGCGATGACCTGCTGGCGGCTGAACGCCAGGAGTTGGCGCGTGAGGTCCGCCGCCCGCAACGCGGCTTTGCGGATTTCCTGGATTTCGTCGCGCTCGGCAACAGTTGGCTCGAGACTGTCCAGCACGAGGTCGGCAGAGCCGAGGATGGCGGTGAGGAGGTTGTTGAAGTCGTGGGCCACGCCCCCGGCCAGCCGGCCCACTGCCTCCATCTTCTGAGCCTGGTGGAATTGCTGTTCGAGCTGCTTCCGCTCTGTGATGTCGAGCCACGCGCCGAAGACTTCTACAGGTAGACCTCTTGGATCGCGCAGCAGCCGCGCTTCATCGTGTATCCACCGGTAGGCCCCGTTCTTCCCCTGAAACTGGTATTCAAGGGTGACTTCCCCCTGTCTCAGTAGCGTGGGGATCTCGGCGAGCACTCGCGACCGGTCGGACGGGTGCAGGTGACTCACCCACCAAGTCGGCTGGAGCACCTCTGATACCTCATAGCCCAACAGCCGCGTCACATTCTCGCTCACCCAGGTGGGGACGAAGCCCTCTGCGATCAGCTTCGTGGCGTAGACGACAGCCGTACTTGATGCAAGGACGTCCCGCAGGCGGGCCTGCGCCGCGCGCAGCGCGTCCTCCGCTTGTTTGCGCTCGGTGATGTCGAAGAAGGATGCCACGGCCGCGTACGGCGTGCGCTCGCCCCCTCGAAACAGCGGTTGCGTGTTGATGGAGATCCACGTCAACTCGCCGCTTGGCTTATGGACGCCCATGATCACATTGGAGCACGGCTGGCCAGTGCGCAGGGACACCGTGATCGGGTGCGTGTCGCCCGGGAACGGCGAGCCGTCCTCGTGAATGGCTCGCCACCGGGGGTCGAAGGTGCTCCGCCCGGCGATCTGCTCCGCAGTGAGCCCCAGGATCCGCTCGGCGCTGGCGTTCGACGCCTTCAGCCGGCCGTCCGCGTCCATGAACACGATGCCCTCCGCCAACGCGGCCACGACCGAACCGTACCGCTCCTCACTCGCCCGAAGCGCTTCGTTGGCGTTGGTTTGATCGCCCCTGCGAGTGGGGGCAGCCGAACGCCGCTTGTGGTCAACCTTCTTCCGACCGCTCACAAGGGGTCTCCCTTCGTGACACGCCCACATTAAATACGAAATGCTGTAGCGCCAAGACTGAGAGCGGTCTTGCTGCACCCTCCGGTGGTGGCAACACTGGTGGCAGAGCCGGAAAAGGCGGACCAAGCCGGATTACACGGAAACCGGGCTCGTGAACAAGTCGAAGCAGCGGTAACACTTGGGACTGCGAAGGACTGGACAAGAGAAAGGCAGAGGGACCTTGCAGACCTCTGCCTTACCACTTGGCTACGGCGCCAGGTTATACAGGGCTTGAAGTTACCAGGTCCGAGGCTGCTGGAGAACCCTCAGATTGCAAGACGCTCAACTGCTCTCCACCGCTCCCGGATTCAACCACTCGCGGCATCCTGGGTCGCGGCCTTGCGTCCCAGGCGTGCCGCCGCCCGCTCGAGCGCCTTCCCGTGCTCGAACGTCCAGTCGCACAGCTGCCGCAGCGGTCGATTGATGGACTCGCCCATCGACGTGAGCCGGTATTCGACGCGCGGCGGCACCACCGCATAAACCGTTCGCTCGACCAGTCCACGCTCCTCGAGCGTGCGCAAGGTCTGGGTGAGCATCTTCTGGGACACTCCGGCGACGGCTCGTCGCAGCTCGCCGGTTCGCTTGGTGCCGCGCGCCAGCGCATGAATCACCGGGATGGTCCACTTGTCGGCGAGGAGCGAGACGACGAGCGCGCTCCCGGGATAACGCAGGAACACGTCGGTGCGTCGAGTGGGGCTCATGCCAACTCCCTCCGGTCGAACGCGCTGGTTGGACGATAGGTACCGTGACGGCCCTATGGAAGCATTAGGTACGTACTTGTTTACCGCGTCCTAACGTTGTGATCTTTGTCTAGGCGTGTCCAGGCGCCGTGGAGAACGCCGAACGGCGAGCCGCCACGACGCCACACGCGACCGAAAGGAGCGACCCGTGGCAGCGGTAAGACAGAGTGTCCAGACCGCAGATCAGCATCACGAGGTCGTCGACGTCACGACCAGCGAGCGCCCAAGAATCTTGATGGTCGTCGCGAACCCGACGACCGCGACCACGACCGGGTGGCCGGTCGGCTTCTGGGCCTCCGAACTCACCCATCCGTACTACCAGTTCAAACGGGTTCGCTACGACGTTGTCATCGCCAGCCCGAACGGAGGCAAGGTCGTGGTCGACACCTTGTCCGA
>CAYXIK010000096.1:0-3708 GCA_964465315.1 uncultured Gemmatimonadaceae bacterium | reverse complement strand
CTGCCCAAGGCGCGCATTCGCACGCGCCACCCGATCGATCAAGATCGGTTATAGCCGCAGCGTAACGGCGACGAACGGCACCGTTTCGAATTTCTGATAGCGGCTGTTCGGCTCGCCCGCGGTCGCCGTATCTGTGACCGTATAGTTGGTGACATAGTGGCTTACTCCGGCGCGCACCGCCATCCGGAGGCTCAGGAGCACCGAGACGAAAAACTCCGAGTTCAGCGCACCATGGTCCGCCGAGCCGTAGCGAAAGTAGGAGAACGCCTGGGGCTTCTCCACCAGCGAAGCCGCCGTCCGCGTCGGACCCGTTGCGACGCCCACGAGGTCGAGGTTCGCCCCCACGGCTATGCGGTCGATGAGACCGAGCTCGCCGAGAACCGCGCCGTCGAGCGCGTACACGGTGGGTTCGACCATCAGGGTGGTGGCGAGGCCGCCTTGAACGGCACCACGGTTTACGTAGGCCATCGAGTCGCCCGCGTAAGCCGAGAGCCGCACGCCCGCGCTCACGTGCAGATGAGCAGGGAGCCGAACCAGCGGATGCCAGACGCTGACAGCAACCCGCTGCGCCCCACCTTTGGCACCCACTGACGCATCGAGCGAGATGGCCGGTCGCTGCGCGGCGAGCGGTGCCCCGCAGAGACCGAAGCAAAGGACCCTTTGAAACGCCTCGAGCGGGTGCACTCAGGGTTTCTGGGCGATCGACTCGATCCAGATCGCGTTGGCGCCGCTAGCCGGAAAGACCGTGCCGGTAACGCGTACCTGCTGCTTAGCGAACTCCTGTAGCCGGTCGTTCTGGCCATCGCCCGGCATGCTCGGCGAGGCTGGGAGGTACAGCTTCCCGTCCGAGCCGAGTATCGCCAGGGGGATTCCCTTGCCGGCGCAAACCTGGGCGCATTCCCGGTGACTGGCTCCGCTCAGACCCTGCCCAAACCTGCACGACAGGTCGATTACGGTTCCCGTGATTGACTGCTTGGTACCTTTCGGGTGCTCCATATGCATCTGCTGCGCCGCCGCCGTGCTCGAGATTGCAAGGGTGAGACTGAGGGCTGCGGCGCCAACTGGAATGAGCCGTGTGAGCATGAGTACCTCCAGACGCGAGAGGATCGGCATGGGGCTTATCGCGCGGCCAACCCGTTCGCTGCCGCCGGAAGCCCAGCCGCGCCGATCTGGGTCGCGAGACTCCCGTCGGCATTTACCCGAAAGGCGCTGATCGTCCCGTCTCCGCTGTTCAGCGCGTACAGGAAGCGGTCGTTGCCGCTCAACGCCATATCGATCGGTGCCGCACCGGTGGTCCCGTTCACCCCGTTCGCCGCAAGCAGCGTGAGGGTACCCTCCTCCGGACTCAAGCTGTAACCGGAGATCGTGCCACTCCCGGTATTCGTCGTGTAGGCGAACCGGCTATCGCGGGTGATGACCACCCAGCATGCTGCGCTTTGGGTAGTGCCGACCGAAGGGCTCACCACCTCGAGGTCTCCGCGGTCGCTCACGTCGTAGGACGAGAGCGCGCTCGCCCCGGCGGCGCCGCCAAAGGCCTCAGAGACCACCAGCGTGCCGCGGTGGCTGAACGCGAAACCGAATGGGGTCTGACCGACGGAAGGGTGCGGCTGGGGGCCCGAAGTCAGGCCGGCGTCCTGCACCATGTAGGTGTCGATGGTGTTAGTTGCTTTCTCGGTCACCACCAATACCGCCCCGTCCGGGCTGAACTCAATCTGCGCGGCACCGGCCGTGGGGCTGCTGAGTGGCCGGGTCGAATGGGGCAGCGCGCGCAGCCGGCCGTGCTCGGAGAGCCGAAACCCCGTGATGTTCCCGGTGCCCCCGGCGTTCAGCACGTAGACCAGCCCACGGAACGCCGTAACGCTGACGGGCCGCTCCCCTCCCGACCACGCGCGGTCCCTCAGCTCCAGCCCCTCCGGCTCTACTGCGAACACCGATACCTCGTTGCTGCCTGCGTTTACGACGAGTAACCACCGGTTGCCTTGCGTGAGTACCAAGCCACCCTGATTGCCGAGCCCTCCGCCAGCGCCCTTCCCCCCAGTCCCGAATGCATGAGGCGTACTGAGCGTACCGCCACCGGCCCTCGGGAACACCAGGACCTGGTTCCCACTCGTCGCGTTCGTGGCGACGTAGAGTGCACCGGGGCTCCCGTCGTCGGTTGCGCGAGCAAACGACAGGCGGCTCGGGCCGGTGGAGTCACGCGAATCGGTGCAGGCCCACAGCGCAATGAGCGCGAGGGCAGCGAGCGGCATCTTGAAGTGTGTCTGCATGGGGGTTGGGCTCCCGATGAGCGTGAGTGAGATCCGACGGCCCAGAAGAGGCCGTACTTCGGTAAACAGATGACGGGGCGGAAGAATTCCCACGTTCGCGGATCCGGAGACCAAGCGCGCGCAGTTCGAAGCCGTCGCCCTACCCTTCACCGGCCGGCTGTACGCGGTGGCGCGGCGACTGACCGGGAGTGACGACGACGCGGCGGACCTCGTGCAGGACACGTTCCTGCGTGCGTATCGCACGTTTGAGAACTTCCGCGCCGGCACGAACTGCAGGGCTTGGCTGTTCACGATTCTGTACTCGATCTTCTTCAATGAGCGCACCCGGCACCGGCCCACGCTCCTCAGTCCGGAGCAGCTGGACACGGTTCCGGCTATGCAGAGGGAGCCTGCGCCGGGAGACTCGCCCTGGAGCCTGGAGGTCGAGCGCGCGCTCATGAGTGTGCCCGGTGCCTTCCGCGCGGCGGTGCTGCTGGTAGATGTTGAGGACTTGTCCTACGAGGAGGCGGCTGCGGCCGCCGGGTGCCCCGTCGGCACGTTGCGCTCAAGGCTGTTCCGGGGCCGCAAGCTCTTAGGCGCTGCGCTTCGTGACCATGCGCGGCAAGCGGGGTTTTTGCAGCCGAGGGAGACGAGCGAATGAGCGACGACCGCCACTTCGGCGAAGAGCTCCAGGATCTGCTGGACGGCCACCTCGCAGACCGTGCGCGCAGGGAGATCGAGGCGCACGTCGCGCGGTGTCCGCGATGCAGAGACGAGCTAGCGGAGCTGGAACGGGGACGTGCGGCCGCGCGGGGGCTTCCCCCGCTCGTCCAGCCGCCGGACCTCGCCGGACGGATCGCGGGGGCGCTCGATCGCGAGGATCGCGCACCGGCCTCGGGCCGCGCACCGCATAGAATTCCCCGCCGCTGGCGGCTCGTCGCGGGCGGATTGATTGCGGCGGCCGCGCTGCTCACGCTCCTGCTGTTTCCCTCGGCTCCGGCGAGCCTCCCCGCTGCCGTGGCCAGCGACTTGGCAAGCTATCGCGACGCGCCGCTCGCGCTGCAGCTCCGGACAAGCGACCCGCCGACTCTGGAGCGCTTCTTCGCGGAGCGCGGGATCCCCTTCCCGAGCCGCGTCTTTGACCTGGCGATGATGCAGTACCGGCTGGCCGGCGGTCGGGTCCATCGACTCGCGGGACGACCCACCGTGTTGTTCGCTTACGCCGGGCCGGATGGAGCGCAGGTCATCTGCGAGATGTATGGAGGAACCCTCGCCGAGCTTCCCAGCGGCGCCGAGCAGCGAGTCCACGACGGCATCACGTTCCGCATCTACCGCGTGCGTGGGGTGACGCTGGTCTTCTGGCAGGAGGGAACCGTGGTCTGCGTGCTCGCGTCCGACCAGAACACCGACCAGGTCGTGCAGCTGGCGTACGCGAAGGCCGTGAAGGTCTGAGCAGACCGTC
>CAYXIK010000095.1:0-3846 GCA_964465315.1 uncultured Gemmatimonadaceae bacterium | reverse complement strand
GCCTTGCCGAGCATCACGGCGATGGCGCTCGTGTCCAGGCCGGCAATGCGGCACTATTCAATCACAGCGGTGAAATGGATCCGGGCCTCCCGGATCAAAGGGCCGAACAGGGTCGCCCCCTCGTGCGCCGAGGCTTCAACTCGGGGTGGGACTTCGCCCCCAAATCCGGGGCCTTGATAGGCGCGAAGCAACGACCCCCCGAACATCAACCGGGCGGCCGTCCATGCTGTGAGTTTCTCACGACACTCGGTTGATCTTCGGGACTCGTGTTACGACACCGATGCCCAGAACGCCGCGTGATTGCCACTAGGTGTCGTAACTCGGTCCACTAACGAGTCGCATGGGGTTCAGGCGGTCGCCGGTCCATGTCTCGCCGTCCCGAGTCATTCATGGCGTCAGCCTCAGCCTTTGTTAAAGGCAGCCCAGTCTATTGCTGTGAAATCCTCTTGACGTGATATAGGTCTGAGCTCCCCCCGCGGCGGCTACCGCGCTGCTGGCGCGTGGGAAGTCCGTATTCCTCCAAGTCGCTGATCGCCTTCGACACGGTTGAAGGAGACAAGCCGGTTCTCTTCGCGATCGTGCGATAGAACGGAAAGCAGTAATCGTCGGCATCAGCGATCGCGGTTAGGTAGAGGTAGACCTTCTTGGCGCAATAGAAGACCGTCGCCCCGCCAGCGCGCGTTAACCAAACGCGTCCGCTAGATTTCGATCATGGAATGGATCAACCCCGCCCTGCTCGTCCAGCACCTTCGGGCGCTTGACGCGGGGGGACCGTCGTTTCTGGTCGTCGCTGGTCGTCTTTCGCTTTGCCTAACTCCTGAAAAACACGACGGCCAGCGCTAGTGTACGCTGGCCGCGTAGGATTACAAATCGAGAGCTGTACCACTGAGCTACGGTGGCGGTAAGGGTCTTAAGTTAGGGACGTGCTGCGCCACACGGTACTCCACCGATTAGGCACGGTCGTACGCCCGTCCACAGTGGGCATCCGCCAACGCGAGGAAACATCTGTTTTGGCTGCACCGGCGTACTAGCTTAGTTCCCCCTTGATCCATCAGGAGCGCCTTTGATCCGGTCCCGGGCTCAGTTGGTTCCGTGGTGTCTCCCGCTCCTCGCGGTCGCCCTCCCCGCCGCCGCGCAGGACACGGTCTCGGCTCCCCGTGGGCGCGACACGGTGCGGGTCCTCCAGCCCGTCGTCGTGGTGGGACGTGCCGACGATCTCATCGGGCGGGCGGCGACCGCCTCGGAAGGGCACGTCGGATCGCGCGATCTTCGCCTGCGGCCCATCCTCCGCGAAGGGGAGCTGCAAGAGACGGTTCCCGGCGTGATCGTCACCCAGCACTCAGGTGAGGGCAAGGCGAACCAGTATTTCGTGCGCGGCTTCAACCTCGATCACGGCACCGACTTCCAGACGACT
Source organism: uncultured Gemmatimonadaceae bacterium (assembly GCA_964465315.1). Classification (GTDB taxonomy): domain Bacteria; phylum Gemmatimonadota; class Gemmatimonadetes; order Gemmatimonadales; family GWC2-71-9; genus AG41. Next base: position 2,432 of record CAYXIK010000095.1, on the reverse strand, counting down.
GTCGAGGGGATGCCGATCAACATGCCGACGCATGCGCACGGCCAGGGCTACACCGACCTCAACTTCCTGATCCCCGAGCTGGTGGACTACCTCGACTATCGCCTCGGTGTCTATCACGCCGCCGTCGGAGACTTCGGCAGCGCCGGAGCCGCAGAGTATCACCTCGTGGCGCGGCTCGACCGGCCGTTCGCGTCCACGACGGCCGGCGAGAACGGGATGGCCCGCCTAGCGGCCGGTGGCTCGACGCGCCTCGGCGGCGGCGACTTCCTCGTCGGCGGAGAAGCGAAGAATTACGACGGCCCCTGGGTGGTTTCCGAGCGGCTGAGGAAGCGCAGCGGCCTGGCGCGGTATTCCTGGGGAACGGGCGCGACCCAGATCTCGGTCCTAGCCCTGGGTTATCACAACGACTGGAACGCGAGTGACCAGATCCCGCTGCGCGCCGTCCGCAGCGGCCTGGTTGGGCGGTTCGGCGAAATTGATCCCACGGACGGGGGCAGCACGGAGCGCTACAGCATCGCGGCCGCCTGGCGGCACACCGGTGAGCGTTCAGCGCTGCAGGCGCAGCTGTACGGGATTCGATCGCGCTTGAGTCTGTTCTCCAATTTCGAGTATCACCTCACCGACACGACGCGAGGAGACCAGTTCAACCAGCGCGAAAGCCGGATCGTGCTGGGTGGTCGGGCGACGCGGATGGAGGAGCTCGAGGCACTCGGGGTACGGCACCTCGTCACCGTCGGCGTCGAGTCGCGCTACGACATCCTGAGCCCCGTCGGCCTGTACCACACCGCAGCCCGGCTGCGTCTTGGCACCGTGCGCCAGGACGACGTGCGCGAGCTGGGGAGCGGCGTGTTCGTCGAAGCCCAATCGCGCTGGACCCCGCGATTCCGCACTGTGGTAGGCGTGCGAGGCGACCGGTACACGTTCGACGTGACGAGCGACCGCAGCGTCAACTCCGGGCATCGATCCGCCAGCATCGTTAGCCCGAAGGCATCGCTCATCTATGCCCCGTCGAGCGAAACGGAGCTCTACCTGTCGGGTGGGTTCGGCTTCCACAGCAACGACGCGCGGGGCACGACGATCACCGTCGATCCGGCGACCGGGAATCCGGCGCAGCGCGTCGATCCGCTGGTGCGATCCCGCGGGGCGGAGATCGGTGTGCGCTCTTCGCTGGTGAGAAACCTGCGGTCGACGCTGACACTCTGGATGTTGAACCTGGACAACGAGCTGTTGTTCACGGGTGACGGGGGCACCACGGAGCCGTCGGCCGCGAGCCGACGCGGGGGGGTGACGTGGGCCAATTTCTATCGCCCCATCCCGCAGCTCGCAATCGACGCGGATGTCTCGTTCGCCAACGCTCGGTTTTCAGGAGTCCCGACAGGACAGGCTCACATCCCTGGAGCCCTCGAGAACGTAGTGGCAGCCGGCATGACTTGGAGCCCGGTGGAGCGGGGCGCGTACGGATCGATCCGGCTGCGTCATTTCGGGTCTTATCCGCTGGTCGAGGACAACCAGGTGCGCGCCGCCCCCGCGGACCTCGTCAACGCTGAGGCCGGCTATCTGTTTTCCCGGACACGGGTGCAGGTGAGCGTCTTGAATCTCTTCAACGGACTGGCGGACGACATCGCCTACTACTATCGGTCGCGGCTGCCGGGGGAGCCGGTGAGCGGTGTGGAGGACGTGCACTTCCATCCCATCGAGCCGCGACAGGTTCGGGTGTCCATCAGCTGGGGGCTTTAGCGGTTGCCCCCTCATCCCATCGCGCGATCAGCTCGCATCGCCTGAACTCGGGCGAGTCGTTGGCGCCGATCGAGCGGTGCCAATAGTGGTGTCAAGAAATTCGTTCCTGGTCGTCGCGGATCGTGGCACGCGACACAACATTACGCTGATGCACAACGGCCCGCGCTGGTGTGCGCTGGCCGTCTACGATTGCGTGTCGACCGTCCTGCAGGCCGCGAACTACCAAGCCTGCGAGCTTCGCCCTCGGCCTGGTCGTCGGGGGTGCGAGCGGCGCGCTGATCGGCGCGCTCATCGGACTGGTCACGAAGTGGGAGCGGCGGCTGCCGTGAGTTGTCACCACTTGCAACTACGCTGATGGATCGACGCAGTGGGCAGACTGCGGACCAGACGTGATTGACGGCAAGGTCGGCCCTCGTCACGCGATCTGGAACGTCCGAGTTAAAGGCGACTCAACAGCACATGATCCCCCAAGCCCAACCAATCCGCTCAAGGTTACGGAGGTGGAGGCTGCGCACGCACTCTGGAACCTCGCCGTGGATAGGCGAGACAACCTCGATGACTTGCTCTTGGAAGTTGGACGCCTTCGCGAAGAGGCCGGGCAGATATCGGTGCACATGCCGGTGCACGTGCACGTCGATATCTGCCCAAGGCGCGCATTCGCACGCGCCACCCGATCGATCAAGATCGGTTATAGC
>CAYXIK010000094.1:0-3872 GCA_964465315.1 uncultured Gemmatimonadaceae bacterium | reverse complement strand
CAGTCGCGTTAGGCAAGAGACGACCCCCAACTGGTCGACGGGTTGCCGTCCAACCTGATCCAGGAGGTGGGATGATGAACCATCCAACGTCCGGTTCTCGCCGCTGGTGTTCCCTCGGTCCCCAGTCGCATCGCGCTCGATGTAGCCGCTAGGCTCTCGCGCCGACTGTGGAGTGTGTGCGTTCCGAACAAACCTCTCGCATGGGGGACACACCATTATGAATCATTCTCATTTGCGCCTGCTGCAGGCGGCCGGCCTGGTGGTGGGGCTCGTCGGTGGCTTCACCGGCGTGGTCGCCGCCCAGCAAGGGACGGTCAGGGGGACCGTCACCGATCAGTCCAACCAGCGCCCGGTTGTGGGCGCGCAAGTATCCGTCGCCGGCAGCACGCGACGCGTCTTCACAGACCAGAAGGGCGCGTTCGTGCTCGACAAGGTGCCGGCCGGCGACGTCGAGGTGCGCGTCCGGATGATCGGCTACGCGACCGCGGGCAAGAAGGTCACGGTCTCGGCGGATCAGACCACGGCTGCGGACGTGGTCCTCACGGCCAGCGCGATCTCGCTCGATGAGGTCGTGGTCACGGCGACCGGGGCTCAGACCAGTCGTGAGCAGGGCAACGCCGTCGCGAAGATCGACGCGGCGAAAGTCGTCTCGGAGGCCCCCGTCACCAACGCCGCCGATCTCCTGAACTCACGCACGCCAGGCTTGCTCGTGCAGCCGGGCGGCGGGACGTCGGGCACCGGCGCCCGGCTCCGTATCCGGGGGGCAAACAGCGTCTCGCTCTCGAACGAGCCGGTCATCGTGATCGACGGTATTCGCGTGGAGAACGGAGCCAGCTCGAATTCCATCGGCGTCGGCGGACAGGTGCCGTCGCGGATCAACGACATCAATCCGGACGATATCGAGTCCGTCGAGGTGGTGAAGGGTCCGTCGGCCGCGGTGCTGTACGGCACCGACGCCGCCAACGGCGTCATCGTGTACAAGACCAAGCGCGGTCGGCCGGGCAAGACCAAGTGGGACATCTTCTCCGAGGGAGGAACCCTCACCGACGTCACCAACTGGCCGTTCAACTACCGCGCGAACACGGCGACCGGCGCCCGCTGTCTCTTGTCTTCCGCCGCGGCGGGGACGTGCACGCAGGCACAGCTCCTCACGTTCAATCCCTTGGTGACGAACAGCCCGTTCCGCACCGGGACCCGGCAGCAATACGGGATCTCCGCGTCGGGCGGGAGCGAGCAAACGACGTTTTACGTGGCCGGTGATTACGGCAAGGAGTTGGGCGTCTACCAGACCAGCAACGTGCGGCAGGTGAGCCTGCGCGCGAACATCCACAACCAGGCGCGCGACAACCTCGAGCTGAACGCGTCGGCGGGGTACACGAACAGCCGTCTGCGGCTGCCGCAGAACGACAACAACTCGTTCGGCGTCGTATCGAGCGGCCTGTTGGGCCGGGCGGACACGGTGAACCAGGGGTACGGTTTCCTTACGCCCGCGCAGAGCTACTCCATCCGGACGCTCCAGGACGTCGACCGCTTCACCGGTAGCGTGGAGACGAACTACCGCCCATGGACGTTCCTCCAGGCGCATGTCGTGGCCGGTACCGACTTCACGAGCCGCTACGATCAGAATACGATCTTTCCGGGCAACATTCCGATCAGCGCTCAAGCGTTCAAGGGCCAGCGGAACGGCAACCCGTTCCAGATCTACAACTGGACGGCGAATGCGAACCTGACGGCGTCCTTCCAGCTGAATGCCGACGTGTCGTCGGCCACGAGCGTGGGCCTCCAGTACTATCACGATCGATTCCACGGAATCTTGGCGAGCGGTTTGCAGCTGGCCGCCGGCACGAACTCCCTCACGGGCATCGTGACGCCAGCCGACAGCGAGACGAACCAGGAATTCGTGACCTACGGCCGGTTCGCCGAGGAGCGCATCGCGGTGCGCGATCGCCTGTTCTTCACCGCGGCGGTCCGCAACGACAACAGCTCGGCGTTCGGCGTCCAGTTCAAGAACATCTATTACCCGAAGTTCTCGACGTCATGGGTCATGTCGGAGGAGCCGTTCTTCCCGCGGCTCGACTGGCTCACCTCGCTACGCATCCGCGGCGCTTGGGGCGAGTCCGGACTGCACCCTGGTCCGCTCGATGCCCTGCAGTATTACCTGGCGCAACCCGTGACGGTGGCGACTGTTGACGTTCCTGGAATCACGCAGCCCGATACTCTCGGGAACCTCAAACTCGAGCCGGAGCGCACCCAGGAGTGGGAGCTCGGGTTCGACGCGGACGCGTTGCAGCGGGCGATTCATTTCGAATTCACGTATTACGACAAGACGTCGCGCCATGCGCTCATCGCGCGGCGCCTGGCCCCGACCCTGGGCGTGAGCCTCGCGGAGTTCGAGAATATCGGGAGCGTGAGCAACAAGGGCGTCGAGATCCTCGCGACTGCCCAGATCCTCGACCGTCCAAACGTCGGCCTCCTCGTGACGGCCACAGCGTGGGGCAACCGCAACCGCGTAGTGGATCTCGGACCGGGAATCTCGCCCATCATCTTCGGCTTGGGCGGGTTCTCGCAGCGCTTCCAGGCCGGGTATCCGGCCGGCAGCTACTTCATGGTGCCCTATACCTATAACGACGCCAATGGTGACGGGCTCATCGCCCGAACCGAGGTGACGCCCGGCACGCAGCCCGTCTACCTGGGCAGCCCGTTCCCCGACCACGGCGGCACCGTGAGCACCGAGCTCACGCTCGGTCGCCGCATCAAGCTGTATGGCCTCCTCGATGGGCGGTTCGGCAACAAGCTGTTTAACAGCACGGAGCAGTTCCGCTGCGGATTCTTGAACTGCCAGGCGGTGAACGACCCCAAGGCATCGCTGGCGGACCAGGCGGCGGCCGTGGCCAACGCGTTCTACGCCACGCAGGCCGGGTACATCGAGGACGGCGGCTTCGTCAAGATCCGCGAAGTATCCGTGACGTTATACGGCCCGGATGAATGGGCCAAGCGAATCGGTGGGACGGCATTGAGCCTCACGCTGTCGGGGCGCAATCTCGTGACGTGGACGAACTACAAGGGGTTCGACCCGGAGCTGAACGAAGCCGGCCAGGCCAACTTCACGACGGCCGACTTTCTCACCCAGCCGCCGGTGCGGTATTTCCTGGCGCGCTTGAACGTCACCTTCTAACCCGAGGCATCGAGCCATGACGACGCACATGCTTCAACGGGCTCGCCTCGTCAAGGTCGGCGCGGGATCCATCGCGCTCGCCCTGGTGGTGACGGCGTGCCATACCCTCGACGTAACACAGCCGGACATCATTCAACCTGGGAACCTCCAGAGCGCGGCGTCGCTCCCGACCATTCGAGCGGGCGCGATCGGGGACTTCACCCAGAGCTACAGTGCCTCCGGCGCTCAGGGCTCGTCCGGCACGACCGAAGGGCAGATTCTCACGTCCGGTCTCCTCTCGGACGAGCTGATCAATACCGAAACGTTTCCGGATCGCATCAACGTCGATCGCCGCTTTGTCGAGATCAACGGCGCGACGATGGCGAACGTGTTCCGGAACCTCTCGAAGGCTCGGCGGTCGGCGGAAATCGCGGCGGCCAACTTCCGCAAGCTTTCGCCGGACACCACGCAGGACTCGGGCCTCTCGGAGATGCTGAGTTTGTCGGGCTTCACTTACGTCATGTTCGCCGAGAACTACTGCAACGGCGTTCCCGTGAGCAACGTCGACGCGAACGGGAATCTGGTGTTTGGTAGCCCGCTCACAAACGTCCAGCTGCTCGACACCGCCATCAATCGGTTCACGCAAGCGCTGGGGGCGGCCAACGCACTGGCTTCGGCGAGCAGCAAGACCCAGTTCGCGTCCATGGCGCAGGTCGGC
>CAYXIK010000093.1:0-3975 GCA_964465315.1 uncultured Gemmatimonadaceae bacterium | reverse complement strand
GGGGGGGATGGTGACGTCCACCGTCCTCACGCTGATGGTGATTCCCGTGCTGTATTGCCTCTGGCGGCGTCGGCAGTGCACGAGACAGGAGGCGCGCGCAAAAATGGCCGGCCGGTCGCTGGAGGCGCGAGCAGTCCCGCTGCGGCGAGGCGTCGTTCTCGAGGTTATCACCGTCGGTTACAACGCCCTCGAAGGCCTCATCGCGATCGTCGCCGGTCTTGCCGCCCGCTCGGTCGCCCTGACCGGGGTTGGGGTGGATTCGGTTATCGAGGTCACGAGCGGTGCCCTGCTGTGGTGGCGCCTGCGCGCCGAGCTGGGCGAGCGGGCGTTCTGCTTCTGGCCCTCGGGGCGTACATCATAATCGAATCCGGCTACCGCCTTTATACCGGCGAACGGCCAGACCCGAGCCCGGTCGGGATTGGCCTCACTTTGATGTCACTCATCGTGATGCCACTGCTCGCTCGCGCAAAGCTGCGGACGGCTGGCGAGCTCGGGAGCGCCGCCCTTCGCGCTGATGCGCACGAGACAATGTTTGCGCGTGGCTGTCGGCCACGACCTTGTCGGGCTTAGGTTTGAACGCTGTGGTCGGCTGGTGGTGGGCCGACCCAGTGGCGGCGGTGGCGATGTTGCCGCTGATCGTGCGTGAGGGACTGGAGGCTCTGTTCGGCGCAAAGGTAGCACCATGAATCAACGCGTATTTCCCCAGCTTCGCATGACCAATTGGCAGCGCACGCGTGCTTTCTATGCTGACGGCCTCGGATTCAGCGTGGATTGGGAGCACCGGTTCGAACCCGGCTTACCCGTGTTCGTGCAAGTGACTCGCGACGGGCTGTCCCTCTTCCTCACCGAGCATGCTGGCGACTGCCAAGTCGGGGGTGCCGCCTATTTGGTGGTCGACGACGTCGACGCCCTCTATCGCGAAATCAGTGGCCGCGGCATCAAGCCGTCAGAGCCGCCGACCGACACCGAGTGGCACGCCCGCGAGATGACCGTCGTCGATCCCGACGGCAACAAGCTCCGGTTCAGCACCGCAGCAGGTTCGTGACGTCACGCCCCCGGCGATGTACGCTCTACTCAGCTACCTGAGAGCCTCGTTCAGCAACACCGCGAGGCGGTAGCCCGCCAGGGCGATCCGCCGTTCCGACGCAGCGAGCGCCTGCGCCTCGTAGACGGCTGGAGGCGTAGCGCCGCGCGTGACTCCCTCGTACACGGCGGTCTGCGCGAGCCGCAGCCCCTCTCGCTCCCAGCCCAGAACGTCGGTCGACGCAGCCGCGGCGGACAGGGACGCGAGCGAATGCGTCTCTTGGATCCGGCGGGCGAGGCGCGCGGCATACGAGACCGAGTCTTCACTCCCCCTGCGCTTCACGCCCGCGCTCAAGATTCCGTCCCAGTACGCGTGCAGGTTGTGGTTGTCGTCCAGGTGAAAGGTGTTGCCACCCTCATCGCCGCGCGGGAGCGGCTCCTCCGGGCTGACGCGCGCGCTGCAGTGGAGCGGCTGATGGATGTCGCCCACCAGGTGGAGCAGCCAGGCGAGCGCAACGGCTTTGGTAGTGTCGGCGGCGGCGGGATCGGCCAGGGTCGCGCGGAAGGCGACGATGCGCTCGCCGGCGTTTTGCGAGTCGGGCCCGGTGCCCGGAATGTCCTGGGGCAGTCCGTTCTCGACTTCCCAGTAGAAATCGGCGTAATGCCAGGTGCCGTGGTGGTAGGCGTTCCACGCCTCGTTACGGTTGCGCACCAGGTCGGCCCAGGTGGCGGCGTTCAGGAACAAGGCGCGATCCCGCTCGGCATCGGTGCCGGAGGCCGGGCGGAGCGAGCCGAAGTTCGCGAGCGCCGGTCCGTTCATGAGCAGCTCGACGGCCCGCACGCGGGCGCGCGGGGTCATGTTCTCCCAGGCGATCTCAGCGACGGTCCGGTGACCGGTGGCGTCCCACGCGGCGAACGCCGGAGGGGCGAGGAAGAGAGCGGTGACGATGACGAGGGTCGCGCCGGCACACTTGGACATGGGGAAAAGATGTGCAGCGGCGCCGGTTGCGCACGGGCCAGCGGGTCTCGGCCGCCGGGTTGGTGCCGTCACCCCGCCGGTCGCCTGAAACAGCCGCTTCGCCATCAGACCGCCGGACGCCACCTCGTATCGACCATGAGGCGGCCGAGCTCGAACGCGTCGGACACCGAGATCACCAAGGTCTCGGGGTGGTCTGTCGTCCACCGGTCCGCGCTCTGCCGGTCCGGGAAGAAAAAGATGTAGTGGCAGAAGCTCGCGATGGCCTTGAGGGCGTCGCCCTGAAAGATCTGGGCGCTCGGCAATAGAAATGACATGACGGCGGTTTCGGGTTGAACGTGTCTGACTCTGTCGGGCGCAACATTCAAACGAACGCGCGCCGTATCGCCGGGTGCCGGGGAGTCCACCTCAGCCTCCACGCCAAGAATTACTGGGATGAAGAGGCTGTCCCACGCGCACCACGTGTACAGCGTCCGCCCGGCGACCGTGAACCGATGCGGCATCTCACGGATCGCTAAGCCGCCGAAGCCCAGGATCTGTCCTTCAGCGTCCGTATACGTGAGACTCTTGAGGTTCGTGTGTCCCAGCATCTCTCCCACAGCGGCCAGCGGAAGGCCGAGGGCCTTCGCGAGCGCAGCTCGTTGCACAGGCTGACCGAGCGCGAGCTGGCGATAGATCTCGAGCCCGACTCGCTTCTCCTGCTCGTTCATCGTAGGCAGCCGGGTGAGTACTTCGGACGCGAGGCTCAGGATCGGTGCGTTTTGTGTCTGCGTCATGGTAATGCTCTCCTCTTATCGCGGTAGACGGTGTCGAATCCCGTCATGAACGTAACCCACCGACGACGAGGGGTCTTGAAGCGATGTAGCGTCGTTGTTGAAAGGAATTAGCGCGGTGACGAAGAGAATTGCGCCCGGAAGGCGCCTGGGGTCGTGCCGACGAGTCGCCGAAAGGTATTAGTCAAATGACTCTGATCGGCGAACCCGGCGTCGAGCGCGATCGTGGACAACAGCTCGCGAGATGCCGCGAGCCGGTGGCAGGCATACTCGATGCGCCGCTGGCGGATATAATGCCCCGGCGTGCACCCGAAGCGGCGTCGGAACTCGCGGGCGAGATGCACCCGGTGGACGCCCGCGGTGCGCGCGAGGCTCTCGAGCGAAGGGCCGCTGGCGAACTCATCGTGGATCTGCTCTTTGACGCGCTCGAGCCACGGCGGCGGTGTGCCGCGCGCTTCGAGTGCGGGCCGCTCGCCGACCTCGGCGAGCAGTGCCAGGACCGTGCCCTCGACGGACGCCGGCGAGAGATCGTCGCCCAGCTCGAGCTCCTGCTGCAGCTGGAACGCGAGCCAATTGGGCGGGGCGCGTCGCGACGCGCGGAGGCGGGCCAGCGAGGGGATGGCGTCCGCGGCGCTCGAGAACACCGCCGGGTCGACGGCGATCGTGAGGCACCGGCTCCCCGCGTCCGAGATCCGATCGCCGTACACGTCTCCGGGCGGGTGGAACACGAAGGACGCGCGATCACACCGCACGCGTGTGACACCCCAGTCCTCGACGTAGCCACCTGCGACGGTGAGACAGAGCGTCGCCCAGGGGTGGAGGTGCGCCGCGATCTCCTGGGTTGGACTGTACAGTGTCTCGCGTAACCGATAGCCAGGGACGTCGAGCGTCCTCAACGGGCGACCGAATTCCTGGCGCATGCGCTCGCCGCCTTAGGGAATCGTGTAAGGAACGTCCGAGCTGCCCGTCGGATAGGCATAGACCATGTGCTTGAGGTCGGTGGCCGGGACGCGCGAGCGGATCGACAAGGCGAAAAGATTGATGACCTCCTCCGCCTGTGGGCCAAGCAGGTGCGCGCCGACGATGCGGTCGGCCTTGCGGTCGACGATCACCTTGAACATGGCGGAGGTCTCTCGGACGCGCCGGTTGCCGCGGGTGTCGTGCGCGGCGAGCGAGCGCGGGACCTGCGCAAGCGAGAGCTTC
>CAYXIK010000092.1:0-4095 GCA_964465315.1 uncultured Gemmatimonadaceae bacterium | reverse complement strand
CCCTCGCGCAGCAGCTGTCGCGTCTTCGTGACCAAGTCCACGGAGAGGGCAAACAGGTTAGCGCCCGCGAACAAAGTGATCGTGCCGGTCAACGGAGGGGCGAGAACGGCGAGCACCGCGGCGTTCATGGGAGGCGCGGCGGGTGGCTCGTCACCTGCCGCGCCATTCTGCGGCCTTCACTAGTGCGCGTAGAAGAACTGAGAGCTTTGAGTCGCCGCGGCCTGCGCAGCGCTGAGGGTCGCGTACGGTGGCTCGGCGAACCCCATGATCGTGTTACGCAAGCAGGCGAGGTCGTAAGCCGCGCAGCTCTGAAGCCCGAAGCTGTAGCCGAGCTCGTGGGCCACAAGGTAGGTGGCCTCCTGGCAGGGGCTGCCTGCACCGGGTGTCGGATTGAGCCCGCTCCCACCCGTGCCCCAGGGGCAGCCGAAACTGGTGACGATCGGTGGCACCACGGCGAAGGCGGCGCGGATATTAGTGAAGCCGACCATGTCGGGTAGCCAGCCGGTCCCGCCGTCAACGGTGGGGCTGTTCCCGGTAAAGAGGGAGATGAGCACGCGCACCGCCTTGCCGTCCGATCCGCCCAGGTCGTTTGGGGGGTAAGCAGTCTGGTATGCATTCCACGCCATGTCAGCCAACGTGGTGCCGCCGTCGTAGAAGGGTGCGCTGGATCCCTGGGCGGTGAAGGCATTCCACTGAGCCGCCGTGTAGGATGACTGGGTAAACACAACGAGCGGCTGCAGCATGTGAAGGCTAGCGAGTACGTACCCAGGACTGCGCCCGCTGCCGGCCAGCGCTGACCCGTACCACGCTTGAATAGAGCCAAGCGTGGTCTGGAAGTTCGCCATCGCCCCTATCACTGCATCGACATTGAAGAAGTAGTCGCTGGCAATCACCATGACCGGCAGTACTTCATGGGTGAGCGCTGACCAGTGCACTGCGCGCCAACTGGGGCAAGTGATGCTAACCGCGCCGAGGACGTAACCCGGGCCGAACTGTTCGGCCACGGCGCGCCGCAGGTCGAGCGGATACAAAGCGTTGCCGACCTGCGCCCGCCAGCAGTACAAGTGATCCCCCGGGAGCTGAACGGCGAAGGCGGACGGACCCCATTGGGTCCGCGCGGCACGCTCGTAATCGATCTGGTAATACGCCGAGGCGTCGAAGACCGGCAACGAGAATGGGTTCCCAAACTGAGACTGAAGCGATGTCTCCATGCGGGGCGGAAAGCGCGTCTTGGGCGCCGTCGGATTGTCGTCACATGCCAAGGGGACCCCGAGCAGCGCAAACAGGACCAGCCACCGCCAGGCGCCGAGGATCGGGTCGAGAGTGTTCAGGGTGTGCGGGAACATGGTTGCCTCCAGATGTCAGGTCTCGCGGCGAGCGCCTCTCCTTCTTTCGCCCGTCTGTGCTCTGGTGCTACGTTAACGCGAGGGCGTTGCCCCTCCGTGTCCGGAGCGTTCCCTGAGTGTTCCTGCGATGATCGAGCTGCGCACACTCGGCGCCGTCGACCTGCGCGATGCCGACGGGGCTGAATGCCGGACCGTCCTCGCGCAGCCGAAGCGCGTGGCGCTTCTGGTGTATCTCGCGGTCGCGCAGCCCCGCGGCTTCCAGCGACGCGACGTGTTGCTCCCCCTCTTTTGGCCCGAGCTGGACCAGCAGCATGCCCGCGGCGCGTTGCGCAAGGCGGTGCACGGCGTGCGTCACGACCTGCGTCCCGACACGTTGCTCGGCCGGGGCGATGAAGAGCTGGGAGTGTCGGCAGCGGCGCTCTGGTGCGATACCGTCGCATTCGAGCGGGCGATCGCGACGCATGGCTTTGCCGACGCGCTGGATCTCTACCGGGGCGAGTTCTTAACGGGGTTTTTCATCGGGGGCGCGCCCGACTTCGAGCACTGGGTGGAGCGGGAGCGGTCGCGCCTGCGCGCGGAGGCGGCGCAAGCTGCTTGGGCGCTGGCCGAGCAGGCGGCGGGCGCACACGAGGCGGTGGCCGTCGTCACATGGGCCCGCCGCGCTATGACGTTCTCACCGAGCGATGAAGGCGCCCTGCGCCGGTTGGTCACGCTGTGCTATCGCGTGGGCGATCGCGCAGCCGCCTTGGGCGCCTACGCGGAGTTCGCGGCGCGGCTTCTGGCTGACTTCGGCGTTCGGCCTTCTGCGGAAACCCGCGACCTCATCGAGGCCGTGAAGATGTCGCGTGCAATGTCATCGCCTCCTACTCTCGACCGTCGCCACCTTGACCAGCCGCCAGAACGCACACCTCGAAAGAGGGAGAGGCCGTCATGAAAACCTCGCGAATCGCCCCCACGTTGACCGCGCTGCTGGTCGCCGCCGGGCTCGCTCGCGGCCAGGCACCCGCGGCTCATCGGGTGAAGTCCCTCCACATCACCATCCTCTCCACCATGCTCGCAGCCCGGGGCATCGGCGAGTGGGCCTGCAGACATGTTGAATTCTGATAGCGACTCCTCACGACGAACGTTTCTGAGAACGGCGTTAGCAGGCGCGGGAAGCCTTCTATTTGGATCAGTGCACTTGGTCCGTACAGGAAATGCCTCACTGTTCAATCCAGCGGCCGATACAGCTCCTGACGACAATCTCACAAGCCATAGCATTCATGAACTTGCACTCCTGGTGAAACGTAGAAAAGTTTCCCCCGTTGAAATAACGCGAGCATGCCTCGCTCGCATCGAAGCTCTCAATCCTCAGCTCAACGCCTTCATCACAGTCACTGCAGAGTCCGCTCTAGCAGAGGCCCGCCGGGCCGAGTCCGAAATAGGACGAGGCCGCTGGCGGAGCCTGCTGCATGGCATTCCCATAGGGCTGAAGGATCTGATCGACACCGCGGGCGTGCGAACTACCGCCGCGAGCGCCTTGTTTAAGGACCGCGTTCCGCAAGAAGACGCTCCGGTTGTCCAGCGACTTCGAGAGGCCGGAGCTGTCTTCCTGGGCAAGCTGAATATGCACGAGCTTGCCTTCGGGCCAACGACTCGGACGACCAGCTATTTCGGACGCGTACGCAACCCTTGGGCTATAGAACACATTTCCGGAGGGTCGTCCGGAGGTTGCGGAGCCGCAGTCGCAGCCGGGCTCTGCTGCGCCGCTCTTGGATCGGACACCGGCGGCTCCATTCGACAACCTGCAGCATTCTGCGGGATTGTGGGCCTCAAGCCAACGTATGGCCGAGTGAGCACGCGGGGAACAATTCCGGTGGCATGGTCAGCGGACCACATTGGGCCTATGACGCGCGGCGTAATGGATGCTGCCATCGTGCTGCAAGCAATTGCCGGGTATGACGCGAAAGACCTGACCAGCTACGACATGCCCGTGGAAGATTACGCCGTTGCCTCGGCTGGTCCCGGCGGGCTGCGGATACGAGTTGGTGTGCCTCGGGACTTTTTTTATGCCAGTCTCGATCCCGAAGTGAAAGAGGCGACAGAGCAGGCTATAGCGGCGCTTGGGGAGCTGGGTGCGGAAGTCCGGGAAATCGCCATGGAAGTGAGTACAGATAGAACAGTGATACTGGCCGAAGCGTATGCCTATCACGCTGAAAACATCGCGAAACATCCTGATCTTTATCTGCCGGAAACACTTGCAAAATTCAAGCTTGGTGCCGGAATCGACGTGGGAACATATATCAAAGCCCGGTTGAAATTGGATCAACATCGCCGTCAGAGCATGAAAATCTTCAGCGGCCTAGACGTGGTTGCCACGCCGACTGTTCCCGTCCCCGCACCGAAAGACAGTGAGATCCCCACGAAATTTGAGGACATCATGTCGAAAGATTCGTTGATGTGGCGCAACACGAGACCATTCAACTTATCCGGTCTCCCGACGATCTCTATTCCGTGTGGGTTCACCAAAGCAGGAATGCCAATCGGCCTGCAGCTCAGCACAGCGCCGTGGCGGGAAGCAGCTGTCCTTCGGTTAGCACGTGCGTATGAACAACGCACGAGTTGGCATACCCGTCAGCCCAAGATCGCCGCGCAGGGGCGCCGTGAGGGAAACGGAAAAGGGGAATAAGACCTGCTCCTCGAAAGAGGGAGAGGCCGTCATGAAAACCTCGCGAATCGCCCCCACGTTGACCGCGCTGCTGGTCGCCGC
>CAYXIK010000091.1:0-4235 GCA_964465315.1 uncultured Gemmatimonadaceae bacterium | reverse complement strand
GGTGTCCTTCGGCAGACCGGCCGACGGACACCCGGTAGGCCGATCGATGATGACCTGGCCCAGCCTCCCGTAGCGCCGCATGTCGATCCAGCGATGCCCGCCCTCGTACATCAGCGAGTAGAGCCGCTGCTTTAACAAGTCGTCAACGAACGCCGCGTCGGTGCTCCCGGTCGTGACCGTAGTCGTGTTAAGCCCTCCGGACGTCTGGCGAATGAAGTTCAAGTCACTAATCGCTTGCGCCTTAGTGCCCGTGGCCCCGAACCAGTTCGCCTCCGCACGCAGCAGGAACAGCTCCTCGTTCCGAATTATCGGCACCGGGGAGTTCGGGGTCGGGTACAGGGTCCACGACAGCGCGGACTTGAGGCACGAGAGAGAGAAGGTATCGGGCCGGTTGGTGATTTTGGCAAGGAACCGTTTGTCCAGCAGTACACCGCCGGTCTGCAGCTCCGCGTTCGCCTTTATGGAGGGATGTGCGAGCTGGATGGACGATGCGACATCCTGCGAAAGGTCGTTGGGCAGGTCCTGGTTGCCCGTGCTGTACGAGATGTACGCGCCCTGGTCGAGCGGGGCGGTCGGACTGATGAACGACTGCCCGAGCGCCGTCAGCGCGGAGTCCCAGCACGCGGCGCAGCTCGTCCAGCTAGACGCGTACGTGCCCGGGGGAAGCGCACCGAGGCTTGCCCGATAGGCCCAGACACGGGCCGCGAGCGCGCGGTTGAACTTGAGAAAGGTTGCCGGCTTGTCGAAGCCCGCGAAGCCCGGACCCAGGCTGATCCCGAAGGTCGTGTCCGCGGCCAGGAGTGCCGTCCGCGCCGAGTCGAGGATGATGATGACGGCCTTGTAGGCCGAGTCGTTCTTGACGAGCGGCGCCAGGGGACCCCCTACCGGCCGGTTCACATCGATTGGGATCGAATCCTCCGTGTGAGCGCCGAGCACTATGAGGAACGAGAGCGCCTGCATCGTCTGGACGAACCCGCGCACGGCGTTCTTTTCGGGATCCCGGAGCTGGGCGGACCCGATCACATTGAGAATGCCGTAGCCCGCCACGATGGCCCGGTATTCGCGCTGCCACTGGCCGCCGCCGAACGCCGCGTTGCTCGCGTCGAGCGGACCGGTGAGGAGCTCGCTCGTGAAGCGCGGGTCGGCCGTATCGAGCCGGTAGTCTTCACGTCCGATGATCCCGGCCTTGAGGATCCAACTGGTCAGGTCGATCCGGAACGCCGCGACCATGCCCGCAGCCGCGGCATCGACCTGCGCGGTCGTGGCGTTCGGTCCGATGGAGACCGGGTTGTTCGGGTTGGTGATGTTGAAGTCGCAGGCGCCGGCCACGAAGGCGGCGGCCACCGCGAACCCGGCGATCGCCCACGTCATGACGAGACCTCTTGTCCGTGCGCGCATGGTCAGAACCCCACGTCGATCGAGAAGAAGAAGCTGCGGCTCGGCGGGAACGGCGCCACATCGACGCCCCGCCCAATCGCCTGGTTGTCAAAGTTCGACACTTCAGGGTCAAGCCCTTTGTACGGTGTGAACCGCAACAGGTTGCGACCGGTGAACGAAATCCGCGCCGTCCGCATCCCGAAATGCTGCGGGATGTCGGCCGGTAAATCGTATCCCACGGTCAGCTCGCGCAACTTTAGGTACGACCCGTCCTGCACGTACACTTTGGTGTGCCCGCTCAACCAGGTGGCGGTCCGAGTATTGCCGGTCGGCACCTGATCGACGGAGTTGCCGAAGAGGTCGTACAAGAGCTGAGTCAAGTTGATGATGTCCCCGCCGTGTTTCCAATCCCACAAGAACCCGACGCTCAAGCGCTTGTAGGTTAGGTCGCTCGACATCGACATCTGGAACGTGGGGTTGGCATCACCGACCGCTCCCTCGAACCCGACGATCTGGGTCACCGAGCTGTCCTTCGCGATCCGGAATGCGCCGAGTCCTGTGCCGAAGCCGATGCCCTGCAGGTTGAAGTTGGGGACCGGCAGGTCCAGAACCTTGCTGCGATTCAGGTAGAACGTTGACCGCAGGATCCAGTTCACATCCGCGGAGCGCACGGGCGACACGGCGAGCGCTGCCTCGATGCCGCGGTTGCGGAGCTCGCCGCCGTTGAAGATGCGCGTCTGATATCCAGTGGACGGCGCGACGGACTGGAGCAGGAGCAGGTCACTGACCGTCTTTTGGTACACGGTCAGGGTGAGGGTTGCGAACTGGTTGCCGAAGGCCGCGTCGAGCCCGGCCTCGACCTCCGTGTTCCGCTCCGGCTTGATAGTCGGGTCGCCGAGCTGCAAGGACGGGAACTGACCGAACCGGCTGCCGATCACCGCGCTCGTGTCGAGAGCGAATCGCGCGCCAAATAACGGCGGATTGCCTGTCTGGCCCCACGCGGCGCGCACCTTCAGCTCGTCGATGCCGCCGGCGGGCCGGACGAAGCGGTACGAGGCCGCAGCCTTGGGATACAGGAAGTAGCGGTCCGAGTTGCCGTTCACACTCGAGCGATCCGCGCGCACACCGCCGGTGAGGAGCAGCCGCTGGTTCGCCGCGAGGACCTCTTCCTGAGCGTACAGCCCCAGGTTCTTTATGGGCTGCTCGAACTGTGTTGAGGTGATGCTCGTCGCCTGGCTCACGTTCTCCAAGCCAAGCGCGATGGTGCGCCCGACGACACTGGTGACGTTCAGGTCGCGCTTTTCGTACTGAAACCCGGCCGACGTGGTCGCCTGAAACGCGTTGGACGCAGGTGTGTACGTGTGGACCACGCTGCCGACGAGGTTTTGCCGCAGGTCCGACGCCTTGCCAAGGATCACCGTGCCCGGCTGCCCGTCCTGCGGCTCGTACTGGAGGTCGGCGGGGGACAGGACATCGTTGCGCTGTGCGAAGAAGTCGAGCCCGCCCGTCAGAGTAAGCTCCAAGCGCTGGGTCGGCGTGGTGACCGCCTCGGCCCGCACGGTCGACGAGCCCAAGATGCGCCATACATCCTCGGCGTTCTTCAGCTCAGCGAACGTCTGCAACGGATTCGAGGGCGCGAACGGGTTCACCGGGTAGACGCCGTTCACCGGTCGCAGGTCGACAAAGCTCGGCGTCGTAGGGAACGCGAGGTACGGGCTCGTCCCGGTGTTGTCATTGTTCGAGATGCCGCGGTTCGAGAGACTGTGGATTGCGTTCAGGTTCACGCTAAGCTTGAACCGGCTGCCCAAGAGCTGGTCGAGGTTTGTACGGATGGACTGCTTCTGGTAGCCGGTGTTCTGGGCGATCCCCCCGTCCTTCCTTACCAGTCCGGACACGTAGTATTGGGTCTGATCGTTCCCGCCGGTGACGCTCGCGTCGGTCTCGACATTCGTAGGATGCTGGCCGTAGAGCGCTGCCTCATTGTCGAAGACCGGACACTTGCCGCCGGGCAGCTTACAGTAGCTCCGAGCACCCGGCCCGAAGGCCGCGATGGCCTCAGTGCTGTCGGCGAACGATCGGAACCCGAGGCTGTTGGCGACCGAGAGAGTGCCGAACCGCTGCGTAACGCTGAATCGGGGCTTGCCGGCTCGCCCTCGCCGCGTGGTGATGATGATCACGCCGTTCGCCGCCTGCCCGCCGTAGATCGCTGCGGCCGAAGCACCCTTCAACACCTCGATGCTCGCGATGTCGTTGGGGATCAAATCGGCGATTCGGTTGACCTTGTTGTCCTGATTGTTTGGGTTCCCGCCCGCCTGCGCGGCCGTGATGGCGTTCATGCCATTCGCCACCGCGTCATTCGCGACGATCATGCCGTCCAGCACTATGAGCGGATCCACGCCCGCGTTGATCGTGGTGACGCCGCGCATGCTGATTTGGGCGCCGCCCCCAGGGGCGCCCGAGTTCTCCTGGATGAGCGCGCCGGGAATCTTGCCTTGCAAGGCGCTCTCCAACGTCTGGCTGGGCGCGCGGTTTACCTCTTCGGCCGGCAGCGTCGTCACGGCGTTCGCGAGGTTGCGCTGGGCCACGCCGGTGACCTGGCCAGTGACGATCACCGCCTCGAGGTTGAACACGTCCTGCTCAAGGTTCACCGTGACGGCCGAGGCGTCCGGGGCCACTGGCATCTGCTGACTGCGATAACCCACACTTCGCACCAGCAGCGTGATTGGGGCAGCGGGCGCCGAGAGCGTGAACTCACCCTGATCGTTAGTGACCGCGCCGATCGGCGTGCCGATCACAGTGATGGTGGCGCCCGCGACCGGCGCGGACGTCGCCGAACTGACCACCTTCCCCGTAATGGG
>CAYXIK010000090.1:0-4500 GCA_964465315.1 uncultured Gemmatimonadaceae bacterium | reverse complement strand
GGGACGTGCGCGAGTACGTCCGGCGCACCGGGGTTGGCGCGCGCGAATACCGGGTAGTGCGCGGCAGCAGCATCGAAGATGTGTACCGCAGCGCCGAGCGGGGCCGCGCGGCCGCCGTAGGGACGGCGCTGAACGCGCTCGAGTCCCAGGAAAGGTCGGGGGAGGCTCCAGGAGGAAGCGGGTAAGTGCTCTGCGACGGCCGCGCGCAGACAGATTCGCATGGGAGCGCCTTCCGCCACGACCCCCGGAAATACCTGGCTTACTGGCTAGCCGCAGTTTTCGGCGCAACGGACCTCAGGAATTGCAGGCTGTGATGACCCGGAGGAAGCAGTCGTGGGGGGAGCAGCGTGGCTGGATCGTCCCGGCGGACGGCAGCCCTCCGCAGGAGCTGCCCCCGCACATGGTCGGTCACAAGCTCATCTCCTGGCCTGGAACGATGCCCGAAAAGCAGCCCGCGGAGCCCGTGAAGTACCTAGGCTCGAAGGACTTCTATCATCGCCACGTGCTGAACCCGGAGGGTGTGTCGGTCTACGTACTCGAGGGTCGGGACCTAGAATCCCTGCCAGAGTCCATCAAGAACGAAATCCGGCGTCAGTTGAAGGGACACTCCTAGGCGCTCTGGTCTCTGCTCAGATCCACTCGACCTTGAACCCCCGCTCGAGGAACCAGTCCTCAACCTCCCGCTCGCTCCCAAAACTGGGCAGCTCCACAAGCTCACCAACAAGGTGGCGAGCCGCGAGCTCGTCGATCTCGTAGTCCTTCATCCCGTCGCGACTGGACCACACGATCTCGCACGCGTTCGGATCGAAGAAGGCGCGATCGTTTGGGTTCGCTTCAGGCGAGTGACGTCCGACCATCCACGGCGCGTAATCAGGGTGCCAGAGGAAAAACCCATCAGGGTCTGGTTGCAGCTTCAGCGTCTTCATGCTCTCCACACTTGCCGCCGACGAGGACTAGGGCTGGCGGCCTCCCAGGACGGCCTGCAGCTGGCGCAGCACCTCCCCCAGCTGGGACAGCGCTTCACCGTAGCGGGCCCAGTCGCCGCTGCGCTGCGCCTCGACGGCGCGCTGGTACAATTCGGCGGCCCGGCTGGCGAGATCCACGGCGCGCCCGTGGCCGGGACGGGCGACGCCGGGCGACACGGTGGCAGGCGCGGCGGGCTCAACCGCGCCGCCGAACAGGCGCGCCAACCCGGCCTCGAGCGTCTCCTCCATGACCACCTGGTTCTCGTGAGCCACAACGACGCGCTTCATCTCCGGGATGCGCCCGCCCTCGGCCCGGAGGTAGAGCGGCTGCACGTAGATGAGCGACTCCTCGATGGGGATGACGAGCAGGTTGCCGCGGATCACCTCGGAGCCGCGCTGGTCCCACAGCGAGATCTGGCGCGAGATGTCGGTATCCTGGTTGATCCGGTTGACGATCTGGGTCGGGCCGTAGACCAAGCTCTGCTTGGGGAAGCGATACAGCACCAGCTGGCCGTAGTGCTCCCCGTCGTTGCGCGCCACCATCCACGAGGCCAGGTTGTCCTTGCCGCGCGGCGTGAACGGCACCATCAGGATGAACTCCGCCTGCCGCTCCTCAGGCAGCCGCATCACAATGTGCCGCAGGAAGGGATCTGGCCGCTCGCCCGGACGCGACAACACCGGCTTCTGCCACTGGTCCTCCCGGTGGTAGAAGACGTCCGGCTCGGCCATGTGGTAGGTGGCGTACAGGTCGGTCTGCACTCGGAACAGGTCCTCGGGGTAGCGCAGATGTGCGCGCAGATCCGCAGACATTGCGTCGAGCGGCTGAAAGATCCCGGGGAACGCTTTCGCCAGGGTGAGCACCAGAGGGTCGCGCGGGTCGGCCACGTAGGCCGTGACGGTGCCGTCGAAGGCGTCGATCACGACCTTCACGCTGTTGCGCATGTAGGTGGTGCCGTCGTCGAGGGGCTGCGCGTAGGGGTAGCGGCTCGTCGCGGTGTATGCGTCGAGGATCCAGCGGAGTCGGCCCGAATCGGTGACGACGAGGTAGGGGTCGTTGTCGAACAACAAGAACGGCAGCGCCTTGCGCGCCCGCACCCGGATGTTGCGGAAATACATCGCACGGCTGTCGCTCGTGATGTCGCTCGACAACAGCACCTTCAGGGAGCGGAAGTAGGTCGCCAGCACCAGGCGACGCAGCAACGAGCCGACCCGAACGCCCCCAGTTCCCGCATAGGAGGTGAAGATGTTCTCCTCACCCGAGGGGTAGTCGAACTCCTTTTGCGCGGTCCGGGCGAACACCCACGAATCGGCGAGCTCGCCGAAGTAGAGCTCCGGGCGCGTCACCCGCAGCGACACACTAGACACGGGCGGTAGGTCCTTGATGAAGAGGACCGGCAGTCCCTCCGGCGTGACCTGGTTCACCGGCCCGAGCGTGAGCCCCATTCCGTGCGTGAAGGTGAGCCGCTCGTTGATGAACGTCCGGGTAGGGAGCGAACCCGAGTTCAGCTCGCGTGGCGAGAGGAGCACCTGGCGGTACTGCCCGTCGATCCAGTAGCGGTCGTCGTCCACCGAGACGAAGTCGTAGTAGGTGCGGATCTCCTGCAGCTGCCCGAACGTCTGGAGCAGCGGGTCGCGGTCCCACAGTCGGACGTTGTCGATGGTCGGCCGGTTGGCCCGGATGTCCCGCGCGGTGAGCCGGGCCTCGCCGGTGAGGTCGCGCGTCACGACGCTGTCCAGCCCCCAGGCCCGCCGCGTCGCCGCGATGTGGGAGGCGAGCTGCGGCGTCTCCTTCACCAACTCGTTCGGCGCCACGATGAGTCGCTGGACAATCGTGGGGTAGAGGGCGACGCCGAGCAGCGACACGCCGAAGTAGAGCCCGAGCGCGAGCAGGGTGTTGCGGGCCAGACGGTGGCTGCGGGCTCCCCACAGGACCAGCGCTCCGCCCGCCACGGCCGCGAGCCCAGCGAGCCGCAGGCCGGTGAGCTGGGCGTGGAGATCGGCGTAGCTCGCCCCCACGAGCGGCCCGGTAGTGGAGTACAACAGTCCCGGAAGCCGGACGAAGTACACCCGCAACGCTACCAGCACGAAGAGCAGTGCGATCAACACCGCCAGGTGCAGGCGGGCCGACGGCTCCACCGTCACCTGCCGGCGGAACACGACGATGTCCCGGCGCACCCAGTACAGCATGATGGTCGCGAGCAGCGTGAGCGTTGTGACGGCGATGGCGAGACCGATCGCGCCCGCGATCACCGGCACCGTGAACACGTAGTAGCCCACGTCGCGGCCGAACACGGGGTCCGTCACGCCGAACGGCGTCCGGTGCACGAACTGGAGCACGCCAAGCCAGCCGCCTGCGGCGCCCAAGCTAAACAGCAGCGCCAGGCCGAGCGCCGTCGGCAGGGCCAAGCGGCGCAGCAGCCGGGTCACGTCCACGGTGGCGGCCCCGGAGCTGACCTGGACGACCAGCGGGTTCGGGACGAGGCCGCGCTGGGCGATCCGCAGGTTGACGTAGAGGAACGCGAATACGAGGCCCCCCACTCCCACGCCGAGGACCGCCTCGGCCACCAGCCGCGTCGTGAACACGCGCTCGTAACCCAGAGCCTGGAACCAGAGCCATTCGGCGGCGAGCGAGACCAGATTGGAAAGGAACAGGAAGAGGGCGAACAGGAGGACCAGCACGACGAGGCCCAGGCGACGCCGCTGACGAGGCGGCAGACGGGCCACGCTTAGGGGAGCGGTCATGAAAGGTAAGCTATCACAGGCGCGGGCGTGCGAGTCGCGTCTCGATGATCGACGCGCGACACTGCGTGTGATGGCTCGCGGCCCCGATCCCACAGCAGACGTTGTTCACGAACGACGAGCGGGGCGACGTCGAGACGATGCGGCGAGTTGCGCTGACACGCATCACGGGGCGCGCGCGGAGTCCATGGCGGATGCACTTGGACGAGCATTAGGCCTCGTCGGACGGCACCGTCCACAAAAGCACGTTCGGCGCGTACCGGCGAAAGAGCCGGGGCGCGGTCGAGGCCCGCTTGGTCACGAACACGACCGCGTCGTCCGCTTCCCTCACTCCTACGAGGGCGAGTCGTACCTGGCCGTCCGCCTGCGCCTGGAAGGTGAAGCTGTCATGCGACGGACGGTCTGCATACGGTCTCGCCCACGCGGGCGGCTGGGCGCCCGAGAACGCAATGACCTGCAGGGGTTGTGCGAGAGTGACGTCAGAAAGCACCTGCCGCTCGTACCAAGTGCTCGTGCCCAAGCTCGGGGCCTCGGTGTGCCGGTGGCCGCTCTTCGGGTACGTCCTGTGCCTGCCCGGCGGGCCGCAGGCGACGATCACCACGTTGGCGGTGCTGCTTACCGACGCGACCTGGTACGGCGTTCCGTGCCAGATTCCCACCACGTCGATGTCTCTCGGCATCCTAGGAAGGTAGCAGCGCGGCCGGCCAGGTCACTCAGCCGTTACGTGCTGCCGCCGCTCCGTCCAGCTGCGCCGATCGGCGAGCACGCGCCGCTCGCCCTCCCCGCGGCGCTCCAC
>CAYXIK010000089.1:0-4570 GCA_964465315.1 uncultured Gemmatimonadaceae bacterium | reverse complement strand
CGGTGAAGCTGCCGTCGTCCTTCGTGAGGCCGCCCAGGCCCATGGACGGAATCGCGATTTCGACCTGGCCCAGTGGCTGGCCGGCATCGCTGGTCACTTTGCCCGTTATTGTCACCGGCTCCTGCGCGGCGAGCAGGGCCGGCAGCGCGAGAAACGCGCTGACGATGATGGGAACTAACCGACCGCGTGTGAGTTGCATGTCGCCTCCGACGGAAAAGCGTGACACGCACGACCGGAGCCGCCGGTGTGGCGGTCCGGGACGGCTGCTGCGAACTACAATCAACTGACCGCGTCGCTCGCACGTCGCGAATGCGGTCCACAACATCGGTTGTCAGTTCGACAAGACCACGCGCTCGCACAACGGCGGGGGGCGCAGGCGCGTGTTGAGACGGCTTTCGGTGGACGGGCGGTCTGTATCACCGCCCGACACCGATTCTTATATCACCGATTCCCGAAGAGCGCCAGCCCGACCATGGGAGAGCGATGTTTCAATATGCAACATAACGCCGTGGCGCCACCATTCGGGACCGGCTATGGTTTGGCCCCAGAACTCCCCATGATCCGCCCGCTTTCCCTCGCCGTCGCATGGGTGCTAACCGTGCCGGGAGGCACCGGTCAGGCGCCCGATCCGATGGCCACTCGATCCAAGGGGCGGCCGGGCGCCCCGATCACGATCTATGAGATGTCGGACTTCCAGTGTCCGTATTGCCGGGCGTTCACCATGGAGACGATGCCGCTGCTGGAGCGGGAATACATCGCGACGGGGAAGGCGCGTCTGGTATACGTGAACCTGCCGCTCGAGAGCGTGCACAAGAACGCCACCTTCGCGGCGGAGGTCGCCACGTGCGCGGCCCAGCAGGGCCGGTTTTGGCGGATGCATGACCTCCTGTTCCGCAACCAGCAGCGTTGGGCGGAACTCGCCGCCCCCCGCCCCTACCTCGTCGCGCTCGGCGATTCGGCGGGGCTGGACCACGCGGCGCTCACGCGCTGCCTCGCCTCCCCCGCCACCGCAGCCCTCGTGCGCGAGGACGGCGAGCGCGCCCGGCGCTCGGGGGCGCAGAGCACGCCCACCTTCTACATCGAGGGCGGCCTGCTGGAAGGTGCGGCACCGATCACGGCCTTCAGGGCGGTGCTCGACTCGATCTACAAAAGCAAGACGCGAGCCCGGGCGCCGTGACGAGGCGCCCTTCCTTCATATACAGGCTCGGTGTCGGGCTGGCCCATCGCGCCCTTCCGCTGGCGGCGCGTTTCGACAAGAAGCTGGCGCGCGGCTTCGAAGCGCGCCGCGGCGTGACGGAGCGTCTCGCCTCCTGGGCCCGGACGCACCGCGACCCGGCGCGACCGCTCGTGTGGGTACACGCGCCGTCCGTGGGAGAAGGCCTTCAGGCCAAGCCGGTGCTCGAAGCGCTGCGCGCCGAAGCGCCGCACTGGCAGCTCGCCTTCACGTTCTTTTCCCCTTCTGCCGAGCGGCTGGCGCGCACGCTTCCCGTGGACGTGGCCGACTACCTGCCCCTCGACCGTGCGGAAGAGGTGACGGCGGCGCTCGCGGCGCTTCAGCCCACCGCCCTCGTGTTCTCGAAGCTCGACGTCTGGCCCGAGCTGACGCTCGCCGCGGCGCAGAATGGCGTGAAGCTGGGTCTCATCTCGGCCACGGTCGCGCCCCATAGCTCGCGACTCCGCTGGCCGGCCCGCGGCTGGGCCGAGCCCGCCTATCGCGCCCTCGACCGCATCGGCACGATCAGCGAGGAGGACGGCCGACGGCTGCAGCACCTCGGGGCGCGCTCGGCGGTGATCGAAGTGACCGGCGACACGCGCTACGACAGCGTCGCCGAGCGTGCGGAGCGGTTCGATCGCACGCGCGATCCCTTTGCCCAGCTCGCGATCGTCCCGGCCGGCACCTTCACGATCGTCGCGGGCTCGACCTGGCCTTCCGACGAAGCGGTGGTGCTTCCCGCCTTTGCCGACCTCGTGGCGCAGGTGCCTGCCGCACGGCTCATCCTCGCCCCGCACGAGCCCAACCCCGATCACCTCGCCGGCATCGTGCAGCGCGCGAGCGCTGTCGGCCTGCCGCGACCGGTGCGTCTATCGCAGATCGAGCACCAGCCCGCGGCACCCGTGATCGTCGTCGATCGAGTGGGCATCCTGGCCGACCTGTACGCGCTCGCGGCGGTGGCGTTTGTGGGCGGGGGCTATCACCGGGCGGGTCTACACTCGGTGCTCGAGCCTGCCGTGTTCGGGGTCCCGGTGACCGTCGGTCCTCATTGGCACATGAGCCGCGACGCGGCGCTCCTGCTCGAGCGGGGCGGCGCGGTCGCGCTCGAGGCCGATGGGCAGCATCCCTTACACTCGCAATGGCTCGTCTGGTACCACGACCCGGCGGCGCGGGCGAAGGCGGGTACGGCGGGGAAGCAGCTGGTGCGGGAGGGCCGCGGGGCCGCGGAGCGCACGACCGCCCTGGTGAAGGAGTTGGTTGGGGGAAGTTGAGGACGTTGGAGGAGGTTAGGGGAGGTCGGGACGTCTGCAGTAACCTTCCTGAGCCTCCTCAACCTCCCGAACCTCCCCGACCTACTTTCCCACCACCGTCCCCTCGAACGTCACCGACCGCGTGACGACGATCCCGACTGTGAGGGCGGTCACGAGCAGGTCGGTCCAGCGGCTGCGCACTTTCACTCGCAGGTTCGCAATCCGCGTACCGGAGCCCACCTGTCCCGCCAGGACGTCCTCCAGGTTGGGCTGCGACACGGAAACCAATCCCGCGAGCAGATAGGTCGCGTGCTTCGTCACGCGGAACGCCGTCCCGGAATCGGCCTGCTGGGCTGAGCCGGCGAGCGAGACCGGCACGCCAAGGTGGGTCGCGTCCAGCGTGAGGGCGCAGCCGCACAGGGCGAGGGCCAGCGCGAGGACCGACGCCCGCGTGACGAACGAACGGATCACACAGCTCCTGGAAAACGGATGGGGCGCGCCGGGGAAAAAGCGCGCCCCAAAGGTAGCGGCTTCAGTTCTGGTTCGGAACGGCCTTACATGCCGAGTGGGAGGTGGAATCCCGCGTGGAGTCCGACGCCGAACACGCCGCCACTGGCGCCGTTCGATTTGTTGTGTTCCCAGTCGTATGCGAGATGCACGCCCAGGAGCCCGAATCCGAGGTTTGCTCCGAGAGCGTAACCGAAATTCGTCGTATTGGTGCCCCCGCCGCTGTTGCGATACCGCACTCCCGGCGAGAAGTATGGCTCGATGCTGAACCCCGGCGTGGGGAGCGGAACGCTCACGCCCACGGCCCCAATCAGCGTCGTTGCCTTCGGCGTCGACGTGGTGCCGGTTCCGCCAAGCTGCATATTCACAGCGACCGGGATGAGGCTGCCGCCGATGAGACGAAACCCGACGTTCCCGCCGACGGACGTAACGCTCGGCGCCCCGTTGGGCCTGCTCCAGGTCGCCACGCCGGCCGTGAGCGTGATCGTCGAGAGGCCGAGCGAGGCCCGGCCGCCCCAGACGTTGCCCTTGCCGTAGGCGCTGTCCGGCCTCGCGTAGTCGCCGCTGATCGTCACCCCGGTACCGGCCTTGGGGCTGTTCCACACCGGCTCGCCGAGCCATTGCGCCGCGGCGGGCGTCGCCAGCACGACCGCCATTCCCAACAATATCACTGCGCGCTTCATAGGTGCCCTTTCCACGTATCAAGGGGATCGTTGGGGACCAGGGCGCCCGGCCCCGCCATCAGCCGAGCCAAGGGTAGGAACCCCTGCCCGGCAAGTCAATTGCGCGTCTTGTACTAATGGACCCACACGGCGCCGATCGACACGCCCTCCACGTCGCCCAAACCGGCGCTGATGCGAGCGTCGAAGGCCCGGCTCAAGCGAAAGTCCGCCCCCAACCCGAGGGTGAATCGGACATGGTCGGGCACGTTGTTCCCGGCGATGAGAAACAGCGTCGGCTGCGCGTACGGGACGATGCTCACCGTCGAGCCCTGGGGATCGATGCGCCGGCCGAGCGATAGGCCGACCGGGAACAGGAGGCGGGAGTTGCCGCTCACAAAGTTCCCGCCCGCACCGAGGATGAGGGCACCATCAAGCGGGAAATCGATGGTGTGCGTGATCACCCGCTCACGCGCCTCCGCCCCTACGAGAAATACCGTATTACCAGGACCGGGCGTGTCGAGGAAGCCGGCCTGGAATCCAATATCGAACTTGCCGCTCGCGTAGCGGTACGCGCCCTCCACCGAGGTGCCTCCGCCGTTAGGGAAACCCAGCAGGACGCCGATCTCAGAGCGCTGAAACGCGCGATACGGGGCGTTGAAGGTGGTATTGCCCGTCGCCTGCGCGCCCGCGACTCGCGCGCCGCTGGCGGCTAGGATCACGATCGTGAGCAATGCGTATCGTGGCATTCCTTCTCCTGTGGTCTCCCGAATACCGCACACAGGTACCCAGGGGGCTGCCGATCGGTTCCCCGCGGGCCATGAAAGTGAGGCGGCCCGTCCACAGGGTGGGCGGGCCGCTCGAGCCGCGCGTGATGCGGCTCACATGCATGCGTCAGAAACGAATGCCGCCCGTGAGAATGAACGTCTTCCCGCCACCGA
>CAYXIK010000088.1:0-4630 GCA_964465315.1 uncultured Gemmatimonadaceae bacterium | reverse complement strand
TCGACGCCGTAGGCCTCGATCTGCTTCTTGCCCGAGATGCCGAGCATACGCTCGACCTCGATTTCGACGGGGAGGCCGTGGGTGTCCCACCCGGCGATGCGCGTCACGCCCTGTCCGAGCATCGTATGGTAGCGGCAGACGAGGTCCTTGATGGTCCGCGCGAACACGTGATGGATGCCGGGCCGCCCGTTGGCGGTCGGCGGGCCCTCGTAGAACACGAAGGGCGGCCCGTACCGCGCGGCGTCCTGCGTCTTTTCGAACAGGCGCTCGTGCTTCCACGCCGCGAGGAGTTGCTTCTCCAGCGCGTCCGGCGTGAGCTTGGCGTCGAACAGCGGATAGGCCATCAGTTGAGGCGTTCTACCACGCCGCGCACCAGCGCCGTGAGTCGCGGCTCCGCCTCCCGGGCCGTCGCGAGGATCTGCCCGAGCGAGGCGGGGGCCAGCGCGTCGGGCAAGCACTGATCGGTGATGATGGAGAGGCCGAGCACCCGCATGCCCATGTGCACGGCGGTGATGACTTCGGGGACCGTGCTCATCCCCACGACGTCCGCGCCGAGCGCGCGGAGCATGCGGTACTCGGCGCGCGTCTCGAGATTCGGACCGGTCACCGCCACATACACGCCCTCGCGCAGGGGGACACCGAGCGCGAGACCCACGGCGCGCGCCAGCGTGCGGAGCTCCGCGTCGTACGGCTCCGACATGTCGGGGAACCGGGGACCGAGGTGGTCGTCGTTCGGCCCCACGAGCGGGTTTGTGCCGAGGAGGTTGATGTGGTCCGCAATGAGCATCAGATCACCTGGGCTCCACAGCGGGTGCATACCGCCGCACGCGTTCGACACGACCAAGGTGCGTGCGCCGAGCCGCGCCAGGACCCGTACCGGGAAACTGATCTCCTGCGGCGTGTAGCCTTCGTACAAGTGCACCCGTCCCTGCATCGCGAGCACCCGCCGGCCGGCGAGCGTACCGGCGAGCAGCCGCCCGGCGTGGCTCTCCACCGTCGAGAGCGGGAATCCCGGGATGTCGCCATAGGGGATGCGCGCCTCGACGACCATCTCGTCGGCCAACCCTCCGAGCCCGGTGCCCAGGATGACGGCGACGTCGGGCACGAGCGTCGTCCGCGCCCGCACGGCGCGGACCGCGGCCTTGATCATCCGCCCTGCTGGCCCCCGCCGCCTCCACCGTCCAATGCGCGCAGCTCGGCCAGCTGGCGCTCGAGCAGCGCGCGGAAGCCCACCACGTACGCCTGGAACTGGCGTTGCACATCCGCGCTTTGGCGCTCGACCTCCTCCCGGGCCACCCGTGCCTCGTCGAGCACGCGACGCGCGTCGGCCTCTGCTTCGCGCACGATCACCTGCGCCTCCCGCTGGGCCGCGCTGCGACTGTCCTCGCGCAGCTGCTGCGCCGCCACGAGCGCCTCGTTCATGGCGCGCTCACGCTCGCGATACACGCGGAGCTGCTCCCCCAGGGCGGCCAGGCGCTCCTCGAGCACCGATTTCTCGCGGAGAATCCGCTCCAACTCGTCGGCCACGCGGCCGCGAAAGTCCTCGACCTCGAGCGGCTCGTAGCCGCGCAGGCTGCGGCGGAACTCCTGCTTGCGCACGTCGAGCGGTGTGAGGTGGAACGCGCTCTCGCTCACGTCGCCGCGTCCCCCCTCGGGCCGAACAGGACGGTACCCAAGCGGATCACCGTTGCCCCCTCCTCGACCGCTATGCCGTAGTCGGCGGACATCCCCATCGAGAGCGTCGGCAGCCATAGACCCTCCTCCTGCAGTGCGTCGCGCAGCGCGCGAAGGCCACGAAACGTGCGTCGCTGCACTGCTTCGTCGTCGGTGAACGGCGCGATGGTCATCAAACCCTCGAGCGCGAGATGCGGCAGGGCCGCCGCATGACGCGCCACGGCCGCCACCTCACCCGGCGCGCAGCCGCTCTTCTGCGTCTCCCCCGCCACGTTCACCTGCAGCAACACCCGCTGTCGTACGTCGTGGGTGGCCGCCCGCCGGTCGAGTTCGTCCGCCAACACGACCGAGTCGACCGAGTGCACCAGGGCAAACACACCGGGGACGTGCTTCGCCTTATTCCGCTGCAGATGCCCGATCAGGTGCCAGGTCGCTCGCCGCCCGGCGGCGGTTTCGACCTTGCCGAGGGCCTCCTGCACGCGGTTCTCCCCCAGGTCCGTCACGCCGGCGCCGACGGCCGCATCCACGGCGTCTGGGCCGAACCCCTTCGTGACCGCCACGATCGTGACGGGCGCCGCCCGCCCCGCGGCCGCCTGCCGCCGAGCGATCTCGGCCCGTACGTGGGCCAGCCGCTCCGGCAGGGCCGCAAAATTCATAACCGCAAAAACTAGCCCGGGGTCAAGCCTGAAACAATCGGGGGGGTCAGCCGACGGTGGCCGTAACTCGTTCGCCGCCTTCGAGGTGCGAGATCGCGCCGCTCAAGAGGTCGCGCACTTGCGGCGCCGAGAGGTGACGGTGCAGCAACCCGTGGCTCGCGACCGAGATCGTAGACGTCTCCTCCGACACGACGAGCACCGTCGCGTCCGTCTCCTCGGACAGTCCGAGCGCGGCGCGGTGGCGTGTGCCAAGCGACTTGTCGGAAACCTTGAACTGGGTGAGCGGCAGGACGCACCCCGCGCCGATGATGCGGTCGCCACGGACCAGGACCGCGCCGTCGTGCAGGGGCGAGTACGGCGTGAAGATGGTCGTCAGGAGGTCGGCCGACACCTTCGCCTCCATCGGCACGCCGGACGAGATGAACTCCTCAAGGCCAATGTCTCCTTCCACGGCGATGATGGCACCGGTGCCGCCCCGCGACAGGCGATCCATCGCCTCGGCGATCTCCTCGGCCACGGACTGACGCTCGCTCTGGGAAAACCGCCGCATGAACCGCGACTGGCCGAGCCGGGCCAGGGCGTTTCGTAGCTCGGGCTGGAAGACGACCACGGCGGCGAACGCGCCGAACGTGAACACGTACGAGAGCAGCGTGCTGATCATCGTGAACTTCGCGACCAGTGAGACGAAGTACGCGATCGACAGAATCATCACGCCGACCACGATCTGCATCGCCCGCGTCCCGACGAGGAACAACAGGAAACGATAGATCACGAACGCGACGAGGAGGATCTCGACCACGTCCGGCCAGAACCGCGGGATGAGGAAGCGGTACGCTTCGAAGTTCACCGTGCGTTTGTCGTCGCGGCGGCCACCTGCAGGGCTTCCCGCGCGAGGGCCGCGTCGTGGACCCGGAACAGGCGCGCGCCCCGCTCCCATGCGAGCGCGCACGCCACGGCCGTCGCGCGATCCCGGTCCTCGACCGGCCGCCCGGTGGCGGCCCCGAGGAATCGCTTTCGGGACGGCCCCACCGCTACAGGATAGCCCAAGCCGACCAGCGTTGCCAGTTCGTCGAGCAGCCGGAAGTTCTGCTCCGCTGTCTTCGCGAAGCCGAACCCCGGGTCGACGACGATCCGCTCCCGCGCCACGCCACCCCGCTCGGCCCGCTCCGTGGCAGCGGCGAGCTCCGCGGCCACTTCCGCCGCCACGTGCCGGTACACCGCGAGTGAGTCCATGGTATCCGGCGTGCCTCGCATATGCATGACGATCAGGCCGGCGCCCGCGCGGCCCACTACTCCGGCGAGCGCGGGGTCGAACGCGAGCCCGGACACGTCGTTCACGGCCGCGGCACCCGCGTCGAGCGCCGCCCGCGCCACCGCGGCCTTTCGGGTATCGACGGACAAGGGGCCCAGCCCCCGGCGCGCGAGCTCCTCGATCACCGGCGCCACGCGCGCCATCTCCTCCGGCTCACTCACCGGCGGCGCGCCGGGCCGGGTGGACTCGCCACCCACGTCGAGGAGCTCGCACCCGTCCGCCACGAGCCGCTCCGCCTGCACCACGGCGCGGTCGACCGTGGTGTAGCGGCCGCCGTCCGAGAAGGAATCGGGCGTGACGTTGACGACGCCGATGAGCACGGGGTGATCCAACGAAAGCGAGCGTCCGGCGAGCGCCCAGCAGCGCGGCGGATCCGTGTAGGTCGCCAGGAACCGGCCCAGCTCCGGCGCCAGGCCTTCGAGGCCGGGAGGCAGGCGGTCGGGCCGCGCGAGCGGCGCGAGCCGGCTCGCCGCGGCGCCGACGAGGGCCCATCCCTCACCCGTGAGCACGTCGGCCCCGGCCTTCGCGCCCCAGCGCACGAGGCTCTCGCGCTCGGGTTCGCTGACGTCTTCGAGGAGCACGAGGAGAGGTTGGACGCCGGTGGCGGCGAACCAGGCGGGCTGGGCGTCCCAGCCCCGAGCCGCGAGCGCCGCGCGCACCGCTTCGGGTGTGTGCGCGGCGAGCGCGGTCAGCTTCACGACGCCCGCAGGGCGTTGACGATGTCGAGGCGGGCGGCGCGGGCCGCCGGGAGGAACCCACCGACCACCCCCATCACGACCGCGAAGATGAGAGCGCTCAGGATCACGCCGGGCGACAACGCGAAGCCGAAGCCGATCTCCGAGAAGCTCTGGAAGTTGACGACCGAAATCCGCTCGAAGGAGAGGAGGGCCGCGAGCGCGACACCGAGCCCACCACCGACCAGGGCGAGCATCACGGACTCGACCAGGAACGCCGTCAAGACGCTGCGCCGTCTGAATCCCAATGCCCG
>CAYXIK010000087.1:0-4675 GCA_964465315.1 uncultured Gemmatimonadaceae bacterium | reverse complement strand
GCCCGATGTACTGGGCCAGCTCCTCCGATCCGGCCTCCGTGAGCGTCACCGCCACGTACGTCGACGGCTCCAGCTGGGATCGCCGCAGAGGCGTGTAGTTGTAACACTCGGTCGCGAACAGGGCGGCCGCGATGAGAACGGCGATGCGGAAGCCTCTCATGGCCTCTCCTCCAGCTTCACGTCCGAAGCGAGCCAGGGGAGTGGATCTCAACACCGGATCCACTCCCCCGTATCATACTGCTACTGCCGACATAACGCACGCTCCTCGAACACCTACCCCCGGGTTACGGCGAGGCGTCGTTCTCGCACGCGTGCACATCCCCCTTGTTCCGGAACCCGTGGGTCGCGAGCTGGACGGTCGGCTCCGGGATATTCGGGTTTACGTTGCGCTCGGTCTGAGGATAGAACAACCGCCCCGGGACGTTCAGAAACCCTTGCGAATTGGCCGAGTGCACAAGGGCCGGAATACACGTCCGGCGATAGTCGTTGATCGACTCGATGTTCTGGAACATGGCCGCGTACTTCTCGATCATGATCGAGTCGAGCAGCGCGGCACCAGTGATACCGACCAGGGCACCGAGCGGCACCACCGCCCGCGCGTTGTTCAAGTGCGTGAGGGCGAGCACGTCGTTCCCGGTCTTGTTATACGCCTCCGCCAGGATCAGCTCGTTCTCCACGAAGCTGACATACGGAATCCGCGCATCAGCCGCGAAGCGCGCCGGCAGGCAGTTGAACTGCGACACCGGCGGGGGCGGGGGCGTGTTGAAGTCGTCCCCGACGTACGGCAACCCCCGGTTTGTCCACGTGACGTGGTTGTCTACGGTGGTGGCACCCGCGGCCGCCGGCCATGTCGGCTGGGTAGCCCCGGACAAGCTGTCGGCTGTCGCCGCTGTCACCTGCTCCATGTTACCAGCGGGGTCAAGGATCGCCGAGTTCGCCCGATACTTGGTGCTGGCTTTCCAGGCCGCGGTAGTCGCCTTGCAGAAGTACTTCGCCAGGCGGGGATCGTTACGCGCCTTCAGGATGTCGACCAGCGCCTTGCCGCCTTCGAGATCGGTACCGAACCCCGAGCTGGTCTGGAACTGCGTCCACATATTCCGCTCGGAGGTCGCGAGGGTGTGGAATGACGCGAAGTCGCTCGCGCCCGCCGCGTCGTTGATGCCGTTCGTCGCCGCGGCGATCGCCGCCGTGTAGGCCGGCGCGCCGAGCGACTCCGCGGTCTGCATGTAATAGCGGGCCTTGAGGGTCCAGGCTACCCTGGTCCATTTTGTTTTGTTGCCCCCGAGCACCAGGTCGTTGGCACCCGGCCCGGCGCCGCTCCCCGCCAGGTTGGTGATGGCGGTCGAAAGCAGCGTCTGGAGGTTACCCAAAATCACGAACCGGTCGTCGAGCACCGGGCTGGTCTTGCCGGACACGGCCTCGCTGTAGGGTACGTCGCCCCACATGGACGACACCGTGCCCATCGTGAGCGCTTCCCAGATCTGGGAGATCCCAAGCCAGAGGGAATCCCCCGCCGCTCCGGTGGCTGCTTCGACCTTCCTAATGTCGATCAGGCCGCCGCCGTCGTACGCGGTGATCCAGTCGGCACTGTTCGCGGCGATGTTCGACGACTCGTTGAACACGTACTGCGCCATTTGCTGTACGAAGCGGCTGTTGCCCGCCGAGCAGGCCTGCACCCACTCGCACATCATCATGGCGACGGTGCCTTCCTCGAACGCGAACTGGCCGGCCTGCACGCCGATGAACAGCTGCTGGGCCGATGCCGTCGTGGGCAAGTTCGGGTTGTTGGACAGCTTGTCGCCGGTCAGGAATGTGTCACAGCCCGCCGTCCCGAGGAGCAGCCCCAGACACGCGAGCGCGACACGCGTATGACGATACATATGTCGTTCTCCTCGGGGTTAGTGGTTCAAGGTGACCGAGAACACGAACGAGCGTGTCTGCGGATTGTTGAAGTAGTCCACACCGCCGGCGCCGGCGTTGGACGAGATGGCGCCGCCGAGGTTGGTCTCGGGGTCGTAGCCGGTGTAGTTCGACCACGTCTTCAGGTTGCGGCCGCTGACGCGGAGGTCGATGCTCGAGAAGCCGAGGGAGCGTTGCACCCAGGGCGCGTCGAGCGTGTAGCTGACCGACACCTCCCGCAGCTTCACGAAGCCGGCGTCCTCGATGCACGGCTCGTCGATGCCGATGAACGGGCAGGCGACCACGTTGCGGTAGAAGTACTCACCGATGAAGACCGTCTGTCCCGCCCCCGGCCCCACGACCGGGCCGTCATACCAGCCGCCCTGGCCGAAGATCTTGGGGTTGCCGGTGCACGAGGTTGGGTCGTTGCGGTTGGTGCAGGCCGCCCGCTGCTGGGTGTCACCGCGGGTCCCGTAGCTCCACAGGGCGCCCTTCGGGCCATTCCAGATCTGGCCACCGTGGCGGATGTCGAGCAGACCGGAGACCTGCAGCTTCCTATAGCGGAGCGACGTGCGCACGCTCCCGGTCCAATCGTAGTTCGGGTCCTGCACGATCCGGGGGTCCGAGTCCTGCAACGGGTACCCGTCGGATCCGATGAACAGGGCGCCCTGGGGCTTGCCGGCGCACAACGTCCCCATCGTCGGCCCACCCGCCTCGGGCACCGCGGCGTCATTCGAAACGCCGCACCGGAAGAACCCGCTGCCCAGGTACGCGCCGACCGGCTGGCCCACCATCGCGACCTGGTTGTTGAAGTCCCCGATCGGGATGAACGGGCACGTCGTCGTGCTCGTCGCCGTGCACGTCGACGGCACCGGCTGGCCCACCGACAGGACCAGGTTGCGGTTTCTCGCCCACTGCAACCCGACTTCCCAGCCGTAGTCGGCCTTCTGCAGCGGCCGCACGTTCAAGGACGCCTCCCACCCGCGATTCCGCATCGACGCCGAGTTGGCCCCTTGCGCAAAGAAGCCAATCGAGGGGTTGAGTGGCGCCAGGAGGATGATGTCGGAGGACTTCTTGTTGTACCACGTGACGCTCGCGTCCGCCTTGTCCTTGAAGAACCCGAGGTCCAATCCCGCCTCGAACTCCTTCGAGCGCTCCGGCTTCAACGCCGTCGCTGGCTTGAGCTCGGACCGCGTCACCAGCCCGCCGATCCCGTTCTGCGTCGGGGTGTTCCCGGTCCCCTGGGAAATGCCGCCGACGATGCCACTCGTGAAGGTCTGCGACGTGAGGTACGGCAGCGGCTCCTGACCCGCCTCGCCGTACGCCACCCGCGCCTTCCCGTACGACAGCCACGACTGCTCCCCGATCGCCTTCGTGAACTCCCACGCCACGCTCCCCTTCGGGAACCAGCTCCGCAGGTTCGACCGCCCGAACGTCGACGAGCCGTCGTTGCGCAGCGCCGCGATCACGTGCAGCTGGTTCGACACGTCCAGCCCCGCCTGCCCGAACCACGACGCGTCGTGGATCACCGTCTCCTGGTCGAGCGGCAGGTCCTGCGTCACCGTGTTCGACAGCTTGAACGGCTGGAGCGCGACCAGGGTGCGGCCTACCGTACCGAGCTGCCGGTTATTCCGCGTGCTCAAGTTCTGTCCCAGCGTCACCGTCCCGCTCAGCTTCTCGCTCAACGTGTAGTTCGCCGTGGCAGTGAGGTTATGGTCGATCGAGTAGTTGACGATCTTGCCCTCGATCACCCGCCCGGCGATACAGGGCGACGACGAGCTCACCGGACACCCCTCGAGGCGCTCGTCCGTCCAGTAGTCCGCGCCCAGCGTGTAGTTCACCTTCAGCCACGCGACCGGCAGGTACTCGGCGTTCACGTTGCCGTACACCCGCCCCACGTTCGCGGAGTTCGTCTGCTCGAACGCCGTCCAGAACGGATTGTCGAACGTCCGGTCGGAGAGGAGGGACCCGTCCGTCGGGTGCTGCAGGCGAAAGCTCCGCTGCTGCGGCCCGGCGTTGGTCTGCACCAGGTACGGCTGGTTGTTCCAGTCCGGTGGGCTACGCAGATCGCCCAGCTGGATGCCGTTCGTGTTGTTGCCGCGCTGGATGTAGCGGGCGCGGGTATCGGCGAACGACAGGTCCGCGCCGAGCTTCACGTTATCGATCACCCGGTGCGTCCCCTTGAAGCGCACCGTGCTGCGGTTGAACACGTTGTTCGGCCCGACGATCACGCCCTGGTCGTGGTTGTAATCGCCCGACAGGTAGAACGTCGTGCGGTCGTTCCCCCCCGACACGGTGAACCCGTTGTCGAGCGTGTGACCGACCTGGTAGATCTCGTTCGCATGATCAAAGACCGTGGCCCCCGCGGGGATCGGCGGACCCCAGGAACGGGCACAGCTCGCAGCTCCGGGGGAGTCGCAGGTTCCACCCAACGAGGTGTCGGCGTGGATGCCGTTCGTACCCTGCCCGAACGACGTCTGCAGCGGGTAGGTATGGTTGATGTCGTTGAAGGACGTGGAAGACCGGAACGTGAAGTGCGTCGGTCCCGACCGCCCCGTCTTCGTCGTGATCAACACGACTCCCGCCGCCGCCCGCGCCCCGTAGATGGCGCTCGCCGCCGGGCCCTTCAGGATCTCGACCGACTCGATGTCGTTCGGGTTGATGTCGGCCGCCCGGTTCGTCGCCACCGTTCCCTCAGTCTGACCCCGTTGCACCAGGGTCCCACCGGCGTCGTCCGGAGCGTTGAAGTTCGACGTGGAGAACGTCGAGTTGTCCG
>CAYXIK010000086.1:0-4682 GCA_964465315.1 uncultured Gemmatimonadaceae bacterium | reverse complement strand
TTCTACCCGCAGACCGAGCGGCAAGTGAACACGAACATCCCGACCCCGAACGTTCAGCTCGCCACGCACGGCTTTCGGAACAAGGGAGACGTGCACGCGTGTCAGAACGATAACGCGCCATAGTTGTCGGGGCGGGGAGCAGTGGAGTTGACGTTGAGCCGTTCGCAGATCGTTGTAGTGGTCGCTGTCATGTTGCTCGGGACCGGGTGCTACAACTACGCGCCGCTCGGTGGCCCGCGGTTAGCGCCGTCCATGTTTGTGGCGGTGACGCTCACGGAAGCGGGCTCGGAGCAGCTCGCACCGTCCATCGGGCCGAGCATCTTGGTGGTCCGGGGCCGATTCCTGAGCGCCACCGACCGCGGGCTGGTGGTGTCCGTGGCGGCGGTGGAGAGCCGACGCGGTGACATCCTCGAGTGGAAAGGGGAGTCGGTGGTGATCCCCGGGGAGTTCGTGCGGTCGCTTGAGGAGCGACGAGGGGCCACGGGTAAAACGGCGCTGCTCGCGGGGGCGTCGCTCGTGGGCTTCTTCGTTGCCTACGCTGCATTCGGGTCGGGCGCGGGGGGGATCACGGCGGGCGGCGTCGGCGGCGCCTCGGGACGGCAGTGAGGCACGGGGGCCAGCGCGTGCGTTCCCCGATGCTGATCGGGGCGCTCTGCCTCGTGTCGGGGTGCTACCGATACGACCCGCTCACGACGTCGAGCCCGGCGCCCGGCACCTACGTCGCGGCGACGCTCAGCGACGGGGCATCCGAGGAGTTGACGCGTTCCCTCGGGCCGGGCGCGTTTGTAGTGCGCGGTCGGGTGCTCGCCACCGACGAGCGGGGACTCCTGGTGTCCGTGTCGTCGGTGGAAACGAAGCGCGGCATCCTCCTGCCGTGGCAGGGGGAGGCGGTCGCGCTCCCGAGCGACGGCATCGCGTCGCTCGACGTGCGGCGGCTTGCGAAGGGTCGGAGCCTGCTACTCGTGGGCGCCGGCGTGGGCGGGCTCGTCGCCACGACCATCGCATTTTCCCTCGTCGGCGGTGGCACGGCACCGAACCCCGGCGGGGGACGCGGAACCAAGCAGTAAGGCTATTCCCGTCGGGGCGTTCGTGTACAAGGTTTCCACCCGGAGCAGCGAGAGCCGAGGGGAGACCGAAGCCATGAAGGCCGCGCGCGTGCACCGGCGGGGTGGTCCCGAGCAACTCACCTACGAGGACGCTCCCAAGCCGACGCCCGGACCAGGGGATGCGCTGGTTTGCGTCCATGCCTGCGCCATCACACCCACCGAGCTCTCCTGGGGAACCACTTACACCACGCGCGATGGCGTTGAGCGCCTGCCGACCATCCCCGGACACGAGCTCTCTGGTGTGGTGGAGGCCGTGGCCTCGGATGCGAGCGGCCCCAAGGTAGGCGCCGCGGTGTACGCGCTCACGGATTTCTGGCGGGACGGCGCAGCGGCCGACTACATCGTGGTCCGCGCGCGTGATCTCGCTCCCAAGCCGGCAAACCTGAGCCATACGCAAGCCGCGGCGGTACCGCTTTCGGCCCTCACGGCCTGGCAGGGGCTACTCGACCACGCGAGCCTCGTGCGGGGGCAGCGCGTCCTCATTCACGGCGCTGCCGGCGGCGTCGGCACGTACGCCGTTCAGCTCGCCCACGGGCGTGGCGCGCACGTGATTGGCACGTCTCGCGCCGTCAATACGACCTTCCTGCGTGACCTCGGCTGCGACGAGGTCATCGACTACACCACCGGGCGCTTTGAAGATGGAGTGCGGGACGTGGATGTTGTCCTCGATACGGTCGGCGGAGACACCCTGGAGCGCTCCTGGCGGGTGCTGCGCAAGGGCGGCGTGCTCGTCACCGTGGCGGACAGCGCGCCCGCGGACAAGGCCGCTCAGTACGGTGTGCGCGGTGTGGACTTCATCGTGGAGCCCAGCAGGGCGCAGCTGATCGAGATCGCGCGCCTCATCGAGGCGGGAGCACTGCGCGTGATCGTCGAGGCAACGTTCCCGCTGCGCGAGGCGCGGGCCGCGTTCGTGCGCGGGCTGGGCGGGCACAATCGGGGGAAGGTCGTCCTGCAGGTCGCCGACTAGCTTCGGTTACCGGGCCTTCTCGATGTTCATCTTATCCAATGCGGCGCGCAAACCGCGCGCCAACCCCAGCGCGTCGTCACTGGCCCAGTAGTGCATGAAGAACAGGTGAGGGCTGTCGGCGAGCATGTGGCTATGAAGAGCCGTGACGGCGATCCCGTTGTCTTGCAGTGCGCGGATGACAGCATTGACCTCGCTCCCGACCAGCACAAAGTCGCCGGTGATGGCGGCCTTCCCCCGTCCCGTCGGCTGGAAGTTGATCGCGGTCGCGAGACCCATGGAAGGCGGCACAGCTGTTCCGTCCACGGTGATCTGATCTGCCCGCGGCACACCGACTTGGTAGACGCCGCCGTTCGCCTTACCGTGGTATCCCAGGATCCGCGCGATCTGCGCGGTGTCGATGCCGAGCGGTGCCGAACGCGGCGGAGGCGCTACGGGCGCTCCGAACGGCGTCTTAGTGAGGGCGAGTGCGGCGTGGATAGTGGCCGCGAGCGAGGTGGGCGCGCCGCGCCCGGCGACGTGCATGTACAAGACGCGCGGAGACTCGTGTAGCAAGTGATTGTGGAGGGCCGTCTGCTGGACCCCGCCCTTCTGGAGCTTCGCGAGCACCGGGCCGACTTCGCTCTCGAGAAGCACGAGGTCACCCATGAGCATCACCTCGGTATCCCTCACCTGTTTAAGCGCGACCCAGGAGCCGAGTGCCAGCGCGGGTTTAACGGTGACGCTCGACACGGTGACGTGCAGATCGCTCCGAGGTAACCCCGCCTTGTAAGCGCCGTCCGGCTGTAGGGCGCCCGGCTTCCCCAATGCCTCGTCCACGCGCTTCCAGTCGATAGGAGCGAGCGCCTGCTCGCGCTGCTGCCCTGGTCCATTTGCGCGTTCCCAAGAGTGGGCGGCGGCGAGGACGAGTACTAAAGCAGTGACCGCGGTAGTGCGCGTGGCGCGCATACTTCCCCCTATCAGGCCGTTGGTGACCGCGCGTTGCCTACTTGTGAAAGTAGTGCGCCGCTCCCTGCGACCAACCGTGACAAGGGCACGACGAGCCGCCACCGTGGCGCGACGGGCTGCACGCTCGTCCACGCAAACGTGACGTTTGGCCCGCTTGTTCGACGCCAAGGTCGGGGCGATGATTGAGCCTGTGAGAATCGGCGTCCCGCTCGTCGCGGTCGCGTTCGCCTCCGCGCTCTACGCGCAGCGGCCTCCGCAGGTCGTATCCCGTGACTTGGGCACGGTCACGAGCTTCGACGCTCGGTTTCGCGTGGAGGTGCTGGCCGAGGGACTGATCATCCCGGTGGGCCTGGCGTTCCTGCCGGACGGCGGGCTGCTCATCGCGGAGCGCGCCATCGGCCGGCTCAGCCTCCTCGACCTGCGGCGCGGCACCATCACCGCGCTTGAGGGCGTGCCGGAGGTACGTCAGCATAATGACGCCGGGCTGTTGGACATTCTCGTCCATCCCGACTTCGCGCACAACCACCTGCTCTATCTCGCCTATTCGGCCGAGAGCGCGGGCATCAGCACCACAGCGGTTGACCGTGCGCGGCTGGACGGGCGCAGGCTAGTGGAGCGTACGCGTTTGTTCACGGCCCGGCCGTTCGTTGACTCGGACTTCCACTTCGGTGGAAGGCTCGTGCTGCGCGACGGGTATCTCTTCATCACCGTTGGCGATCGGGAGCGCCGCGGCTTCGCGCAGGACCTGAGCGTCGACAACGGCAAGATCATCCGCCTCCGCGAAGACGGCCGAATCCCGGAGGACAACCCGTTCGTCAACCAAAAGGGGGCGTTGCCTGAGATCTGGAGTTACGGGCATCGCAATCCTCAGGGGCTCACGCTGCAGCCGGTGACCAAGGCGTTGTGGGAGAACGAGCACGGTCCGCGCGGGGGAGACGAGGTCAACCTCATAGAGAGTGGCAAGAACTACGGCTGGCCGGTGATCACGTACGGACACGAATACGAGGGCGGGCCGGTGGGCGAGGGGCTCGTCGCGCACGAGGGAATGGAGCGACCGATCTACTACTACACACCCTCGATCGCGCCAAGTGGGATGGAGTTTTATACGGGCGACGCGTTGCCGGCGTGGAAGGGGAACCTCTTCATCGGGGGCATGGGACTCCGCCACCTGAACCGGCTTATTATGCAAGGAGACACGGTCGTGGGTGAGGAGCGCCTGCTGCGCAACTTTCGCTGGCGGGTGCGCGTGGTGCGGCAGGGACCGGACGGATTCTTGTATCTCGGAGTAGATGAGGGGCTGTTGGTGCGGCTGCGGCCCTGAGCGGGTGCTGTCAGGCTTGACAAACGTCTTCAGCCGACCTCTCCGAAGCCCAGCGGCACCGCTCCTTTCGCTTGGCTACTAGCGACTGCTTCCTTCGTGGGATCGGCGTGCCCCCGGGCTAGACACCGAGCGCGGCGATCACCGCCTCGCCGACCAGCGCTCCCGAGTACTGCTGCTGGCCGGTGATCAACCGGCCGTCCCGGACGACGAAGGCTTTGAACAAGCCGCCCTGGACGTAGTTGGCCCCGCGCCGTCGCAGCTCGTCCTCGATCCGGAAGGGCATAACCTTCCGGCCAACGGCCTTGTCGGAAAAGTCCTCCTCGACGTTCGCGAATCCGGTGAC
>CAYXIK010000085.1:0-4793 GCA_964465315.1 uncultured Gemmatimonadaceae bacterium | reverse complement strand
GATGAACCGCATCCCCGCGATCGGCATCAGGAACGCGCACGACCCCATCATGATCGGGAACGCCGCGCGCGGATCCATCCCCAGGAGACTCACCAGAATGAGGCACGGCGCGTACAGCCCGATCCCCAGGGTCATCAGCGCGCCGAGCGCGAAATTGCCGACCAGGCCCGCGACGAGCCCCGGACCTCTGAGCGCCAGCGCGGTCCCGCCCACGGGAACCAGCTGGAGCTGCGTCAGAAGCATCAGCGCCGCGGCGGCGAGCAGCGCGAACCCCATCCCGACCTGGATCTTCATCCGCGGCCACCGGGCGACGACCCCCGCGCCGAGCCACGCGCCCGCCACCGAGGCGGTGATCATCGTCAGGAGCGTCAGGAAATCCACACGGACGATCGAGATGTAGATCAGTGCCTGCGCCACCGTCGGGAGCGTGTACGCGACGTTCAGCGTCCCGGGAATCCATTCGTCGCGCACCGAATGCCGCAGCTTGAACATCGACGTGGTGGTAGCGAAGTTCCCGATGCCCAAGGTGTCGAAGAAGCACATCACGAACCCGACGAAGGCGTGCAATCCCGTCGCTGGTGGGTCATCGGTCAGGCGCCCAGCGGCCCGCGCGGTGCGCACCCGCCACCACCAGGCCGCGAGGAACCAGAGGGTCACGACGGCGAGCGTCGGAAACAGGAGCGTCTTGGGGTCCATGACCGCCGATTCTAACGCCGCGAGCAGTCTCCTCGCCATCGCTGCCCTGGGGTTCTTCCTCGGCATGCGCCACGCGACCGACCCCGATCACGTCATCGCAGTCTCCACGATCGTCACTCGGGCCCGCACGGCGCGGAGCGCCGCCCTGATCGGCGCCGTCTGGGGTGTGGGACACACGCTCACGATCCTCATCGTCGGGAGCGGGATCATCCTGCTCGGCTGGGTCATCCCCGCGCGCGTCGGGCTCTCCATGGAGCTCTCGGTGGGGATCATGCTCGTGGTCCTGGGCGTCATGAATCTCTCCGGCATCCTGGGACGCATTACGGAGGGTCTGTCCGCGGCCGGGCGGGCTCCCGGCCGACTCCACACGCATCCGCATCAGCACGGAGACTACGTCCATTCGCACGTGCACGGGCACGACCCCGACACGCACCCGCACGGCCCCGAGGAGACGCCCGTGGGCTGGCTCGATCGGCATTTCGGCGCGCTGGGCGCGTACCAGTGGCTCCGTCCCCTGATCGTGGGCGTCGTGCATGGGCTCGCCGGTTCGGCCGCGGTGGCGCTCCTCGTCCTCACC
Organism: uncultured Gemmatimonadaceae bacterium; assembly: GCA_964465315.1. Lineage (GTDB taxonomy): Bacteria > Gemmatimonadota > Gemmatimonadetes > Gemmatimonadales > GWC2-71-9 > AG41. The sequence continues at coordinate 3,520 of CAYXIK010000085.1, read as the reverse complement.
ACGGTCCGGAACCCGGCGTGGGCGGTCGCCTATCTCTTCATTTTCGGCGTGGGCACGATCGTGGGGATGATGCTCATCACCGCGCTCATCGCATTGCCGCTGACGTACTCCGAGCGCCGTCTCTCGACGCTTCATCGAGGCCTGCGCGTGACCTCGGGTCTCATCAGCCTGGGATTCGGAATCTTCCTCGCGTATCGCGTCGGCGTGGTGGACGGCCTCTTCACCCGCCCATGACGCGATGCGGAACCGTGGTGCTTGCCGGCCGACCGAACGTCGGCAAGTCGACCCTGCTCAATGCCCTCTTGGGCGAGCACCTGGCGATCGTCTCCCGCAAGCCGCAGTCGACGCGGCTGCCCGTGGTCGGATTGCTCACGCGCAAGGACACACAGTTCATCTTCACCGACTCGCCCGGTTTACTCGAGCCCGAGTACGCGCTGCACCAGGCGATGCGCGCCAGCGCGCTGCGCGCCATCAAGGACGCCGAGGTCATCGCGTACCTGCACCCGTTGGCGGAGTTTCCCGCGCCCCCGCTCCTGGAGGTGGCGAAGCTCGACCGAGCGCCCAGAGCGCCCATCGTCACCGTGTATACGAAGGCCGATCTCGTTCCAACCTCCCCCAACCTCCCCCAACCTCCTTCAATCTCCTGTGTCGTCGTTGCAGCCCTCACCGGCGCCGGCCTCGACCGGCTCCTCGACGCGCTGCGCGCCCTGCTCCCGGAAGGCCCCTTCCATTACGATCCCGACGAGATGGCCACCCAGCCGATGCGCTTCTTTGCCGCCGAGTTCGTGCGCGAGGCGGCGTTCGAGCTGCTGCACGAGGAGCTGCCCTACAGCGTCGCCGTCGAGATCGACGAGTTTCGGGAGGCGCAGGAGCCCGTATATATTCGGGCCGTGATCTACGTGGAACGGGCGAGCCAAAAGGGCATCGTGATCGGGGCAGGGGGCCGGACCATCCGCGCGCTCGGCGAAACCGCCCGCGGCAAGATCGAAGCGCTCTTCTGCGGTCGTGTGTTTCTCGAGTTGCATGTGAAGGTCATGCCCAAGTGGCGGCGCCGGGCCGCCTCCCTCAGGCGTTTGGGCTACACCGAATGAGTCTCGCGCCCGAGCTGCTCGAGATCCTGGTGTGCCCCAAGTGCAAGGGCCCGCTCGAGCATCGCACCGCGCCCGCGGAGGCCCTCGTGTGTCAGGCCTGCCGGCTGATCTACGCGGTGGAAGACGATATCCCCATCATGCTGATCGACGAGGCGCAGCACTTCTGATCTTCTGACGGCGTGCCCTGCCTGCGCTGGCTCCTCGTGGCCGCTCCGTTGTCGTGGGTGCTCGCCTGGCTCGGAGCTCCCGCGGTTGCCGTCTTCATCGCTTGTGGCATCGCGATCGTCCCCCTCGCGGCCGAAATGGGGGCCGCCACCGAAGCCGTGGCCGCCCGGACTGGGCCGGCGGTGGGCGGCCTGCTCAACGCGACCTTCGGCAACGCGGCGGAGTTGATCGTCGCGGTCGTGGCCCTGCGCGCCGGACTCGTGGATCTCGTCGAGGCGTCGCTCGTGGGCTCTATCCTCCGGCGGTGCTCGTTCTCACATATGGTGCGAGTCTCGCCTTCTCGCTCGTCACCCATCGCCAGCTCTTCCATGGAGACGGCGGGGGCGCGCCCAGTCAGGCCGACGCTCCCTACGCCTCCGAAAGTCGCGCTGGCGATCCTCAGCGGGGCGACCGCGTTTGTGGCGCTCGAGAGTGAGCTCTTCGTACGGGCGACAGAGACGCTCGTCCAGCGGATCGGTCTGTCGGGGCTGTTCCTCGGTCTCATCGTGATTCCCCTCATCGGCAACGCCGCGGAGCACCCTACCGCCGTCGTGGTCTCACGGCATGGCCAAACGGACCTGGCGCTGCACTTCGCGCTCGGGTCGAGCACGCAGGTCGCGCTGTTCGTCGCGCCCCTCCTGGTGGCCGTCGGCGTGCTCGCGTGGCAGCCGATGAGCCTCGTCTTCACCGGCTTCGAGGTCGTCGTCCTGGGATTCGCGTCGCTCATCGTGACGGTGATCGCGTTGGACGGGGAGTCGAACTGGTTCGAGGGGGCGCAATTGCTCGCGCTGTACGCGCTCGTGGCCCTTGCGGTATGGTTTATTTGACTCCGGCGGAAACGGGGCCTAAGTTTAGGCGCGCTCGACCCTTACGTGAGGAGGCAGGTGCGCGGCACGCGCCCGACGATACTGTTCTTCTCGCCGGCTGGCCGCACGGTCCCTGACTTCCTGGCACAGTGGGTCGACGGCAAGGGACTTACGATCGTCCCGGTTCCTGACCCCGCGGACGTGGAGCAGCGGGTGCTCCGATCGCTGCCGCGGCTCGTGGTGATCGACGCGGACGGCGGTCCCCAGGGGCTCGCGCTCTGCGAGCGGCTCAAGTCGGACTCCTACTCCGCGATTGTTCCACTCGCCGTGCTCACGAGCCGGCACACGACCGACCGCGTGCAAGAGTGGTTCACGGCCGGGGCGGACGAAGTGATCAGCCCACTGTTCGAGCCGATGGAGCAGGCGAGCCGGCTCGACGGGCTGATGAGTCGTACGGAGCGCGATGTCGCCGTGAACCCGTCCACTCGGCTCCCGGGCACGACGGAGATCGAGCGGGAGATCCGTCGGCGCATGGAAAAGGGCGAGCTGTTCGCCGTGTGCTACGCCGACCTAGACCATTTCAAAGAGTACAACGATCGCTACTCGTACAACGACGGCGATCGCGTGATCTACATCCTGTCGCGCATTCTGCATGACGTGGTCAAAGGCTTGCAGGGGGGCCGTGGCTTCGTCGGGCACATCGGCGGGGACGATTTCATCTTCATCATTCCCTTCGATGCGATCCCGGACGTCTGCGGCGAGGTGCTCGAGGTGTTCGACACCTTGATCCCCTATCAGTACAACGAGCAGGATCGTCGGGCCGGCTACTATTTCGGGAAGGATCGCCGCGGCCAGCTGCACCGGGTGCCGCTCATGACGCTGTCGATCGGCATCGTGACCAACCAGCATCGCCGGTTCGCCCACCCGGCGCAGGTCAGCGAGCTCGCGACGGAGATGAAGAGTTATGCCAAGACACAACCGGGATCGGTGTTCGTGGTGGACCGCCGCCACGATCCCGAGCTCGACGACGACGGCGGACGTTAGGGGGGAGCGGCGCGCGTGAACGTGAGCTGCCCGTCGTGCGAAACCGTGTACCGCGTGGACCCGGCCAAGGTCCCGGCGGGTGGCGTGCGCGCGCGATGCGCCGTGTGTAGCACCGTGTTTGGGGTAGGGGCGAGCGCCGCGACGACCGTGCCCTCCGCCGTGGCAGCCCGGCGGGCACCCGTTGCTTCGGGGAGCACCGTAGGCGCGCCGCCACCGCTCACTCCGCAACGGCCAGCGGCCGCGCCACCTTTGGCTCCTACGCCGCCCCCGGCCCCCGCGCCTCCACCGCCGCGGCCGCCTGCCGCTTCGCCGCCGAGGTTCTCAGGTCCGATCACGGCGACACCGCCCGTTGCGCCGCCGCCCGCGCCGCCTCCC
>CAYXIK010000084.1:0-4861 GCA_964465315.1 uncultured Gemmatimonadaceae bacterium | reverse complement strand
AGGCGCGGCGGTCGCGATCGTGGCGGCCTTCTTGTGGTGAGGTCGCTGCCTAACAAGCGCTTGAAGCTGGCGGGCGCTGCTCGTCTTAAGGGAAGGGGAGTGTTTGTGCCCTGGCGGGGCACGGACTACGTCCATCACTCTTGCGCCGGCGCGCACGGCGCCCGTAGCTTAAGCGCGATCCGTTAGGCCGCGCGAGACACGCCATGCGCCACACCCCCTTCCTTTTCGCGTTGCTACTCCTTCCGCGCTTTGCCGCTGGTCAGCAGTCGCCGGTTCAGGGCCACGTGCCGCCGGCGGGCTTTGTTCCCGACTCGGCGACTGCGGTGCGCATTGCGGTCGCCGTCTGGGATTCCGATCTACGGCGAACACCAGATCATGTCCGAGAAGCCGTTCGTCGCAACGCTCAAGGACAGCGTTTGGACGGTGACCGGCAGTCTGCCTCCTGCTCCAAAGGGGCATGCGCAGCTAGGTGGCACGACCGTCGCCAAGATTGCAAAGCGGGATGGATGTATCCTCTTCGTCATCCATTACTGGTGAGCGCGCGGCCTAACATGCGCTTGAAGCTGGCGGCGCTGCTCTTAAAGGAAGGGTTATGTTGCCTAATGTTCAGCACGTCCGCCGCAGCTTAAGCGCGATCCGTTAGGCCGCAACGCGGTCGTTTGCTGAGGTCGTCATGCCCAGCTCTCGGGTCCTCCGGCTAGTTCAGGTCTCCGCTGTCGGCTTGCTTGCGATTGTCGGGCCCGTGATGGCGCAGCAAGTCCAGGGCCTGGCTTCGGGTGCGCGCGTGCGGGTCTGGACGCTGGAGCCGCACAGCGAGAGACGAGTGGGAACCCTAGTCGCGCTCCGCCGAGACAGCCTGCTGATGCAGCTAGATGGCGACACGGACACGATGCGCATCGCTCGCGCTGCGGTCACGAGAATCGACGCGAGCGAGGGGCGGAGATCGCATGTCGTCACGGGACTCATCCTCGGAGCGGCAGCGGGCGGTACGACAGGGTATTTCATAGGCAAGGGCCTCGATAACACCAGCGTCTGTGGATCCGGATGTGAGTGGCTGGTTGCCGGCCCCTTGGCCGGGGTCGGAGGCGTCCTCGGTGGACTTTTGGGGGCCGTGACGCGTACCGACCGCTGGAAAGAGGTGACACATGAGCGCGTCCGTGTGGGCGTCGCGCCGCGAGACGCCGGAATGGGTCTCTTGGCATCCATCGCCTTCTGACCGTCTCATCCGGAGCGCCGTGACCCTGCCGCGTTGACCCAGTACGCCGCCGCGCCCGGAAGGCAGGGCGGAGTCAGAAGTTGTGGCCTAACATGCGCTTGAAGCTGGCGGCGCCGGCCTTCAAGGGAAGCGTTATGTTCGTGTGCATTCAGCTTGCGCGCCGCAGCTTAAGCGCGATTCGTTGGGCGGCACGTGGGGGAAGCATGCAGACAGGATTCCGTCACGCCTACTGGGCGCTCCCAGCCGCCCTCCTTCCCATCGCAGGCACTGGCTGCCACAATTGCGCCTTGGGTGTCCCACCGTTCATCGATCTCGAGGTTCGTGACTCAGTCACTGGTCTCCCGACGGCCCGGGGCGCGGTCGGCGTCGCCCAGAGTGGGAGCGTCGTCGACACGCTTCGCCCGTTGGACAGCGCTCTGGTGCTCATATCTACGCCGCTTCAACCCGGAACGTATACAGTCACGGTGACGAAATCGGGCTACGCACCGTGGGTCGGTCCGAGCGTCACCTTGCGCGACGATCCCTGCGCCATAAACAGCGTCAGGCTGGTGGCACGGCTGCGACCCACCCCTTAGGGAGCGTGCCTGCCTAACCTGCGCTTGAAGCTGTCGGGCCAGCTTTGAAAGGAATCGGCCGTGGCCTCGCCGGGTGGGACGTCGGCCCGTGGGCCAGTCCCTTGCGCCCGCGCACACGCCGCCCGCAGCCTAAGCGCGATTCGTTAGGCGGACGCGGGCCAACTCATTTGGACTCAAAACGTGATGACCAATACAACCGCCGCGCTCCACGAAATCGCTCATTGCACCATGACCTAAGGAAAGAAAGCCACACGATGCGTCGTCTACACCTCGCCACGCTCATATCGGCCCTCACTACTTCGGTCGCATCCGCTCAGAACGAAGCGTCCGTGCCGCGCGCTATCCCGCTGCCGGATACGGTGGGTGCCAATTTCGCCGTCACAGACACGCTTACGGGCAAAAGTGGGCCTGCTGACTACGACTTCCTCATTGGCACGTGGCGTTTCACGTTCCAAGCGCGGCGTCGCGATGGCTTATTCGGTCCTCCATTCACCGGGCATTGGGTTTTCACCAGGAAGCAAACGGGCGACCAAGGTGTGCTGATTGAAGACCACTGGCGGCCGGATGACGCGTCGTCGACGTGGGACGCCGGTACGTGGACGTACCGCGTTTACAACCCGGCACGCAAGATCTGGGAGATGCAGGGGGTCAACACCAATTCCGGGGCATGGCAACCAGGGCTAATGTGGAGCGCCGGAGGTGACCGGTTGCTGACCGAGTGGTATGGGCCAATGCTTGTCCGGTTTAGGTACTTCGCCATCGAGCCGGACAAGTTTCTGTGGCGCGCAGATGCCACATTCGATCGCGGCATGACCTGGGTCAGGGACTATTGGACGATGGAAGTGCACCGCGTTTCGCGGTGAACAATAAAACGGGGCGAGCGGTTCTTGAGCGTCCGCCTAACATGCGCTTGAAGCTGCCGGCGCTGCTCTTAAAGGAAGCGTATGTTGCCTAAAAGTCAGCAGGCGCCGCAGCTTCAGCGCGATTCGTTGGGCGGCCTGCGCCAATTCATTTCATCGCGGCAAAGTCCCGCACGGTTGGGAGACCTTTGTGGCAAAGCCCATCGACACCGTCGCGCAGCTAGTTCAGGCCATTAATCGCGGTGACCTCGCAGCCGCCGTCACGCTCTACGAGTCGACCGCCATACTAGTTGTCCGACCCGGCAAACTCGCGCGAGGGACCGCTGAGATCCGCGAGGCGCTAGCGGGCTTCGTCGCGCTCAAAGCGATCCTCCGGTCTGAAGAACAACGGGTCCTGGAAGCAGACAACGTTGCGCTCTACCTTGGCCGATGGAGCCTGCAGGGCGAGGATCCGGCTGGCCGACCGGTTGCGCTGAGCGGCGAATCTACCGACGTGCTCCGGCGTCAATCGGATGGGCGCTGGCTCATCGCGCTGGACAATCCATGGGGTGCCCAGCTCCTTTCGTCGGAATAAGCAGGCCGCCTAACCTGCGCTTGAAGCTGTCGGCGCTGCTTCCAAAGGAAGCGTTATGTTGCCTAGTGTTCGAGATGTCCGCCGCAGCTTACGCGCGATCCGTTAGGCATCACCCGGGCATTCTTGTTAGATTGACTCCCGTGACCCTCCAACTAACCGCCGTGTTCGAGAAGGTGCCCGAAGGCTACATCGCCTTCGTGGAAGAGCTCTCCGGTGCCAACACCCAGGGCGCGACGCTCGAGGAGGCCCGCGCCAACCTCGACGAAGCCGTGCGTCTGGTGCTGGAGGCCAATCGCACGTTGGCTAAGGAAGCGCTGGGTAACCGTCCCGTCATCCGCGAACGTTTCAAGATCACGCCCGCTTGAAGCGGCGTGACCTCGTTCGGCATCTCACAGCCCAGGGTTGTGAGCTGTTGCAGGAAGGTGCTAACCACTCTGTGTACATCAATCGGCCGTCGCGCAAGACTTCCACGGTCCCGAGGCATCGTGGCGACTCGCGTTTCATTACGGCGCTCAGCTCGGCATCCCCCTCGGAAACGGCACATGGCAAGGCCAGTCCGTGCCACTCCTCAAGAACTACCATCGTCAGTTCCTTGGGTTGAGCCTGTACCTTGGTCCACAACGGTAAGCGCTGCCTAACCAGCGCTTGGAGCTGGCGGGCGGTGATCGCTCTAAGGGAAGCGGAGTGTTGTGCGCTGGCGCGCACGAACTCTCAGGCAACAGCAGATTGCCTGCGGGCGAGTCGCCCGCGGCTTAAGCGCGATCCGTTTGGCCGCTCCAGGAGCATGGCCTTGTGTCCTTGCGCGTGGTGAGCGTTGAAGGGCATCGGCATTGGCGCACAGATTCCCGTAAGATCACGTTGCTTGAGGTTGGGTCCGACGCCCTTGCCGAGGCAATTGGGGCACCGCTCGCTAGAGACATCGAACGCGGCTTTCAAATTGTCATGGTCATGCGTTACGTGGGTGGCTCCTAGCTCTGAAGCGGGCTAACCTTTGCTAGTCTACCCCATCGACGGTACTCTCACGTAATGCGACCCCTTCGGTATTCCATCAACGTCACCTTGGACGGGTGCTGCGATCATCGTGAAATCATCGCGGACGAGGAGTTGCATCGTCACGCGGTCGAGAACATCGCCCAAGCCGATGCCCTCCTCCTTGGCCGGGTGACTTACGAAATGATGGAGGCCGCGTGGCGCCTGGCGACGCGGACGGTGGCGATGCCTGACTGGACGGAACCCTTCGCCCGGACGATCGACGCGGCAAAGAAGTACGTCGTGTCGAGCACCCTGGACCGGGTCGATTGGAACGCGGAGCTCGTGCGCGGGGATCTGGGGAAGGCCGTTCAGCAGCTCAAGCGGGAGTCGGGTAAGGGACTGTTCGTGGGAGGCGTGAAGCTCCCGCTGGCGTTGGCGGAGCTGGGATTGATCGATGAGTACGAGTTCGTGGTGCAGCCCAGGCTGGCGGGCCACGGGCCGACGTTGTTCGCGGGGCTATCGAACCGTGTCGACTTGAAGCTCGTGAGCCGGCTGGAGTTTCGCTCGGGGGCGGTGGCGATGCGGTATGAGCCGAGAAGGTAGCCATCGGGCTTGTTAGCCCGAGTCGGCCGCATCATGGAGCAACTCGGGCCAGGCCTTCCAA
>CAYXIK010000083.1:0-4927 GCA_964465315.1 uncultured Gemmatimonadaceae bacterium | reverse complement strand
CCGGTTGAAGGCGAAACCCACGCCATACTCGGCTGGTCGGCCGCAAATGACGTCCAACGCTTGGAGAGGCGAAGAAGGAGATGCGAGCCACGGCGGTCCGGCCGTCGCAGCATTTTCACGCGAACTGAGATCCCACTAACGGTATTATGCTGCGAAGAGCTGGTTCGGCTCGCAGCCTAATACTAGTTAGGCGGCCAAGTGGAGAACTATGGCGCACGCCGGGCAAACTATTGAGAACCCGATCACGCGCGAGCGCATAGCCTTCAGGAAAACGGCCAGCGATACGGCCGGTGCCCTCTTGGAGGCTGATCTTTTCGTCGGGCGGGGGGGCTTCGTTGCGGTCGAGCACGTTCACCCCCACCAAGAGGAGCGCCTCGCGGTCAGGAAAGGGTTGATCAGGTTTCGCCTCGAAGGGCGGGAACAGATCTACAGTGTAGGAGACACAATCGTTGTGCCGCCGGGAAGTCGTCATCAGTGGTGGCAAGAGGGGGACGAGGAGCTGCACGTTGTACTCGAGTTCCGGCCCGCGCTCAATTTCGAGGAGTTCTTGGAGACCGTGTTTGGCTTGGCCCGTGACGGCAAGACCAGCACGACTGGTGGGCCTAAGAACTTGCTGCAGGCGGCCGTTTTTTTTAGCGGCCCCTTCAAGGGGCTTCTCTACTTGGCACATCCGCCTGTTCCGGTACAGCGGCTCTTGTTTACTCTATTGGCACCCATCGGCCGACGACTCGGATACCGCGATACCTTTCCCGAATATCTGGTGCGCTAGGCTTGGCCGCCTAACCAGCGCTTAAAGCTGGCGGCGCCACACGAACCTGGCGCATTCCCGCCCTCGGTGCCGCAAAAACGCCCTAACGAATCGAGCGTGCCGTCTCAGGTTGGGTACTCAATCTGATGTGCGGATCGGCTCGTCGCGGAACGCCGTCGTGCGCGTGCGTGCGGTGTCCGCGAGTCCCGCAGTATGTCACCGCAGTCTTCTGGGCCCGGCGGCGAATAGCCCATCCTCAAAGTGGGGCTCCCACGGATTTTAGACTGGACCGCGCCCATCGGGCGTGGCCTCGGGGAAGCGCGCGGATTCCGGTACTTCGTCGCGCGGCAAGCCCGAGGCAGCCTCCATCCGCCCGGAGAAGGCGAAGAACGCGGTGAGCGCGGTCGCTTCGAAGATCGCGCGCTCCTCCCAGCCTACGGCTCGGAGCGCCTCGAAGTCGGCGTCCTCGAGGAGGCTCGGCGCTTCTGTGAGCTTCTTCGCGTACGTGAGGAGTTCCCTCGTCTTCGAATCGAGGTCGTACTGCGACCAGGTAGTCGCGAACTCTGGGCTGAGGTGGTCGTTGCCGGTGAGGCGGCGCACGGCCGCCGTGTGCATCCCCAGTCAAGGGGCGCCGCCAATCAGACCGTTGACCACGGTCGCGATCATCTCACGCTGGAGCCGTGTGAGGGGTGAGGACTTTCGCAGATGGAGGTAGTTGTAGAGCTTCCCCGCCGCCATACCGATCTTCAGGTCCACCCCAAGAATCCGAAAGACCCCCGGTAGGAACCCATACTGCCGCCGCGCGTTCCACGCGAGCAATCGTCGGATCCCTGCGGGTCTATCGGGCAGGATCGTGATTCGCGCCATGACGCACCTCCGGACTTTCGCGGGATCCCCCACCGGTTTGTGGAGGAGACCGTGCCCACCACCGCTGGCTGGCCGCGGCGAGCGGCCACTTCGTACGCTATCCTGCTGGCCCAGCCGACGCCGTCTTTCCCGCTCGGTTCAAGAGGAGGTTACGCCGCTCGCGTACGATGTCGCATCCGGTAGCCGCTCCGCAAAATGTTCGACCACACGTTAGACCACGGCCCCGGCAGCGAATCGCCGGCCGGGGGGGAGCACCGTGCATCGGATGTAACAGTGTACCTCAGGCACGGCGGGCTTGGGCGGGTTGCGTCGGCTTCCAGGCGGTGGCTTGGTTCTTCGGCATCCTAGGCGCGCTCTTACGTGACCAGCCACTATGGTACAAACAGAGCTAACAGAGTCGGAAACAGAGCTGCGAAATCCGTTGCTAGCCGTTGGCAGCCGGCGATGCAACTCTGTAAGTTGTTGCAAATACGACGGGCGGCGCTGACTGCCGCCGCCCGGGGCCGTATGTGAGACCGGCGCTCTAACCAGCTGAGCTAACCACCCTCTGTGAGGCTAGGGAACAGATAACAGGTTCAGACGCACCGACACACAGGTGGAAAACAAAGCAAACAGACGGATGATCTCGATCAGTCCGGTTTTCCCCTGTGCGTCTGTGGTCTGTTGCTGTTCGCCGCTCTCCAGCCGTTTCCAGCCGTGGGCCCTCCAGGATTTGAACCTGGGACCTACGGATTATGAGTCCGCTGCTCTAACCGCTGAGCTAAGGGCCCGCGAGGAGAGAGAATATAATGCGGAGTGCGGAATGCGGAATGCGGAACAGCAATGGAAGGTCGCTGGCGGCATGAGCCCTCCCCACGGACTCCGCACTCCGCACTCCGCATTCCGCACTTAGCTCTCATGCGCCGCATTTTGATCATTTCCCACGTCTACGTACCGCCGTCCAATCGAGGCAAGCTTCGCGCGCTCGCCGCGCGGGGGCTCGACGTGACCGTCGGGGTACCGCAGCGCTGGCGTGAGACAGTGCTCGGCCACACGACCGAGGCGGCGTGGGAGCGCCAGCACGGGGTCGAGGTGTTTCCGATTCCGGCCCGGCGTCACGGCGACCCCGCCACGCTCACGTTCGCAACCCGGGCCCTCCACGCGCTCGTGCGGGACAAACGGCCCGACCTGATTCAGATAGAAGAAGAGGCGACCGCGCCGGCCGCGCGGCAGGCGGTGCGCGCGGCGCGGCAGCTCGCGCTTCCGGCGGTGCTGTTGACGCATCAAAACGTCCCGGTCGCGCTGCCGATGCTCATGCGTTGGCGCCGAACCCGCACCCTGCGCCGACTCCGGGGCGCCATCGCGGGGAGCGAGGGGGCGGCCGCTTTGGTGCGCGGTGTGGTCCCTGGGCTTAGAGTCGCCGTGATTCCACAGCTCGGCGTCCACGTGCCTACGGAGCCCGAGCACGCGCACCACGAGGGTCTGGCGATCGGATGCGTGGGCCGCTTGGTGCCCGAGAAGGGAATCGATAGTTTGCTGCAGGCGCTGGCGGAGAATCGCGCTCACCGCTGGCATCTCACCGTCGTCGGCGACGGCCCGGACCGGGAACGGCTCGAGCGCCTGGCATCGGACCTGCGGCTGGCGGCACGGGTGCGCTGGGCGGGCGCTTTGCCGCCCGAGGAGATGACGAGGCTCTGGCCCGAGCTCGATGTGGTCGTGCTGCCGGCGCGCACGCTGCCTACGTGGGCCGAGCCGGCGGCGCACGTGTTGGCCGAGGCGATGGCGCACGAGGTGGCGGTCGTCGGCACGAGCGCGGGCGCGACACCCGAGGTGATCGGGGACGCGGGGCTTGTGGTACCCCCGGATGATCCGCTCGCGCTCTCCGCGGCGCTGCGACGTCTGGCCGCGCCGGAGCAGCGGCGCCCGTTGGCGCAGGCGGGTCGTGCGCGCGCGATGCAGCTGTTTAGCGACGATGCCGTGGCGGAGAGAACCTTGGCCTTTTGGAAGGAGCTGCTTGCCTAAGTCAGACGTGCGCGGTGCGTGGTGCGCGGTTGCCGCCGCTGACCGATCAGCGGAGACGACGGGTGTCCACGCGCCGGAGATTACCGCGCACCGCGTACTGCGCATGTCTTTTCCATGACCCGCGTCCTGCTCGTTCCCGACCTCCCGCTCGAGCGCTGGCCCTCCATGGACCGCTACGCGCACCGGCTCCACGACTGGTTGGAGAGCACGGATCCGGGCTTCGAGGTGCGGCTGGCGGCGTCGATTGGCGACCTGACCCGGGACCGGGCCGATGGGCGCAGCTCGGGCGGGTATCCAAGGTGGTGGACGCAGGACGTGGATCCCACCAAGCTCGTGCTGCCAGGGCCGCTCCACGAGCCGCAACGATATGTGGCGCGCTATTTCCTTTATCCGTGGTGGCTCCGCAGCGAGGCCAAACGCGCCCAGCTCGTCCACATCCTCGACCACAGCTACGCGCACATGGTGACGCGTGTGCACCGTCGGCCCGCGATCGTCACCGTCCACGATCTTATGCCGGTAATCGTGCTCCGCTCGCCGACTGACGGCTGGCGGGAGGGCCTCCGGAACCGATTCCTGCGTGGCACCCTGAAGGCGCTGCGCCTCGCGCGCGCCTATGTCGTGGGCACCGATTGGCTGAAGCACGAGCTCGCCACGTGGCTGGGCGACGACCGGCGCATCAGCGTGGTCCCGTTCGGCGTGGACCGCGCGTTCTTCTCCGAGGCACCCAACGCGCGCCTGCGCGGCCGGGCCGATTGGCGTATTCCTGATGACGCGTTCGCAGTGCTCCACGTCGGCAGCACGGTGGAGCGTAAGAACGTGCCCCTCGTGATCCACACGGTGGCGCGGCTACGCGCTCAGGCGGACGCCTACCTCCTCCAGGTGGGCGGGCGGTTCACCGGCGACCAGCAGCAGCTGATCGAGCGGTTGGGGCTCCGCCGGTACGTGCGAACCGTGCCGTTCGCCGATGAGAGCACGCTGCGGCGTGCGTACCGAGCGGCGGACGTTCTCCTGTTCCCGTCATTGTACGAGGGATTTGGCTATCCGGTCATCGAGGCGTTCGCGTCGGGGCTGCCGGTGGTCACCTCTGGCGCCGGCGGGTTGAAGGAAGTGGGCGGCGACGGCGTGGTGGTAGTGGAAGGGCGAGACCCGGGCGCGTACGTGCAGGCGCTCGAGCGCCTCGGGGACGACGCGCTGCTGCGCGAAGAGCTCGTAGAGCGGGGGCGCGCGCGGGCCCGCACGTTCACATGGCAGCGGACGGCGGAGCAGACCGCGGCCGTTTACCGGGGCCTGCTCTGAGCTGCGTCCTTGCGG
>CAYXIK010000082.1:0-4942 GCA_964465315.1 uncultured Gemmatimonadaceae bacterium | reverse complement strand
CGGCAAAAGAACCCAATGATCGGCATGCGGAACAGTGGCGCCTTGGCGAGCAGCGAGACGCGTCGCGGGGCGAGGCAGAGCAGGAACGCGGGATCGATCAGCCCGCTGGGGTGATTCAGCACGAAGATGACCGGCCCCTGGGTCGGCACGCGCTCTGCACCAGACACCTCGATGCGACGGAAGAAGATGCGGAGGATCAGCCCGAACAACGCGCGAAACAGCGCCCTCACGGCGACGGCTCTGCGCCCGCCATCCGCTCACCCCGCCAGGCCGCGTAGGTCCAGATGATGCCGCCCGCGAGGACCGCGACAGGGATGATCAACACCGCCTCACCCAGCGTGCGCGCGTCCGAGAGCACGCCCACCAGCGACGGCGACGGCACATCGCCCAAGAGGTGAATGGTAAAGATGCTCAGCGCCACGGCGGTCGCCCGGATCTCGGGCGCGACCACGTTGACGATGGCCGAGTTGATCGGACCCGTGGATGCGAACAGACACAGCTCCGCCGCGACGATGGCCGTCCAGTACACCAGCGGTTGCCTGATGGCAAGCGCGAGCAGGGTGAGCGGAGCAGCCGCGAGCGTGGCGATCCCCGAGACCCAAAGGTACGCCTGCTTCGATTTGCGCAGGTAATAGTCCCCGATCCAGCCACCGGCGTAGGTCCCGACGAATCCCGTGACCACCACGACCGCCCCGAACTGGACGGTTGCCTGCGGTTTTGGAATCCCGCGGATCCGCTCGAGAAACGACGGCGTCCAAAAGGCCAGTGCCCCGATCGCGAAGGTGTAGGCGGCGTACCCGAGCACCGTGAGCACGTAGGGGCGGTTCCGAAGCAGGGCGGCATAGGCGGCACGGGCGGCACGGCCAACCGAGATCGAATGTCCCCCGGACGCCGACCCGGCCTCGGGATCCTGGCGACCACGCGGCGGATCGTACAGCCGCAGCGCCAGCGCCGCGAGCACCAGGCCGGGGACGCCCGCGACGAAGAATGCGCCGCGCCACCCGAAGTAGTGGTCCACCAGCCCGCCCACGACGTACCCAAGCGCCGAGCCGATGGGGATGGCGGCGAAGAAGATCGCGAATACCCGGCCGCGCCGCTCGCGCGGGAAGTAGTCGGCCAACAGCGCCGGCGAGATCGTTCCGTACGCCGCCTCCCCAACGCCCACGGCCGCGCGAGCGGCGAACAGCGAGACGAAGCTCCGTGCGAACCCCGCCAGCGCCGTCGCGACGCTCCAGATCCCGACGCCGAGCGCGAGCATCCGCGGCCGCGACCGCCGATCCCCGAGCGAGCCGAAGAGTGGCGCGGCGATCATGTACACGATTAGGAACCCGGTCATCAATGACCCGAGCTGCGTGTCGGAGAGCTGTAGCTCGGAATGCTTCATGCTTTCGGCCAGGGCGGCGACGACCCACCGGTCCAGGTAATTGAACAGGTTGATCAGCGTCAGGACGGCGAGCGCCGTCCGGCCGAGGCGCGTGAGGTCGCGCGCTACAGGTGTGCTTTCAGCCACGCGGTGAAGAGTCCGTACAGATTCTCACGCGTGTTGCCGCCCGCGATCGCGTGCGTCCGGTTGGGATAGATCCGCATGTCGAACTGCTTGTTGGCCGCCTCGAGCCGCTCCACCAGTCGCATGCTGTTCTGGAAGTGCACGTTGTCGTCGCCAGTGCCGTGCACCAGCAGAAAGCTGCCCTGAAGGCTGTCGGCGTAGAAGAGGGGGGCGCTCTCGTCGTACCCGGCGGCGTTCTCCTGGGGAGTGCGCATGTAGCGCTCTGTGTAGATCGTGTCGTAAAACCGCCAGTCGGTCACGGGCGCCACGGCGAGCGCCGCCTTGAACACGCCCGCCCCGCGGAACATGCTGAGCGAGGTCATGTACCCGCCGTAGCTCCAGCCCCAGATGCCGATGCGGTCCGGACTCACGAACGGCCGTTTAGAGAACCAGCGTGCGGCGGCGATCTGGTCCGCGGCCTCGTAGCGTCCAAGGTGGAGGTACGTCACCTTCATGAATTTCGCGCCCCGACCCCCTGTGCCGCGGTTATCGACGCTCGCCACGAGGTAGCCGTCCTGCGCGAGCAGCTGGTGCCACAGGTAGTTGGGCCCGCCCCAGCTGTCGGTCACCGTCTGGGAACCCGGTCCGCCATATACGTTCATCAACAACGGATACTTTCGCGTGGGATCGAATCCCTTGGGCTTGATGAGCCAGGCGTTGAGGGCGACCCCGTCTGGCGTCTGCACCGTGACGAACTCCGGTGGATTGACCCTCAGCGCGGCGATCTTGTCGCGAAGCTTGGAGTTGTCGGCGATCGTGCGGACCAGCGTGCCATCCGCACGCCGCAGGGTCTGAACCGGGGGGACGCCGGCGCGCGAGTACGTGTCGACGTACAGCGTGAACGTCGGGGCGAACTCAGCGGTATGGGTCCCTGGCTCGGTCGACAGGCGGGACAGGCCCGTTCCGTCGAGGCCTACCCGCATGACATGCCGCTCGAGCGGCCCGGTGCTCGCCGCGCTGAAGTAGAGCACGCGGCTCCTTTCGTCTACGCCGTAGACCTCTTGTACGTCCCAGCCGCCCGGCGTGACACGCCGGACGAGCGATCCGTTGCGATCGAACAGGTACACCTGGTCGTATCCGTCCCGCTCGGACACCAGGAGAAACTGTTTCCCGCCGTCGATCCAGTGGGGCTGATTCGCGTCCACCCATGCCGAATCGGTATCGGTCATGACCACGCGTGACGCGCCTGTTTGCGGGTCCGCGAGCAGGAGATCGAGCCGGTTCTGGTGACGGTTGAGCCGCGTGAGCCAGAGCTCGCCGGACGAGTCGGCGAACCCCATCGCGGCGATGTAGATGTCCTTGTCGGGACCGAGGTCGACCCACGACGTTCGGCCACCGGCGACGTCGGCTACGCCGATCTTCACCTCGGAGTTTGGGGTGCCCGCCTTGGGATAGCGCACGGGCACGAGCGACGGGTACAGGGAGTCCTGGTTCAGGAGGTAGAACGGAGCGATGGCCGTCTGGTCCAATCGCCAGAACGCGATGCGCTTGCCATCGGGACTCCAGCGGAACGCGTCACGCAGGTTGAGCTCTTCCTCGTACACCCAATCGGACGTGCCGTTGATGACGTTCTCGCCACCGTCCCGGGTGAGAGCAGTCTCCGTGCCGGTTGCGAGGTCCGTCACACACACGTTGTTGTTCCGCACGAACCCCACCTGACGTCCGTCGGGCGAGAACTTGGCGAATTGCTGGTACCCGGGTCGGGTGCTGACCGGGATGAGCCGATGGGCGGCGAAGTCCCATACGAAGAAGGTGCCCTTCGTGTTCTGGCGCCACACACGGACCGAATTCGTGAAGATGAGGAGCCTGGATCCATCTGCCGAGAAGCTGTATTCCCCGATCGCGACCGGCTTCGAGACCCCCGGTGGAACGAGGTCTCGGCCTCGCACAAGCAGCTGTCGCTCTCCGCCGACGGCGTCGACCCGGTACAGGTCCGTGGCGCCGGAGGCGTCTTCCTCGACGGTCGTATACGCCTTGCCGTCCGGCGACCACGCGAGCTCGACCAGATCGCTCGTGAAGTCGGGCGAGCCCCAGATGGCGTGCACCGTGAGGGAAGGTGTTTGGGTGCGCTGGGCGGCGAGCGCATTGCAAAGGCAGAAGCAGACGAGGAAAACGGACAGGCGTCGAACGGAGCTGGAAATCATGGTGGCCACCGTGCGGTAAGTTTGAGTGCCCCCAAACTTAGCCGCGGGTGGCGACCGTGGAAGGCAGGAGGAGTCATGCGATCTTTGAATCGAAGCGAGCAGGCTCAAGCGTTCCGGCGCCTCCACGCCGGGCCCGGCATTCTCGTTCTGCCGAACGCCTGGGACGTCGCGACCGCTCGGCTGGTGGAGGAGGCGGGCTTCGCCGCCGTCGCCACCACGAGCGCCGGTGTGGCGTGGGCGTTCGGGTATCCGGACGGCGAGCGAATCAGCCGTGACGAGATGCTCGAAGCGGTGAGACGGATGGCGGCCGCCGTGCGCGTGCCAGTCACGGCCGACGTCGAAGGGGGGTACGGCGCCACGCCCGAGGCCGCGGCCGAGACCGCCCGTGGAGTGATCGCCGCCGGCGCCGTCGGCTTGAACCTCGAGGACGGCACCGCCGAGGGCGAGCTGCTCGACCTGGCGTTACACGTGGAGCGGATTCAGGCGGCGCGCGCGGCCGGGGCGAGCGCGGGCGTCCCGCTCGTCGTCAATGCCCGCACGGACGCGTTCGAGGTGAAGGGGTGGGACGCCGGGCGCCGTTTCGGGGAGGCGGTGCGGCGCGCCAACGCGTATCGGGCTGCGGGGGCCGATTGTCTATTCGTGCCGCACGTGAGCGACGCTGACACGATCGGGCGACTCGCGCGCGAGATCGACGGACCCCTCAACGTGATCGCCGGTCCCCCCGCCCCGCCGATCCGCGAGCTCGAGCGTCTCGGGGTGCGGCGCGCGAGCCTCGGGCCCCGGGTGGTCCAAGCGGCGCTCGGGCTCGTCCGGCGGGTCATGGGAGAGCTGCGGGAGCGCGGCACCTACGAGAGCATGGCGGATCTGCTCATTCCGTTCGCCGAGCTGCAGCACCTGCTCGGTTAACGGTAGTTCTGAAACGGCTCGGTCAGCAGGCGGATGCCGAGCGGTTTGTACCGGAAGACGTGCGTCAGGCGTACCTCGTCCCCGACGCGCTCCACGCGCGTTTCGACGAGCTCGAGCTCCTTCGCGTCGGCCAGGCCCATCTGGTTCAGGCGCTCCGCCTCTCCCTTGCACACGTCGCCCGGCGTGGGTTTGGGGTTCGGGTATGCGTCCTCGTGATGATGGCGAAGTGCCTCCCAGTGCTCATCGCCGGCGCGCTCCACCGACTCGCGGATGTCATCGCGGGTGAACGGCATGCGTCAACTTATCGCACCGGCAGCTCGACGTGGAGATGGTCCGCCGTCCCCAC
>CAYXIK010000081.1:1437-5130 GCA_964465315.1 uncultured Gemmatimonadaceae bacterium | reverse complement strand
TCGCGAAGCTGAGTGGGGCCCCGAGGAGCACCTGACGCGGGCTCAGCCGGAGGATCCCGCTGAACACGCTCACCTCGAACGCGGATTCGATCACCAGGATGACCAGGATCAGCAGGACGTCGTTCCGACGGTCGACTGACCGAAGGTTGAGATCGGTGTTTGTGTAGCGGCGCCGGAAGTAGACGTATGGCGCCACCGCGAAGACCAGAAAGTTGTACGACGCCCAGATCCAGACATCGGTCGGTGTTTGCGCCAACGTGGTGCCGTAGAGGGTACCAGCAAGGTGAAAGCTGAACGGGCGGTAACCCAGCAGTGGACCGACGATCCAGCCACCGACTTGACCGAGGGCCGCGTAGGCAAGCACAACGAGCGTCTCGCGCAACGCCACGCGGCGCTCGGGTGCACGAGTGGCGATGTCGGGAATGACGCGCTTGCGTGTCAATAGAAAAGTCAACACCATGAGTGCGAGGATCTCCATCATCCCGATGGTTGGTGAGGCCAGCTGCGAAGCGAAGGGCAGGTGGGCGACCGCCGGACGATCGAACGGCAGTGAGCCGTGCGCGAGCCAGAGCACGACCAGGTGGCCGACGACCCACAAGGCGACGGCGGTTTGGACGCCGCGATGGCTGACGACTGCACGCAGGACCCACAACAGGGATACGGGCGTCGCGGCGGGGGTCCGTGGAGATTGACTGGCGGCACCCATGGTTACCCGCTCAAACAAGCTCGCCGGACAAGGTTTCGCAAACACCCGCATGGCATGGTGCACTAGGTTCTCGCACGATGTGGGTCTAACTGCCAACCGCGCGTTGTGAGTCGTGTTGTGAGTCTCTTACGATTTCCAGTTGCTGTTTGGTTGTCGAGTTACAACACCGATGCCCAAGACATCGCGTAATTGCTATTGGTTGTCGTAACTCGTTCGACTGATCGTGCGCATGGGGTTCAGGGGGTCGCGGGTTCAAATCCCGCCGTCCCGACTCTTAGAAGAATCAGCCCTGCAACGAGTTCCGTTGTCGGGCTTTTTCTTTTCCCGATGCCATGTTGTGAGTTTTGTTGTGAGCCCGGCTCAGCAGCTCACAATCCGCTGTGTCGGATGCAACACGATTCGCTTCACCGTCTCAGCATCGGGCTGCTGGTACGAACGAAGCGACGTCTCTTGACTCTTCCAGCCACCGGCTTCCATCACATCGCGCACTCGCGGACGGCACCCTGGTGGCCACCCCGGCTGTTCCCTCGAACGACCTCGTCCCGAGCCTGCGACGCTCTCCGATGTGATGTGCACCGGCTGGTTTGCCGCGGTAGCCGCCGATGTGCAGCCTGGCAAGACGGTCGCGGTCGTGGGTGATGGAGCGGTCGGGTTGCTCGGGATACTCTCCGCTAAGCAGATGGGCGGCAAGCGGATCATCGCGATGAGCCGCAACGCCGCGCGCAGCAGCTCGCCCGCGAGTTCGGCGCGACCGACATCGTGACCGAGCGCGGCGACGACGGCGTGGCCCGAATCAAGGAGCTGACCGACGGAATCGGCCCCGAATCCGTGCTCCTGCGGCCGCTAGGAGATGCGCAACGTGAACAAGATATGAGATCTACGAGGGGTCACGATTTAGGACTCCAGGTTTTCCCCCGCCACCCTGACGATCAAGGTTGGCACGACGGTCCAGTGGACCAATAACGAGCCTTCGGCGCACCCTCCATCCGCCCGTCGATGCCGCAGTACGCTGGCTTCACGGGGACGATCACCGTAACGCAGTGACGGCGCGCAGCGCGACCGCGCTGGCGGCCTCGTGCTATATTGCAGATCGCATGAAAATCTCCCTCGTCAGGTTAGTCGCCACGCTGCTGTTGAGCGGCCAGATGTTGCCTGTTGGCCTGCCGCTCTTGTGCGACCAAGTCCAACGAGGAACATCGACGAACTGCGACGAACTGATGGCATCCCACCCGTCTGGGCCGGCGGTCGATGCGACGACCCACGCCGCCCCGTGTGCTAATCCAGCGTTTTGCGCGGCCACGGCGACCGCAGTAGTTGTGCTTGGCGGAGCAGTTTCCGTTTCCGCACGAGAATCCCACATCGTCGGCTTCGGCGTCTGGACGCTTGCCCCGGCTGACCCACAACCACCGCTCCCTCCGCCGCCCCAAGCCTAGCCTCTCCCAAGCGTAGTGTGCCCTGACGCGCCGCCACGAGCGGCGCGGGCTCCGGCGCGTTCCGCCGGAAACCGATCGGCGAGGAGAGGTATGCAATTCCGACAAGTGATGTTGGTGGCGCTTGCGCTCGCGATGGCAGGTGCCGATCCGGTACCCGCGCAGGACTCGCTGGCGCCCCTCGCTGACGACTCGGTTCTGCAATCGCTGGTCGCGGAAGCGCTCGAGCGTAACCCGGGCCTCGCTGGGCGGCAGGCGGCCATTCGGGCTGCCGAGTTGCGTGTCCGGCCGGCTGGCGCGCTCCCCGACCTCATGCTCACGACTGGGGTCACGGACCTCTTGTTACCAAACTTCGACTTCAACCACAGTGACTTCACAGAGGTGGATGCGGAGCTGTCGCAGTCAATTCCGTGGCCAGGTACGCTGGGGGCGCGCACCAAGGTCGCGCAAGCGCGCGCCACCGGTGCCCGCTCCGAAGCGGGCGAGGTGCGCCGGGACGTCATCGCGGCGATGGGTGCCGCCTATTACAGATTGGGGTACGCCGTCACGGCGCTCGAGACCGAGCGGCGGCAGCGTGAGCTCCTTGAGGCTGCGGTGCAGCTCAGCACGACCCGCTACGCGACTGGCCTGGCACCGCAGAGCGATCCCCTTCAGGCGAAGCTCGCCCGGGATCGGCTGCGATCCGAGGAGTTCGCCCTCGAGAGCGAGCGGGCGGCCGCTCTCGCGGCCGTGAACGCGTTGCGAAACCGCGCGCCGACCGAGCCCATCCCAGCGAGGCCGTTCGATCCCGCTGCGGTGCGGACTGCGGCCGCACCCTTGCCGCCGACGGACTCGCTCGTCGCAGCCGCGCTGGCGGTGCACCCACGGCTCGCCTCGCGCCGTGCCGCCGTTGAGCAGGCGACGCAGACGATCCGCGTCGAGCGATTCGACGGCCGCCCCGATTTCACGTTTACGGTTCGCTACGGGTACCGTCCCCCGGCCTTCGCGTTCAAGTTCCCGGATTTCTTCTCTGCCTTCGTCGGGGTCCGACTTCCGATCTGGGCCGGCCGCAAGCAGCACCGGCTGGCGGACGCTGCGCGCTCGGATTCTTCGGCGGCCGCGTCCGGCCTGCACGACGCCGAAGCCCAGCTCGGCCGAGACGTGACCGAAACGGCTGCCCGCGTCGAGGCCGCCCGACGGCGCCTCGTGTTGTTGGTCGACGGTGTCGTGCCGACGGCCCGCGGCACGGTTGAATCCGTCCTCCGGAGCTACCAAGTCGGTCGGACCGAATTCCTCACGCTGCTCTCAGTCGAGGACGCTCGCTACCGGGCCGAGCTCGAAGCAGCGGCCGTCGCAGCCGACTACCAAGCGCAACTCGTCATGCTGCGGCAGTTGACCGCAGGGGAGCCACAGCCGTGAACCGGACCACTATCGCTCTGCTCGTTACCGCCGTAACGCTGAGCGGATGCCAGAAGAAGTCTCCTCCAAGTGACGAGATGGCAGGCATGCCGGGAATGCGCGGCGCGGGCGTCGACACGTCAGGGGTGCCGGTCGATCGTGCGGAAGCCGCGCGGCTCG
>CAYXIK010000081.1:0-1337 GCA_964465315.1 uncultured Gemmatimonadaceae bacterium | reverse complement strand
GCGGGCGTCGACACGTCAGGGGTGCCGGTCGATCGTGCGGAAGCCGCGCGGCTCGGCATCACGTTTGCTCGAGCCGCGGAGCGGCCAGTACGCCCCTTCGTACGAGCCGTCGGTGTGTTGAAGTACGCCGAGCCCGATCTCGTGTTTGTGAACGCGCGTGTGAACGGATGGGTCGAGAAGCTGTACGCCGATTACGTCGGGAAGCGCGTCGCTCAGGGGGAGCCGCTCCTCGCCCTGTACTCGCCGGAGCTGGTGAGCGCGCAGGAGGAGTACCTCCTCGCCCGACGCTTGAACGACGACACCTTGGCCGCGAGCGCGCGCCGGCGGCTCGCGCTGTGGGACGTCCCCATCGATCAAGTCGACAGCCTCGAAGCACGGGGGACGGTCACCCGGACGTTGCTCCTGCGAGCACTGCGGGCCGGGGAGGTCACCCAGAAAATGGTGATCGAGGGCCAGGCGGTGCGCGCGGGGGACAATCTGTTCCAGATCGCCGACCGCCGCCGGGTGTGGGTGGACCTCGCGATTTTCGAGCAGGATGCTCGGGCCGTGCGCGTCGGCACTTGGGCGACGGTGATGGTGGACGCGCTGGCGGGCCGGACGTTCCGCGGACACGTCACCTTCATTTATCCCCAGCTCGACGACAAGACCAGGACCTTGACCGCTCGCCTGGAGGTCGAGAACCCCGACGGTGCGCTGCGTCCGGGCATGTACGCCACGGCTGAGCTCGTGGGGTCGGGGCGGCGAGGTGTGAGCGTTCCCCTGGCGTCCGTGCTGCCGACCGGGACGCGGGACATCGTATTCGTGAACCGCGGGGACGGTCGGTTTCTCCCTCGCGAGGTCAAGGTGGGGCTGCGCGGCGATTCGCTGGTCGAGATCGTGACTGGGCTCAAACCCGGTGACGAAGTCGTCGCCTCGGCGACCTATCTCCTCGACTCCGAGTCAAACCTCGCGGCGGCGATCCAGGGGATCATGCTGCAGATGGGGATGGGGCTCAACATGGGCGGCATGAAGATGCCCGTGAAGGAAGGAGAGCGCCGCCCATGATCGAGAAACTCCTCGCGTGGTCGATTCGCCGGCGTGAGCTCGTCGCGCTGGGCGCCGTCTTCATCTTGATCGCCGGGGCGCTGCTGCTCCGCACGATGCCGGTGGACGCGATCCCCGATCTCTCGGATACACAGGTCATCGTCTACACGGACTATCCGGGACAGGCCCCGCAGGTGGTCGAGAATCAGGTCACGTATCCGCTCGTCACCACGTTCCTCTCGGTCCCGAAGGTGAAGGTGGTGCGCGGGCAGTCGATGTTCAGCTCGTCGTTCGTGTACGTGATCTTCCAGGAC
>CAYXIK010000080.1:0-5997 GCA_964465315.1 uncultured Gemmatimonadaceae bacterium | reverse complement strand
AGAATGGCCCGCCTGCAGGAAATGCCAACAAGGTCTCCTCATCCCGTTGTCGGACTACGGTCGCGACGGGGCGCCGATCACCTACAAGGCGTGGGTCTGTAGCAATCCTGAATGCGGGTTCAACATCCGCATCGACAACGGGGAAATCTCTTTCGGTCGCGCGATCGGCCAGAGCTTCAAGTAAGCTTGGACGCCGTGCGCGCGCCCGCCGTGAGCGGCCGCTTCTATCCAGATACGCCGGCCGACCTCGAGCGCACGGTGCGGGACCTCCTCGAGGCCGTGGGCCCAACGCCCGCGCATCCCGCGCCGGCACGCGCCGCCGTCGCTCCCCACGCCGGGTACCCGTACTCCGGGCTCACCGCCGCGCACGTGTTCGCGCGTCTCGAGATTCCCTCCATCGTGGTGATCCTGGCGCCGAACCACACGGGCGTCTGTCACGCCCCGGGCGGCGCATCGTTGTGGGAAGCTGGCGCCTTTCGGACACCGCTCGGTGACGTGCCCGTGGACGACAGGTTCGCCGAGGCACTGCTCGAGGCGTCTCCACTCGTCGGACCCGACCACGCCGCGCACGCGCAGGAGCACGCGGTGGAGGTCGAGCTGCCGTTCCTCCAGGTGCGGCGCGCCGACGTGCGGATCGTGCCTCTCATCCTGGCCTGGGATGTGTGGGACCGATGCCGGGAGCTCGGTGAAACGCTCGGGGCCCTCGTGCGCCGCTGGCCCGACCGCGCGTTGCTGCTCGCGTCGAGCGACCTGACGCATTACGAGCCCGCGTCGGTCGCGGCACGCAAGGACCGGCGGGCGCTCGAGGCCGTCGAGGCGCTCGACGGCGCGGAGCTCCTGGCGCGCTGCCGCCGCGAGCGCATCTCGATGTGCGGCCGGGCACCCACCGCCAGCATCCTGGCCGCAGCCCGCACGTTCGGCGACGCCCGCGCCGACGTCGTGCACTACAGTCACTCGGGACTCGTAACGGGGGACGACGATGCCGTGGTCGGCTACGCAGGCGTGGTGATCGCGTGAGCCCGATTCCTGTGTTGTCCGCGACCGATGCCGCGGCCTGGGACTCGGCCGCCCGCACGCAATACCGGATTCCCTCGCGCGTGCTGATGGAAGCCGCGGGCCGCGCAGTGGCTGACGTGCTGGTCCGGGAGTATCCGGCCGTGCTCGCCCGCGGTGCGTTCATCGTGGCGGGCGCCGGGAACAACGGCGGGGACGGATGGGTCGCCGCGCGCGCGCTGCATGCGACTGGGATCCCCGTCTGGGTGGCGGCGCTCGACCCCAAGACCGACGACGCGATCGACAACCGGGCGCTCGCCCGCATGGACGGCGTTCGGGAGACGGGCCGCGAGGAGCCGTGGCCCGCCGCGGCCGTGGTGGTCGACGCGCTCCTCGGCACGGGCGCCGCAGGGCCCGCGCGGGGCGAGGTCCTGGCGTTGGCGCAGCGGCTCGTCACCTACGGCGCGCCGATCGTGGCGGTGGACGGCCCCACGGGGCTCGACCTGTCGAGCGGCGAGGCGCACGGACCCGTGCGCGCGGAGCTGTCGATCACCTTCGGGGGCCCGCGACGCGGCCACCTCCTGGCGCGGGAGTGGTGCGGGAAGATCGCCGTCGTGGACATCGGACTCCCGCCCGCCGATCCGTCCTGGCCGGTCCTCGTCACCGACGCGTGGGCCGGGACGCGGTTGCCGAAGCTGGCGCCCACCATGCACAAGGGCGACCGCGGCCGGGTGACCGTGGTGGGCGGCGCGGGCGGCATGACCGGTGCCGCGCTCCACGCGGCACGGGCCGCGCTCGCCGCCGGCGCCGGCCTCGTGAAGCTCGTGGCCGCGAAGGAAACGATCGAGGCCGCGCGCGCGAGCCTCCCCGACGTGCTCACCGTGGAGTCGGCGCTCGGTCCCGAGCTCGAGCTGGCGGCAGCCGAGGCGTTGGACTGGGCCGACGCGGTGGTCGTGGGCCCGGGATTGGGGCGCGACGCGCCGCGCGCCTCGTTCCTCCGGGCGGTGCTCGCCTGCCGTCCTGTCCCAACGGTGGTCGATGCGGACGCGCTCATCCTGCTCGAGGCTCCGCTCCCCGAGCGACCGATGGTGTTCACACCCCACCTCGGGGAGTTCCGTGCGCAGTTCGGCGATCAGCTGGCCGACCAGGCCGCGAACGACCGCTGGGGGGCGGCGGTAAAGGCCGCGCAGAAAGTGAAGGCCACGCTCCTGTTGAAAGGCGTGCCCACCGTGATCGCCGACCTGCGGGGTCCCGTGCACGTGGTAGCGAGCGGCAACCCAGGACTCGCGACGGGGGGATCGGGCGATCTCCTGGCGGGTTTCATCGGCGCGTTCCTCGCGCGTGGGAGCGCCGGTCCCGAGGCAGCCGCGCTGGGCGCTCACGCGCTCGGCCGCGCCGCGGAGCTCGGGGCACGGCAGTGGACCGCGCGCAGCCTCCGACCCGCCGACGTACTCGCCGCCCTGCCAGAGATCTGGCGTGGCTGGGCCAGTACGCGGCCGCCCGGGCCCCCGACGCTCACCGTGTTGGAGCCGCCGGAGACGGCGTGATGACGAGATCACAGCGGTTGGGCGCGGGCGGGGAATTCGACCGCCTGCGCGCGATCTTCGCGCGACTCGGCCCTGCCGCCCGGGATCTGGGGGATGACTGCGCGTTCGTCCCGGTTGGCGGACGCACGCTCGCGATCACCATCGACCTCTCGCTCGAAGGCGTGCATTTCCGGACCGACTGGCTGTCGTTTCGGGAGATCGGCTGGCGCGCGACGGCCGCAGCGATATCCGACTTGGCGGCAGACGGCGCTACGCCACTGGGCGTGCTCGCATCGGTGGGATTGCCCGTGAAAGGCCGGGGAAGGAGGAAGGGGCCCGCCGATCCCGCGACGGAAATCATGGCGGGCGTCGGTGCCGCCGCGCGGTACGTGGGAGCTCAGGTCCTCGGAGGCGATCTGGTGCGATCCCCGCGCTATCTGGTCGACGTGTGCGCGGTGGGACTAGCCGCCCGGCCGGTCCGGCGGAGCGGCGCCCGTCCGGGCGACGGGCTGTGGGTGACGGGTCGACTCGGGGGGGCGGGGCTCGCGCTGCGGCGCTTCCAGGCTCGCCGCCCACCGCGGGGGATCCTCCGCCGTCGCTTCAGCCGGCCGGTCCCTCGGATCGCCGCCGGCCGCTGGCTTGCGCGACCCGGACGAGGGCACGCCATGATCGACATCTCTGACGGCCTGGCGGGTGACGCGGGGCACCTCGCGGCGGCATCGGGTGTGGCGATCGTGATCGAGCTGGAGCGAGTGCCGTGCTGGCCCGGCGTGACGCCGCGTGACGCCGTGCGGAGCGGGGAAGAGTACGAGCTGCTCGTCGCACTGCCACGCGGCTTCGGTGAGCCCCACGCGCGCGCGTTCCGGCGGTTCACCGGATTGCCGCTCACCTGGATCGGGCGGTGCGCGAGCGGTCGCGGCGTACGGATGATCGACCACGGACGACGGATCACTCCACCTCGTGGCTTCGACCATTTTCCCCTCCGATGATCCGGACGCTGTGGTTCTACGTCGTGCTCGTCGTATCGAGCGTCGTTCACTCCGTTGGCGTCATCTGCGCGGCGCTCCTGGGTGTCAAGCGGCGTCCCGGGGGGGGCGGCGTGTACGACTGGGGGACGACCGATTGGTCGCGACAGCTGCTGCGAGCAGCCGGGACTCCGGTCGAAGTGGAGGGGTTGCACCGCATCCCCGACGGCCCGGTAGTGTACGCCTCGAATCACTCTTCGATGTTCGACATCTGGGCACTCGCGGCTACGCTGCCCGGATCGGTGCGGATGGTGGCGAAGCAGGAGCTCGCGAAGATCCCGCTCGTCGGTCGGGCGATGGTCACGGCCGGTCACGTGGTGATCGATCGGCCGCACCCACGACGGGCGCTGGAGGCGTACGAGCGCGCGGCCGACGTGATCCGGAGTGGCGTGTCGGCCGTGGTCTTTCCGGAGGGGACGCGCAGCCGCACCGGCGCACTGCTGCCGTTCAAGAACGCGCCCTTCGGGCTCGCGATCGCGGCGCAGGTACCGGTCGTGCCGCTCTACATCCGCAACACGTTCGAGATCATGCCCAAGGGACGGTTCGTCCTCCGCCCCCGACCAATCCAGATCGAGGTCGGCGATCCGATTCCCACGGCCGGGTTGACGCTCGACCGGCGCCAGGAGCTGCGGGACCACGTCCACGCCGCGATCCTCAGCCTCAAGGCGCGCGTTGACGCGAGAGGCGCCGCCCGCTAGGGTAGGGCCACTATGAGCACCATCATTGCGGTCCGCGCGCGCGAGATCCTCGACAGCCGGGGCAATCCCACCATCGAGGCCGACGTCACCTTGTCGAGCGGGGCGGCCGGACGAGCCGCCGTGCCGAGCGGCGCGTCCACCGGGGAGCACGAAGCGGTCGAGCTGCGCGATGGCGATCAGAAGCGGTTCGGCGGAAAGGGCGTCCTCGAAGCGGTCAAGAACGTGAACGAAGTCATCGGCCCGCGGCTCGAAGGGATGTCGGCGGAAGAGCAGATCGCCGTGGACTACGCCATGCTGGACCTCGACGGCACGCCGAACAAGAGTCACCTCGGCGCGAATGCCATCCTTTCGGTGTCGATGGCCGTCGCGCGTGCCGCCTCGCAAGAGGCGGGGCTCACGCTGTACCGCTACCTGGGCGGGCCGGCCACGAACGTGCTGCCCGTCCCGATGATGAATATCCTGAACGGCGGCGCGCACGCCGCCAACAACGTGGACTTTCAGGAGTTCATGATCGTGCCGATCGGCGCGGAGGCGTTCCCCGAGGCGCTCCGCATGGGCGTGGAGGTGTTTCATGCCCTCAAGAAGGTGCTCGCCAAGCGCAACCTCTCGACGGCGGTGGGAGACGAGGGCGGGTTCGCCCCCAACCTCGCGAGCGACGAAGCAGCTCTCGAGGCGGTGATGGCCGCGATCGAAGCCGCGGGATTCGAGCCGGGTAAGGACATCGCCATCGCGCTCGACCCCGCCGCGTCGGAGCTGTTTCAAGACGGGTGCTATGTCTTCAAGAAAAGTGGGGCAGGGACCAAGTCGTCCGAGGACATGGTCGCCCTCTACAAGACCTGGATCGACCGCTACCCGATCGTGTCGATCGAGGACGGCCTGGCCGAGGATGACTGGTCGGGTTGGGCCAAGCTTACGGAGACGCTCTCCGCCCGCGTGCAGCTCGTCGGCGACGACCTCTTCTGCACCAACGTGGAGCGGCTGGATCGCGGCATCGAGGAGGGCGTCGCGAACGCGATCCTCATCAAGCTGAACCAGATCGGCTCGCTTACCGAGACGCTCCAGTGCATCGAGCACGCGCGCTCCAACGGGTACGGCGCGGTGATATCGCATCGCTCGGGCGAAACCGAGGATACGTTCATCGCGGATCTCGCCGTGGCGACCGGCGTCGGGCAGATCAAGACGGGGAGCGCGTCGCGCACCGACCGCGTCGCCAAGTACAACCAGCTGCTCCGCATCGCAGAGGAGCTGGGTGACACGGCCACGTACCCCGGCCGTCACCTATACGGGCTGTGACGCGCGCGCGGCTTTTCGGGATCATCGGCGCCGCGGCCCTCGCCGGCATCGCCTTTCAGGCCGGGGAATACGGCACCTTCGACTGGCTCCAGTTGCGGCACCAGCTCATTCAAGAGCGGCAGGCGGTTCACGACTTGGAGGAACGGCTGGATTCTCTAAGGCGGCTGGCGCACGCGCTCGAGACCGACCCCGCCGCCCAGGAACGCGCCGCGCGCGAGCAGTTCGGTATGATCCGGAAGGGCGAGCTCCTCTATCGGCTCGTCCCGAAGGCGGACCCCGGGAGCGATTCGAGCGCGCTTCCGCCTCGGGATTAGCGGCCGCCTATCACCGCAAGATGTTGACGGAACCCGGAGGCGCGGTTAGGCTCCGCTCCTCCTTATGTGATTAGGGCAGGGTAGCTCAGCTGGTTAGAGCACGGCACTCATAATGCCGGGGTCGCGGGTTCGAGTCCCGCCCCTGCTA
>CAYXIK010000079.1:0-6117 GCA_964465315.1 uncultured Gemmatimonadaceae bacterium | reverse complement strand
CGGTAGGCGATCTGCCCCCGCAGTACGAGTGGCTCCACCCACTTCGGATCTGCCGATTGAGCCTCGGCGGCCAGCGAATCAGCGCGCTGGAACCCCGCCGCGGTTCCGGCCAAGTCGTCCTGCTCGAGCCGCAATTCCGCATCCTTGCGAGCCCGCTCCGCCCGCGTGAGCAGCGACCACGCCGCGCCGTCGCTCGTCCCCAGCCGCTCCGCCCGGAGCCTGACCTCCTCGCCCAAGCGCTCTCGGAGGAACTCGGCAACCTGCCCCGCCAACGTGTCGCGCGCAACGAGGATATTTCCGGCCGGTAGCTCGAAGCTGCCCCGCTTGTAATCGGCGCCGCTCGCTCCGTCGATCAGGCGGACCGACACGCGGACACGGCCCGCCGCGTCCTCCACCGCTCCGAGCACCAGAGTTCCCACGTCGAGCGCTCGGGCGACGCTGTCTAACGGAATCGTGACGTGGCGGTATTGGCTCACGCCGTTGCGGGACGTGACAACGAGCGGCTGAACCCGGCCAAGTTCCGCTATCAAGGCTTCCGTGAACCCATCCGCGAGGTAGCCGAGCCTTCTCTCCCTGCTCTGGTCATCGAAGTACAACACCGCGACGTGTCGCGGGTCGAGGCCCACGGCTTCCCCCGTTTCGGGAGAACCGCGCCGGCGCAGGACCAGCGCCGTGATTGCCACTACCAGTACGACCGTCCCCGCGACGGCCAGCGCCCGCCACCTCCCCACAGGGCCCCGCCGGGCTCCGGCGCCCGGCAAGGTCGCCCGCCGCGCCGCCCCCGTTGCGGCCGACGGCGTGTTCAACGCCTCCGCGAACAAGGCTGCGGTGGGATAGCGGTCGGCCGGCACTTTGGAGAGCGCGCGCAGAATCGCCCCCTCTACCGCGTCGGGGATGGTATTGCGAACGATGGACGGCGGGGAAACGACGTCCAGAGAGTGGCGCGCGATGATCGCTTGGGCGGTGGGGCCGGTGAAGGGCGGCGCGCCCACGAGCATCTCGTAGACCACGCAGGCGAGGCTGTACTCGTCGCTGCGGCCGTCCACCTCGTTGCCCCCGCTGGCCTGCTCGGGGCTCATATACGCGGGTGTCCCGATGATCGTGCCGGTCTGGGTGAGCTGCTGGCCCTCCCCGGCCGCCGAGACCGCGCGCGCGATGCCGAAATCCGCCACAACGGCGGTCCCACCCGACAGCATGATGTTCTCCGGCTTGATGTCGCGATGCACCACGCCCCGGCTGTGGGCGTACGCGAGCGCACCCCCGACCTCGGTCGCCACACGGAGCGTGTCCTCCAGTGACAGCTGCTTCTCGCGCGTGAGCCGGTCGCGCAACGACTCCCCCTCGACGTACGGCATGACGTAATAGAGGAAGCCGGACGCCGACCCTGAGTCGTACAGAGGCAGGATATGCGGGTGTTGCAGCCGGGCGGCGATCTCGATTTCCCGCAGGAAGCGCTCGGCGCCGAGAGCCGCGGCCAACTCAGCGTGGAGCACCTTGATGGCCACTGGCCGCCCGTGCTTCCGGTCCTCGGCGAGGAACACGGTCGCCATGCCGCCGCGGCCGAGCTCCCGCTCGACCGCATAGCGGTCGGCGAGGGCGTCACGGAGAGCGTCCAGGAGCTCGGGCACGGGCGTGAGGGCCTAGCATACAGCCGGCCATTGCACGCCGCCAGCACAGGCGCATCGTCGCTCTTGTCCCACCGCCGTCCGTTCCCTAGTTATAGACGGTCGCATGACCAGTCCGGCGCCGGATCCAGCACTGCGCCCCGCTACCGCGCCGTCCAGGCTCGTGGCTCGGTCCTGGCGCCTGATGCGCACGCCGAGCATCAGCAGGCTGTTCGCGGTTGCGTTCCTCGCCATCGCCGTCGTCGGCCTCGCCGACCGCTTGGCCGTCTGGCAGAACGCCCGCCGCACCCAGAGCGACATGGTCGCGCTGACTCAGCGCCTGGAGGGGCTCTCACGCTTTTCCCCATCGCCGGCGCTTCAGGCCGAGCTCGCGGCCATGCAAGAGACGGCGGCGGAAGTGGGGGACAATGCGATACAGGCGGCCGTGCAGTCGACCGTACTGTTCGCGATCGTGCTCGTGGCCCTGGCTGTCGGCCTGTGGTACAACCGCCGCCGGCTCGCCACCCCGTTCGCGCATGTGGTGGGTGCGCTCGAGCGCGTGGCCGCCGGCCAGTATCAGGAGCGCCTGGGCGAGGACCAGCCTGAGGAGTTCCGGATCATCGCGAGCGGCGTGAACCGGATGGCGATGGCGCTCGCCTGGCGGGAGCAGATGCAGGATCACGAGGCGCGCCTCCTCACGGCGTTGAACGCGCCATCGGGCGAGTCCGCGGCCGGAGGAAGTCTGGCACCCGCGCTGGACGTGTTGGCCGCGGCGACCGGGGCCGCGGGGCTGGCGCTGTACCAGCCGCACTACGACACGAACGAGTGGAGTCCCACCGCGGTGCGCCGAGCCACTGCCCGCCCGCTGTCTCGAGACGTGGTCCGGCATGTGGTGGCCGACGCGACCGAGGTGATTCTGTACGCGGACAGCGCGGCGGCGGCGGCGCGGAAAGAGCTGCAGTTCTCTACCGGCGAGGCCGTCTCCACCGGGTCGTTGGCCGTCGTGCCGCTCCGCTCTCGCGATCGGCTGGTCGGCCTTCTCCTGGCCGCCTTGCCGCGCGAGCGCTCGGAGGAGGCTCGCAATACCCTCGAGCATGCTGCGCCCAACCTGGCCATCGCCTGTGAGCGCGAGTCGGCGCACCAGCACACGCGCCGGCTCGCGGTGGAGGTGCGGCACGCCGCGCAGCGGCTCGAATCGCAAAACGCCGACCTCACAGCCCTCAACGAGAAGCTCGAGCAGCAGCACCGGGAGGTAAGCCGGCTGAACGCGGAGCTCGATCAAGCGGGCAAGCTCAAAGATCAGTTTCTCGCGAACATGTCCCACGAGCTGCGCACGCCCTTGAACAGCGTGATCGGGTTCAGCGACCTCTTACTGGATATGGTGTCCGCCGAGGGCTTGGATGTCGCCACGCAGCGCGATTATCTCGAGACGATCGCCCGAAACGGTCGCCACCTCCTCGGCCTCATCAACGAGCTCCTCGATCTATCGAAGATTGCCGCGGGCCGGATGGAGCTTCGGCTCGAGCCGCTCGATCTCCATGGACTCTTGCGGGAGGCCGCCGACAGCGTGCGCGCCCAAATGGAAGCCCGCAATCACAAGCTGGCGATCGAGCCGCCGCGCGACCACGTCCTGGTCAAGGCAGACCGCGGACGCCTGCGTCAGGTGCTCCTCAATCTCCTCTCCAATGCCATCAAGTTCACGACCGACGGTGGCCGCATCGCCCTCAGCGCGCGGGTGGAAGAGACCGGTCGCGTGCGCATCGCGGTCAGCGACTCGGGCATCGGCATCGCGCCCGGAGACCAGGGCAAGCTCTTTCAGGAGTTCGTCCAGCTCGACGCGAGCGCGAGCCGGCGCTACGAGGGAACCGGACTTGGCCTCGCCCTCTCGAAGCGCCTCGTGGAGCTGCACGGCGGCACCATCGGCGTGGATTCCCAGCTCGGCAAGGGCAGCACGTTCTGGTTCACTCTTCCACGGGCCGACAGCGGGCCGGAGCCAGCCTGATGGCGACCATCGTCGTGGTGGAGGATCAGCCCGACAATCTGAAGCTCATCAAAGCGTTACTCACCATGAAAGGGCACCGCGTCGTGGGGCTCGCGTCGGGTGAGGAACTGGTGGCGACGCTCCTCGCCGAGGACCCGGCGCCACAGCTCGTGCTGCTCGACATCCAGTTGCCCGGCCGTGACGGATACAGCGTCCTCGGCGAGCTGAAAAACATGAAGGGCGACCATCCTTGGAAGGTGGTCGCCCTCACGGCGCATGCGATGCCCGGTGACAGGGAGAAGACACTCGCGGCCGGGTTCGATGGCTACATCGCCAAGCCGATCGACGTCCGCACCTTCTCGGGCACAGTCGCCGGGTACCTTGGCGGGGGGCGCTAGACGGCCTTCTTGAGCTTGATCGAGCCGTTGACGGTCTTGAGTGAGACCTTGCGGCCGCCCCGCCCCACGGTGCCGGCCACATCGTGTCCCGCGAACTTGCCGTTCACAGTGAGCGGATAGTCGGTCACGATTGAGCCGTTGACCGTGTTCGCCTGGACGTCGGCGTCGAGGCGCGCGGGGAGCTCAGCGGTCACCGAGCCATTGATCGTTTTCGCCGAAACGCCGCCCGTGTCGCCGAGGCTCTCGACGCGTATGTGGACATTTCCATTCATGGACTCGACGGTCACCGGACCCTTGGCCGTCGCCGCATCCACGTCGCCGCTCACCGTGTGGATCTCGAGCGGTCCTCGAGCGCCCGTGACCTGGATATCCCCGACGAAGTTGTCGGCGCGCAGGCCGACATCACGCGGGAGGCGCACCGTAAAGTCGACGGCCACGTCATTGTGGTGGCGCCTGCTCACCTTGAAGCCCCCTTCGGAGGGTCCGCACTCGGCATCCGCCGGCCAGAGAGCGCACACGGCGATCCCACCGGCGTAGGGCACGGCGACGAGCCGCACGCTGGCGGTGTCCGACGAACCGTACGTCTTTACCGCCGTCACTCTCACCGAGTCCCCACTGCCCGGCTCGACGGTAATTGACCCGTGCGCATTGCGGATCCAAAGCCGCCGCTTCGGGGCGAGCCTGGCTCGGTAGCTCCACGTGCCGCCCGTGGCGCGCGGCCCGTCGCCCGCGCCCGCGTCGAGCTCGCTCTTGATCTCGCGTATCGCCTCGGGAAGGTGGCTCACCACGCGTTCTTTCGTGCGCGCCACCAGATAACGAATGGAAAGGCCGACCGCGAGCACCACGCAAAACAGCGTGGCCCCCCGAATGATCTCCGTGCGCCAGGCTTCCCAGAATGCCCTCATCGCCGCTTCCCTCCTCCAGGCCAGCTTGATACTGGCGGGTCTTACGGAGGTTCGCGAGATGGGGTTTCGACGGCCCGCGAGGACAGGTGCGGGCCAAACGGCGAGGGGGGCCGGAGCCCCCCAAGCCCAATCAAGATACGGCGCTGAACTGAGAGTGCGCGGCCTCGGGACAGCGGACCGTCGGCCGGCTGAATACCCGCACCTTCGCGGCCACCGGGCCCCGCTCCGTCTCCACCGTGATGGGATCGAGTACGCCGCCGTACCAGACCTCACCCCGACCTTCCGGGGCGATCGCTCCGGCCGGTCGCGTGCCGGGGCGGTGACCGGCTCCGATGGACGAAACGGCGACCTGAGCCGCATAGCCGTAGCCGGTCGTGAGTGCCACGCCGAGCATGAGAGCGTAAATGCGCATGAGATGCCTCCGAGACACCTGGTCCGACGGCACGGCTTCGAATGTGTAAGACGTCCGGAGCCCCGGAAAGGTTGCACCAGCTGTGTCAGGAGGCAGTGAACTCTGAGGTCAGGGCTCGGCGAAGATACCGTCAGTGGATTGCCAGACGACCTTCATCCGGCTGAGCGGTGTGTTGCGGAGGCGTTCGTGAGCGGTCCTGAACGGGTTGTATTTAATGATCCGCTCCGGCTCGCGGAGCGTCCGCCCAGGCCGCAGGGGCCCGTCCACTTTGAGATGTGCGGTGTAGATCGTGTCTCCGAAGGCGTCGAAGAACGTGACGTCTCCCTGAAACGCGGTGATCGTGCGGGTGCCCTTGTTGCGATAGGCAAAGGCCAGGGAGATGTAGTCCTCGTAACGCTCCTGTTCGGGGTCCTTAGGAAGGAACGTCTTGTTCGCGACGGTCACCACGAGCGAAGAGTCCAGCTCTCGTCGTATCGAATCCCGACGGGCCCGTTGAGCCGCGTTCTCTGCGGTCTCGACCTGCCGTCGACGCGCTTCTTCCGCGCGGGTCCACGCGATGATCTCGGCAACGCTCATCGTATCGTGAGGTGCTTTCGTCGCGAATCCGGTATCTGCCGCGGCAGCGAGGAGGGTCCGCGCATCCGCAAGGGACAGCCTGAGGCTGTCCGATGCACGGAGCACAGAGTCGAGCCGTGGAACGCGTACGCGCGCGGCAAGGAAAGCCGTTTCCTTGGCGCGGGATTGGCACGCACCCATGAGCCCCGCGAGGAGGCTTACCGCTCCGATGGTCGCTCTCGAGCGCAGTACGGGCATCCGA
>CAYXIK010000078.1:0-6232 GCA_964465315.1 uncultured Gemmatimonadaceae bacterium | reverse complement strand
AGCGGCGTGATCGTCATCAAGACCAAGGACGGGCAGTCATAGCGAAAGCAAAGCGGGAGCGAGCATTGCGCCCCCTCCCGCTCACATCCTCTCTCCCCGACGCGCCTACGGCAGCCGATCGAGGCAGGCGCTGAAGTTCGGGTTGTTCCGCTCCGTGACCGGCACCGGGATGTTCACATCCGCACCATACGCCCCGAAGCTCGTCGACTTCGGGTACGGTCCCGTGGGAAACACCGTGTTCGCCGCCCGCCCGTACTGCCGGATCAAGCGTCGTAGGTCGCCCAAACGGTGCGCCGTGAGCCACAGCCAGCGGGCACGCTCGGCGAACAGCAGGTTGACGGCGCCACCGGCGTTCGTGATGTCCGTCGCCGTCAGGTTCGGCAGCACCGGGATGGGGTTGGTCAGCGTATCGGTCCGGTCGAACGGGCTCGGATTGAAATAGGACCGGTTCGCGGCATTCGCCCCGCGCGGGTCGTTCAATGCGGCCAGGAAGCCAACCGTGTCGCTGGCAGCAAGCGCCGCTTCGGCCACGATCAGTCTAGCCTCGACGCCCGTTGCGAGCGGGATTGGCGCCTTCCGGTCGCCGAACCGGAAGTTGTCAAACAGGGCTGTCGACTGGTCGAAGCCAACTCCCTTCAGCCTCGAGGTCGTCCGCGGATCTGGCACGGAGCGGAACGGAAATCCGTTGATACCCTCGCGGTCAGTGGCGGTATACCGACGATTAAATGCGTTCCCGTTGAAGACGCCGTTGTTCTCGAAGGAGCTGATCTCGGAATGCTCGCTCAAGTACGCGAAGGAGGTCGGCACTGCGGCCACCGTCGCTCCCGCTGCCGCGAAATTCCCGCTATCCGCCAGCGCGCGGCCTTTTCCGACGGCCGCCAGGTTGAGCATCGCGGCCTTTCGTGTTGCGTTAGCGGCGGCCGTGTTCAAGTTGGCCGCGGCCGTCGCCGCGTCGAATCGAGCAATCGCCGTGTCGATCAGCTGCCTGGTCGTGAGCGGCACGCCGTAGGTGATCTTGCCCGTGGTAGGGTCCAAGTGGCTCACCGGAACCCCGGAGCAGAACGTTTCGGCGAAGAAGAGGTACGTGTACCCTGCCAGATTCAGCACCTCGGCATGCCCCAGGTCGCTCGGGACGAGCGCGGCGTATTGCGCGGCCGTCTTCTCCGCCGCGTTGCGGGCCTGGTGCAGCAGGCGGTACCACAGATCCACGTCCGCGTTGGTCACCTGGATGGTGCGCGCGTCCACCTCGATACGCGTGGGGAAGGTCTCGGAGTTGAGCCACTCGTCGGCCAGGAGGCCGCCGTACATGATCACGCCTTCTCCTGTGCCGCCGTCCCCATCGGGGGAATCTCCGCTGAACGCGATGGAAAAGTCGCCGATCGCACCAGCACGCAGGGTTCCGAGCGCAGCGGTGTCGCTCAAGGACCCGGGCGGGACGACCGTAGGAATGCTCACGCGCAATGGATCGTTGCAGCCGGCATTCGTCATCAGCAGGGCGACCGCCAGGAGCGCGAGCAGCTTGGATGTATGTTTCATGGCTTTATCCTCGGGCTCTAGAAGGTCACGTTGATGCGGCCGATGAAGTACCGCACCGGCGGCTGGCTCAGGAAGTCCGCGACGCTGAAGTTGAACTGGCCGGACTGGCTGATCTCGGGGTCAGCACCTCTGTACTTCGTCCAGGTGGCGAGGTTTCGACCCGTCAGTGTGAAGCTCAGCGTGCTCGCCCCGATGCGTGAGGCCCACGTCTGCGGCGCGAAGTACGTAACGGACACTTCACGCAACTTCATGAACCCTGCGTCCTCAAAGAACCCGGTCTCGAGCCCGTAGTACACCGCGGCGTCTGCCGCTGCCTGATCGGCGAGCGACGTACTAGGCAAGTTGAAGCTGCGGCAGATCCCGAAGAGACAGCGGAACTGCTCGGTGGCGTTGTCCAGCTTGTTGCCCCACCGCCCATCCAGCAGTCCGTACAGGCGGAAGTGCTGCAAGAAGTTGACCTCGGTGCTGAACGAGGCGCCACGGGTCGGCACCGAGGATCCCTGGAAGGAGTCCGCCGTGTCCACGGTGATCTCGTTG
Source organism: uncultured Gemmatimonadaceae bacterium (assembly GCA_964465315.1). Classification (GTDB taxonomy): domain Bacteria; phylum Gemmatimonadota; class Gemmatimonadetes; order Gemmatimonadales; family GWC2-71-9; genus AG41. The sequence goes on along the minus strand of CAYXIK010000078.1, from coordinate 4,159 downwards.
AACGGATCGATCAGGCCATCCCCGTTCAAATCTCTGAAGGTGTACGACTTGCCCCAATAGCCGCCCGCCGGGTAGCCGACTTGGTGGCGCTGGGTCGCACCGCCCAACCCGAAGATGATCGGCGTGTTCTTGGCGTCCGTCGCAAGCACCCGGTTCTTGTTGCCCCAGCCGGTCGCGGTCACGCTCCACGACACGTTTGGCCGGTTTATGATCTGGGCCGTGAGCAGCAGCTCGATGCCCTTGTTGCTCATCCGACCCAGATTGTCGAGACGAGTGAAACTCTCACCCACGGATCCCGCGATCGGGACCGCCACCAGCGCGTCCTTCGAATCCTTGTCGTAATAGGTGGCCTCGAAATGGAAGCGCTGCGTTGCGAAGTCGGCGTCGAACCCGGCTTCAACCTCCCGGGTCTGCTCTGGCTTCAGACCGGCGTTCCCAACGCCCCCGAACGTCACGCCGGGGAGATCGCTTCCGCTCGCTGCCACCGCGACGGGCACGGAGAAGCGCTGGGCGTCGAGCGTCCCGGGCGCCCGTCCCGCCTTACCCAACGCCGCCCGCAGGCGCAGGCTCGAGAGCCAGCTCATCCGCGGGAAGAACGGCTCCTCGGAGATCACCCACGAGGCGGAGACCTTCGGATAGATGATGTTGCCGAAGTTCGTCCCGAACGCGGAGTTCTTGTCGGCTCGCAGTGCGCCCGTGACGTATAGCCGGTCGTGGACACCGACCTGCTCCTCCACGTACCCACCCAGCGTTACCTGGGGTGCCACAGAGTCCCCCACGGCCGGGAAGACCACGCCCGAAACGCCGGCGGTCCCCGTGACGATCTTGCGCCCGGAGGCGCGTATCTGATCGAACACGTTCTTGCTGAACTGCAATCCCACCGTCGTATTCGACGACACCTCGGGCGACAGGCGGAACGCAGCCGTCGTTGCGAGGTTCGCCGTGTACGCGCGGACTTGGGCGCGGTAGGAGAACGCGGTCCCGTCCCGGTCGAACGGATTGACGTTCGGAGGATTCAGGAAGTTGTCCCCTTGGTTCGTGACGTCGTACCCCGCCGTGCCACGCATCGTGAGGAAGCTCCACGGCCGGAAGTTAAGGTTCAGGCCTCCCGTGAACCGCTCGATCTTCTGCCCCGCCTGGATGACCTGGGCCTGTTGCGGCGTGAGGAATCCATATCCGTTGTTAACCGTGCTATCCGTACCGCCGAGCAGCCCACTCGGAAGTATCCCGAAGCTGTTGTTGTCGTTCTGCGGGAGCGCGAGGTCGCTCGACACGTAGGCGGTGGTAATCGCGATATCCATCAACCGGCTGACCTGGTTGCGCAGGTTGGCGCGGAGGCTGGTTTTCTTGAGATCGTTGGACTGGTAGATGCCTTTCTCCCGCTGGAAATCGCCCGACACATAGAACGTCGTGATCTCGTTCCCGCCGGAGGCGCTGACGCCGTAGTGCTGCCGCACACCCTCGCGGAACGGCGGGCGCTGCATGAGCGGGTTGAAGCTGTCGACCTTGACCTGAGCGGGAGTGCTTGGGCAGGCGCCGATCGCGATGAACGACGGGAAACAGGAAGTCGAGGTGTCGTGCGCGAAATAGTTGGCCGGCCAGTCGGTGTGTTCGTTCAGCGTCCCGCCCTCGGTGAACGCGGTCCACTTGGTGGGGCCCGGCCGTCCCTGCTTGGTACGGATCTGGATCACACCGTTCGCGGCGTCGGTACCGTAGAGCGCCGCAGCCGATGGACCCTTAACCACTTCGACCGACTCCCAGTCGTCCGGGTTCAGGTCGTTGAGCCGCGACGGCGATTGACCGCCCGCTGCGCCAAGGCCACCGTCGGCGTTTGGCACGTTGTCGATCCGCACGCCGTCGACCACGATGATTGGCTCGTTGCGAAGAGAGAGGCTGGTCGAGCCGCGAATCCGAATTCGCGACCCGGTCCCGGTCGTGCCGCCGCTCTGCATGACCTCCACGCCGGGCACCCGAGAGTTGAGCAGATCCGCTGCGTTCACCGGTGCCGCTTCCTGGGTGACCTTGGACGCGTCGATTGTGCCGACGCTGTTGCCGAGCTCGCGCTTCAACTGCTCCTGCCCAGTAGCCGAGACGACGACGGCATCGAGCGGAACGGCCGCGGCCGTGAGGGCGAAGTCCGCGGTGGCGGTTTCACCCGCGGCCACAGTCACTGGGCTGGTCGCGGTCGCATAGCCGATCAGCCGCACCTGCACGCTGTACTGGCCGGGCGGCACCTTGATGACGCTGTAGTGTCCGTCCCTACCGCTGCGCGTCTCGATGCTAGTGCCCGCAATCAGCACTTGCGCGCCAGCGATCGGCTGTTGGTTGGCCTTGTCCGTGACTTGCCCAGCCACGCTGCCTTGCTGGGCGTGCACCGGCCCGGCAAAAAGCCCCGCGACCAAGAGCAACGCGGTCGCGACGCCGGGCAATTGGCGGATCCGAAGTACGTTCATTGCGCGTGTCCTCATCCTAGGGTCTCGGAACGGGATCCCGCCGGTACGGGCATAGGCTGCGGCGCCCGCGGAACGGCGCGGTCATTCGATGTAGCAGGCGTCCGGCAGGCCAGCGCTGACGGCCTACCGGCGACTACATCTGCATCGCGCTCCGGAAGGGACGGCGGAAGGGCAATATCGACGACGATCGAACCGAATGTGGCGCATGAGCGACGCTCCTGGGCTCGGGGTAGAGTGGGACGGTCTCGCTAAACTGCCGCGAGGTGCGCGGAGTCGCAAGCAGATACGCGTTGCAAGTCGCAACATCGCGCCCCGTATGGTGTTAGGGAATCGTCACGACACGTAGACGGACGGCGCCGCGCTGCCGACATGTCTCTTCCATGCGTCTCCCGGGAACGCTAGGTTCGCCCCCATGTCCCTCGTAGCCCGTGCTCCCATGCTGCGGGTCGAGACGGCGCTCGTCTTCCTCCTCTTCGCCGCCCCGGCCTGCTTCGTGTTCAACCGCGGCAACAAACCGGACACCCAGTCTGCCGCGATCGACGTCCCCGAGGGCGAAATCGCGCTCAACGTCACGAACCACAACTACCTAGACGTGGTTGTCTACGTCTTTCACGACGGGCAGCGCACGCGCGTCGGAACGGTGACCGGGTCGTCGTCCACCGTGTTCTTCCTTCCGACCCGCCTCCTCGGCCAAGGCCGGGAGATCCGCTTGATCGGAGACGCCATCGGCAGCGACGCATACGCCGTCACCGACGTCCTTATCGTGCAGCGCGGGCAGTACATAGAATGGACGCTCGAGACGGATCTGCGCCGCTCGAGCGTCGGAGTGTTCTGAGAGTCTTCTGAAGCGTTACTGCTTCGGGGGCCGCCCACCTCCCGGGTTCGGCGACGTGCCGCCGCCGAGCAGGGAAAACGCGAGGGTGGTGGCGACCAGCCCGCCCGCGCCCACACCCGCGAGCAGCAGGCTCCGGCCCTTGGCGAACCGGCGTACATCGAGCGAGGCGACGGCGTCGGCCGGGACCGTGACCGTCTCCCCTTCCCACGGCAAGGTAATTCCCCGCTTCGTCTCGATCGACGTCACGGAGAGGAGCATCCCACTCTCGCCGTCACCGAGGTAGCGACCTCGGACGATGAATGCGTTCGGCCCGAGCGAGCGGGCCAGCTGGTCAGAGCCCGGGTCCGTGAGGGTTACCGCAAGATACGTCCCGGGGTCGGGGCTCGGAGTGGTGAGCGGGCTGTAGTTGTAGCACCCCGCCGTAACGCACAGCATGCCGATCAGAGTCGCAGTACGCATGGATCATCGCCCTTTGTCGTGAATGCCTGTTCCGGATACCCCACCGCACCGCCTCCGTTCGCCTTCAATGCGGGGCGGGCGGGTTCCCGACGCCTCCCTGCGTCGTGGCGTTCGCGCCCGACCCGAAGGCCGCATAGGCGGCGAAGAAGCCCACGACCGACGCACCGGCGAGGAATATCGTCTTCCCGTTCGCAGAGTGGCGCTCCTCCACGGCACGTACGAATTCGCCGGGAACCACCACGGATTCCCCCTTCCACTCGAAGATGTTGCCGCGTCGGTTCTCGACGGCCGACACCGACACTACCAGCCCGCGTTCGGTAGCGCTCAGGAATCGACCCCGGATCACGAGGATACTCGGCCCGATGTACTGGGCCAGCTCCTCCGATCCGGCCTCCGTGAGCGTCACCGCCAC
>CAYXIK010000077.1:0-6832 GCA_964465315.1 uncultured Gemmatimonadaceae bacterium | reverse complement strand
AAGGCAGCCGGCCGAGGCCGCCGACTGATCCGCACCGGGCTGTCCTTCGAGGACGCCTGCCGCTTTCTCTTCGCGCGACAAGGAAGTCGCATCAAGTGGAGCCTCGGGCCGACCGAGGGGCTCCTCGACGTCCTCGGGCATCCGGAGCGCCACTTTCCGTCGATCCACGTCGCGGGCACGAACGGCAAAGGCTCGACCTGCGCCCTCATCGCGGCGGAGCTCAGCGCCCGCCGATTCAAGGTGGGCAGCTACACGTCTCCGCATCTCGTCTCGGTGCGAGAGCGCATGGTGGTGGATGGCGTGCCGATCGATGAGGACGCGTTCGCCGAGTGGACCACCTTCCTCCAGCCGCACATCGAACGTCTCGACGCGAGCTTCTTCGAGGCGACGACCGCCATCGCGTTCGCCGACCTCGCCGCCCGGGGCGTGGACGTGGGGGTCATCGAGGTCGGTCTGGGGGGACGGCTCGACGCGACCAACGTGCTGACGCCGCTCGTCTCGGTCGTCACGAAGATCGCCCGGGAGCACACCGACTACCTGGGAACGGACCTCGCGTCGATCGCTCGGGAAAAGGCGGGTGTGGCGAAGCGCGGGATCCCGTTCGTCATCGGGGAGCGAGACGCTGCGGTACGCGAGGTGCTCGCAACGGAGGCCGCGCGACGTGGAGCGCAACCCGTGATCCTCGTGGACAGCGCGCGCCCCGCGACGCGCCCGCTCGGGCTCAAAGGCCGTCACCAACACGCCAACGCATGGGTCGCGCTGGCGGCGCTCAACGCGCTCCCGGCGCCATTCGCGCCGGTGGGTAGGGGAAGGGGTGAGGGGGCCGATGCGTGGCCGGAGAGCTTCTCACGCGCCTACGTGCCGGGCCGGTTCGACGTGCGCGAGCCGTGGATATTCGACGTCGCGCACAACCCGGATGGCGCCAGAGTCCTGGCGGAGACCCTCCGAGAGTACGACCCCCCGCACCCGCGCCGCGCCCTCGTGGGCGTCCTGGGCGACAAGGATTACCTCGGCATGATCGACTGTCTCGCGCCGGCGGTGGACGGCTTCGTCTTTACCGTGCCCGACACGGCGCCCGACCGCCGGCGGTGGGACTTGGGCCGCCTTGAGCGTGAGCTCGGAGGCTTACCAGTGGCGCACGAATTCGAGCCGGACTTCGCGCACGCACTGGAGCGGGTGCGCGCGGACGCGGCGACGATGATCGTGACGGGATCGTTCCATACCGTGGGCGACGCCTTGGCCCGCTTGCCCGGGTTCGCGCCGGTCGGCTAATTTGTCGCGATGCAAGGACAGGCTTTACCTGGGTTTCGCGATTTCTACCCCGAAGAACTGGCCCTCCGCAATCATATCTTTGCCACCTGGCGTGACGTGGCGCGCCGTTACGCGTTCGAGGAGTACGACGGCCCGCCGCTCGAACCGCTAGAGCTGTACACGCAGAAGAGCGGCGCGGAGATCGTCCAACAGCTGTATACGTTCCGAGACAAGGGCGACCGCGACGTGGCGTTGCGCCCGGAGATGACGCCCAGCCTCGCTCGCATGGTCGGTGCGCGGGCCCAGGCGCTCAAGAAGCCCATTCGCTGGTTCTCGATCCCCCAGCTGTTCCGGTACGAGCGGCAGCAGCGGGGACGGCTCCGGGAGCATTTTCAGCTCAACATGGACATCATCGGCGAAGCGGGGCCGGCCGCCGATGCCGAGATCATGGCGGCGGTGATCGATATCGCCCGTGCGTTCGGGCTGGGGCCGACGGACGTTCGGCTCCGCGTATCAGACCGGCGCCTAATAGTAGCGGAGTTGTTAAAACGACAGGTCCGAGAAGAAGAGCTCCCGGCGGTGCTCGCCGCCTTGGATAAGTGGGACAAGCGAGACCCTGCTTCTACGGAGCGTGAGATCCACACCGCACTGGGTCCATCGCCGGACCGCAAAGCGGCTGTGTACGGATTCCTCGGGACGCTCGGCACCTCGCGCGGCCGCCCGGACGCAGCGCTGATGGCGTCGGCAGCCGCCGAGCCCCTGCGGGAGAGCCTGGACCGCCTGCGGGCCACGGGTCTGGAAGAGTTCGTGGACATCGACCTGCGGATCGTGAGGGGGCTCGCGTATTACACGGGCATCGTGTTCGAGCTGTTCGATGCCAAGCAGTCCTTGCGGGCGATCTGCGGCGGGGGCCGCTACGACAACCTCATCAAGGAGATCGCCGGCATAGATTTACCCTGTGTCGGCTTCGGCATGGGAGACGTCGTCCTCGGCGAACTATTGAAGGAACAGGGGAAGCTGTCCGAGGCGCCGAGTCAACTCGACGCCTTTTTGATAGCGGTGAGCGGCGACGACGTCGCGTTCGTGCACAAGCTCGCACACGAACTGCGTGATCGCGGCGTCGCCGTAGAGTACGGGCTCCGTCACGCACCGATCCGGAAACAGCTGGAGCTGGCGGTCGCGCGCGGTGCTCCGCGCGCGATCATCCTAGGACCCGAGGAGCGCAAAGCCAAAGTCGCCGTGGTCCGGGACCTGAAGACCGGGAGACAGCGTAAGGTGCCGCTGACGAAAGTGCGCAAGGGCGTGTTCAAGTAATGACCCAGGCGCAGAAGATCACGCCACGCGCCAAGGACTACAGCGAGTGGTACAACGACGTCATCATGCACGCCGAGCTCGCGGACTACTCGCCGGTGCGCGGGTGCATGGTGATCCGGCCGCACGGCTACCGAATCTGGGAGCTGATGCAGCGCGCCCTGGACGACATGTTCCGGGCGACGGGCCATCAGAACGCCTACTTCCCTCTGTTCATCCCGATGAGCTTCCTCGCGAAGGAGGCGGAGCACGTCGAAGGCTTCGCGAAGGAAGTAGCGCTCGTGACGCACACGCGGCTCAAAGCGACCGGCAAGGCGGGCGCCCAGGCCGTCGCTCCTGATCCCGAGTCCGCGCTCGAAGAGCCGCTCGTCGTACGGCCGACGTCCGAGACGATCATCTACGCGATGTTCGCCAAGTGGATCCAGAGCTACCGCGACCTGCCGCTGCTGATGAATCAGTGGTGCAACATCGTGCGCTGGGAGCTCCGTACTAGGCTGTTCCTGCGCACCACCGAGTTTCTGTGGCAGGAGGGGCATACCGCGCACGCGACCGAAGCAGAGGCCGAAGCCGAGGCCCGACAGATGCTCGGGGTGTACCGCACGTTCCAGGAACAGTGGATGGCGATGCCCGTCATCACCGGGCGCAAGACTGACAGCGAGAAGTTCGCTGGGGCCCTTCGGACCTACGCTCTGGAAGGGCTGATGCAGGACAACAAGGCGCTGCAGGCGGGCACGTCGCACAACCTGGGGCAGAACTTCGCGAAGGCGTTCAACGTGCAGTACCAGACCGCGGCGGGCGGCCTCGAATACGTTTGGAACACGTCCTGGGGCGTGACCACGCGGATGATCGGCGGCTTGGTGATGACGCACGGGGACGATAACGGGTTGGTCTGTCCCCCCAAGCTGGCGCCGGTGCAGGTGGTGATCGTGCCGATCTGGAAATCCGAGGACGAAAAGGGCCAGGTGCTCGGTGTCGGGAGTCAGGTAAAAGACGAGCTCGCGAGAGCGGGCGTCCGCGTGGAGCTCGACGCGCGCGACAGTCTCAAACCCGGCGCGAAGTATTTCGAGTGGGAAGCCAAGGGCGTGCCACTGCGGCTCGAGATCGGACCGCGGGACGTGGCCGCGGGACAGGTCATGACGGCCCGTCGCGCCGGCGCGAAGGCGCCCGCGAAGGTCGATGGGATGGGGCGTTGGGTATTCGCCACGCTCGATGAAATCCAAGCGGCGCTCTTCCACGCGGCTAAAGCGCGGCGGGAGGCTCACTCAATTCGCGGCGCCACAAAGGCACAGTTCATAGAATTCATGAAGGCTGGTGGTGGGTTCGCTTACGGCGGATTCTGCGGCTCCGCGTCCTGCGAAGCCGAGATCAAGCAGGAGACGGCGGCGACGGTGCGCGTGCTGCCCGACCCGGAGTTCCGCTCTCCTGAGCCGCCCCGGACATGCATGTGGTGCGGCAAGCCGAGCATCGCGGAAGCGGTGTGGGCGCAGGCGTACTAGTCCAGGGCGGCCGGCGCTCCCCAACGCCGGCCGGCGCAACTAGCAGCGGACGAACTCCTGTGCCCCGTTAGGACACAACCACTCTGATTCCTTTAAGAGCGATAGGCCCGCCAGCTTCAAGCGTATGTTAGGCGTCCGCATTGCTACGGGGGAGTCGCAACAAGGGGATCATCATCATGAGACCGGCAGCCGTAATGACAATGGCAGCCGCAAGGAACGGTTTCGCCGAAAAGTACCTGACACCCATGACCGACACTAAGATGATCGGCAGCAGCGATACAGCGCCACTCGACACTAGACCTAAGACCCAGGCCCAGCGCTCCCCCGTCCGCACGCCGCGCGCGCAGTAAATGGCCGTGAAGCCAAGCGGCATGAGCAGGACTCCGTCCAGCACGAAGGCGAAGACGAGCGGAGGTTCCACAAACGCATAGGCGTCGGTGGAAAGCTCTGCTGCAACCGCTTGTTTTAGGAACGGCACGGCGAGGAAGTGGTTGGCGGCTGCGCTCCAGATCAGTGCGCCGCCAGCTAAGAGACCTCGGGCAGCGGTTTCATTTCAGGACGATTGGCTCATCTGTGTGTTGGTCCTACCTGCCGCCGCCTAACGAAACGCGGTTAAGCTGCGGGCGACCCGCCCGTCGGCGCAAGAGTAGTGGACGTAGTCCTGCGCCCGCCAGGGCGCAAACACTCTGATTCCATTAGAACGATAGCGCCCGTCAGCTTCAAGCGCATGTTAGGCAGCGCGTGCCCGTGGCTCTCGTTCAACCGCCAATCCGGCGCTCTTCCCGCGTCGCGCTAAGCAGGCGCTCAGCAAAATCCAGCCGCTCCTGGGTTTCTGCCAACTCCTGTTGGACATTCTGGAGGGCACGTTCGAGCTCCTCAAGTCGGCCCGTCACATCGTCGGGCACCGATCGGGAACGATTTGCAAAGACGCGAGCAACCTTGATGATAGTGAACGCAGCGATCCCGACGGTGGACAGCAACGCGATAAACTGCAGGAACACCTCTCGGGACATGTGACCCTTCTCTCGCGCTGCCTAACGGATCGCGCTTAAGCTGCGGGCGACCTGCTCGCCGGCGCAAGGGTAATGGACGAACGTCCGCGCCCGCCAGGGCGGAAACACTCCGCTTCCTTTAGAACGATCAGCGCCCGGCAGCTTCAAGCGCATGTTAGGCGCCATTCTGTCTCTCCTTCGAGTACTGCCAGAGTGCACGGTCCAGGGTGCGCAGATCACAGCCAGCCTTGGCGCCCAGGGTTCGACAGAAGTTGGTGTACGCATCCCAGAAATCGAAGTCATACTGGGTCGGTACCTTCGAGCTCAAGGACCAGAGAGCCCGAAAGTCGAGGATGGGATATGGCTCGACATGGCAAAGGTGGAGAATCACGGAGGCAGTCGGCCAACCCACACCATCGAGGAGCCTCAAGCATTCGATGCGTAGACGCGCGGACGTGCTGCCTGCGAGCGCAATTCTCGTGACTTCCTCGACGAATGCGGAGTCGTTCGTCGCGCAACGGCGCTTGGACCTAGGTGTCTTCCAGTACGCGATCTGGAGGAATTCGGGTTTGGTAAGGAACCCACGCTCACGGCCCCGGCGCACGGGGCCAGCAATCAGGTCCGCTTCGCCTGGGTAGGAGTACCGTGAGGCCCAGCGCCCAATCTGCTGAAGCGGGAAGCGGAGTCTGAAGGGTGTGGGCATGAAAGAATGGCCCCTAACGGATCGCGCTTAAGCTGCGGGCGACGTGCGCGCCGGCGCAAGGGACCGACCCACCCCGCGGCGGCGCGTCGAGCGAGGCAACGGCCGATTCCCTTTAGAGCAGGCCCGTCAGCTTCAAGCGCATGTTAGACCGCATCGTCGGCGCGGGGTCCGTGGCGCCGTCACAGGACATGCGGCAAGAGCCACCAGGTGCGGCCCTTGTAGGCAGCCCAATCCGAATAGCGCGACATGCTGACTTCCTTCATGACCATGTTTACCGCGAAGATGCCGAGCCACACCCACGTCAGTACAGCGAGTGGTAACCAGTGCCAGACCATGAGCGCGAAGCTTCCATAGATCATCATCTCGCCGAGGTAGTTCGGATGTCGGATGTATCGATACAGGCCATCGGTGATCAGGCCGTGCGAGATTCGGAGCGTGAAGAACTTCTGGGCGTCGGCGGCAATCATGATCACACATCCTAGAATGCACAGGCTGATGCAGAGACAGAACCATACCCACTGCGGCAATGGGTACGCCGGTGTGGAGGGGTCGGCGATGAGGAGCCAACCGAATACCCAGTACCAGCCAAGCACGCTGAGGAACGCATTGATACCACCACCTACAGTCACCTTGACTTGCCAGCTCGCGTCGGGAAAGGCCATGTCCTTCAGCAGCCACACCAAGCCGTAGCTCCCGTGCATGGCGATATAGATCCAGGCCGCCACAGATGTATTGTGATAATACCAAGCAAGGAGCCCGAGCAATGGAAAAGTGCTAGCCTTTTGGAAGTTGATCACCCACGCCAGCTTCCAGGGACGCGGGCCCCCGAGAAAGTCCCGCGAGAGAAAGGTGGTAGTCTGTCGCAGTGTGGCCGCCCAGCGTGGGGCAGTCGGAGACGAGCCGGGCGGCGTGGCCGCAGAACCTGTGAGGGGCATCGGACCCTCCCGGTCATTCGAGGTACGCGTCAAAGGGCCATGCAGCGCTCCGTAGGCTGCAAGAAGGCGATGCCGTCTAACTAGTATTGGACTGCAAGCCTCGCAGCCTAATTCCGCTGGTTGACCTCAGAACACCGTGAAAAT
>CAYXIK010000076.1:2474-6919 GCA_964465315.1 uncultured Gemmatimonadaceae bacterium | reverse complement strand
GTTTGGAAGCAAAGAAAAAGCCCCGCAGCGAACGTCGCCGGGAGGCTTGATCTTCCCAGTCGGGACGGCGGGATTTGAACCCGCGACCCCCTGAACCCCATGCGAATCGCTAGAGGGCCGAGTTACGACACCAAGTAGTAATCACGCGGCGTTCTGGGCATCGGTGTCGTAACCGCGGGCCCGAAGATCAACCGAGTGTCGTAAGAAACTCACAGCAGAACTCACAGCACGGCGACCTTCTGACGGCGCTCAAGGGTCTCCGCTCCCTGGCCACTTGCTCTGTACGCGCCCGATCCATCCCTCAGGGCCGTCGGCCGGATCACATCTTGGGCGACGGCCGCGAGCTGCATGATGCTGCAACAGTCGGGACAGCAGGATTAGACAGCCCGTACGTGTGAGATCGATCACGCATGCGCTTGATGTGTTTCGATACGAGCGTGCGTCATTTCGGACCAGCCTTGTCAGACCATAAGGTGGGTGACCCCGGTCACAGGGCCGCTCTCCCGTGACTACATAGGTGTGGCAGCGCTCTTCATAGGGTTCTCGGCGCTCACCATCGCCCGGCACGGTGCTTGCCTCCGTTGCATGCTTGCCCGCGGCCGCAAGCCCCGCGGCCTACTCGCTTTCACTTTAGGAGCTCTGTCCGTGCATCGTGTTGTTTGGTCCGTGTTGCGGCGCGCCATCCTTGTCGAAATCACGGTGCTAGGAGCCGCCGAGTCTGTGAAGGCCCAGGGACCACCGCGTCCTGCGCCCGACAAGGGAAGCAAGACGTGGCACGCCATCGGCACCTTCCTCGTCGACGAGCAGAGCAACAACAACGTCTTCCTGCTCAGCGACACCATGAGGGCAAGGTTGGACACGTTCACGACGCCAGCGTCCCCGACGACACGGTTTGCCGACATGCGCAGCGTGAACGACTACATCACGACGGTGCGGACTGGGCTGGGCATCGAAGGTCCCGGGCCTTTCGGGCGGGCCCTGTCCGTCCGCTCCGACGCAGACTATGACTGGTACGCCCGCAATAGCAAGCGCCGGAACATCGACCTGGGCTTCTCCATCACTCAGGCCTTCCCATACCATGGGCGGTTGCAGCTGCGTGGGAGAGTCATCCCAAGTTACTTCTACCGCAACTTCCTGGCGGACGCGATCGATCGCAACGGAGATGGCGTCATCCAGTCGAGCGAGCGCATCTACGCCGCCGGCACGTACCGCGATAGCCGGCTCCTCGTCGGGTATCGCCAGCGGCTGACCGGGTCGACAAAGACCGGCGGTTTCGGTGCCTCGCTCGAGCTCGCAGTCGGACGGTTCGCCCGCACGTACGAAGCGCCTCTGGGCTATCGAAGCTACCGCGGGCCGGTCGTCGAGGCGACGCTTGCGCTCGAACTGATCCGGCCATTGACACTCGACGTGGGCTACACGCATGCCTCACTGAACAGCACGCCGGACACTGCGGTGCTGCTACTCAACGAGCCGGATTTCAACCGGGACTTGAACGGCAACGGGACGACGAACGACCTGCGAGTGCGCTCAGTACAAATGGTGGACTTCTCCCGTCGCGAGCAGTACGTCGACCTGGGGCTGCGCTCACAAGTGGCTGACAGGGTAGCCGCTCGCCTTCACTATGAGCACCGCTGGCGCACCTTCCCCTCGCTTCAGCCGTTCGACGTGCTCAACAATTCCCGTCGGGACAGGCGGGACTTTGTGGGTCTGGAGCTGAGCTTCCCTGTCGGGCCGCACACGCACTTCAGTGCCGGCGGAGATGTCGAGATCCAGAAGGTCAGCCGGTCACTCGTCCCCAGCGTGACCGAAGACGTCACGGACTACAAGCGCAGCCGCTTCTACGCCGGCTGGCGGTTTCAAACATGAGACACCGTACGGTTGGATGACCACCTTCCAAAAGGGGCAGGGATGACGTCCACGGAGATCCTCGAGATCGGCAGCCCGCTGGCAGACTCGATCAGGAATGCCATCCGCGTGTCATACGCCCTGCGCCGCGTGCCCGAGTCGGAATTTCACTTCCTGCTGCCGCGTCCGGAGCCCCCGCGCGTCGGCGACATCGTGCTCGCACGAGTCGAATCGATCGGGAAAAACGTGGCGCTGGACATCAGGACCGGCCGTCGCTGCGGGTTGAACAAGGGAGACTTGATCGCCGTGGTTTTCGGGAATCGCTACGCCACGCTCCAGTTCGAAGGCTACGCACGCTCCGACGGCGACCGCTGCGACCTGCTCTCGGTAGGCGGTCTGTGCGGGCTGGTGGCAAGCAAACACGAAGCTATGCCGGAACCGAGCAAGCTCCGCGTCGAAGGCGCGCTTGGGGACGCGAACGGGGAGCCTCTGCGCCTGCAGGACTTCGCGCTGCCGGAAACGTCCCGGGCCGGCCGGGCCCGCCCGCGGATCGCCGTGGTGCTGGGCACCGCGATGGATGTGGGGAAGACCTACACCGCGCGCAGCGTCATCCTCGGTCTCCGGCGGCAGGGCCTCCGGGTGGCGGGCGTCAAGTTGACGGGAACCGCCGCTGGGAGAGACACCTTCATGATGCTCGATGCAGGAGCATGCGTGGCCCTGGACTTCGTGGATGGGGGGCTGCCTTCCACGTACCGCTGCGCGCTGCCGGAGCTGCTTCACCTCTATCGCTTCCTCGTCGACCATGCCGCCGCCGAGGGCGCGTCCTGGGTGGTGGTGGAAGTCGCGGACGGAATCATTCAGGGCGAAACCGCCGCGCTCCTAGCGAGCACGCGCTTCGCGTCGACCGTGAATGCGTGGCTCCTGGCCGCGACCGATGCGCTCGGAGCGCTCGGCGCGATCGGCATACTGGAGCGCATGGGGATTACGCCTCTGGCGGTCTCCGGGGTCGTTTCTCGCAGCGCCCTGGGCAGGCGGGAGGTCGAGGCGTCGACGAAGATCCCGTGCTTGGCGGCGGCGGAGCTGGAGGAGGGCGCGCTGAATGCCAAGCTGCTCGCGGCCAAGCCACCGGCGGACCTGAAGGTCTTGTCCGGCGAGCGGGTGGCGGTCACGCTGAGATGAGCTGCGGCTGCGTCTACCTCTGGACGCCCGACTCGGGACGCCCGGCTCGCGGATATGTGACTGCGTCGGTCGTGCCGCTCCTGCGCCTGGAGAATGGCGGTGCAAAGAGCGCTCGACTGCGGGGACGGTTCGTGGCCGTGCGGAATGGCGGCGAGGTGAACCAGCCCGACCCCGTGGGCGGCAGCGTGCGGGGAGGTCGCCTGGGGGACGCGGAACCGAATGGCGACGGGGACTTTCTCTTCGAGCCGGGGAAAGGCGGCGGCCGTCTCGATAAGGTGGCGTTGGCCGAGCCCGACTTTCAGTGGCGCTACGTCCAGGCGGCCCGGTTCGGGGAGGTCAACACCTACTTCCACGTGGACCGCATCGCCGCCTACGTCGACGGGTTGCTGCACGAGCTCGGCGCGCCCTCCCTCCCGCGGGTCATCGCTGTAGTGACCGCCCATTCCGCCGCCACTGAGCGAGACGGGGTGCGTGACGGCGTCAAGAAGCCGAGCGGCCGCTGGTTTCCGTTTCAGGGCGGTCACTACCGTCTGCCGGCCCGGCAATACACGGTTGCGGAGCGTGAGCCTGTTTCTCCTGACGGCGAGATTCATCTCGGGCCGGGGTGGAGGCTGCTCGAATACGGCGCACTGGTGGACGCCGCGGGCGGGCGGTACCGCGCGAATGCGTCACACAACGCGAGCATCATCTACCACGAGTACGGTCACCACATCGCCCGGCATACGGCCGATTTCGCCGTGAACGCCCGGCGCCGTCCCGACCGACAACGCAATCGCAAGTCGGCCATCGAGGAAGGCACGTGCGACTTTTGGGTCGCAACCCTTCTCGAGACGCCGCACATCTGGGCGTGGCACCGGCGACATGACAGTGAGGTTCCGGACGGTCGGCACCTCGCTTCGGCGAAGACGATGCGCGACTATGACGAGAGTCCCGGCGCGGATCCGCACGTCAACGGGACCATCTGGGGCGCCGCCTTGTGGGACCTGCGCACGCGCTTGAGCCCGGCGAATGGGGCCCGCGCCACGGACTTGCTGGTCGTGCAAATGCTCCTCCTGCTAGGGCGCCTGCCCCTTCGACGCACGACCTTCCAGTCAGGTTTGGCCGCCTTGCTCCACGCCGACGAGCTGCTGAACGCCGCCCGGCATCGCGCGACCATTCTGAGCAGCTTCGCCGCGCGCGGCATTGTGCCCGACCCGATCGCGCAGCGAGTGCTGGAGGGCGGGCAGATCGCTCGATCCCAGAGGGTTTCTGCGCGCGGCGAGCCATGACGCGCCTACGGAACCAGGGCGTGGAAGGAAGTGCGACCGCCTTGGATGACGACGTGACCACTGCCGTGCAGGGCATGCTCAAGCACGTAGCCCGCGAGGAGATTCCCGACTCGCCAGACCTTTACACGGCCGCCGCACTGGAGGCCGAGCTCA
>CAYXIK010000076.1:0-2374 GCA_964465315.1 uncultured Gemmatimonadaceae bacterium | reverse complement strand
GAGATTCCCGACTCGCCAGACCTTTACACGGCCGCCGCACTGGAGGCCGAGCTCAGGGCGCGGCCAGCGCCGGATTTCTCGCTCCTCGCCGTGGGCGATATCATGCTGGACGGCCGCGCCCGACGCGTGCTCGCGGAACGAGGGGCGGATTATTCGTTCCAGGCGGTGCTCCCGCTCCTTAAGCGGGCGGCGATTGTGCTGGGCAATCTGGAAGGGCCGTTCGCGCGCATGGCGCCGCGCGAGCGGCGCAACCACTCCTACCGCGTCGATCCGCGGCTGGCCCCGGCGTTGTCGCGGGCGGGGATCAACGTCGTGACACTCGCCAACAATCACCTGCTGGACTGCGGTCGCGCAGGGGTGCTCGAGACTTTGGTCACGCTGGACGAGGCGGGCGTCGCCACGGTCGGGGCGGGCGTCGACGAGCGCGCGGCTCATCGCCCCGTGATCCTGGCGGCCGGTGAGGTACCGGTTGGTGTGCTCGGCTATTACTGGAACCGTCGTTGTGCCGCACGGGTCAAGCTGCCGGGCAGCGCGATGGATCCTCCGGAGGCGCTCGCCGAGGACATCGGCGCCCTGCGTCAGAAGGTCGATCGCGTCGTCGTGACCTTCCACTGGGGTGTCCCCTACGAGCCGGACCCCTCGCCCGGGGACCAAGCCAAGGCGCGGTTCGCGGTGGATTGCGGCGCCGACGTCGTGATCGGGCACCACCCCCACATCGTGCAACCGGTCGAGATGTACCGCGGGCGCCCTATCTTCTACAGCGTGGGCAACTTCGCCTTCGGCTCCCGGAACAGCCGGGCGGAGGGCCTGGCCGTCGGCGTGCGCTTCGAAGACCTCCACACGATAATCGAAGCGTACCCGCTGTACGTGAAGAACCGGGATCCGCGCGTCCACTACCAGCCCAAGGTTCTGCGCGGTCGCGGGGCGGAGCGCGTGTTGCAACACCTCGCGGAGATCTCGCCTTCGGCCGGCGACCTCTTGGAGATCGAGGGCGCCCGGATCCGGCTAGCCATTCCCAGATGCGCTCCCTGATCCCGCTGCTGCGCCCTTATCGGGTGGCGCTGGGCTGGGCGACGCTGGCGATGGTGCTGGACGCCGCGTTGACGGTGCTGCGGCCTTGGCCCTTGAAGGTCGTCATCGATTTGGTCCTCTCGCACCACCCCAGTCGTGTCCCCGTTCTGGGGGGCTGGCTCGAGGCCGTACGACCCGCGCCGATGTCCATCGTGTACGGCGCCTGCGCGGTCACCGTGGCGATCGCGCTCAGTACCGGCATGCTGACATACGGGTACACACGCACGCTGGGGGATATCGGGCAGCGGTTTGTCTTCGCACTGCGCCGTGACCTGTTCGCCCACCTGCAGCGCCTCTCGTTGCGGTTTCATGACCGTCAGCGCACCGGCGATCTGATCACGCGCCTCACGTCGGACATTCAGGCCCTGCGGGACGTGGTGAGCAACGGGTCCATTCTGCTCGTCAGTAACGGCTGCCTGCTCGTGGGCATGGTGGCGATGATGGTGTGGCTCAACTGGCAGTTCGCGCTCGCCGCGCTGTCCGTCGCTCCGCTGCTGTTCTGGACGGTGTTCCGCTATACCAATCGCATCAGGGCGGCGGCCCGCGACGCCCGGGCGAGTGACGGGCTGCTCGCGTCCGTCGCCCAGGAGACGCTGGCGTCGATCCGGATCGTCCAGGGCCTGGCGCAGGAGGAACAGCAGAGCGAGCGGTTCCAGGTACAGAACGCGGGCAGCTTGCGCGCCTACCTCGAAGGGATCCGGTATCAGGCCCGCGTGGCGCCGCAGGTCGACTTCCTCGCCGCGCTGGGGCTCGCGGTCGTGATGTGGTACGGGGCGACCCGGGCGCTCGCGGGGGTGCTGACAACGGGAGACGTGGTCGTGTTCTTCGCGTACGTCACGAACCTGTACAGCCCCATGAGGGCGCTGTCGCGTCTTTCGTCCTCCTTTGCGCGCGCTGGCGTGGCCGTCGAGCGCATTGCGGAGGTCATGCGCGTGCGCAGCGAGGTCGCGGAGCCGCGGCACGCCCGCGCCGCGCCGCGGTTCGAGGGACGGATCGAGTTCCGGGACGTGTCGTTCGAGTACGCGCCCGGGCAGCCGGCGCTGTCCCAAGTCAACCTCTGCATCGAGCCCGGCACGACCGTCGCGATCGTCGGCGCGACGGGCGCCGGCAAGAGCACGCTCGTGAGCCTTGTGCCGCGCCTGTACGACCCCACCGCCGGAGCGGTGTCTATCGACACCGAAGATTTGCGGCAATACAGCTTGCAGTCCTTACGGGATCAGATCAGTCTCGTGCTGCAGGACTCGCTGCTCTTCAGCGGGACCATTCGCGAGAATATCGCGTTCGGCCGTCCCGGCGCCGACGA
>CAYXIK010000075.1:0-6962 GCA_964465315.1 uncultured Gemmatimonadaceae bacterium | reverse complement strand
TGGGGCCGCACGGCCGATACGAATTGAAACTCCACGCCGGCGTCCTGCAGCGTGGTGGCCAGCGCGCCGAGCGTGCGGGTCACGCCGTCGGCCACGGGGGGCACTGAGTCACTGCAATACACGATCCGCATCGCGAAATGTTACCAACGCGTGGCGCGTCGCGATAGAGTCGTGCACATTAGGCCCGCCATGCGTACGCTTCCTCTACTAGTGCTGCTCGCATCCGCCGGCGGGCTAGCTGCTCAAGAGGCCTCACCCTACGTGCCGCTGGAGCACTGGGCGATGCCCTATGTAGAGCACCTGATCGCGGCCGGCGTAATCCGCGACCCCACGCCCCTGACCCGTCCGCTCAAGCAGGCCGACCTGGTCCGGGCGCTCGAGGCCGTGGATACCCTCCGGGTGAGCGATGCCGTCTATGCGACGGTCGAGCGGCTGCTCAAGGCGTTGCGCCCCGAGGCTCGCGGGCCGAGCTATCGGCTCGAGGGCGACGCGGGGCTCGCCGCGGCGACGTACAACGTGCGCGACCCGTTGGAGCTGGGGCGCGGCGTGCCGCCCCGGCCGTACGGGCCGAGTCGCATGTTCGGGAGTGTGGGCGCCGAGCTGCAGCTGCGATTCGGGCCCGGGATCGCGGTCACCCACCCCTACGAAGACACGCGGCTCCGCACCGATCCCGACTGGTTCGACACCAGGCATAACGGCCTGCGTGCGGCCGAGGCGTACGTGGGGGGCCAGTGGCGCTATGCCGAGCTGTTGTTCGGCGTCCTGGACCAGAACTGGGGGCCGAGCGGCATCCAGGGACTGCTACTCTCGGACAACGCCTACAACCTGGACCATTTCGCGATCACGCTCGGGCCTCCGAGCGTCCAGCTCCAAGCGTTTGTCGCGCAGCTTGACACGCGTACGGACTCGGGGGCCCTCGTCAATCGTTTCATGGCCCAACACCGCCTGTACGTGCACCCGCCGGGGCGTTGGACCGTGGCGGCATGGGAAGGCACCGTGTGGTCGGGGGTGGGCCGCCAGGCCGAGCCGTGGTTTCTGAACATCGTCAACGTGGCGTACCTCGTCGGCTCGTACGTGGGAGGCAGTACGCGCGTCTCGAACGGATTCCTGGGTCTCGACGTCGAACGCCGCGGCGCGGTCACGCTTTCGGGCCAGTTCCTGCTCGACGACATTCAGCTCCAGCGGCGAGACTCGACCGACTTAAAGCCGACGAGCTACGGGCTGACTATCGCGGCGAAGGGGGGACTGAGCGCAGGGGCTGTCGCCTGGACGGCGTTCTATACGCGGGTCGCGAATCTCACCTACCGGAACGAGGTCTCGCTGCAGGCGCCGCTGTTCCACTTGCTCGGCACAGGGAGAAACTTCGCCGATTACGACCAGGCGACCCTGAAGCTCGGCGTCCTGACGCAACCGGGAGCGCTGCTGGAGCCCGAGCTGACGGTGCTGCGGCAAGGCGAAGGAGATCCGCACCTGCCCCACCCACCGGTCTCCGCCTACCCTACCACCCCGACAATCTTCCAAGGCGTCGTGGAGCGGACGATCCGTCTTGCCCTCGGCGGAAGTTGGGAGCGCCGCGGCTGGGGTGTAGGGGCGAACGCTGGCGTGCATTTCGTGCATAACGCCGGCCACGTGACCGGCACCAGCGCCACGCACTTCGTCGGGTCGGTCGGCCTGACGTTCCGGTTCCACACCGAGCACGCGGTACCGTAACCGTTGAACAAGCCAATGCTCCTCAGCCGCGGGTCTGCGCGGCTCAAGCCGCGAGTTCACTCGCGCACATACGCGCTCGCCGTCATATCGTGGGTGCTCCTCGCCCCCGCTCTCGCCGCGCAGGAGGCCTCGCCCTACGTGCCGTTGCAGCACTG
This sequence comes from uncultured Gemmatimonadaceae bacterium, assembly GCA_964465315.1. Taxonomy (GTDB): domain Bacteria; phylum Gemmatimonadota; class Gemmatimonadetes; order Gemmatimonadales; family GWC2-71-9; genus AG41. Next base: position 5,097 of record CAYXIK010000075.1, on the reverse strand, counting down.
GACCATGCCCTACGTCGAGCACTTCATCGCGCGGGGCGTGATACCCGATCCTACGCCGCTCACGCGACCGCTCAGGCGGGCCGATCTGGTCCGGGTGCTGCGCGCCGTGGACACCCTGACCGTGGGCGAGACCGTGGTGAAGACGGTGCGCCGCGTGCTGGCGGCGCTCGAGCCGCGCCGCAATGAGCGCGCCACGCGCTACCGCCTCGAGGGCGACGTGGGAATCGCCGCCGCCACCTACGCGCGGCGCGATCCATTGGCGGCGATCGACTCTATCGGGCCCCGCCAGGCGGGTCCGAAGCACGGCACGGTCAACGCGGGGCTCGATCTCGAGCTCCAACTGGGCCGCGTGGTCGCAGTCACGCATCCCTACTTGGACACGCGGCTGAGGTACGATCCCGACTGGTTCGGCTTCAAGAAGCGCTCGCTATCAGGCCGCACAGCCGAATCATATCTCGCAGCCCAATGGCCGATCGGCGAGCTGTTCTTCGGCCGGGTGGACCGGAACTGGGGGCCCAGCGGCATTCAGGGGCTGCTCTTGTCGGACGACCCATATGGGCTCGATCACCTCAGCCTCGCGGTCGGCACGCGAAACTTTCAGTTACAAGCGCTCGCCACCCAGCTCAACGACACGACCGACACGGCAGGTGCCGTGGTGCACCGCTACATGGAACAGCACCGCGTGTGGCTGCGGCCGGACACACGCTGGACTCTCGCCCTGTGGGAGGGATCGGTGCTCTCCGGGCCTGACCGCGGGTTTGAGCCGTGGTACTTGAACGTGATGAACCTCGGGCTGCTGGAGCAATACAATACCCACACAGATGTCAACACCTTCGTGGGAGTCGACTTCGAGCGGCACGGCGACGTGACGCTGTTCGGCCAGTTCATGCTCGACGATATCCAGATCCACCGGCAGACCGCCACTGATCTGAAGCCCTCGAGTTACGGGCTAACGATTGGAGCGAAGGGATGCCTGGGCTTCTCCGACGCGGGGTGGATGCTGTTTTACACCCGCGTCACAAATCTCACGTATCGGAATGAGGTCAATCTCCAGGTTCCGCTGTACCACCTGCTGGGCACCGGACGGAACTTCGACGACTACGACCAGGCGACGCTGCAGCTCGCCTTCCTCGCGCTCCCCAGCTTGCTGCTCCAGCCCGAGCTGACTCTCCTGCGCCAGGGCGAGGGCGACCCGCGGCTTCCCCATCCTCTGCCCGCGGCGTATCCCACGACCCCGACGATCTTTCAGGGCGTGGTCGAGCACACATTCCGCCTGGCGTTGTCTGGCAACTATGCTCCGCACGAGCGGCTCGGTCTCACATTTGGTGCCGGCGTTCATCACATCACGAATTTCCAGCACGTCACGGGAGACACCCGGACTCGGTTCGTCGGATCGGTTGGCTTGAGCTATCGGTTCGGCTGGGAGAGACCGTTGCCGTAGCGTGCCCGCTGGCTCCTGAGGCATCCGAACGCGGCTGCAAGCCGCGCCGGTTGCCGATAGGTGTCGAGGCCGAGACGGAGAGCGAACGCGCGGCACTCGGCTGCGCGACGAAGTACCGCGAGAGTCGTGGCTGCCGTATCGGGACACGCGAGGAGCCACGGCGACTGCCGTACCAGACCGGCGAGCGCGTCCGGCGCGGCGACTGGTGTGAGGAGAGTCGGCTCGCCGGCCGCGACGACAGGGAGGATCACGCCGGCGAGCGGCGCGGTGCGCCGCCAGCCCTCGAGCCCCAGCTCCGTGGGATGAACCTCGCGCCGCTCGCCGGTGGGCTCGCCTCCTTCCCCGGCCGCATCCAGATGAAACGGGCGGAGCCACCCTTCCACGTACACGCCGTACTCACGGGCTTCGAGCACCACCTGATCGTCGGAGAGATAGCCCCAACCAGCCGGGGCGAGCGTCGCGCAGGTCGTGGACTTGCCCGACCGCGCGTCCCCCACGAGGAGCCAGGCGTCTCCATCCGGAGCCACGACCGCGGCGGCGTGCACGAGGGCTCGCCCGAGCCCCGCGAGGAGCAGCGCCGCCGAGACGGTGAGCATGGAGTACAGGTCGGCGCCTGCGTCCCGGGCGCACGCGGGATCGACCTGCAATTGGCTCTGCCCCGCCGCACGGTTCAAGACGCCACCGCTCGCTGGCATCGCTCCCCGCAGCACCACGGAGCTCCCGCCTTCCTCTACCCACGCCGCGACGCCACCGAGCGCGAGCGTCGCCCGTCCCGTCGGGCGCAAGAGCGGCGCTCGGTGCGCGCGCACGGAGATCGTGGCGCGGGCCGGCCCGTCGCGCGGCTCGCCCAGCCCTCGCGGGATCCACCGCTCGGCCAGCGGATAGACGGCGCGGTCCAGCGCGAGCCGGACCGCTCCGTCCTCAACGAGATCGAGCGTGATCCGCGACGTCACCGCAAGACGATCGTCGAAGGAGCGCTCGCCGGTGTTTCCGCATCTTCACGCACCACCCACGCGTGCGCGCCGATCGCGGACCCGTCGCCCGGGCGAGTGACCCCCAGCTCGACGCGGCACGCGATACCGTAGCGACGCAGCACGAGGCATTCGGCGAGCGCGCGGTACAGGCAGGTGTTACGCCACCAGGGCAGTCGTGTTCGAGCCAGGATCCGTAACGCACGCAGTGCGGCCCGGAGCGCATCCGCCGGATCTCCGCTTTTTCCGCCGAGGGGCCCGGGCGCCCTGACCAGGTCCGCGAGTCTTGAGCCGCCCCCTCGCAGCCAGACCGGCACGGAGAGCGCGGCCGCCACGCCGAGCGCGTAGGCCGCCGGCCGCCGAAGGGTCACGTAACGAGCCCCCGGGTGCGCAGGTGCGCGAGCGTCCGTTCCATCTCCGCCAGAGCGGTGGCGGCGTCCACGTCGAACTCGTCGACCAGATCGTCCACGATCTGTGCCGGCTCGAGCGATTGCTCGAGTCCCTTCCAGATGCGCGCGGCGGTTGCGTTCAGCCGATAGTAGCTCTTGGTCTTGAGATCGAGCAGCACGGCCTCGCCCTGGAGGTGCGCCACGAGAACGTCGTCCCGGATCTTCGCTGTCTGTTCCCCCGACATCCACACCTCCCTGACTAGCGCACGGCCGCCGAATGCTGCACGTCGCCCGGTCCCAGATCGATGGTCACCGGCGAATCGGCGACGGTCGTATCGCGCCACCGCAGTCGAGGCGTCCCACCGCTCCACGACGTGTACACGAGACGCCCGTCCGGCAGCCAGGTGGGCTGACCGGCGGTGGCCGGATCGGTCGTGAGCGGCCGGATCTGGAGCGTCGCCACGTCCACCGTGAAGATGTTGGTCACGCCGGCTCGGTCGGAGGCGAAGGCGACGAGCCGTCCGTCGGGACTCCACGAGGGCTCGACCGCGGTGTTGGAATCAGCCACGAGCGGCGTGGGCGACCCCGCGCCGAGTGTGAGTATGAAGAGACCGGCGCGCCCGTTCGCCGTCGAGACGAACACCAGCTTATCCCCCGACAGCGTCCAGCTCGGGCTCGCTTCGATCGAGCCCGGAAACCCGAACCCGGCGGTGAGCGGTTGGGGATTCGTGCCGTCCGCCGCCGACATCCACAGCTTGGGAACGCCGCCTGCGTCACTCAGATAGGCGATGTGCTGCCCATCGGGGGAGAGCGCCGGCTGGGTCTCGTTCGCCGCGGTGGTCGTGAGGCGCTGCTCGGCGCCCCCGGTCGCGGGAATCGCATACAGCTCGCCGTTCCCGTCCCGGTAGCTCGTGAACACCACGATCCCAGCGGCCTCCGTAGGGTGCTGATCGTCGCCGGGGTTGGACGTGAGTCGCACCGTATCCGTCCCGTCGAGCGCCGCTCTGTAGATGTCCCGGTTCCCGTTGCGCAACCAGTCGAACACGATCACCGGCGGCGGGGCGACCTTGGGCGCCTCGCTTGCCGAGCACCCCACGAGGAGGGCCACGCAGAGGACCCCGGGCCACGGGCCCGGGGGTCTACCCGGGTTGGCCACTAGAACGTGCCGGTTACCGACGCGGTCTTGAACGTGGCGCCTTCCGTGCATGCCGACGCGAAGGCACTGAAACCCGACACGGTCCAGTTGCCCGTGCTCGACGTGGCCGGCGGCCAAGTGTTGTCCCACCCGGACAGGGCGGAGAAATCCGGGAGCGCGAGCGTCACGGCCGTCCCGCCGAGGTAGCCGAACGTCGCGGTGATATCGACCGTCTTGTTGGCGCCGTCGCTGTAGTCCAACCCGGTGAACCCCTCGTAGTCCGTCGGCAGCGTGTACACCGCCTGCAGCCGCTTGTAGGCGGGGGGCGTAGCCAGCGTCGTGACCGTCGCCGCCGGCATGACCGCGCCCAGCGTGAGGGTGCGCGCGACCAGGCTATGGTTGTACTGCGTGATGGATCGGGACTCCGTAGTGGTGGACGCGATCACGTTCAGGTTGTGGAAGTCCGTCCCCAACTGCTGCGCGCTTGGGATGCCGGACGCCGTGAACGTCGGACCGCCGGTCGCGCCGAAGTAGAGCGGGGCCGTCGCGCAATTGGCGTTCACCTGATAGGACATGTTTTGGGAGACGGTTTCGCCTCCCAGCAGGCCGCTGAGCGTGATCGTGGCGGTCTGCGGCGCAAACGCCTCGGCACCGGCAAAATCCAAGGTTCCAACCGAGCCGTTGTCGGCGATGTTCTGAGCCCGGCGGATGATCGCGGTGTCGTTACCACTCACGAGGCTGTGCCGATACGCCACCAGGTCCTGGGCGCCGTCCGGAACGTCCGTGAGCTGGAACATGGTCGAGAGGAACGTCAAGACCGTTGTCGAGCTGCCGCCGAGCGAGATCGTCGACTGGTCGGTCGCGGCGGCACCTGCCACGGCGCCGTTGATGGTCTTGCCGGTGGCCGGTGGTGGACACTGCACCAGTGTGTGCGCCGTGAATTCCGCCTGGGTCATGTACCGCACCGTGACCGACGCCGCGTTGCTCGCGCCGACCACCACGTACGCCAGGCCACCGCCACCGCTCCCGATCGTGAAGTTGTAGACGTCGCCCGTGCCCGTGATGCGGGCCCAGGGATTCGCGCCGTCCTGAGCAGCGACCCACACGGCCCGCTGCGCCAAGGGACAGCCCGAGAAGTCCACGGTGACGTTGCCCGAGCCC
>CAYXIK010000074.1:0-6970 GCA_964465315.1 uncultured Gemmatimonadaceae bacterium | reverse complement strand
CCACGCTGCAGGACGCCGGCGTGGAGTTTCAATTCGTATCGGCCGTGCGGCCCCACGCCGGGCTCGCGTGGCGCGACCGTGTGCACACCGTCCCCTCGGTACCGTTTCCGCTGTACCCGTACTACCGCATGGGCCTGCCGGTCGCCCGCAGCGTCGATCGCGTGCTCGACCGCTTCGCCCCGGACTTGGTGCACGTAGTGACGCCCAGCCTGCTGGGCCTCTACGGCGTGAAGTACGCCCGGCGCCGTGGCATCCCGGTCGTCGCGAGCTTCCACACTGATTTCGTGACCCTGTTCGCGCACTATGGCTTGCGCCGCCTGGAGCGCCTCGGACGGCACCTCGAGCGACGCTTCTACAACCAGTGCACCGTCACCCTGGCGCCCTCGCGCTACCAGACGTCGAAGCTCCGCGCGCACGGCATCGAGAACGTGGCGCTGTGGGGGCGAGGGGTGAGCCCCGCCACTTTTTCCCCTGTGTTCCGCAGCCCGGCCTTGCGAGCGGAGCTGGGGGCGACCGACATCCCCATGCTGCTCTACGTCGGACGGCTGGGACGGGAGAAGAACCTGCCGTTCCTGATCGAGGCGATGCACCTGCTCGAGCACCGGGCGGGGAGGGGCGCGTTCAAGCTGGTGATTGTGGGCCAGGGCCCGCTGCGGCGCACGCTCAGAGCCCGTCTGCCCTCCGCGCACTTCACGGGTGAGCTGACCGGCGCTGCCTTGTCTCGTGTGTACGCCAGCGCCGACGTCTTCGTGTTCCCCTGCATCCTGGAGACCTTCGGGAACGTGGTGCTCGAGGCGTTCGCGTCCGGCTTGCCGGTGGTCGGAGTGAACGAGGGCGCGGTGCCGGAGCTCGTCACGGCCAACGTGAACGGCCTGCTCGCCGCCCCGGGCTCGGCGACCGCGTTCGCCGACAAGATTCACACGCTGCTCGAGCGCCCCGCCGATCGCGCCCGCATGGGACTGGGCGCGCGGATCACCGCGGCCGAGCACGGGTGGCCCGACGCCAACCGACCCCTGCTCGACGCATACGCGCAGCTGGCGGGCGCGGGCGGTCGAGGAGGGGACTCGGAGCGGGCGCTCGCCCTGGCCGTGTGAAGCTGCTCGACGTCACCGAGTTCTACTCGGCCTCGGGCGGCGGCGTCCGCACCTACCTCACCGAGAAGTCCCGCTGGCTGGCGACGCGCTCCGAGTGGGAGCACGTCGTCGTGGTCCCAGGGGATCGCGACACCGAGACGCGCTGGGCGCGGTCGCGGGTCTACCTGCTGCGCGGTCCGCGGGTGCCGGCAAGCCCCGGCTACCATTTCCTCGTTGCCGGACGGAAGCTCGCCGCGATCGTGCGGCGCGAGCGGCCCGACGTGATCGAGGTGGGCAGCCCCTACCTGGCACCCTGGCTCGCCCGGCGCGCGGTGCGCGGCGTGACCGCGCAGCTGGTGGCCTTTGTGCACGAGAACCCGCGACTCTACGCCGCACGCCTCCCGGCCCTGGTGCGCTTACCGCTCGATGCTGCGCTCGCAGCGTATCTGCGCGCTGCGCACGCGGGGTTCAACCTCGCCGTGGCCGCGGGAGTCGAAAACCTCGCTGGTTTCGGCGTGTCACCTACCGCCGTCATGCCGCTCGGCGTCGACACCGACCTGTTCAGCCCCGCGCGCCGCGATCCAGCGTGGAAGTCGGAGATCGGGGCCGTGCAGAACGGACGACCGCAACCGGTGGTCCTGTACGTCGGCCGCCTCTCCGCGGAAAAGGGCCTTGGCGTTGTGCTCGACGCGCTCGGAGAGATCCATCGGGCGACCGGCGCGCGACTGGTACTGATCGGCGAGGGGCATCTTCGGCCGCGGCTCGAGCGCGCGGCGCGCGAACGGCCCGGCATGCTGCGCGTGCTGCCGTTCGAGCCCGATCGCGCTCGCCTGGCGCGCGCCTATGCAAGCGCCGACTCGTTCCTCGCGCCCTGCCCGAGCGAGACGTTCGGCATCGCCGCGCTCGAGGCGGCCGCGAGCGGGCTCCCGGTCGCGGGTGTGGCCGCCGCAGGTATCGGACGACTCCTCGAGCGAGCCGACTGGGCGAGGACGTATCGCGCAGGGGACGCGGCGGACTGCGCTCGCGCCGTCGTGGAGGTCCTGGTACTCGACCGCGCGGTCGTCGGGCAACGGGCGCGCGCGTTCGTCGCGACGCGCTATCGCTGGGATCGCACCTTCCCGGAGCTGCTGGCCCTGTACCGGCGGTTGGTGGCGGGGAGCGCGGCGCCCGCGAGCAGCAGCGCGCCGAGCCCCGCGGGCACGATCAGCGTGTAGACACGCCACGCGACGAGCAGCGCGGCGAGGGCTCCCGGGCTCATCGTGCCGGCGAACCCGCCCACAAAGCCCAGCTCCACCGCCCCTGCGCCCGCGGGAGTGGGCAGCAACAGTTGACCGTACAGCAGCGCGAACGAGCCCAGGATGAGCGAGCCGACCGCTGCGGCGTCGGGCCCCAGGTGAGCGGCCGCAAGGACGGGGAGGATCGCGGTGCGGAGCGCCATGCTGACGGCAGTGAGCGTCGCGGCGAGCGTCGCGGCGCGCCATCCGAGCTGTCGGGCGCGCTGCCACGCCGCCGCGAGCGATTGGGTGGCGCCCGGTGGAATGCGGCGGCGGTACCGTCGCGCCGCCCACGCGCTCACCGCGACCAGCACCAACACGACGGCGACGAGCAGGCGGGCCGTGGGGCCGGTGGCGAGCGTCACCAAGTGGCGCGCGCCGGCCGCGGCGGTGTCAGCCAGAACGAGGCCCAGGATGACAACCGCGACGGCGAGCAGCACCCAGTCGATCAGGGCTTCCACGGCCAGGCCGGCGATCGCCCGGGTTGCGTCGACCCCCACCCGACGGAAGCCCACGAAGCGCGCCGGGTCTCCCCCCAGGCGTCCGGGAGTGATCGCGGACGCCGCGTCGCCGTAGGCGTTAATGGTGATGGCCCGCCACAGGGAGAGCTCGTGCGCGCCGGGGACCAGGAGGCGGAGACGGATCCCCCGCACCAGCACGTCGGCGCCGCACAGCGCGAGGGCCGCGAGCTGGGGAGCGAGGAGTGGGACCATCGGGGCCGTCGAGGAGAGCGTGGGTGGAGACTAGTACGGGAGCGCTCCGCGCGCTAGCGCGCGTGCTGTTGCGCCGGCGCTGGTGGGCCCTTGGCCTCTGGGTCGTTGTCGGCGCGCTCGCCGCGATGCGCGCGGCGGGTGTCGAAGGGCAGCTCGATGTCCGGGGCGGCAGCCTCGAGGTCACGGAGGCGGCCAGCGTCGATGCCATCCTCGCGACGCGGTTTCGCCAGGACGTGGGAGAAACGTTCGTCGTGATCGTGTCGGGGCCCGCCCCCTTCGATGCGTCCGCCTCTCCCTCCCCGGGTGGTCCGCGTGAGCTGCTCGACTCCCTGCGCTCAGCGCTCGTGCGCGAACCGTACGTGCGGGCGGTGCGGGCGTACTCCGAGCCCGAGGACTCGATCCTCCTGAGCCGCGACCGGCGCACGACCGTTGCGCTCGTGACCCTGAACGTCGCTGGCGCCGACACGGTGCTCAAGCTCGTAGATGCCACGCGCGGTGTGCTGCGCGGGGCGCTGGGCAGGTTCCCGGGCGCGGCGGAGTATCATGTCCTCCTCACCGGCGACACGCCGCTCGAGCGGGACATGCTCACCGTGACGACTAACGACGTGTCGCGGAGCGAGCGTCGCGTGTTGCCGGTGGCCGGCGTCATCCTCCTGCTCGCCTTCGGCTCGCTCGTGGGGGCGGCGCTGCCGCTCGTGATCGGGTTCGGCGCGATTGCCGTGGCGCTCGCCGTCATCGGCGCGCTCGCCCGCGTGATGCCGATGTCCATCTATGTCCTCAACGTCGCCACCATGATCGGGCTCGGCGTCGGCATCGACTACTCGCTCCTCGTCGTGACGCGATTCCGCGAGGAGCGGGAGCGCGGAGCCCCGGTGGATGAGGCGGTCAGCCGGACCGTGACGACCGCCGGCGCCACGGTCGCGACCTCGGGGCTATGCGTGGCCGTTGGGTTCGCAGCGCTCTTGTTCACGCCGCTGATCGAGACGCGCAGCATCGGAATCGGAGGCCTGGTGGTGGTGGTGGTGGCGGTCGCGATGACGCTCACGTGGCTTCCCGCGCTCCTCGCGGTCCTCGGGACGCGCCTCGGTCGCGTGGGCGCGCGTGTGACCACGACCCGGCTCCGCGCGCTGCGGGAGCGGTGGGCTCGGGTGGTTGCCGGTCACCCCGGATGGGCGCTCATCGCCGGCGGCGTCGTGCTGGCGTGCCTCAGCGCGCCCGTTGTGTGGATCCGGATCGGCCTCCCCGCTCGCCATTGGTGGCCATCCGGCACGGAGGCCGGCGCGGGGTTGGACAGCCTCACGCACTTGGGTGGAGCGGGATACGTACAGCCGGTGCGCGTGGTGGTCGAATGGCCGCCGACACGCTTGGCCACGGACCCCGGGGCGCTGCGGGCCTTGAGAGCGCTGTCCGATTCGCTGCGCGCCGACCCTCGCGTGCGCGACGTGCGGAGCCTCGTGGACCTGCGGCCGCACACCTCGCTGCTCGAGTATGCGCTGCTGTACAGTGACCTTACTGCGGTGCGCGCCCGCGATCCCGCGGCCATTGACGCGCTGCTCTCGAGCGACGGTCGCGTCGCGCGGCTCGACGTCATCCTGACGGACACGACATCGCTCTGGTCGGCGATGGACGTGGTTCGCCGCGTCCGCCGGTTGGCCGCCGCGCGTGCCGCACCGCTCGCGGACGCGCGCATCGCCGTGGGTGGCTACGTGGCACAGAACGTCGACTTGCAGGACGATCTGTTGGGGCGCCTCCCGCTCCTCATCGGACTCGTGTTCGGGACGACGGCGTTGATGCTGGGGCTGGTGTTTCGCTCGGTGCTCATCCCGCTCAAGGCGATCCTCTTGAACACGCTGTCGGTGACCGCGACGCTCGGCCTGATCATGCTCCTGTTCCAGCGCGGCTCCAACGGCACGGGCGCTATCTTCGTGGCCGTCCCGGTTCTCGTGTTCGCGGTCGTGTTCGGCCTCAGCATGGACTACGAGGTGTTCCTGTTGAGTCGTATCAAGGAGGCGTTCGAGGCGACCGGCGACAACGACCGCGCCACCATCGCGGGCCTCAGCGCCACCGCCGGGGTGATCACGTCCGCCGCCCTCCTCATGATCGCGGTGTTCGGCGTGTTCGCATTTGCGCAGGTGCTCGTGATTCGGCTGCTCGGTTTCGGCCTCGCTGCGGCCGTGCTGCTCGATGCGACAATCATTCGCCTCGCGTTCGTGCCGGCCGTCATGCACCTGGCGGGCCGGTGGAACTGGTGGCCAGGCGTGAAGGTCCGGGGAGGCGGCTCGTGGTGACCGGGGAGGCGGGGGGGGAGCCGGAGCGGGGGCGGGGGCGGCGCCTGGTCATCAATGCCGACGACTTCGGGCTCTCGGCCGGTGTGAACCGCGGCATCCTCGAGGCGCACGCCGCCGGCGTGGTCACTTCGGCGTCGCTGTTGGTCAACACGCCGGGGTTCGCCGCGGCGGCGGCAGCGGCCCGTGCGGCTCCGCGCCTGGGGGTCGGGCTGCATCTGAACCTCACGGTCGGCCTTCCGGTGTCACCACCGGACGCAGTGCCGAGCCTGTGCGGGCGGGATGGTCGGCTGCGCTCCCTCCCCCGGTTCGTGGCGCGCGCCCTTGCGGGCCGGCTCGTGGCCGGGGAGATCGAGCGGGAATGCACGGCCCAGATCGCGCGGGCGAGAAGCACCGGTGTGCGGCTGACGCACCTGGATGGTCACGAGCACGCACACGTGTGGCCGGGCGTGTGGCGGCCGGCCGTCGCGGCGGCGCGGGCCGCCGGCATCGACGTCGTGCGCGTACCGCTCGAGCCGGTATCTACCATCGCGTGGCGGCCGCTCGCCGCCGTGGCGCAGGTGCTGGTCAGCGCGGCGTACCGGCTGGCAACTGGGGACGGTGCCGTCCCATGGCACGCCGGCCACTTCCGCGGATTCGCGCTCACCGGACGGCGTGATTTTGGCGAGCGATTGCTCGCGTTGCTCGATCGTCTCGACTCGGGCGTCACTGAGCTGATGGTGCATCCGGGTTATCCTGACGCGGAGCTGGCGCATTGGGCCCGGTACGCGACCGGTCGCGAGCGGGAGCTGGCGGCGCTCCTCTCGCCCGAGGTGCGGGCGAGGCTGCAGCGAGGGGACATCGAGCTCGTCGACTTTGGGGCGGTTCGTCGCAGTCCCTGAAGCGGTCTACGCGTCACGCTCACCCAACACTTCCCGGTAGGACGTCAACTCCCGCCGCGCCAACAGCGCCGCGAGCGTGCGGCGGCAGGACGCGAGCACCGCCGGCACGTCGGCATCCGAGGGATGCAGCGCGACGCGGACCAGTGGCCGCGTGCGCTCGAGGCAGAGTCGCAGGGCCGCGACCAGTACGGAACCCGCCGCCCGCCAGCGGCGCCGGGTGCTCCAGCACGTCGCCGGCGCGGCGATGCGCCGGACTTCCCCGTTCAGTACGACGATGGCGCGCGCGTCCTCCGTAAAGGTGAGACCTTCGTCGCGAACGGTGCGGGGGAGGGCTGGACCCGCGAGCCACGCCGGCGGCACGAAGCCGAGCGGCTCGAGCCCGGCGCCGCGCAGCGCCGCCAACCCACGAGCGACACGAGCCGCTGCCTCGACGGGAACAAGCGAGGCGAACTCGCCCTCGCGGTCGGTGCGGCCGAACGTGCGCATGCGGTGCGCCAGGGAGCGCGGCAGGCCCACCTCGTCGTGTCGCAAGCCGTGCAACAGGATTTCCGCCCCGCTCGCCGCCCGCTCGCGCAGCTGGCGGGCGAACTCGGGGTACTCGGCGAGCGGCCAGGCGCCGTGCCAGTTTGGAACGACAAGCAGGGCGTAACGGCGTACGCCGAGCCCATCGAGGAGCTGATACAGCACCTCGAGCCGGCGCGCGTGCGCCGGCGTCACGTCGTGCACCGCGACGAGCAGCCGTAA
>CAYXIK010000073.1:0-7060 GCA_964465315.1 uncultured Gemmatimonadaceae bacterium | reverse complement strand
CGACGCCGACGAACATCTCGACGAAGTCCGACCCCGACATCGAGAAGAACGGCCGCCCGGCCTCGCCCGCCACCGCCTTGGCGAGGAGGGTCTTACCCGTTCCCGGCGGGCCCACGAGCAGGGCGCCCTTCGGGAGCCGCCCGCCCAACCGCTGAAACTTCTGCGGGTCTTTCAGGAAATCGATGATCTCTTCCAGCTCTTGCTTGGCCTCGTCCGCGCCGGCGACGTCCGCGAACGTCACCTTGGGCGTGTCGCCCGCGAGCAGCTTCGCCTTGGACTTGCCGAACGCGAAGGCGCGGTTCCCGCCCTGCTGCATCTGGCGCAGCATGAAGATGAGCAGGCCGAAGATGAGCAGGTACGGCAGGAACCCGAACAGGAAGACCCCGAAGGATTGCTTGTCCTGGAGCGCCTTGACGCTAACGCCCCGCTGGCGGAGCGTGGCGACCCAGGTGTCGCTGGACTCGAACGGCAAGAGGGTGGTGAAGCGCGCGAAGTTCCCGCGCCCCTCGCGCCGCGCGATCGGCGTCTTCAATTCCCCCTTGACCTGCTGACGCTCGGTGATCTCGACCGAGCTCACGTTACCCTGGTCGAGCTGTTCGGTGAACTCGCTGTACGAGATGTCCACGGCGTCCTGCTTCCGGGCGGCAAACTGCACCAGCGCGATGGCGCCCACGATCAGGAGCGCCCAGAACGAGAGGGTCCGGAGGGTCCGGGCCCAGCTGAATTCGCGCGGCGGCGGGACGCGGTTGGCCATCAGGTCAGGCTCGCGACGTACGGCAGGTGTCGGAAATTCTCGGCGTGGTCGAGCCCGTAGCCCACCAGAAACACCTGGGGGGCGTCGAATCCCACGAACGCGGGCTCGAGCTCCAGGTGCTCGGCCAGATGCTTGTGCAGCAACGCACAGATCTCCAGGCTTCGCGGGGCGCGCTCGCGCAGCATCGTCACCAGTCGGTTGAGCGTCTTCCCCGTGTCCACGATGTCCTCCACCAGCAAGATGTGCTTACCCCGCAACTCGGTTTCCGGATCGTACAGCAGCCGCACGTGCCCGCTCGAGATGGTGTCGGCGCCGTAGCTCGCGGCTACGAGGAAATCCACCTGGAGGGGTCGCTCGATGCGACGGACCAGATCGCTCAGGAAGATGAAGCTCCCCTTGAGGAGACCCAGAACGAGGAGCTCGCCGTCGGGGTACGCCGTGGTGATTTCTTCCCCGAGGGCGCGCACACGACGCGCGATCGTATCCTCGTCGAAGACGATCCGCTCGAGCTTACGCCCGCCGGTCTGCTTGAGGCCCGCCGTGCTTGGTAACATCCAGCCGCACCGCCCTTGTTCCGGGCGCCGGGAGATCGGACGCGCTCCGGCAGATGCCCGGCACCCAGAGAATCGTTTCGCCGCGCGCGACCACCGGATAGCCGGCCCGATCGCCGCGCGGCACCCGCGCTTCCATCAACATCCGCCGCACTGCTCGCCGCCCCACGCCCCCCAATGGAACCAGCCGATCGCCCCGACGCATCGGTCGGAGCTCCCACGCGTCCCCGCTCACCCACGTCGTCCACGCGCTGCGCTGCAACCGTTCAGGCGCGCTTCCCGGCCGCCAGCTCACGTGGTACACGCCGAACTCCGTCGCGCCCCGCGCATCCGTCACCACAACCTCACCAACCTCCCCACCCTGTCGCGCGCCAGCGCGGTCCACTCGTAGACGATCGAACGTGACCTCGGCCTGCCACGCGCCGCCGAGCAACAACCGGCGTCCCGAGGAGCGGCGCGCGAGGTCGAGCAGCCTACGGGCGCGGCGAACGCCCAGCACCAACCCGACCCGCCGCGCCGCGGCGCGCAGCAATGCTACGGACAACGTGTGATCATAGCGGGCCAAGCCGGCCCGAGCAACGTCGAAGCCCTGCTCCTCGACGCGAAGCTCAAGATCCGGAAGGTGTTCGAGCGCGCGATCCCAGGCGCGCTTCTCCAGCGCGGCCGCGCGCCCCGCGCGCAGCACGTCGTCGCCGACACGCACGCCCAGCCGCCCCGCGATGAGCGGGAGGAGCACGGTGCGCACCCAGCTCCGGAGGTGGCGCGGGTCCGCGTTCGCCGGATCGTCGTGCACCGGGAGCGCGCGCGCGGTCGCATGGGCCACGAGCTCGGCCTTGGCGAAGGGCAAGAGGGGTCGAACCAGCCCTCCACCAGCGCGCACGGCGATCCCGGCGAGCCCGGCGGGAGCGGTGCCGCGCAGCAAGCGCAGGACGATCGTTTCGATCTGGTCGTCCTTGTGGTGGGCGGTCACGAGGTATCGGGCGCCCTGCCGGCGCTGCACCTCGCGCAGCCAGGCGTACCGTGCGGCGCGCGCCGCGGTCTCCGTCGCCCCGGGGCCGAGCTCGAGCTCGCCGAGCTCGAACGTCAGGCCGTATCGCGCGGCGAGCTCCATCACGACCTGTCCGACCGTCCGACTCTCCGCGGCAATGCCGTGATCGGCATGCGCGACCACGAGCGTGAGACCGAGCGTCGGGGCGAGCGCGTGGAGCAAGTCGAGGAGGGCAACGGAGTCGGCGCCGCCGGACACAGCCACGACGGCGACGCCCGGCTCCCGGAACAAACGGGCGCGGGCGATGTGGCGCGCGAGACGCGACGGCAACGAGGGCATCCTGTAGTATAATTGGGGCCATGCCGACCGCAGCGTTGGCTGAGCACTTTCGCGGTATCGCGAGGCGGTACAGCCGCGTGCGAGACCTGGACGTGCGCGCCGTGCGCCGGATCGTCCGGGTGGTCGCACGCTTCGCCGCGGACCGCGGTCCCCTGCAGCTGCTCGACGTGGCCACCGGCACCGGCCGCTATCTCGAGGCGGTGTGCGGTGCGCTGAGTGATCGTGGGTTCGCGCCGGCTCGCGCGATCGGCGCGGACGCGAGCCCCGCCATGCTGCAGGCGGGCGGGGGTGCGCGGAACGACGGCGCCCGCGTCGCGGCGCTCGCCGAGGCGCTGCCGATCGCGGACAACGCCTGCCACGTGGTCCTGACGTTCAACGCCATCCATCATCTCGGGCTGGACGGGTTCCTAGCCGAGGCCGCTCGCGTGCTCCGCCCCGGAGGGTTGGTAGTGATCTATACGCGCACGCCGACGCAGAACCGGGCCACCGTGTGGGGTCAGCACTTCCCCGGGTTTGCGGAGCGCGAGCGGCGGCTGTACACGCACGCGGCGATCCGCACGGCCCTCGAGCAGAACGGCGCGTTCGCGCACGTCCGCATGCGGGCCGCCGGGTGGTGGCAGTTCACCTCGCTTCCGGCGCTGATCCGCCAGGCCCGCGCCCGGCACTACTCGACGTTCCGCTTCTACGAGCCGGGCGAGTTCTCCTACGCGCTCGCCACGTTCGCCGAGCGACTCCGACGCCGGTATCCCTACCCGTGGGCCATCCCCGTCCGCAACAACCACACGATCGCCTTCGCCCGCCGGCGCGCGTAGGGATGCAGCCCGACGCCGTTTACCAGCTGCTCCGCAATCTCACCTCGCCGGTGGTGGCGATCACGTCGGAGCGGAACGGCAAGCGCAACGGCATGATCTCGGACAGCGCGATCCGGGCCTCGATCGTGCCCGCCATTCCGCGCGTGTCGGTCTACATTCACAAGTTCAACTACAGCCACGACCTCATTTTCGACACCGGCCGATTCGTGTTGCACGTGTTGCGCGACGACCAGTTCGAGCTGATCTACCGCCTGGGCTTCGCGAGCGGTCGTACCCGAGACAAGCTGAGCGACGTTCCGTACCGCCCGGGCGTGCTCGGCCCGCCCGTGCTCGACGAGTGCTACGCGCACTTCGAGTGCCGAGTGGCGAACGTGATGGACACGGGGAGCTCGACCTGCTTTCTGGGCGACGTGGTGGAGGTCGGGCACGGCGCGGCCCGGGCGCCGCGGGGCGCCGTGATGACCGCGGCCCACTTTCGCGCCCACATGCCCGCCGAGTGGCGGGCCGAGTACGAGGCACTGCTGCACGCCGCGCAAGCGTACGCCGCCGAGCGCTCGCGGGACATCCGACCGGTGGTTTGGAAGGGGCTCGAGAGTCGACCGTGAGGGGTTTGCTTCTCCTGGTGCTACTCCAGAGCGGCGGCGACACGGCACCCACGTACTCCGGCCGCGACGGCGAGCTCCGGGTCCTCATACCGAAGCTCGAAGGGTCGGTGGTGATCGATGGCAAGTTGGACGAGCCGGTGTGGCGCAGCGCCGCCCGGCTCACCGGGTTCTCGCAGTACGCGCCGGTGGACGGCCGTCCCGCCGCGGACTCGACCGAAGTGCTCGTCTGGTACTCGAGCAGCGCCATCTACTTTGGTGTGCGCGCGTTCGAGCCGCACGGCACCGTACACGCCACACTCGCCGACCGCGACAAGATCGCCGCCGACGACTACGTGCAAATCCTGCTCGACACGTTCGACGACCACGTCAGGCGATCGTGTTCGGGGTGAATCCTCTCGGCATTCAATCGGACGGCGTGTTGAACGAGGGCAGGCAATCCGGTGTGAACGGGCTGGGGGGTACGATTCGCGACTCCGTGGATCTGTCGGCGGACTTTGTCTACCAATCGAAGGGCCGTCTCACCGACTTCGGGTACCAGGTGGAGATCCGCATCCCGTTGAAGAGCCTGCGCTATCAACCCGCCCCGGTGCAGGACTGGGGGCTGAACATCGTCCGCCAAGTCCAGCACTCCGGCTACCAGGACACGTGGACGCCCGCACGCCGGGCCGCCGCGTCGTTCCTCGGGCAGTCAGGCACGCTCGCCGGTCTCCAGGACCTGCGGCGCGGGCTCGTGCTCGATTCTCAACCCCGAGGCAACCGCGAAGGCCGACGGCGCTCCCGAAGGTCCGTCGACCTGGCACTACACGACCACCGGTCCCGCGCTCGGTGGCAACGTGCGCTGGGGGATCACCAACAACCTGACCCTCACCGGCACCGGCAATCCGGATTTTTCCCAGGTGGAGGCGGACGCGGGCCAGCTGCAGTTCGATCCGCGCCAGGAGCTGTTTTTCCCCGAGAAGCGACCGTTCTTCCTCGAGGGACTGGAGCAGTTCGACACGCCGAATACGCTCATTTGCACCCGTCGTCTGGTGCAGCCGGTAGCGGCAGTGAAGGTCACTGGCAAGGTCTCCGGCACGAATCTCGGCGCCCTGTTCGGCGTGGACGACGCGGGCACGTCGCTCACGGGGACCGTGCATCCCGTGTACAACATCCTGCGCATCCGGCGGGACCTGATCGGGCAATCGACCCTGGGGATCGTCTATACCGACCGGATCGAGGGCGGTGACTACAACCGCGTGGCCGGAGCCGACGCACGCCTCGTGTTCGGGCCGACCTACGCGCTGGCGTTGCAGGGCGCGGAAAGCTTCACGCGCTCGAGCGGCGCCGTAGCAAACGCGCCCCTGTGGCAAGCCACCCTCGATCGGGCCGGCCGCGAGTTTGCGTTCCACTACGGCATCACGGGGATTCATCCCGACTTCGTTGCCGCTAGCGGCTTCATCTCGCGGCCCGGTATTGTGACGGCCGTCGTCGATCACCGGCTGACGTTCTTCGGGCGCCCGGGCTCCTCGCTCGAAAGCTGGACGCCCGATTTGTTTCTGTTCGGCCGCTGGCAATACGAGGACTTTACCTCGGGCCGCTCGGCCGAAGATCGCGAGCTGCACGTCAACCTCACCGGCGTGCTGCGGGGCGGCTGGACGATCACGAGCGGGGTGTTCTTCGAATCGTTCGGCTACGATTCGTCCCTCTACCGGGACTACGCGCTCGAGCACACCTCGGGCGGTGTGACTGACACCGTGCGGTTCGTCGGCACGCCGCATATCCGAAACCTCGACCTGCTGTTGAACATCGCCACACCCCAGTTCAAGCGGTTCTCGGGCACACTGCTGCTCCTCCCCGCCCTTTAGGATGAGAACTTCTTCGAGTGGGCACCCGCCCGCATTCTCATCCTTCAGGCGAGCGGCGACTGGCGTCCCACCGAGCAGCTGCGGGTGAGCGCCAGCTACTCACACCAGCAGTATTGGAGGAAGACCGATGGGAGCACGGTCGGCTTGCGTCGCATTCCGCGGCTCAAGATCGAGTACCAGGTGTCCCGTCCGGTCTTCGTGCGCTTGGTGGGTCAATACGACTCGCAGTGGCAGGACGCCCTGCGTGACGACTCTCGCACCAACGATCCGATTCTCATCCGCGACCCGAGCACGGGCATCTACGCTCGCGCGGGGGCGCGAACGAACAACGCGGTCCGGGTCGACTGGCTCGTTTCGTACCACCCGACTCCGCGGACGGTGTTGTACGCCGGGTACGGCAACAGTCTCACCGAGCCCGACGCGCTCGCGTTTCGGGATTTGCGGCGCACGAGCGACGGGTTCTTTCTGAAGTTCAGCTATCTGTTCCGGATGTAGCCCAGCTACGTTCCGAGTCCCGTGCTGCGCGCGTTGGCGCCACGAAAGACGGTGATCCACGGGGGCAACGGGCTCCGCCACCTCTGGGGCCGAAGGATTACGATTCGCCCTTCCTGCTCGACGCATCGCAAGCGCGTCATCGGGTCACTGCGCAATCTCGCCGGCACGTGGAGGCGGTCCAGGGCTGCAGTGATCTCCGCAGCGCTGTAGCGGTGGAGCACGGCGTTCGGGATGAGCAGGGTGGGTGAAGGAGAACCCTGCTCTACGCGAAACACGCACACTCGCCCGCTCCGGTCCTCAGTTGCAGTCGTCCTTGCCGGGCGGAACTGCTCCTGCATCCAATCCAGCACGCCATCGACCGATAGCTGCCAAGCGCGGGAGACCGCCATGAGCATATCCCTCGAGCGATTGCCCGGGGACGAGCGCAAGCTCTGTGCCCGTAGCATGTTAGCCATAATGGCTCGCTCAGGTCGCGCAATCGACGAAGTGTCACATACGCGCAACACAATCGCCTTAGGTTGCGCGCACCGCGCTTGTCAGGGGTACGGTAAGGGCTTACCGGGATGTAACCTATGCGTTTCGGGCCCCGGGTGGCGCGTGGCGCAGGACTAAGGAAGTAGCAGGGGCGGGACTCGAACCCGCGACCCCGGCATTATGAGTGCCGTGCTCTAA
>CAYXIK010000072.1:0-7126 GCA_964465315.1 uncultured Gemmatimonadaceae bacterium | reverse complement strand
CGGACCTGGGCTTCGTACGCCACGATCGCGCCGCGCTTGGTCAACGACTCGACCTTGAGGATCTTGCCGGAGCCCGCCGCCCGCATCAGACGGGTCCGCACGGCGTCGGGCAGGGACTCGAGTGCAACCTCCTCCTCGATCTCCAGAATGGTGCCATCCGGCGCGATCGTGACATCCCGACCGTGGCCGCGCACCGTCAACGCGACCTCGTACGCGAGCTGGCCCTCTTCGGTCTCGCTCGAATAGCCCAGCACGGTCGCGCCGGCGCTCTGCTCGTCGGCCGTCTTTTGGACCGCGGGTGGGAGATCGGACCGCTTCAGGCGCTTCTCTTGCGCCGAGGACTGCGACGCCATCGCGCACGTCAACAGCAACACCGGAGCCGTCCATTGTCCGAGGGTCATAAGATCACCTCATGAGGGAGGCGGAGTGACGGAAAGCACCTAGGTTAAAGGCCAGGAGGTCATGCTGACGTGAGATGTAAGTTACACCGCTGGGTCGCCGGGGTTTTTGTGTCGATCGTCGCCTGTGCGGGCGATCCCTACGAGCGCTACGGAGCCGTGGTGCACGATGACGTCGACGGCGCCATGGTCGCCGCCTTCCAGATGACGGCGCGCATGCAGCTCACCGTCGTGCACAACAAGATCCCAAACGATAGCTTGGCAGTCGTGGCCAAGGTCGTGAGACAAGCCGAACGCGAGGTTCGGAAGAAAGCGACCCACTTCGCATCGGTGACCCCGCCTGCTGATCTTGTCGAGCCGCATGCCGAGCTCACCGGCCAACTCTCGACAGTCGCGGACGCCTTGGAGGCGATGGCCTCCACGTTCGAGAGGTGCGCCGATGCGCACGTCGCTGGAGATGCGACGGGCCAAGCGTGCGAGGCCCACCTTGCGGCGCTATCGTCGCGGTTCGGATACGTCGGAGAGGACCTGAATGGCGCCCGGCAGCGGGTTCAGCGCCGCCTCCTCCCCCACGGCGTTCTTCTCCCCCGGATGATCTCTCCTTGAGGCACCGCGTCGTTTGCGCGGCTGTCGCAGTCGTCCTCGCCGCGTGGGGTTGCGCGACACCCGAGAAGGAGCTCGAGTCCGGCCGACGCTACCTCAGCATCTCGTACTCCGACACGACGTTTGAGTCCTTCAGTCGCAGCGATCGGTCTATCACCGGCGTCCTGATCTCGCAGATGGGTGACTCGGTGCGCTTTCGGATCCGGACCACGCCGGACGCGCTGGTCTCCGAAGTCGATATCACCCTGCATCCGGCGTCCAGTCGGGGAGAACGACCCAGAACGACCCGCGTCGGCATGCCGAAAGGGACCCTGCCCGTCATGCAAACCTCCGTCGCGTTCCTCGAACAGCTCCTGCGGCGCGCCCGCGCCGTAGGAGGGGATAGCGTGAGCCTCCCCGTGATGGTCCTTGGCGCTCAGGCCTCCCTCGATGTGTTGACCATGATTTCGAACGGAAGTGATTCGGTAGTCCTCGTGGGCACGGACGGGAACCTGGCGAACGGCGTGCACCTCGCGGTCGATGAGCAGGGGCGGATCTTGGGCGGCCTGATACCGATCTCCGGGTCGAAGATTCTCAGCGTAGAAGCGAACCGTTAGGCAGAATCTCTTCTCCTTTCATCGTCTAGCCAACGCGCAGGTGACGTGGCTCACACGGCGCCGTTGGCGCCTTGAGGCCCGATGGGGGTAGAATCGTCGACGGATTCTCTTTCGGTGAGGTGTCCTATGTTGGAACTATCTCGCGTCCGCGGCGCGTTGTACTTCGCGCCCGTGGCGCTCGCCTTGGCGGCGTGCAGTGGAACGGAGCCCAGGGCGTCTCACACACTCAGCCTGTCGGTCACTACCAAGGGATCCTCCGGTGTCGCGCTGCCGGCCGGACCCGGCGTGAGTGCGGCGCTCCAGGTTGGCAGCGGCCCTAACTCCCTCACGATCAACCAGGCGCAGGTGGTGCTCTCGCGGATCGAGCTCCAGACCACGAGCGGCTGCGCCACGACGGGCGAACAGGATGACTGTCCCGAGCTGCAGCTGGGGCCGACGCTCGTCAACCTACCGGTGGACGCGACGACCCAAGTCATGCTGGTGGACGTCGCCGTGCCGGCAGGCACCTACAGCGGAGTGCAGGCGAAGCTGGACGCTGTGAAGCCGGACGACGACGAGCCGGGGGCGAGCGCCTTCCTGACGGCGCACCCGGAATTCAAGGGGATCAGCGTCCAGGTGACGGGTGTCTTCACGGACGCGAGCAATGCGACCCATGATTTCACCTTTACCTCCGAGGTCGACGCCGAAATGTCGGCGACGTTCGACCCCCCGGTCACCCTCGCGAGCGATACGAAGAACTTCACGTTCGCCGTGGACATCGCGAGCTGGTTCAAGGATGCGAGCGGGGCCGTGCTCGACCCGACAGACCCGGCGAACGCTGAGGCCATCAATCGGAACATCCTGCGGTCCGCCAGGGCGTTCGAAGACGACAATCACGACGGTGTGGACGACCATCAGGAAGGGAACCACCAGTCATGACCTTGGCGCCTTGACGCGAAACAGCCATGCGGGAGCATGAGTCCATGCTCCCGCATCGTGCTTCAGCCCCGGGCGGATCTAGCGTCGAGGGGACGAGTGGCTCAGCTTATGGAATGACCCTTTCATCGGCCGACCAACGTCGGTTGCCCGATCGCCGCCGTGTTGTGGAGCGCCGTATGGCTGAGCGCCGTGCGCTGGTCGATCGCCGCAAAATGCCGGTCCGTCGCGCCGTGCGGGAGAGTGCGCGCGTTCACATCCGTCGTGCCATGCAGCTGCTCGCCAGGCTCGAGCCTGTGGCGCCCACCGATGAGACTCGTGAGGAGTTCCGTGTGGCGAACCAGCGTCTCTGGCTGGCGCTGCAAGAGCTTCCTCCGACGCAACGCGTGGGTCGCCGGGGCGCGTGGGCGGCGCTGGTAGCGCTGCTCGGCGTCGCGATGGCGGGCGTGGCCGTCTTTATCACGCGAGGACCAGCGGCGCCTCGAGAGCCGAGCGTCTCGACGACCTCCGTCGCGCTCCCGCGGTCCAGGTCAGCCCTCGACACGGCCGCCAATGCGCCTGCGCCAAAGGCGGACGAGCTCGCACCGTCGGCGCAGTCGGGCGCGTTCGCGCGGGCGAGCGCGTCGCTGGCCATCGCGCTGCAGAACTACGGCGACCGGCTTGACGTGTTCAAGCGCCAGCAGTTGAGCTGTGCGGTGCTCGAGAGCGCCTTCGTCGCAGTGAGCCAGCGCTGGATTGCCTATAGCTCCGAGCGGAAGCGACTCGCCGCACCGCTTCAGCCGGCGCGCGCCGCCGCCGACCGCGCGTTCTACGCCGCGGTGGATTCGGCCGAGAGACGTCACGGGCAGTCGGGGTGTCCACGCCCGTGACGCCCTGACGCTAGCCCCAACGCATCTGTATCACGTCGTCGTCACGCCGCCGCTCGCTGCGGGGGACGGTTGGCGCGCGCCGCACCGGAGTGGTTCTCATCGTTGGCACGGCTCTTGCTTGCCGTGACGGCGGGAGTGCGTCTCCTCTCGGGCCCTGCACCTGCGGGGAGCGCGCATCGAAAAGAGGAGGCACTCTGGCCGCGACTTCCCTGCCTGATCGCCAACCCCATGAACGAATGAACCTCATCCTCCCGGACGCGTTTGACGACGAGGGGGTACGGGCACGGCCGCCAAGACGCGTTGCTCCGGCGGTACGAACATTGGGGTTTGGCCTCGCGCTGATCGCGGTCGGGTATTGGCCCTGGCACCTGTTGCGGGTCGCTGGGGCTTCGGGCGCGGCGGCTCCATCGGTCGTGGCGCCCTCTCGGCTCGAAGGGCTCGCCGATACGCTGGAACAGGTCGTTGGAGCATACCGCACCCGCGCGCAGTTCTTCGAGAAGCAGCAGATGACGTGCGATGACCTCGCTCAAGGCTTGGTGAAGCTCGACGATCAATGGCTGCGGTACAGCCTCGAGCGTCGGGCCCAGCCGGACGCGATCGCGTCCTCGCGAGACGAGGCGCTCGCCGCACGCGTTGCCGAAGCGGAGCGCCAGTTCGGCGCTTCCGGCTGTTCGCGGCCCTAGGCCCCCCAGGCAGGATACCCAGCCGCGCTGCCCGCGTGCATGTTTCGACGTGGGCCTCAACGTCAGGACAGTGGCACGGTGACGACCGAGTTGCCTCCGTCGGGCACAGGCCTGGACCCGGCGAGCCAGGACCTCCCCCCGATCGAGCGTACGATGCCGCTCGCGCACGCCGTGCTGTGGCAGGCCCGCGTGGCCCCGGGATCGTCTCCCGGCTTGGGTGGGTACCCGCTGTTCGTCACGCGGCGGGCGCTCGAGGCGGCGAACCAGCACACTGACCTGCCCAGCACCAGCGGCGTCTTCGGATTTCTCGCCGGCGATTTGTGCCACTGTCCCAAGACGGGCGTCCTGTACGTCGCCGTGGATCTCCTCATCGGTCTCGGGCAGCCGATCTACGGTGACAAGGCCACGGTGGTGACTGCGCATGCATGGCCTGCTTTGCAGCGACGCCTCGGGACCCTCAAGCGCCACTTGCTGGGATGGTACCACAGCCATCCTCCCCTGGGCTTGATGCTCGCTCCCGGTGACGTGGAGGCGCATGCCAGATTCTTCACCCGGCCGTGGCAAGTGGCGCTCGTTCTGAGCCCAGCGGAAGCCGGCTTCTTCCGGCCCGTCGCCCAGGAGCCGGCGCCAGAAGTTCCCCTCCCGTTCTACGAGATGCTCGATCCGCGCGCCCAAACGACGGAAGGGCGAGCCCGCTCCTTCGTCCGATGGAAGAACTATCACGCGTTCCGGCCGGCAGCGGCGGGCGAACCTCCGAAGAGCGAGCCAGCCGCAGCCTCGCGGCCCTCCACTCCCGTCGTGCCGTGGCCCGCGCCTCCACCGTGGCCGCCCACTCCGTCGCACGCGCCGCCGGTCTGGCCGGAGCCGGTCACACGCGCGCCGGCCGTTCCGTCGTCGCCCCCATCGCCCACTCCGTCGCACGCGCCGCCGGTCTGGCCGGAACCGCCCCCGCCGTCCCCCCCCCGCGCGCCGGGCATCCCAGCGTGGCCCCCGGCTCGTACGCCGTCGCACGGGACGCCGGTCTGGTCGGAGCGATCCGTGACGCCGCCAGCCCGCGCGCCGACCACGGAAACGTGGCGCACTCCTGTCCGGACGCCCGCCTTGCGGATCCCCGCGCGCCGGCGCTCGCGCGTCCCATTGGTCCTGGCCATCGCCGGGAGCGCCGTGCTCCTCTTCTTCTTGGGACAACGCGTCGTCGGACCAGGGGAGAGCGCGGTCCCGATCGCCCCCGTTGCCAGCGCGGACGCGGAGTCCGTGACGGCCAGCTCCACGCCCGCCTCAGGCGGTGGTCAGACGTCCGCCGCACAGGCCCGGTCGGCGCCGGCCTTGGGTGAGCTCCAGCGGCTCGGGGATTTACTGGCCTCCGGCTTGCGTGATTATCAGGAGCGTGCCACGCTGTTCGGTGAGAAGCAAGCCAATTGCCGCGGCCTGGCGGCCGCGTACGTGGCGGTGGAGCAGCGCTGGATCGCTTACAGCGTGGAGCGCAGCAAGCACGTCGGATCGCTGGATCCGCCGCGGGCGGTGGCGGACCGGGCGTTCTATGCTGATATGGACTCCGTGGAAGCGGGCTACAGCGGAACAGGATGTCCGCGTCCTTGACGGCGCGGTTCGCCATGTCAGCCGAGGTGGCGCTCCTCCGAACCACGAACCATGTTTGATGCCATGCGACGGCCCGTCGCTCGTCTCGCCCTGTTACTGGTAGGATGCGTCCCGCTCGTGCCGGCGCATGCCCAAGGGACGAAGCCCTTTCTCAAGACCGATGTGATCCGGCTGCTCACGGCGGGCGGGCTGAGCAAGCGCGATATCGCTGTCCTTGTCCGGCGCAACTGCCTCGCCTTTCGGCCGACCGAGCGCGACCGCGCGGATCTCCGGGCGGTCGGCGCCGACTCCAGCGTGATCGCCGCGGTGGACGAGTGCGGCCGACGCCAGAGCGCCGCGAGCAGGGGCCCGGGCGGCGGCGGTGGGGGCGGGGCGCTGCGGGTGGAAGTTCAGCCCACCGCGCCTGCTGAAGCAGGGACAGAGGTTCGTGTCACGGTGCGACTCGTGCGGGGTAGTGCGCCGCAGGCCGGAACGACGCTGCTTCTGAAGGGCAGCGCGGCCATTCCCGGTGGACTCAAGCAGGACGCTCAGGCGATCACCGATCCAGACGGCATGGCCACCTTTCGCGTGCTGGCGGGCACCGCTGCCGGGGCTCACCGCCTGCGGGTGCAGCTCGCGAACGGCACGCCGGTGAGTGGGGGTGGGGCGATCACGCTCACCACGACGGAGGCGCGTGCCGTCGTCCGCGCGACGACGGCGCCCGGCGAGCTCGTGCTGTGGGAGGGTGGCCCGGGCGCCGGCGTGGTCGCGGTCACGGTGACGGACGGGCGCGGCAACCCGGCGACGGGAGTGCGCCTCGAGCTGCGGCCGTCGACCGCCGCGCTCGCCGGTGCCGTACCCGGCCGGATGACCGACGAGCGCGGGCGGGCCTCGTTCCAGATCGTGGCCGAGGCCGTGCGGCAACCGGGGGAGGTCGAGGTGTGGAGCAGCGGAGCGCGGATCGGCGCGTTCACGGTGCGGCTGCGGCGGCTGGTGCTGTCGGCGCAGCGGACGGGGTTCGTTTCCGGCGCGGAGCAGCGGGGTGCCGTCGGATCGGCGCTGCCGCAGCCGCTCGTGTTCGAAGTTCGGGATACGGCGGGAGCGCCGGTGGCCGGGCTGGCGGTGTCCTTCGCCGCGACGGGCGCCGCCGTCGTCGGGGGTGGACCGACCGATTCGAGCGGCGCGGTCCGGGTGCGGGTGACATTGGGCCAGCGGACCGGTCCCGCCGTGGTCATGGCGCGCGTGCGCGCCATAGAGCACTCGGTAACGGTGCACGCGGAGCCTGGGCCAGCGCGTGAGCTGGCGGTGTTGCGCGATAGCGCGGCGGTCACAGGCCCTCTCGCGCTGCAGTCACGCCAGCCGGTCGTCCTGCGGGTGGTGGCACGAGACAGCTACGGGAATGAGACCGCGCTCACGGACTTCACCGCTGTGGCCACGGGCCCGGCGGTCCGTGTGAAGGAGGCGACGGCGCAGGGGTCGGAGGG
>CAYXIK010000071.1:0-7290 GCA_964465315.1 uncultured Gemmatimonadaceae bacterium | reverse complement strand
TCACTCGCGGTGACGGCGGGGCGTAGCGCAGTCCGGTAGCGCGTCTGGTTTGGGACCAGAAGGTCCCGGGTTCAAATCCCGGCGCCCCGACTTCCCAACTCGTTAGAACGCGGTCCCGCGTAGGAAGCAAAGCTGACCCTCCGCGCTTGGGAGCGCGCCTCCCTGCTCGAGGCCCATCTGACCTGGACGCCCGAACTGGTTCGGAGTTGGGTTGTATGGGTTCGCCGACGCAAACGACAGTCAGTCGTTCGCCGGGTGGCTCTGGGACTCGCGCTCGGGCTCCGGAAGTAATCCTCACTTGACGTTGACTTGAAACAGCCCGCGGATCTGTTCTCCCGACTCGCATCGAGGGAGGCACCGTGTACCTGTCCAGTCGCGTCGTACGTCGTCCCTGTGCCGCCAGCTTACTTGTCCTGATCCTGACGAGCTCCGGCTGTCAGGCGTGGCGCGTCGAGCCTGTCCGCCCGGAGTCCTTGCTCGCGGCGCGAAAGCAAGCCATCGTGCGCCTCACCCGCTCCGACGGCTCGAGAGTAGTCCTCGAGGATCCAGCGTTGCGCCCGGATACCATCACGGGAATCGCGTCCAGCCAGGGCGACGACCTGGAGGTGAGTATTCCCCTTGCCGATGTTCGACAGGTAGAGACCGAGCATTTCAGCCTGGGTCGGACCGTCGGGCTCGGCTTCGGTCTCGCCGCCGCCACGTTCGGCGCGATTCTGGCTGCCTTCATCGCCAGCTGCTCTGGAGGCCGCTGCGCCTGAGGGCGCGGAGCGTCGAAGGGGCACTTTTTCCGGCTTCAGGGTTCCACTGTGATCGATCCTCGGCCTCTTCAGGAGCCCCCCCATGAACGCTGGATCATCCTTGTCCGTAGTGATTCGTCCCGCCTTGAGACGCGTCGGGCGCGAGCACCGAGCGTCGTGACCTCGAGCGCCTCGGGCCTCGGGGGCTATCCTCTGATTGACAGCCCTGCATTCCACCTTCACCTTGCAGCATGACGCCGCCCCGCGAAACGCTCCCGGGTCAATGGGCGCGACTCAACGTCGACCTGAGTTGTGGTCTGAGACGAGGCGCGTGGTACCGCGTCGTGCGCCTCACGCCGGATGAAGCCGTCCTTCAGGTCCCCCGCCGCGAGCAGGTGCGCGTGCCGCGGCGCGCCGTGGAGACGCTCAGCAATCGGCCGCGCCTCTGGACCGTCGTCCCCCGTCCTCGCGACGCGGACGCCGAGCCGGCGCCGGCCGGCTGGCACGCCCGCTACGCGGTGTGCCCCGCATGCCGCACACGTGCTCCCATCACCGGCTACGCGGTGGACATGCGTTGCCCGAGCTGCGACGGGCTGTTCAGCATCGCGTGGGAGGAGAAGTATCTGACGGCGCGCTGACAAGCCCGGCCCGGGAACCCCAGCGGAGGATCACGGGTTACAGGGATGTCTCGTTCCCTGCGAGCCCACGATGGCCATCAGGAGGAAAGCCTGCCGCCATCCGCAGCAATATGAGACGGATTGGATGGGCCGAACCTATCTGGGCTGCCCGATCTGCAACCGCTGGAAGCTCATGAAGGCCAAACCCGCACCGTCGGATGGGAAGAAGTTGGCGGCATAGGCGGAGTGGAGGGCCAGGATCTGCAGTCCTGGCCCTTCTCATTCTCCGTAGGGAATCCAGATGTTCTTGACCTGCGTCGCCTCCCGCAAGAACTCACGCCCTTCGCCCTCACCGCGGTTCGTCCAGTCTCGTGCATGCCATTCCGCCCACGTGCGCTTCATGTTCCCCGCCGACGCCCGCTCCACTTCCGTCGCCCCGGCGTGATTCCCGAAATACCACACCGCGTCGACGTCGTCATGCTCGGCGAGGATCTTGGCGAGCGCGTCCTTCCCACCGGTGACGATGTTGATCACACCGGCCGGCACGTCCGAGGCGTCCAGGACCGTGTACAGCTCCGTGGCCGCGAGCGGGTGCGCTTCCGCCGGGATGGCAATGGTCGTGTTACCCATGGCGACCGCCGGGGCAACGAGCGAGACGAAGCCGAGCAATGGATACTCTTCGGCGCAGGCAAGGCCCATCACGCCGATAGGCTCCTTCATGGCGAGCGTGACGCCCCGAATGGGCGTTTGATGCACGGCGCCGTCATACTTGTCGGCCCAGGCGGCGTAGGAGAACAGTCGCGCGATACTCGCCTCCACTTCGCGGCGGGCGTCGTCCTGGTCCCGCCCCGTCATCGTGGCGATCCGATCCGCGAACTCGTCGGCTCGTTGCGCCAGGTTCTCGCCGACGTAGTAGAGAACCTGCCCGCGGTTGTGGCCGCTCGACCTTGCCCAGGTCGCCGCGGCATGCGCCGCTTCCACCGCGTTCCGGATATCCTTGCGGTTCCCCTCTGCGATTTCAGCGAGCAGCGCCCCCGACGGACTGAGGATTTTTCGGCTGTAGCCTTGGTCCGGGCGCACCTGCTGGCCGCCGATGAAGAGCTTGTAGGTCCGGTCAATACTTGGGAGCAGGGAGCGGGGAGCAGTGCGCTCCTTGGTGGTCCGTGCCTTGGCGCGGGTATTCGGCTTTGCAGCAGACTGCTCCCTGCTCCCCGCTCCCTGCTCCCGCTTCAAGTACTCCCACATCCCCTCTTTCCCGCCCTCCCGCCCAAACCCTGACTCCCGGTAGCCACCGAACCCCGACGCCGCGTCGAACAGATTGGTGCAGTTGATCCACACAACGCCGGCCTTGATCTTTGGAGCCACGTCGAGGGCGAGGTTGATGTTCTCCGTCCAGACGCTCGCGGCGAGCCCGTACGGCGTGTTGTTCGCGAGCTCCACCGCCTCGGCCGGCGTGCGGAACGTCATCGTGACCAGCACCGGGCCGAAGATCTCGACCTGCGCGATCGTGGCCGCCGGAGAGACATTCGTGAACAAGGTCGGCGGATAGAAGTAGCCGTCCGTGGGGCACGCCCACGAGGGTTGCCAGAGGGTGGCCCCTTCCTCCACGCCGGTGTTCACGAGCGTGCGGATCCGCTCGAGCTGCACGGGTGCCACGATCGCCCCCATGTCGACCGCCTTGTCGAGCGGCGGACCCACGCGAAGCTTCTCCATCCGCGCCCTGAGCTTGCTCACCAGCCGCTCGGCGATGCCCTCGTGCACGAGCAGCCGCGACCCCGCGCAGCACACCTGGCCCTGATTGAACCAGATCGCATCCACGACGCCCTCGACCACGCTGTCCAGGTCGGCGTCGTCGAACACCACGAACGGGCTCTTGCCGCCGAGCTCGAGCGAGAGGCGCTTGCCCGATCCGGCCGTGGCCTTACGAATGATCCGACCGACCTCGGTCGAGCCGGTGAACGCGATCTTGTCGATGTCGGGGTGCTTGACGATGAGCTCGCCGGTGCGGCCGTCGCCCGTGACCACGTTGAGCACGCCCGGAGGGAGCCCGGCATCGTGCGCGATCTCTGCGAGGCAGAGAGCGGTGAGTGGTGTGAACTCCGCGGGCTTCAAGACGACGGTGTTCCCCGCGGCGAGCGCGGGCGCGATCTTCCACGCGACCATCAGGAGCGGGAAATTCCAGGGGACGATCTGACCTACGACCCCCACTGGCCCGTAGCCTGCAAACTCGGAGTGGGCGAGCTGTGCCCAGCCGGCGTGATGGTACAGGTGACGGGCGACGAGCGGGATGTCCAGATCGCGCGTCTCGCGAATGGACTTTCCGTTGTCGAGGCTCTCGAGCACCGCTAGGAGACGCGAATTTTTCTGAACGGCGCGCGCCAGCGCATACAAGTGCCGCGCCCGCGCGTGGCCGGAGAGGCCGGACCATCCGGGGAACGCCTTGCGGGCGGCGGCCACCGCGGCATCTACGTCTTCCGGCCCCGCTTGCGTGACCCGCGCCAGGGATGCGGTGGTCGCCGGATTGATGACGTCGAACCCCTGGGCGGCCCCGTTCGATCCCTCGGTCCAGCGTCCACCAATGAACAGGCCGAACCGGCCCTCGTGCTGGGCGAGCCACTCGAGCGCCGGCTTGTCGCTCTCGGGCGCTGGCCCGTAGGCCATGGTCTCGAAGATTTCGGCGACGGGCGCGGAACGTTCCATTACCACCCCACCGGAGCGCCCTTGTTCTGGCGCTCGAGCCAGACCATCAGCGGCTGGAAGTAGTCGAGCAACGCGGTGGCGTCCATCTGGCGCTGGCCGGTAAGCGTGGCCAGGGCCTCTGGCCACGGGCGGCTCGCGCCGAGCTGGAGCATCGCGTTGAGCTTGCGACCCGCCTCCTTCCTTCCATAGTAGGAGCAGCGATACAGCGGCCCGCTGGAGCCGGCGGCGCGGCACATCGCGCGATAGAACTGGAACTCGAGGACCTGCGCGAGGAAATAGCGCATGTACGGGACGTTGCCCGGCACGTGGTACTTGGCGCCGGGGTCGAAATCGGTCGCGCTGCGGGCGATCGGCGGCATCACGCCGCCGTACGAGCCCCGGAGCTCCCACCACCGCTTCGTGTACTGATCGGGCGTCACCCTCCCGGCGAACACCTCCCAGCGCCACTTGTCGATCGTGATCCCGAACGGGAGGAACGCGACGTGGTCGAGCGCGAGGCGCAGCAGGTCGAGCGTGTCGCCGGTGGCGGCGGGCTCGCTGTCGAGTAGGCCGATCTCCTTCAGGTAGCGGGGTGTGATCGACAACGCGATGGCATCGCCGATCGCTTCGTGGAACCCGTCGTTTGCGCCCGCCTGATAGAGAAACGGCTGATCCTTGTACGCGCGGAAGTAGTAGTCGTGCCCCAGCTCGTGGTGAATCGTCCGGAATTCATCGGCGTTTGGCTCGATGCACATCTTGATGCGCAGGTCGGTCGGGTCGTCGATGTACCACGCGCTCGCGTGACACACCACGTCCCGATCCTTGGGCCGCACGAAAAGCGAGCGCTCCCAGAACGTCGCTGGGAGCGAGTCGAATCCCAGCGACACGTAGAACCGCTCCCCCGTGCGCACCATGTCTAATGGGGCGACATGTCGAGCCTTGAGGATCGCGGTGAGATCCACTCCCGAGCCGGACGCGCCGGGCGGTACCACCACGTCGGCGAGGTTGCTCCAATCCTGTCCCCACATGTTACCGAGCAGCTGCACCGGGAGCATGCCGCCGGGAGGGACGAGCTTCGGGCCGTAGCGGGCCAGGAGGCGGCGGCGCACGTAGGCGTGGAGTTGTACGTACAGCGGCCGCACCTCTTGCCACAGCTTGTCGACCACCACCACGAACGAGTCGGGCGGCATGTCGTATCCGGCACGCCACATCGCGCCCGCGTCGGCGAAGCCCATGGCGCGCGCGCCCGCGTTCGCGAGCGCGATGAACCGCGCGTAGCGGTCGCGCATCGGGACCCCGATCGTGTGCCAGCCGCGCCAGGCGTCGAGCAGCGAGTCGGGATTGCGCGACTCCGCGAGGACTTTCTCCAGGTCGTCCAGGTTACGGCACGCGGTCGGCGCGGGGTTACAGTACCGTCCGCGGCCGTAGTCCGCGTCGAGCCCGGCGCCGAGGCGACTCATTTCCGCGGCGTCGACGGAGTCGGGTGGCGCGGGGGCGGCGAGCTGCAGCTTCAACAGGAGCAGTCGGCGGCGGACGTCGGCGGGCAGGGCCGCACCGTCGAACCGGCGTGCCTCGTCCACCAGACGTTTAATGGCCAGGGCGACGTCCGCCTGGGCCTCGGCCGCGAGGACCTCGGTGTCGTGCGTGATGAAATTCTCACCGATCCATCCCGCCCGATTGACCTTTACGCTCCGGACGGCGAGCTCGCGCTCCGCCGCGTCGAGCAGGCGGCGCGCCGCGGCCACGCTCGACGTATCCGCTGCGGCGCCCTGCGCCGCCGCCACTCGCCCGGCTCCCAAGAGGATGACGACGCTCGCCGCGACCGCAGAGAATCGCATGGTCATACCATCGGATGGCGGTGCGCCGCCGAGTAGCGCCCGGTGACGAAGTGCTCGAGCTGACGCTCGATGTCGGTGAGCAGCGCGGAGGCGCCGAGCCGAAACAGGTCCGCGCGGAGCCAGCGGTCCCCCAGCTCTTCCT
The DNA here is from genome assembly GCA_964465315.1 of uncultured Gemmatimonadaceae bacterium. Classification (GTDB taxonomy): domain Bacteria; phylum Gemmatimonadota; class Gemmatimonadetes; order Gemmatimonadales; family GWC2-71-9; genus AG41. The sequence continues at coordinate 1,277 of CAYXIK010000071.1, read as the reverse complement.
TCATGAGGATGAGCCACTCGAGCGCCTGCTTGGCCTTGCGGATTCCGCCCGCCGGCTTGAAGCCCACGGCGTGGCCGGTGCGCTCGTGATAGTCGCGGATCTGCCGGGTCATCACGACGCCGACGGGCAGCGTGGCGTTCACGGATTCCTTGCCGGTGGAGGTCTTGATGAAGTCAGCGCCGGCCGTCATCGCCACCTGGCTGGCGCGTGCGACGTTCGAGAGAGTGGCCAGGTCGCCCGTGCCGAGGATCACCTTCATGTGCGCGGCGCCGCACGCCTCGCGGAATGCGCGAATCTCTTCATACAGCCCCTCCCAGTCGCCCGCCAGCGCGAGCGCCCGTGTGATGACCACGTCGATCTCCCGCGCGCCCGCGGCCACGGATGCCTGAATCTCCTCGATGCGCTGGGGCAGGGGGCTCAACCCCGCGGGGAACCCGGTGGACACCGCTGCCACGGGAATCCCCGAGCCCTGCAACGCCTCGACCGCGATCGGCACGAACGCGTGGTACACACACACCGCGCCCACGGTGATGCCGAGCTCACCCACGCCGAGCGCCTCGAGCAGGTCAGGCCGTACGGGATGTTTCGCTTTGGCGCAGAGGCGCAGCACGTTGGTGGGCGTATCGTCGCCTTGCAGCGTGGTCAGGTCCATGCACGTGATCGCGCGCAGTAGCCACGCGGCCTGCCATTCCTTCTTGACGGTGCGGCGCGTAGGGATCGTTGCGGCGCGGCGCTCGACCGCGCTGCGGTTCACGCGCAGCGCGCGGACGAGGTCCAGATCGAGCGGGACGCCGGGATTCCGGTCGGGGTGCGTGACCACCCGGAGCGCCCGTTCCGGCGACACGGCCGCCGGCCCCGTGCCGGCGGTCGGGGGGGCGGGGGGCGTCGGGAGCTCGTACCTCCGCTTGGTCTCCATCCCGGCTGTAATCTACGCCGGCTTTTTCTCCTTCGTCGTGTCCCGCTCGGCCTTTCGTTCCTTGGCCGGCTGCTCGGCCGGGGGCCGCCGCTCCGGCTGTTGCCGCTGGGGCTCGACTTTCTTGCGTTCCGGGGCCGGGGCAGGGGTCGCGGGGGCCGGTCGTTCAGCGGGCCTCGGGCGGGCTGACGGCGCCGGTCGCTGTTCCTGCGGCGGTGTCTGAGGGGCTGGTGGTGGCCGCCGGCTGCGATCCGGCCGGTTACTCCGGTCGGGCTCCGCCGCGGGCGCGGAGACCGGGGCGGGTCGAGCGGGCGCGACGGTCGGTGGCACGCTCCGGGAAGCGGGAAGTCCTTCGCGCGCCGGG
>CAYXIK010000070.1:0-7348 GCA_964465315.1 uncultured Gemmatimonadaceae bacterium | reverse complement strand
ATGCCCGGGGCGAGAGTCGAACTCGCACGGGGTTGCCCCCAACGGCTCCTAAGGCCGCCGCGTCTGCCGTTCCGCCACCCGGGCCTCGTTCCAATCTAACCGCTGGCTCGCGGTACGTTGCCGGAAACGCCGCGGGTCTTGAGGTCGTAAGGCCGCCACACCTGACACCCCGGAGGACAGGTGCACGCCGCGCCGCTGATCCTCGCCCTCACCGCCCTGCAGGCGCACGGTGACTGGCGGTCTACGGCTATGAAGCTGGCGGGTCCCGCTACCCCGCTCCCGCTCGCGCCGTTTAGTGCCAGGCGCGCCAGACGGTGTAAATGAGGAGCCCCACCAGCCCGCCCACCAGCGTGCCGTTGATGCGAACAAACTGGAGGTCTCGCCCCACCGCGAGCTCGAACCGCCGCGAGGTCGCTTCGGGGTCCCAGCCGGCGACCGTCTGCGCGATCAAGTCGCCGATCTCGTGGCGATACCGCTCGACCACCCGGGACGAGAGATCGATGATCACATCGTCGATCTCTGCCAGCAGGGCCTCGTTGGCCAGCAGCGCGGCGCCAAAGTCGGCGAGCCCGCGCTCGAGGGGCGTCGGTGCCGTGCCGTCCTCGCGGGTGGCGTAGCTGACGATCGCGCGTCGCGTCGCCTCCCACAGGCGGGCGGACAGCTCGGCGACAGAGGGGTCGGTAAGCCACTCTTCCTTCATCGCCTCCGCCCTGGCGATCACGTCGGGGGAGTACTGCAGGCGATCGACGAAGTCTCGCAGCGCGGAGTCGAACGCCTTGCGCAGCGGGTGATGTGGGTCGGCGGCGATGGCGCGCAGCAGTGCTTCCGTCACCTCGATGATCCGCTGGTAGATCTTGTCGTCCACCACGCCCGGCACCCACCAGGGACTCTCCGCCCGCACCCGCTCGCGGATGAACTCGCGGCTGTCCGAAATGGCTTGCGCGGCGAGACGCACCGCCTCGTTCAGGAAGCCCTGGTGGTGCTCGCCCTCGAGGACGAGCGCCAGCGTGCGACCCAACGCGGGCGCGACCCGCGTGGCTCGCACTCGCGTGCTTACGACCTGGCGCACGAGCTCCCGGGCGTCTTCGTCGGGGAACGCCTCGAGCGTCTTGGCGAGCCCGCCCGCGAGCTGGCGGGCGATTTGCCGGCTATGCGCGGGGTCGGAGAGCCAGCGGGCGGCGCGCTCGGCCGGATGCACTGCGCGCAGGTTGAGGGCGATCACGTCGCGCGACAGAAAGTGATTCTGCACGAAGTTCCCGAGGATGCGCCCGATGCGCTCTTTGCGCGTCGCGACGATCGCGGTGTGCGGAATCGGCAGGCCGAGTGGGTGGCGGAAGAGCGCCGTGACGGCGAACCAATCGGCCAGGCCTCCGACGAGCGACGCCTCCGCCGTGGCGCGCACGTAGCCGAGCCAGGGATAGGCACTCTCGAAGAAGCTCGCCCCGACGAAGACCACGGCGGCAAGTCCCAGGAGGCCCGTCGCCCGCCGCTTCATCGCGTCGAGCTGAGCCTGCCGGGTCGCGTCGTCGGGCCGCGACCACGAGGGCGCGGGGGCGGGAGCCGGTACCGGCACTACTTCTTGAGCCATGGCGCCAAGATAACGTCCTTATGAGATCCTAACGCGTTCGCCGCAGGTCTAAAGGCCGTCCTAACGTCGTCGTCGCTATCGTGACGACCGATGCTCGACATCGCGTACATCGGACTCACGGTGGCCTTCTTCGCGCTGATGCTGGCGTATGTGCGCGCGTGTCAGGCGCTGGGCGCGAGGCAGGACACCGAGGACCGCGCGCCATGACCGTCGAATCGCTCGTGGGCGGCCTCACTGCCGTGGTCCTGCTGCTCTATCTGCTCTACACGTTGCTCCGGCCGGAAAAGTTCTGAGATGACCGTCCACGGATGGCTGCAGATCGCCTTCTACTCAGTCGCGCTTCTGGTCGTCACGAAGCCGTTAGGCATGTACGTGCTCAAGTTGTACGACGGCTCGCTGACGTGGCTGCGCCCGGTGGAGCGGGCCCTGTACCGACTCGCCCGCGTCGATCCGGCGGAGGATCAGCACTGGACTCGGTACGCGGCCGGCATGCTGCTCTTCAGCGGCGCCTCGATGTTGTTCACCTACGCGGGGCTCAGGCTCCAGCACCTGCTCCCCTTGAACCCCCAGCACCTGAGCGCGGTCGTGGACCGGCAGGCGTTCGAGACGGCGGCATCGTTCACGACGAATACGAACTGGCAATCATACGCGGGCGAAACGACCATGTCGTACTTCTCGCAGATGACCCAGCTCGCGTTCCACAATTTCATGTCCGCTGCGGTGGGCGTGGCGGTCGCGATGGCATTGGTGCGCGGGATCGTACGTCGCTCCGGCGGGTGTCTGGGCAACTTTTGGGTCGATCTCGTGCGCGGGACGCTGTATCTCTTTCTCCCCCTCAGCGCGCTGCTCGCGCTCCTGCTGGTGCACCAAGGGGTCATCCAGAACTTCGCCCACTACGTGACCGTGACCACGGTCGAGGGCGTGAAGCAGATCCTCGCCATGGGGCCGGTCGCCAGCCAGGAGGCCATCAAGCAGCTGGGGACCAACGGGGGCGGCTTCTTCAATGCGAACTCGGCGCACCCGTTCGAGAATCCCACCCCCTGGAGCAACTTCTGGCAGATGCTCGCGATCTTCGCGATCCCCGCGGCATTGACGTACACATACGGGCGGATGGCGAAGCACCAGAAACACGGCTGGGCGCTATGGGCAGCGATGTACGTGCTGTTCATCGGCGGTGTGGCGACGACCTACTGGGCGGAGGCGCGGGGGAACCCGATCCACGCGGCCCGCGGCGTGGACGTCATCGCGTCCGCGACCAATCCCGGCGGCAACATGGAGGGCAAGGAAGTCCGCTTCGGGATCGCCAACTCCGCGCTCTACGCGACGATGACGACGGACGCGTCGTGCGGGTGCGTCAACTCGATGCACGACTCCTTCACGCCCCTCGGTGGCCTCGTCCCGCTCGTCAACATGCAGCTCGGCGAGGTCGTCTTCGGGGGTGTCGGCGCCGGGCTGTACGGCATGCTCGTGATGGTAATTCTCACAGTGTTCATCGCCGGGCTCATGGTGGGACGCACGCCGGAGTACCTCGGCAAAAAGATCCAGGCGCGCGAGATCCAGATGGCCATGCTGTACGTGCTCGTCTTCGCCGGGGCGGTGCTCACGCTGTCCGCGCTCGCCGCGGTAACGCCCGCTGGCCTAGCGGGCCGGACCAACGCCGGACCGCACGGGCTCTCCGAGATCGTCTACGCCTTCACGTCCACCGCCGCGAATAACGGCAGCGCCTTCGCGGGACTCAGCGGCTCCACTTACTTCTATAACACGCTGCTCGGGCTGAACACGCTCATCGGACGGTTCGCGATGCACGTCCCGATGCTGGCCCTGGCGGGCTTCCTCGCGGAAAAGAAGATCGTGCCTGAATCCGCCGGCACCTTCCCGGTCACGACGCCGCTTTTCGTCGTGCTTCTCACTTCCGTAATCCTCATCGTCGGCGCGCTCACGTTCTTTCCGGCGCTCTCCCTCGGGCCCATCGTCGAACATTTCTTGATGCAGGCGGGGAAGGTCTTCTAGGATGGCGCTGACGAAACGGCCGCTGTTTGATCCCCCGATCGTGAGGCGCGCCGCGCGGGACGCGCTGTGGAAGACCGTCAACCTGCGCCACATGGTGCGGAATCCCGTGATGTTCGTCGTCCTGATCGGCAGTGTCCTCACCACGCTGGTGTTGGCGCGCGATCTCCTCCAGGGTCGTGGCGACGTCGGCTTCACGTTGCAGATCACCCTGTGGCTCTGGTTCACGGTTGTATTCGCGAACTTCGCGGAAGCGATGGCCGAAGGGCGCGGCAAGGCGCAAGCCGAGACGCTGCGGAAGTCGCGCACCGAAACGACCGCCAAGCGGCTCCGCAATCCACGCGATCGCGCCTCCTTCGAGCCGGTGGCCGGCGCCGCGCTGCGGAAGGGCGACGTGGTGCTGTGCACGCCGGGAGACATGATTCCGGGCGACGGCGAGGTGATCGAAGGGGTGGCGTCCGTGGATGAGTCGGCGATCACGGGCGAGTCCGCACCGGTGATCCGCGAGTCGGGGGGCGACCGCTCGGCGGTCACGGGCGGCACCCGAGTGCTTTCGGACTTCCTGATCATTCGCGTCACCGCGAATCCGGGAGAGACGTTCCTGGATCGGATGATCGGTCTCGTGGAAGGGGCTAAGCGGCAGAAGACGCCCAACGAGATCGCGTTGATCATCCTGCTGTCCGGTCTCACGATCATCTTCTTGTTCGCGGTCGTGACTCTCCAGCCGTTCGCGATCTATTCCGGCGGCTCCGTATCGATCCCGATCCTCGTCTCGCTGCTCGTCTGTCTCATTCCCACGACCATTGGCGGGCTGTTGTCCGCCATCGGCATCGCGGGAATGGATCGGATGATCCAGCACAACGTCATTGCGATGAGCGGCCGCGCGGTGGAAGCGGCGGGCGACGTCAACACGTTGCTGCTCGACAAGACCGGCACGATCACGCTCGGCAACCGGCAGGCGGTCGAATTAGTGCCGATGACAGGCGTCACGCCGGAATACTTGGCCGACCGGGCACAGCTCGCGTCCCTGCCCGACGAGACGCCGGAGGGGCGGAGCATTGTGGTGCTGGCGAAGGACCGGTTCGGCCTGCGCGGGCGCCCGCTTGCGGACGAGACTGTGCTCGTGCCCTTCTCGGCGGCGACGCGGATGAGCGGGATCAACGCCGGCGCGCTGCAACTCCGCAAGGGCGCGAGCGACGCCATCGGCCGCTGGGTGCGGGAGCAGGGCGGCGACCTGCCCGGTGGGCTCGCGCCGGTCGTCGAGCGCATCGCGCGCCAGGGCGGCACGCCGCTCGTCGTGGCGGAGCGGGGCGGGGGCGGGGGCGGGGGTGGCAACGGGTCCGCGCGGGTCCTAGGCGTGATCTACCTGAAGGACGTGGTGAAGGGCGGCATGCGGGAACGCTTTGGCCAGCTCCGCGCCATGGGCATCCGCACGGTGATGATCACCGGCGACAACCAGTTGACCGCCGCGGCGATCGCCGCCGAGGCGGGCGTCGACGACTTCCTTGCCGAAGCCACGCCCGAGGACAAGATGGCGTTGATCAAGCGCGAGCAGGGCGGGGGACGCCTCGTCGCCATGACCGGCGACGGGACGAATGACGCGCCCGCGCTCGCCCAGGCGGACGTCGCCGTGGCAATGAACACGGGCACGCAGGCGGCCAAGGAGGCGGGCAACCTGATCGACCTCGATTCCAACCCCACCAAGCTCATCGAGGTGGTGGAGATCGGGAAGCAGCTCCTGATCACGCGGGGCGCGCTCACCACCTTCTCGATCGCCAACGACGTCGCCAAGTACTTCGCGATCATCCCTGCGATGTTCATCGCCACCTATCCTGCCCTCCAGGCGCTCAACATCATGCGCCTGCACTCGGCGCAATCCGCGATACTCGCCAGCGTCATTTTCAATGCGCTGATCATCATCGCGCTCATTCCACTCGCGCTAAGAGGCGTGCGGTATCGCCCCGCGGCGGCTGCGGCGATTCTTCGTCGCAATCTGTGGATCTACGGTGTCGGTGGAATCCTCGTCCCGTTCGTGGGCATCAAGGCCATTGATGCCCTCCTCGTCCTGCTGCGGCTGGTGTGATCGTGCTTAAAAGCCAGCTGCGGCCGGCGGTCGTCTTGACCCTGCTTCTGTGCGTGATTACGGGCCTCGTGTATCCGGGCATCGTGACGGGACTCGCGCAGCTGCTGTTCCCCCATCAGGCCAACGGCTCGCTCATCCTCGGGAACGACGGACAGGTGACGGGAAGCGCGCTCATTGGCCAGCCGTTCGCGCGCGCTGAGTACTTCCACCCTCGGCCCTCGGCCGCCGGAGCCGGCTACGACGACACCCTTTCCGGAGGGACGAACAGGGGGCCGACGGACGCCAAGCTTGCCGATACGCTGATCGCCGGGGCGGTGGACCGTGCCGTCCGCCTGGACGGGGCCGTGAAAGGGCGGGTCCCGTCCGACCTCGTGACGTCGTCGGGATCGGGCCTCGATCCGCACATCTCGGCCGCGAGCGCGCTGCTGCAGGTGGGGCGCGTGGCGCGTGCGCGCGGTCTCGACGACTCGGTCGTGCACGCGCTGGTCGAGCGCCACGTCGAGCAGCCGCAGCTTGGGTTCTTCGGCGAGCTGCGGGTGAACGTGCTCCTGCTCAACCTGGCGCTCGACAGCCTGGGGAGACATTGATGCGCGGAGTACCTTGGATTGCGATCGTCGTGACGGTGCCGAGCATCGCGGCCGGGCAGGACACGGCGCGCAGCGTGACCGTCGGTGGATTCGTGGACGCGTATTACGCCTGGGACGTTCTGCGGCCCGCGAAATTCGACCGCTCCTTCACGACGCAGCCCGCCCGGCATAACGAATTCAACGTCAATTTGGCCTTCGTTGAGATGAAGCTTGCCGGCGCGCACACGCGCGGGCGGGTGGCGCTCCAGGCGGGGACCTCGGTTCAAGCGAATTATGCGGCGGAGCCGCGTGTGGGCATCATCAGCGGGCCCGATCTGTCCCGCCACATTCAGGAGGCGACCGCCGGCGTACGCCTCTCACCGCGACTCTGGATCGACGGTGGCATCTACCTTTCCCATATCGGGCAGGAGAGCTGGATCTCGCGGGTCAATCCCACGTACAGCCGCTCGCTCATCGCGGACTACTCGCCCTATTACGAGACCGGCGTCAAGGCGACGTGGACGGCGAGTGCCAAGCTCACCGCGCAGCTTCATGTATTGAACGGCTGGCAGAACATCTCCGAGACGAACTCCGATAAGGCGCTGGGATTGCGCCTGGATTACGCAGTCTCGCCGCAGCTCGCGCTAGGCTATGCGAATTTCATCGGCAACGAGATGCCCGACTCGGTGCCATCGCGGCTGCGCGTGTTCAACGAGGGGTTGGCCGCGTTGTCGCGCGGGTCGCTGGGCGTCTGGCTCACGTTTGACCACGGTCTGCAGGCGCGGCCGGGCGGCGGGCGTTCAACCTGGTGGGGCACGGCAGTCATCGGGCGGGTGAAGGTGAGCCCCACCACGGCCGTCGCGGTCCGTGTAGAGCGCTACGTCGACCCCGACGGCGTCATCGTGGCGACCGGGACACCGAGCGGATTCCGCGTGAACGGGGCTTCGCTCGGGCTCGACGTGGCGCCGTTTGCCGGCGCGGTGTGGCGGGTCGAGGCGCGCGGATTCCGTTCGCGGGATGCAATCTATCCCAAGCACTTGGGCGGGTCGAGCGACGGCGACGCGTTCTTCGTTTCCTCGCTGGCGCTGACTTTCTAGTGACGCT
>CAYXIK010000069.1:0-7772 GCA_964465315.1 uncultured Gemmatimonadaceae bacterium | reverse complement strand
TCACGCGCTCTCCCAACTGAGCTACGCCCCCGTTATATTGGGCCCCGCAAAACGCGTTCCGGCGGGAACACGGCATCTTATGGGGACGTTGTAGCGGTGTCAAGCGATTTCACGTCCAAACGCGAACTTTTCGGCCCGTGGCGCGTATCACAAGACGCGTTCCGAGACCATAGACATGGCCAAGCATACCCGACGGAAGAAGCCCATCTCCCCCGCCCGGGCGAAGCCCCGCGCGGCCGCCCGCACAGGCGCGGCACCTGTCGCGTCCGCGCCTCCGGCCGCCGCTCTGGCGAAGGCGAAGCCCGCCAAGAAGCGCGGGCGGCGCCGGGGTCTGCTCGCCGGTCTCGGGACCCACGAGCACGAGCGGGATATCCTCGATCAGTACCTCCATGAAGTGTCCAAGACTCCCCTGCTCACGCAGAAAGAGGAAATCGCACTCGCCCGGAAGGTGCGCGCCGGCGACCAGGACGCCATGCAGGAGCTCGTAAAGCGCAACCTGCGCTTCGTGATCTCTGTCGCCAAGAAGTACCAGAACCGCGGTCTGCCGCTCACCGATCTCATCGGCGAGGGCAACGTCGGGCTCCTCACGGCCGCCCGAAAGTTCGACCCGGACCAGGGCGTGAAGTTCATCTCCTACGCCGTGTGGTGGATCCGCCAGGCGATCCTCGCCGCGCTCGCCCGCCAGGGCCGTACGGTGCGTGTGCCGCTGAACCGCACCGCCGACCTGTCGCGCATCGTGCGGACGGCCGAGTTCCTCCGCCAGACGCTGCGGCGCGAGCCCACGCCGGAGGAGATCTCCGATGCGACGAAGCTGTCGCTCGAGGTGGTGCAGTCGCTCGCCGCGCTGAACACGGGCGACGTCCGGCTCGACGCGCCGCTCGATCCGGACGGCGACCGCTCGCTGATCGAACGCTTCATCGCTGAAGACCTCCCGGACACGGAGGACCAGGCGATGGATCGCTTCCTGTCCGACGAGATCGAGCAGGCTCTGAGCACACTGCAGCGTCGCGACGCCAAGGTGCTGCGTCTGTACTTCGGTCTGGACGGTGGGCGCGAGCACACGCTCGAGGAGATCGGCGGTATGCTGGGCGTGACGCGCGAGCGCGTGCGCCAGCTGCGGGACCGCGCGCTCAAGCGGCTGCGGGATGGCGACGTGGGGAAGGCTTTGGCGAGCTTCGCGGCGTGATCCGACGCTAAGGCGGTAAGTCGTACGTTGTAAGAGGCGGTCGTCGCATCTGCGGCGGCCGCCTTTTCTTATAACGTAGCGTCGTACAACGTACCGTCGTAGTTTAGGCGCGTGATCGAACGGGTCGGCCGAGCGACCGTCGACGGAATCAAGGCCGTCGGCCGCTTCGGCCAGTTCATGCGGGACGTGGCGCAGGCCGTCCCGGACATCGGCGTGTGGGGACGGCTGACGCTCGTCCAGCTCCGTCGCGTCGGGGTCGACTCCCTGCCGGTGGCGCTGTTCATCGCGGCGTTTACCGGCGTCGTGCTCGCCTTGCAGGCATCCTATACCTTCAGAAACACCGTCCCTCTCTACTTCGTCGGCACCCTCGTCGGCAAGACGATGATGCTGGAGCTGGGCCCCGTCCTCGCCGGACTCGCGCTCGCGGGTCGCGTGGGAGCGAGCATGGCGGCGGAGCTCGGGACCATGCGCGTGACCGAGCAGGTCGACGCGCTCGAGACGCTGGCGTACGACCCCCACAGCTTTCTCGTGCTCCCTCGGGTGTTCGCCGGCACGCTCATGTTTCCCGCCATCGTGGCTCTCGCCATCGTGACCGGGATCGTCACCGGGTGGCTCGCGAGCCTCGCGCTGCTCGACCTCTCGACCCAGGAATTCCTGAAGGGCCTGAAGCTGTTCTATCGCTTCAAGGATACGTGGTTCGGGCTGTTCAAGAGCGCGACGTTCGGGTTCACGATCACGCTCGTCGGATGCGTAGTGGGGCTGCGCACCCGCGGCGGCGCGGAAGGCGTGGGCCTGAGTACGACCCGCGCTGTGGTGTACTCGGCCGTGCTGCTGCTCGTGCTCGACGCGTTCTGGGCTCTGGTGTTGTTGCGGTGATCCAATTCCAGGACGTGCACAAGAGCTTTGGGGCAAAGCCGGTGCTCATGGGATTCACGCTCGTCGTGCCGGATGGGGAGACGATGGTGATCATCGGGTACTCGGGCACCGGCAAGAGCGTCGCGCTGAAGCACGTCGTGGGGTTGTTGCAGGCCGATGCGGGGGACGTCATCGTTGACGGCCGGGCCGTGTCGACACTCGAGCGTGGCGCGTTGACCGCCCTACGCCGCGAAATCGGCTTCGTGTTCCAGTTCGCCGCCCTGTTCGACTCGATGTCCGTGTTCGACAACGTCGCGCTGGGGCTCAGGCGACGCGATCTGACGGACGACGAGATTGCGGAGCGCGTTCGCGAAGCGCTCGCGCTGGTAGATCTGACGGGGGCCGAGGACACCTTCCCGGCCGAGCTGTCGGGTGGCATGCGCAAGCGCGTGGGGATCGCGCGGGCGATCGCCCTCCGGCCCCGGTACATCCTGTACGACGAGCCCACCACGGGTCTCGATCCCGTGACTGCGGCGGTGATCGATCAGCTCATGGTGAGGACCCGCGAGCACCTGGGCGTCACCGGCGTCGTGGTCACCCACGACATGCGCAGCGCCTACACGGTGGGTGACCGCATCGCCATGTTGTACGAGGGCAAGGTCCGCCAGGTCGGTACGGTGGCGGAGATTCAGGAAACGGAGGATCCCGTGGTGCGGCAGTTTATCGAGGGACGCCCCGCGTGAAGCGCGAGAACGAGTTCGCCGTCGGCATCGTCGTCATCGCTGCCTTCGTCGTCGTGGTGGGCGGGGCGCTGTGGCTCTCCGGGGCGCACATCGGCCGGACCGAGGCGGTGTACACGGCCCGCTTCCGGACCGTTGGGGGCTTGAACGTCGGGGACCCGGTTGTGCTGCGCGGCGTCCGCGTCGGTCGCGTGGAGGGCATTCGGCTGGCGAGCGGGAACTGGGTCGAGGCGGACCTGAAGATCTACGTCGGCACGCAGCCCCCCTCCAGACCGGCCGTGATCGCCGCCTCCGCGTCGCTGTTCGGCGAATGGGCCGCGTCGCTCGTACCACTCGACCAGCTCCCGAACGACCCGAACATCAAACAGGCGATCGCCGAAGCACAGGCGGCGGGCAGCGGCAAGTGGCCGGGCGCCACGCTCCCCGACATCGGGCAGCTCACGGCGCAGGCCAGCCGCATCGCCACCGATATCGCGACGGTGTCGAGCCGCATTCAGACCGCGTTCGACTCCGAGGCCGTCAGCGAGCTCCGTCGCTCGATCAAGGACTTCGGCCGCATCGCCGACCGGCTGGTACAGGTCACCAACGAGCAGGCGGACGTGATCGGCTCGGTCGGGACCAACCTGCGCCAGGGCTCGGAAGCCATGGCCAAGGCCGCGACCCAGGTGCAATCGACCCTCGGCCGCGTGGACTCCGCGACCAACCAGGGCCAGCTCGCGACCATTCTCAACAACTCCGCGACCACCAGCGCCAACCTCAAGTCGGCGTCGCAAGACTTCCGCGACCTGCTCGACGCGGCTCACAAGAATCAAGAGAGCCTGGTGCGGGTGCTCACGTCCGCGGACAGCGTGATGTCCCGCATCGCGAACCGGAGCGGCACCCTCGGACTCCTCGTGTCGGACTCCACGCTGTACCGTGAGACGACCCTTACCATGATCCAGCTGCGGCAGCTCATGTCCGACATCCAGGCGAACCCGCGGAAGTACTTCTCGTTCAGCGTGTTCTAAGAGATGGCGCGTAAGCAGCGCCGCGCCCAGCGTGAGACGTCGGCCGGCGGGGTCGTCTTCCGGCGCGGGCCGGATGGGGAGCCGCACGTCCTCCTCATCCGTGACTCCTACCGCAACTGGGGCTTCCCCAAGGGTCATCTCAAGGCGGGCGAGCCCCCGGCGGAGGCGGCGCGCCGAGAAGTGGCGGAGGAGACCGGCCTAGCGGATCTGGTGCTCCATGGCCCGATCCGCGTCATCGACTGGTACTTCCGGTTCCGCGGCAAGACCATCCACAAGTACTGCCACTTCTTTCTTTTCGAGTCGAAGCAGGGCGAGCCGGTGCCACAGACGGAAGAAGGCATCACCGACTGCGCCTGGTATGGCGCGGAAGACGCCCGGCGCACGATCTCGTACGACAACGCGCGCGAGGTGCTCGAGCAGGCGACGGCGATGGTGCAAGCGCTGGCTCACGTGGACGGCGATCCTGGCGTGGAGGGGACAGGGGCAGGGGGGGGCGGATGACGGTGGTCCCGGTGTTTCACCCGCGCGCCGAGCCGCGACGCGCGGTGAAGCGCGGGTACCCGCGGAACGCCGGGAGCGTGCGCTTGTGCCGCACCGTGGCTGGGGTGGAGCGGCTGTTGTACCAGCGGCTCGTGGACGCCGTCGTCCTGGACGTGAAAGGTGCGCCGGCCGCGCTCGCGCTGCCGGCCCGCTTTCCTCGGATACCCATGTTCGTCCTGTCCCCGCTCCGCCCGGACGACGGTCCCCTGCTGGCTTCGTGCCACGAGGCTGGGTTCGCGGGCGTCCTGGTGGAGGGAGTGGACAACGCGGTAGCGGGCGAGTGGATCGCGGCCCGGACGGCGCAGGTGGCGCGGCGCGAGGCACTGGCCGACGCGCCGAAGCTGCTGCGCCTCACGGACCGCCTGCAGCTCGCGGCCTGGGAGGAAGTCCTGCGGCGCGTCGAGTTTCCCACGCAGACCGGCCATGTGGCCGCGGCGCTCCGCGTCACGCGCGAGCACCTGTCCCGCCAGTTCGCCGCAGGCGGCGCGCCGAATCTCAAGCGCGTGATCGATCTGGCCCGCACCGCCTGTGCGGCCGACCTGCTGGGGAACCCGGGCTATACCGTGCGCGCGGTGGTGCGAATCCTGGGGTACGCCTCGCCCAGCCATCTCGTCGGCGCGGTGCGCCGCGTCGCCGGGACCACGCCCCAGGAGCTGCGGGCGGTGGGAGCGCGTGGCGTGCTTGCGCGATTCATCAGAGGAAGGACGCGGTCGCGTGTCTGACCATTCCGCAATCCTGATCCATGTGATATTTTTCACAAACTCATAACCAGCGTGCTATGGCGACCGACTCCATCCTGAAGCCCGGTGAGCTGAAAGAGATCCTCCTCAAAGAGATCCAGGCGGCCGATCTCGCCGAGATCGACGTCCGCGAGGTCGGTACGGTGCTGGAGGTGAAGGACGGCATCGCACGCATCTACGGCCTTACCTCCGCGATGGCGGGGGAGATGCTCGAGTTCACGTCCTCGCAGACCGGCGACAAGGTGACCGGTCAGGCGCTCAATCTCGAAGAAGACAACATCGGTGCGGTGATCTTCGGCGACTATCTCGTCCTGCGTGAGGGCGACGAGGTGCGGCGCACCGGCCGCGTGCTGGAGGTCCCGGTGGGGCCGGCCCTCGTGGGGCGGGTGGTGGACGCGCTTGGTCGGCCTGTGGATGGCCTTGGTCCGATCCACACGACCAAGACCCGAAAGGTCGACATCGTGGCGCCGGGCATCATCAAGCGGCAGCCGGTGAAGGAGCCGCTCCAGACCGGCATCAAGGCGATCGATTCCATGATCCCGATCGGGCGCGGGCAGCGCGAGTTGATCATCGGCGACCGGGGCACCGGCAAGACGGCCATCGCGATCGACACGATCATCAACCAGAAGGGCCAGGGCGTGATTTGCGTGTACATCGCGATCGGGCAGAAAAACTCCACGGTCGCCGCCGTCGTCGAGCGCTTCAAGGAGCATGGCGCGATGGATTACACCATCGTGGTCGTGGCCTCGGCTTCCGAGCCGGCCCCGATGCAGTACGTCGCGCCGTTCTCGGGCTGCGCGCTGGCCGAGTACTTCATGTACGACGAAAAGAAGGCCACGCTGTGCGTCTACGACGATCTCTCCAAGCAGGCCGCAGCGTATCGTCAGCTGTCGCTCGTGCTGCGCCGGCCGCCGGGCCGCGAAGCGTACCCGGGCGACGTGTTCTACCTGCACAGCCGGTTGCTCGAGCGCGCCGCCAAGCTGTCGAACGAAGCGGGTGCCGGGTCGCTGACCGCGCTCCCCGTGATCGAGACGCAGGCGGGTGATGTCTCGGCCTACATTCCCACGAACGTGATCTCGATTACGGACGGCCAAATCTTCCTCGAGACCGATCTGTTTTTCTCGAACGTGCGGCCGGCGATCAACCCGGGCATTTCCGTGTCCCGCGTGGGTGGGAACGCGCAGATCAAGGCGATGAAGCAGGTGGCCGGACGGCTGCGCCTCGACCTCGCGCAATACCGGGAGCTCGAGGCGTTCGCGCAGTTCGGCTCGGAGCTCGACCAGGCGACGCAGAAGCAGCTCGCGCGGGGCGAGCGAGTGGTGGAGGTGCTGAAGCAACCGCAATACCAGCCAATGGCCGTCGAGCAGCAGGTCATGATCATCTTTGCCGTAACGGGCGGCCTGCTGGACGACGTGCCTGTGGAGGCGATCCGCGACTGGGAGCGGGGGTTCCGCGACTTCATGGCTGCCGAGCACGCGGAAGTCGGCGAGGAGATCCGCACCCGTAAGGTCCTGAACGACGAGCTCTCCGCCCGGCTGCGGGCGGCGATCGAGGCCTACAAGCAGCTCGCGCGCTGATGGCGAAGCCCCGGGAGCTGCGCCGGCGGATCAAGTCGGTTCTGAGCACGCGCAAGATCACCAAGACGATGGAGCTCGTGGCCACGTCGAAGCTCAAGCGCGCCCAGGACCGCGTGGTCGCCGCCCGCCCGTATGCCGCCGCCCTCGCCGGGGTGATCGGCGACCTGTACGCGCCCGAGCTGGCCGAGCGGTTTCCGCTGCTGCGCCAGCCGGTGAGTGGCATTCGACGGGCCGCGCTCGTCGTCGTCACGTCGAACCGGGGTCTGTGCGGCGCGTTCAACGCAAGCTTGATCCGCGAAGGTCGTCGGCGGATCGAGCAGCTCGAATCCGAAGGGGCCGCGGTCGACCTGCACCTGATCGGCAAGAAGGGCGTCACCTACTTCAAGTTCGCGAAGCGGTCGATCGCGTCGCAGCGCATCGACATCGGCGACAAGCCGACGGCGGCGCACGCCGCAGAGGTCGTGAATCCCCTGATGGCGCAGTTCGAGGCCGGCGAGGTGGACGCCGTGGAGGTCGTCTTCCCGCAGTTCAAGAGCGCCGTCAGCGCGCCGCCGGCGGTGATGCGCATTCTTCCCGTGAACCCAAAGGCGACCGAGAGGCGTGCCAGCACGAACTACATCTTGAGGCCGTCAGCGGAGGCGATTCTCGCGCAGCTCCTTCCCCTGTACGTCCGAAACCAGGTCTACCGGGCGCTGGTCGAGACCACCGCGGCGTTCTACGGCGCCCAGCGGACGGCCATGAAGAGCGCTACGGACAACGCGGGCGAGATGCTCGACATCTTGCAGCGGACATACAACCGGGCGCGTCAGACGCAAATCACACAGGAGCTGGCGGAGATCGTGGGTGGAGCGGAAGCGTTGAAAGGCTAACCGACTGAGGAAACGTCATGGCGACGAGAACGAAGAACGCGTCGAAGAAACCGGCTGGCGAGACCAAACACAACGTGGGCAAGGTTGTCCAGGTGATCGGCCCCGTGCTCGACGTGGAGTTCGAGCCGGAGCGGTTGCCGGAGCTCCTGAACGCGCTCGTGATCGACCACCCCGGCAACGGCACGCCGCCCATCCACCTGACCGCCGAGGTGCAGCAGCACATCGGCCGGAACCAGGTGCGCGCCGTGGCGATGAGCT
>CAYXIK010000068.1:6610-8000 GCA_964465315.1 uncultured Gemmatimonadaceae bacterium | reverse complement strand
GGATGCGCGTGCCCGAGGAGCATCTGCAGCCTAGCCGTTGGGATCCGTCCTGCACGACGCGCACGGTGTGGTCTCGTGATCGTTACCCCAACCGCCGGGCGACGTATTCCCGGCCACCGATCTGATAATGAAGCTCGCCAACGTCACCACGCTGAGCCCTTACGAAGCGCACCATTCCCCAAAACGTACGGTCTAGAAAAGTAGAGTCAGACTGTGGCACAAGGGGCACGACCGCCCCCGAACTCCAGACCATCGTCAGACGCCCACCTCGAATCTCCAGGCTAAGCGTGACGCCAGGGATGAGAAAGTCCGGGCCGCCCTGGTAGCGGCCGGCATAGTCGTCGAGGAGGGACGTCGGCACGTTAACGGGTTGTACCACAGCCAGAACCTGATACTTCTCGCCAAACACCATGGCAGCCAGGTCGCCGGCGATCGTGGTCGCTGTAGCGGCGTAGTTGTTCGAGAGCACGATTATACAGACATCGTCGTCCGGATATCGCTGGATCTCAGCGCTAAACCCAGGTGACCGCCCGCTCATGCGAATGACGCGCCGACCGAATTGCCTGCGTACCAGCCAGCCGTAGCCCACTCCTTCAAACTGCGGTGTAAACATGAGGTCAATCGAGGTCTGCTTCAGCAAGGCGTAGGTGTAGAGCACGCGATCCCACCGATAGAGATCCTCCACCGTGGAATAGATGGACCCGTTGCCCGTTTTCGCACTCCAATCGAGGAACGGCGCGTTCGCCAGATCGAATAGGCCACTGGGCACGTAACCGGCGGCACGATTCGTCACCAAGGTCGCTGGGTCGCCATCGTGACTCGTACTCTTCATAGCGGCGGGACCGAAAATGTTCTCGTGCAGGAACTCGCCGTACGTCTTGCCCGACACCCTTTCGATGACGTGGGCCAAAAGGTTGTAATTGGAGTTGCTATAGCTGTATCGGGCTCCTGGCTCGAACAGAAGCGGCCTGTCGCGAAACACGGCGATCAGAGACGCAGGAGTCTGTGCAAACCTCGACAAACTGTCGTATCCGGGAAGGCCGTTGATATCCGGAATGCCGGACGTGTGCGTTAGGAGATGGTGAAGGGTAATCTCGTTCCCCCGCGGGTACTCAGGAATGAACCTCGCAATCGGGTCCTGCACGCTAAGCAAGCCACGTTCTTGGAGTAGAAGGATGGCGGCAGCCGTGAAGGTCTTGGACACGGACGCGATGTGGAACTTAGTCTGCGGCGTGTTCGGGATGTTGAGCTCCTAGTTGGCCATCCCGTATCCTTTGCTCAGGAGGATCTTTCCGCCCCGGGCGAGCAGCACCGCGCCGCTAAACGACGCCGCATCGAGATAAGGCTTGAGGTACGTGTCCACCTGCTTGGCAATGGCTCCGCGCTGAAC
>CAYXIK010000068.1:0-6510 GCA_964465315.1 uncultured Gemmatimonadaceae bacterium | reverse complement strand
CCGCACCGCGAGCCGACCAGCGTGAGCTCGTTCACGACCACCGCCGAGGCGTCGAGCGTGAGCGCGCCGGCGTAGGTGCTCTTCAAGACCAGGGTGCCGCGCGGCCGGACGGCGCGCTGGGCGATGCTGAAACCGTCGGGGTTGCCGGTGCACTCGACGGCGACGTCGAAGGCGCCGCGCTCCACGCCGTCGTCGCGCTTCGTTTCGATACCCCGCGTGGCGAGCAGGCCCAGTTTGGCGCCGTGTCGCCCGGCCACGCACACGGCGCAGCCGGTGAGTATCAGGGTCTGGGCGACGAGCTGGCCCAGCTTGCCGTCGCCTACTACGAGCACGCGATCGCCCGGCGCGATCGAGACCTGCTGCTGGATCTCGAGCGCGGCGGCCAGCGGCTCGGTGAACACGGCGGCCTCCGTTGAGACCGAGTCGGGGACCACATGCAGGTTCTCCACGGGCAGCGAGAGATACTCGGCGAAGGCGCCGTGGCGCCCGGCAATGCCGAGGACCGTGCGGCGCTCGCAATGAGTGCGACGGCCCGCGGCGCACGCGCGGCACGTGCCGCACACGGCGTTGATCTCACCCACGACCCGCCGGCCGGCGAGCGATGCACTCCCGTCCTCGACGATGCCGACAAACTCGTGTCCCGGGATGCCGGTGAACGGGTAATAGCCCCGGGTGAGCTCGACGTCGGTGTTGCAGATCCCGGCCTTGAGGACCCGGACGAGCGCCTCCCCTCGGGGAGGGTCGGGCCGCGGGACGTCGTCTCGGAGGACCAGTTGACGGTTTTCGAGCCACAGCGCGCGCACGGTCCCATTAATATGGAAGAGCCGTAGGCATCGGGTGTGACGCGGGGCTGGGGAAGCGGGTCTCCCTGCGACCGCGTCGCGCTAGACTCTTCTCCCGACCCTGGAGACCTCCGTTGGTGTGGCTCTTCGCCGCTCTACTAGTTGTCGACAGCGCGCCGCCTCCTCCTCCGCCACCCCAGTCGTTCATGGTCCCGCTTTCCCGCACGGAATCCCTCTCCGTCGAGACCGTCGGCCACGGCGATCCGGTCGTGATCATTCCAGGGCTCTTCGGCTCGGCGTACGGGTTCCGGACGCTCCTTCCCCTCCTCGCGGACGCGGGCTACCGGGCGATCGTCATCGAGCCGTTGGGGATCGGATCGTCGGCGAGACCCGAGAAGGCCAACTATTCGCTCACGGCCCAGGCCGACCGAATCGCCGCCGTGCTCGACTCGCTGCATGTGCGCGCCGCCCTCCTCATCGCGCATTCAATCGGCGGGTCTGAGGCCTTCCGGCTGGCGTATCGGCGTCCTGACCTCGCGCGAGGGCTCTTGTCGATCGAAGGCGGCCCGACCGAGACGGCCACGACGGCGTCGTTCAAGCGGGCGCTCCGATTCGCCCCGTGGATCAAGCTCTTCGGGGGGATCCGGCTGGTCCGGCGCAAGATCCGCGGGCTCCTCATCGACTCTTCGGGGGATTCGAGCTGGGTGACCGACGATGTGGTGGCGGGGTATACGGCGGGCGCCGCGCGCAACCTGGACGCGACGCTCAAGGCATACCTCGCGATGGCGAACTCGCGGGAGCCCGTGAAGCTCGCACCCCATCTCGCGGAGGTGGCGTGTCCCGTACGACTCGTGGTGGGAGGGGTGCGCCACGACGGGGACGTCAGCGCGACGGAGGTCCAGCTGCTCGAGCGCTCGCTGCATAGCTTCGCGCTCGACTCCATCCCCGGCGCCGGGCACTTCATCTACGAGGAGCAGCCCGGCGCGGTCATCGCCGCCCTGGCCCGGCTCAAGGCGAGCGTGACGCCCGCCCGCGCCAGCGGGTCGGAGTGACGGAACCGTTCGTCCGTCAACCTACGTTTCAGACTGGAGCGCCATGCGGATCGCGCTGGTCGCCGAGGATTACTATCCCCAGCTCGGGGGCGTCCCCGAGCACGTGCACAACCTCGCCCTGCAGCTCAATGCCTGGGGGCATCCCACGACCGTCGTCACGTCGCACATGGGCGACCACCCGGACCCTGCGTTCGTGCGCCGGGTCGGGACCAGTCGCGTGATCTACGCCAACGGCGGCGTCTCGCGCATTACCACCGGGTGGAAGCTGCGACGCCGGCTCGAACAGGTGTTCCGCGCCGGCCGCTACGATATCGTGCACGTGCACGGTGGGCTCGCTCCCGTGCTCGGACTCGCGGCGCCGTTCGCCGCCTGGCGCGCCGGGATCCCGGTCGTCGCGACGTTTCACTCCTGGTTCCGCCGCTCGATCGGCTGTCGCGTGTTCCGGCGACCGCTGCAGCGCATCCTCGACCGCCACTCGGCCACGATCGCCGTGAGCCAACCGGTGGTGGATGCGAACGCGCGCTACTTCCGCGCGACCTGGGACGTCATCCCGAACGGCGTGGACACCAACTTCTTTCGACCGAACGGCCGCCGGTCCGACGCCTTCACCGATGACCCTCGGCTCCTCTTCCTCGGTCGCATCGAGCCGCGGAACGGACTCGGCACGCTGCTCGATGCGATGCCGCGCATCCTGGCGCGCTACCCGGGAGCCGTGCTGACGGTAGCGGGCGACGGGCCATGGCGCGGGTACTACGAGCGACGCGCGCACGAGCTGGGCGCGAGCGTGCAGTTCGCCGGACAGGTGTTCGCGGATCGCCCCGCGTTCTACAACGCTGCGGACCTCTACCTCTGCCCGACGACCATCGCGTCGTTCGGCGTGACACTGCTCGAGGCAATGGCCTGCGGTACGCCGATGATCGTCTCCGACAACCTCGGCTTCCGCTCGGTGATCGACGGTGGGGCGGAGGCGGTGATCATCCCGAAGGACGATCCAGCCGTATGGGCGGACACGACGATCGCGCTCCTGGCAGACCCCGAGCGCCGGGCGGCGATGGGGCAGGCCGGCGTCGCCAAGGCGGCGTGGTTCTCATGGCCGCGGATCGCGGGGCGCGAGCTCGCGGTTTACGAGCGCGTGCTGACCCGGCGGGTCAGAGCGAGCGCGAGGCCGGTGAGCGAGCCGCGGTACGTGCGTCCCCCGAGGAAGACCTCGGTGATCGCGTCGACGAGTCGCTGACCGATTTGCCGGAAGATCCACGCCCGCGCGCGCGGGTGATCGTACAACAAGCGCGCCAGCCAACGCCCGACCCGTAGATCCGAGAGCATCGGCCGGAGCAGGCCCGAGTATGCCGCGCCGACCCGCCGGGGGTCGGGGGAGGGCCCCGCTTCCCACGCTCCATCGATCGCCTCCGCTGCGAGGCGCCCGCTCCGGGCCGCTAGGCTGATCCCTTCCGCGGTCAACGGGTCCGCGAGCCCTGCCGCGTCACCGGTGAGGAGCACTCGCCCCCGCGCCAGCGGGCCGGAGCGCGGTCGGATCGGAATCACGAACCCGTGCCGCTGCATCGACTGCGGCACGAGCCCGATCACGCGCAGGTAGTCCTCGAGATGGCGATGCAGGTTGATCGGACCGCGATGCGCCGTCAGCACGCCCACCGACAGGTGAGCCGCCTTCGGGAACACCCAGGCATACCCGTACGGGACGACTCCAACGTCGAACCGGGGTGCGCCGGTGAACCGGTCGAGCGTGGCACCATCGACCTGCACCTCGTATTCGAGCGCGGGGATCAGGTGGCGCCCATCGGTCCAGCCGGCGAGCCGCGCGACGTCGCTTCCGGCCCCGTCCGCGGCGATGACGAACGACGCCGTGACCGCGCCACGATCAGTATCCAGGCGAATGCCTTCGCGCTCGGGGTGCAGGCCGGTCACGCGGCACGGCGCTCGGAGCTCCGCCCCCGACGAAACCGCCGCGGTCGCCAGCAGCTGATCGAGGCGGTCCCGCATCGTCATGGAGATGAAGGGCGCGGTGCGCACTGCGCGAAAGTGCATGTCGCGGTCGAGTAGGTGCAGCTCCGCCACTTCGTAGCTCCGTTCGACGACGCCGCGCACTTCCTGAGGCAGGATATCGAAGGCGCGGGCAACGAGCCCGCCACCGCAGGTCTTGTAGCGCGGCAGCACTTCCCGCTCGAGTAGCGCGACCTTGCGACCTTGCTCCGCCAGCGTACGCGCGGCGGTCGCGCCCGCAGGCCCGCTGCCGACGACAGCGACGTCGAACATGATGGTCGTTAAATTAGCCGCCATGCCCAAACCTGCCGATCTTGTCGCGCCGGTGCTGATCTTCTTGTGCGTCACCGGTGCGTGCCGAGCCCAGCAGCCGGTGAAGGGCGACGCGCCCATGGATATGACGGCGATGGACTCGGCCGACGAGCACACCAGCCAGGCCGCCCACGACGCGATGAGCGGGCCCATGGCGGCGGATCCCCATATGACGCTCACACCCCTCCGGCTCGCCACGCCTGCCGACTCGAGTCGAGCGGCGGCGCTCGTGAGGCAGATACGGGCTGCCCTTGATCGCTACCAGGACGTGCGCGCGGCGCAGGCGGACGGGTTCCGTCAGTTCCTTCCGAACGTGAAGCAGCCCGTCTATCACTTCACCAATCGCCGCTGGGCGCTCGCCGAGGTGTTCCGCTTCGATCTCGCGAAGCCGACCTCACTCCTGTACCGCCAGGACGCGGATGGCCGGTTCGTGCTCGAGGGTGTGATGTACTCCGCCCCGGCCCGCACGCCGCTCGAGGAGCTCGACCGGCGAATCCCGCTCTCGGTGGCCCGCTGGCATGAGCACGTGAACTGGTGCCTGCCCAAGTGGGGGCAGGCCGACCGCTGGCGGGAAGTCCGTGGCGGGAAGCCGGTATTCGGCCCGAAATCTCCGATCGCGACGGCCGACGCATGCGCGGAAGTGGGCGGGCGGTTTTACCCGCGGCTGTTCGGCTGGATGGTCCACGTGATGGCGTTCGAGAGCGACGATCCGGGAGTGATCTGGAGCGCGGGCGGGGGGCCCGACCACATGCACTCGTGACCGCACGGCGCTCGTCGGCGCTCCGGCTCGGTCCGCTCGTGGCGGTGATGTTCTTCACTGTCTCGGGCGGGCCGTTCGGCTTGGAGGGATTGGTCGGGTCCGTCGGCCCCGGCCTCGCGCTGCTGCTGCTCGTGGCGACGCCGCTCCTCTACAGCGTACCGGAGACGCTGCTCATCGGCGAGCTCGCGTCGATGCTGCCGGCGGAAGGTGGTTACTACCAGTGGGTCAAACGCGCGTTCGGCCGGTTCTGGGGCTTCTGGAACGGCTGGCTGTCGTGGACCTACTCGCTCATCGATATGGCGATCTATCCCGTGCTCTGCATCCAGTACATCAGGTTTTTCGCGCCCGGACTCGGGTGGCTCAACGCATGGCTGCTCGCGCTCGCCATGATCTGGGGTGCGACGTGGCTCAACTTGCACGGAACACGCGCCGTGGGCACGGCATCGGGGTGGTTCGTTGCGGCGGTCCTCGCACCGTTCGGCGTGTTAACGGCCGTCGCGCTCGCTCGCTGGGTCGGGCAACCGGCCACGCCTATCCCTGTGACACCGTTTCACGCGGTCGGGACGTCGTTCCTCGGCGCGCTGGGGCTCGGCGTCTCGCAATCCATCTGGAACTACTCAGGCTGGGACAACGCCTCGACGATCGGTGGGGAGATCGAGCACGCCACATCGACCTACCCGCGGGCCCTCGCCCGTACGCTGCCACTCGTCACGGTGGTGTACCTCGTGTCGATCATCCCGGTCCTGGCGCTCACCTCGTGGACGAACTGGACGGATGGCGCGTGGCCGGACCTCGCGGGGATGGTGGTTGGTCCGTGGCTCGGTCGTTGGATCGCGCTGGCGGGTGTGGTGAGCGCGTTCGCGCTCTTCAACGCGTTGCTGCTCGCCTACTCGCGGATCCCACTCGTGCTCGCGCAGGACGGCCTTCTGCCCGCGCCCCTGGCCACTACGGATGCCCGCGGCACACCACGCAGAGCAGTGCTGGTGTCGGCCGTGGTGTACTCGGTCTTCGCGCTGCTGCCGTTCGGGGGCCTCCTGGCGGGCGACGTGCTGCTCTACACCGCCGCGCTCGCGCTCGAGTTCGCGGCACTCCTCCGGCTGCGGCGGGTCGAGCCCGGGCTCCGTGGCGCGTTCCGCGTGCCGGTCGGCGTCCCTGTGCTCACGGTGCTCGCGGCGCTCCCAGTGCTGCTGCTGGTTGCCGCCGTGGCACTCGAAGTCCGGAGCCGCACGATCGGCCTGCCGGGCGTGCTGGTGGCCCTGTGCCTGGCCTCGGTCGGGCCGCTCGCGTATGCGGCCCTGCAGGGCCGCCGGGCTCGTGTGACTGCCTTGCCGCCGTGAAACGTGCGGGTTTTCCCCTGCGCCGCCCTTGATTCTCCCCCTCCTTGCGGACCGTGGGAATCGCGCGCAACGTAGCCCCCTTGCGGTTTTCGCGGTCAGGTCGTCACCACTGGTTGGATTTCGGTAGGGGGGAACCGTGGTACAGCGTATCTCGTTCGTTTCGCTCGCGCTGAGCCTCGCTGCCGGCTTCGGTGCCGCAGCGGCGCAACAGCGTCCCATTACGGGGAAGGTGGTCAGTTCGGCGACGTCCGCGCCGGTCGCGGGCGCCA
>CAYXIK010000067.1:0-8237 GCA_964465315.1 uncultured Gemmatimonadaceae bacterium | reverse complement strand
CGGCGGGCGAAGGATCGGAGGACGGCGAGGTCGCGTTCCGAGAGCGCCGGCGCCGCCACGGGTCAGGTCAAACGGATGGCGTCAAAGATCGCCTTGAGCGACGCCAGATCGGGGAGCAGCAGGAAGTCGCCCCGCAGCCCCTCCCCCGAGTCGATGTGGAACTCGGTCTCCACGCAGAACACGAAATCCCGCTCGTGCCCGAAGTTGAGGTACGTGGTGGTAAGCACCGCCGCCGAGAGGTCGACCACGAGGCTCGGTACGGACGGGAGGAGCAGCATCCCCATGAAGTCGGAGAGCGCGTTCATGTACGCGCCCGAGAGGATGTTGCCGGCCTCCTTCAGGCACGATTGCTCGAGCGCATCGAACCCCGCCGTCGTGCCGATCGGCCGACGCAGCAGCATGTCGCACAACCGCCGGCCCACCGCCTCCGGAAACAGGAGCAGCGTGCGCCCGGTCAGGTCGCCGAGCATGTGCATCAGTACCGCCGCCACCACGTCCTGCGGATTCCCGAGGAGGTCGGGCACTTCCTCGAGGCGCGCGATGTTGATCTGCGGCACGCTGATCATGATCTTGCGGTTCGTGAGCTGCGACAGCGCGGTGGCGGCGTGGCCGGCGCCGATGTTCGCCACCTCGCGCAGTGCGTCGATCTGCAGCTCCTTCAGCTCCCGGACATCCTCCATGCCGCCCCCCCGCTGCTACAGGAGTCCACCCGCGTCGAGGATCAACGCGGGGATCCCGTCGCCCATGATCGTGGCCCCGCTGAACACCGGCAGCGTGCCCTGCGGCGCGTCAAACCCCTTCACGACGATCTCCTGCTGGCCCAACATCCCGTCCACAACGATGCCGCTGCGCCGGTCGCCCATCTCGAGCACGATGATCGGACATCGGCTCGGGGCATCCCCGGTGACGCCGAGCAGCTGCCGCAGATGCACGAGCGGCACGACACGATCGCGCAGGACGATCGCCTCTCGCCCTTCGACGATCGTGGTGGCCTGGACGCCGAATTCGACCGTTTCCGACACGTACGTCAGCGGCAGCGCGTAGCGCTCGGCGCCCACTCCCGCGATCAGGGCTCGCACGATCGCGAGCGTCACGGGCAGGCGCAGGACGAACGTCGTGCCCTTTCCCTCCTGGGACCGGATGTCGATCGAGCCACCGAGCGCCCGAATGCGGGTCATTGCCACGTCGATCCCCACCCCGCGGCCCGACACGCTCGTGACCGATTCAGCGGTCGAAAACCCCGGGCGGGCGAGCACCCGCAGCAGCTGGTCGTCCGAAAGCGCTTCCGCGTGGGGATCCACCACGCCGTCCCGCTTGGCCTGCTCCAAGATCTTCGCGCGCTCGATGCCACTCCCGTCGTCGGACACGCTGATCACGACACTGGCCCGCTCGCGCACCGCCGCCAGGACGATCTCACCCTCCGGCTTCTTGCCGCGACGTCGCCGCTCGGCGGGCGCCTCGACGCCGTGGTCCACTGCGTTCCGCAGCAGGTGCAGCAGCGGGTCGCCAAGCTCGTCCAGGATGGCGCGGTCGAGCTCGATCTCCTTGCCCTCCACCCGGAACGCGACCTGCTTGCCGAGCTCGCGCGCGAGGTCGCGCACCAGCCGGGGAAACCGGTCGAACACCTGCCACACCGGCGTCATCCTGGCCTGGATGATCTCCGCCTGCAGCTCGGTCGAGAGCCGCGAGATCTGGATAGCGACGTCATCCACCGCTGGGTCCCGCCGTTGGGCCGCTAGTTCGTTCAAGCGGCCTCGCACGGTCACCAGCTCCCCGATCAGGTCCATCAGGCCGTCGAGGCGACGGAGGTCGACGCGGATGTGGCGGCTCTTGGCATCCGGGGCCTGGGCCGCGCCCGGCGTGGCGCCGGGGGGCGCGGGCGCGCGGCGCTCCTCGCCCCCGACCGTCACGTGCTCGACGTCGCCCGCGGCGCGCACGGCGCGCTCCACGTCGGCCGCCTCGGCGGCGGTCTCGATCCGGAAGCTGAACCGCCCGTCGAAGTCGTCGCTCTCGAACGCCGTCTGGGACGGCGTCACGTGGCGTACCGGACCGAGCGCCTGCGCTTTCTTCAGGGCGAGCAGAGCCCGGCCCCCCTTGAGCGGCGCCTCCGAGCGCAGCGTCACCTGCACCAGACGGCCCAGGGCGACGGGCGCTTCGACGGCGGGCGGGGCCTGGGGCGCCGGCACCGGGCGACCTCCAGGGCCCGCGAGGGCGGCAGCGGCTCCATCGAGATCGGCGAGGATTTCGGTAACGTCGATCTCGTCCTCGCGGCCGACCACGGACAGCTCTACGGCCTGCTCGAGCGAGTCCCGCGCCCGGAACAGCAGCTGCAGCAGGTCATCCGTCGCGGGCTGCGATCCTCGGCGCAGCAAGTCGAGCAGATTCTCGGTGCGGTGAGCGACGTCGGTGACCCGGGCGTAGCCCATGGTCGCCGCCATGCCCTTCACGGTGTGCACGGCGCGGAACAGGCCGCCCACGGGCGCTAGGCTCGCGGGCGCGCGCTCCCACTCGAGCAGGAGCTGGTTGCAGGCGCTCAGGTGCTCCCGGCTCTCGGCCAGGAACAGCTCGGCGTACTGCGACAGGTCCATGGAATCAACCGAGGACGCGCTGCACGGCCTCGAGCACGCGCGAGGGCTGGAACGGCTTTACGACGAAGTCCTTGGCGCCCGCCTGGATCGCCTCGACCACGAGCGCCTGCTGCCCCATGGCACTGCACATGAGAATCTTCGCTTCGGGATCGTGCTTCACGATCTCACGCACGGCGTCGATGCCGCCCATGTCGGGCATCACGATATCCATAGTGACGAGATCGGGCCGGAGCTGCTTGTACTTCTCGACCGCCTGGGACCCTGTCTCCGCTTCGCCCACGACCTCGAAGCCGGCCTGCCCCAAGATGTCGCTGATCATCGTCCGCATGAAAATGGCGTCATCGCAGACGAGGACAGTGTGGCTCACACGGCCTCCCTAGGAAGACAGAATGGGGGTTAGCAGCGCGTCGGTATCGAGGACCACGAAGAGTTGGCCGGCGCGGCGCCCGACGGCCCGCACCAGCGTCGGATCGATCCCGGGCAGCGCCTGCCGGCGTTCCAGCGCCTCCCCACCCACCGAGAGGAGGTCCACCACTTCGTCCACCGTAAAGCCGAGGACGCGTTTCCCGCCGTCCACCTCGAGAAGCACCGTAGTGCCGGGTGCCCCACCTGCCTCGGCCGGCGGCTCGGACTGCCGCAGGGCCCGCCACCCCTCGACGACCGTGACGAGCGTGCCGCGCACGTTCATGAGGCCCGCCACGACGGGCGGCGCGCCAGGGATCCGCGTCGGCGTGAGCCGGGGGAGTATCTCGCGAACCCGGTCGGCCTCCGCTGCGCAGACGAGCTGGCCTACACGAAAAACCAGCAGTCGGACGACCCCGGCGTCACTCATCCGATGCGAAGAAGCCAAGATACTGCAAGGGGTTGCGTTGAGCAAGCAAACTCGGATCGGCGGCCGCGTTCGCGAGCGCCGGCACGAGATCGGCCGGCCACTCCGACCGAAGCACCAGGCGCGCGCCGCCCACCGGGTGGGCAAACGCGAGCTGGGCGGCATGCAGCAACTGCCGCGGCGCCAACGCCTCGAGCCGTTGGGCCGCCTCCCGCTCGGAGGGCGTCACCCGACGGCTCCCCCCGAACGCGTACTCTCGGTCCCCCACCACCGGGTGTCCGACGTGGGCGAGATGCACCCGGATCTGGTGTGTGCGGCCTGTACCGAGGGTGACGCGCAGCAGGTCGGTTTGCGCGAAGCGCGCGACCTGGCGCGCGTGGGTGACCGCGTGGCGACCGCCTGCGAGAACGGTCATCCGCTTGCGATCCTTGGGATGGCGCGTGATCGGCGCATCGATGTCCACCGGGCTGCGCGCGAGGTGACCCCAGGCGACGGCCGCGTACACGCGCTGGACCTCGCGCCGCTCGATCATGCTTGTAAGGCGGCGGTGGACGGTATCGGTCTTGGCGATGAGGAGCAGGCCGGATGTGTCGCGGTCAAGGCGGTGGACGATCCCGGGGCGCCCTTCGGCGCTTCCGGTCGCGAGTGCCGTGCCCCGCTCGGTCAGCACGTTGACGAGCGTGTCATCCCAGTGCCCCGGCCCCGGGTGCACCACGAGCCCGGCTGGCTTGTCGAGCACCGCGAGGTGCTCGTCTTCATACGCGAACGCGAGATCGCGATGGGCGGGCGCATAGGTTCGGGGGGGTGGCTCGGCGGGGGGGAGCTCCACGACGACGACCGCCCCGCGCTCCAGCTGGGCCGATGCGCGGAGCGGGTGACCATTCAGGGTGACGCGTTTGTCGGCGACGAGGCGGGCGGCGACGGTGCGAGAGAGTGCGAGCTGGTCCGCGAGGAAACGGTCGAGGCGCTCGGTCTGAGTGGCGAGGACGCAGAAGGTGACCGCGGCCATCAGTGCTCGGCCGCCCGGGCCTCCTTCGCTCGTTCCTGCGCCCGTCCTTCGAGCCAGAGCGACACCGCCAGCGCGATCGCGCCGACGGTGATCGCCGAGTCGGCTACGTTGAACGTGGGCCAGCGCGTGGATCCAATGCCGACGTCCACGAAGTCCACGACGCCCTGGGCGCTGCGAATCCGGTCGATCACGTTGCCCACGGCGCCCGCGCACACCAACGCGAGCGAGGCGATCCGGATCCGGTCGCCCGGGCGCGCCGAGCGTACCATTGACCGCAGCACCAGCAGCGCGACGAGCGCGAGGCCGAAGAAGATCCACCGCGAATACGCGCCGAGACACAACCCGAACGCGGCGCATTGATTGTACACGAGCCGGAGCTGCACGTAGTCGCCGAGGATCGACAGCGGGCGCATCGGCGAGAGCAGCGATTCGGCGAGCAACTTGGTGGCGACGTCCGCCACCACGATGGCCGCCGCGATGCCCCAAAACAGGCGTCGATTAGCGCCGTTTGCCATCTTCTTCCTTCGCCTTGCAGCGGATGCAGAGCCGCGCGTGCGGCAGCGCGTCGAGGCGCTCGAAGCCGATCTCCTCACCACACTGCTCGCACTTACCGAATTTTTCGGGTGCCTGGTACAAGCGCCGCAAGGCCTGGTTCACGTGCCAGAGGTAGCGGCCCTCCTGCGACGCGAACAGGAACGCTTTCTCGCGCTCCATGGCGTCGGTGCCCTGATCCGCCATGTGGAACGAATAGCTCGAGAGGTCTCCGTCGGAGGCCTGCAAACTCGAGTTGAAGGACTCGTCGTAGTAGCCGAGCTCCTTCATCACGCGGGCACGCTCCTCCATCAGCCGCTTCTCCAGATGGGTGAGCTGCTTCTTGTTGAGGCCCTTGGTCGTTTTGGTTTTGGATTTCGTCGGCATTATCGCGTACCGCCCTTTCGTCCGTCATGGCGCCGGAGCGCTATGGTCACCCGGCGCGCCTCGATGTCGACTTCACGCGTCACGTCCGCTTCCTCCAGCACGGCGCCGAGGACGATCTTGCGAGTGAGTGTTTCGCCCTCGACGAAGCTCTGGAACGCGGACACGGCCGCCACGATCTCCTCGGCGCCCGCCACGCTGAGCTCGATGCGCGTGGTGTACTCATACCCCGCCTCTTTGCGGAGCCGCTGCACCCGGTTCACGAGCTCGCGCGCCAGCCCTTCCTGAATCAGATCCTCGGTGAGCCGCGGATCGACCGCTGCGACAA
Organism: uncultured Gemmatimonadaceae bacterium; assembly: GCA_964465315.1. GTDB lineage: Bacteria > Gemmatimonadota > Gemmatimonadetes > Gemmatimonadales > GWC2-71-9 > AG41. The sequence continues at coordinate 2,568 of CAYXIK010000067.1, read as the reverse complement.
ACGGGCCGTCCGCCTGAACCGCCCAGTCGCTCATGACCTCGCGCGTCACCAGGACGTCCTCGGGCCGGAACTCGAATTCACCGACCCGCACGGGCTCACCACGTTCCAGAGCCTCGAGCTGCTCCGCCGTGAGCTGGGACACCGCCGCCGCCGCGCGAGGGGTGTCCTTGCCGTAGCGCTTCCCGAGGCTTCGAAATTCCGCCTTTCCCTTGAGCCGCACCAACTCGTGGTCCGACGCCACCACCTCGATGTCCTTGGCGTTCACTTCCGCGGCCAAGATATCTAACAGGTCCGCCAAGGCCGGGCCCCGCACCGCGACCGGGACCACCACCTTTACGCGGGCCACGGGCTGGCGGACCGGCAGCTGCTTGGTCTCCCGCGCCGCCCGCGCCAGGGACGCGAGCTTCCGCACGGCTCCCATCGCCTGGAGCAGCTCCGGCGCGCGCCGGCCGTGGTCGGTCGGGAACGGGGCGAGATGCACCGATCCGCCCGCCAGCGCTCGGTGGATCCAGTCGGCGACGAAGGGAGCCGCGGGCGCGAGGAGGCACGCCGAGGTGACCAGAACCTCGTGCAGCGTCTCGAGCGCCACGGCGTCGGTGGCCCGGTCGGGGGCCCAGAACCGCGGGCGATTGCGCCGGATGTACCAGCGCGACAGGTCCTCTCCAACGAAGTCCATGATCGCCCGCACGCCAGCGGTCACATCGTAGTCCGACCAGGCCCGGCGCACCTCTCCGACCACCTCGTCGAGCCGGGCGAGGAGCCACCGGTCCGCCGCCGGGCGCTTTTCAAAGGGCGTGGCGTCGGAATCGGCCGGCGGCGTCCACGCCTGCGCGTACCGTTGGAAGAAGGTGTACGTGCTGCGCAGGGCGTTCAGGAACCCGCCGGTGACGTCCGGGATCTGGCGGCGATCAAACCGCTTCGGCAGCCATACCTGGCTCTGGCCGAGTAGGTACAGTCGAACGGCGTCCGCGCCGACCTCCTCGATCACCTCCCAGGGATTCACGACGTTGCCCCGGCTCTTCGACATCTTCTGGCCCTGGGCGTCGAGCACCAACTCGTTCACGATGACGTTCTTGTAAACGAGCGCGTCGAACGCGGTGACCCCGATCGCGAGGAGTGAGTAGAACCACCCCCGCGTCTGGTCCACACCCTCGCAGATGAAGTCAGCCGGGAAGTGCGCCTTGAAGTCGGCCTGGTGCTCGAACGGGTAATGCCACTGGGCGTACGGCATCGCCCCGGAATCGAACCACGCGTCGATCACCTCGGGCACGCGCCGCATGGTGCCACCGCAGGTGCGACAGCGCCAAGCGTACTGGTCGATCGCCGGCTTGTGGGGATCAAAGTCCTTCGGCAACCGCTTCCCCCAACGCTCGGCAAGCTCCGCGTACGAGCCGATCACGTCGCGGTGCTCCGCCTCCGCGTCGCATTCCCATACGTTGAGCGGCGTGCCCCAGTACCGATCCCGCGACAGCGCCCAGTCGACGTTGTTCTCGAGCCAAGCGCCGAACCGTCCGCTCCCGACCTCCGGGGGATGCCAGCCGACCTGCACGTTGACCTCGAGCATCCGCGCCCGCGCTGCCGTCGTGCGGACGAACCATGAGCTGCGGGCGTAATAGATCAACGCCGAGTCGCAGCGCCAGCAGAAGGGATAGGTGTGGGTGTACGGCAGCGTCTCGAGCCACCGCCCCTCGTGCTTCAGCCGCTCGATGATCAGGCGGTTGGTCTCTTTGTCCGTGACCAGCCGGCCGTTGATGTCGGGCCAGCGCGTATCCTGGAACGTGCCGTCGGGAGCGACGGGATTCACGAACGCGAGGCCGTGCTGCTGGGCGGCGACGAAGTCGTCGGCGCCGAACGCCGGCGCCATATGCACCAAGCCGGTCCCTTCCTCGGCGGAGACGAACGCGCCCGCCACCACAATGGCGCGCTGCCCTTCCTGGGGCAGCGGTACGACCTCGAGCGGCCGCACGTACTTTTGCCCTACCAGCTCACGCCCCCGGTAGCCGGCGACTCGGTCGCCCTGGCTCAGCGGGCGACCGTTCACACGCACATGGTCGGCTCGATCAACGGCGACGATGTACCGCTTGGCCTCGCCCGAGACATGATCGGGCATCACATATTCGCCGTACTCCAGGTCTGGGTGTACCGCGACCGCCACGTTCGCGAGCAGCGTCCAGGGAGTCGTCGTCCAGACGACCAGCTGGCGATTGGCATCGGTCGCGAGCGGGAATGTGACGTACACCGAATTCGTCTGCACCTCCTCGTAGCCGAGCGCGAGCTCGTGGGAGGAGAGGGCGGTGCCGCAGCGGGGACAGTACGGCAAAACTTTGTGTCCCCGATAGAGGAGCGCCTTTTCGTACAGGCGCTTGAGCAGCCACCACACCGTTTCGATGTAGTCGTTCGAGTACGTGATGTACGGATGCTCGTAGTCCAGCCAGTAGGCGATCCGTTCCGAGAGCGACTCCCAGTCGGTCTTGTACTTGAAGACGTTCTCGCGACAGAGCCGATTGAACTTGTCGACGCCGTAGGCCTCGATCTGCTTCTTGCCCGAGATGCCGAGCATACGCTCGA
>CAYXIK010000066.1:2781-8488 GCA_964465315.1 uncultured Gemmatimonadaceae bacterium | reverse complement strand
CCGTGGGTTCCGTAGCTCCACAGGGCGCCCTTGGGGCCGTTCCAGATCTGCCCGCCATGACGGATATCGAATAGCCCCGAGACCTGGAGCTTCTTGTAGCGGAACGCGGTGCGAGCGCTCCCGGTCCAGCCGTAGTTCGGGTCCTGCACGATCCGTGGGTCTTCGTCGTGTAACGGATACCCGTTGCTACCGATGTACAGCGTGCCCTTCGGCTTGCCGGCGCACAGCGTGCCCATGTCAGGCCCGCCAGCCTCAGGAACGGCCGTGTTGCTCGACAGCCCGCAGCGGAAGAACCCGGTGCCCAGGAACACACCGATGGGCTGGCCCACCATCGCGACCTGGTTGTTGAAGTCCCCGATCGTAATGAACTGCGCGCCGCCGAGCGAGAGCACCGTGTTCCGGTTCCGCGCCCACTGCAACCCCACCTCCCAACCGTAATCGGGCGTTTGCAGCGGCCGCGCGTTGAGCGACGTCTCCCACCCGCGGTTCCGCATGCTCGCCGCGTTCGCGCCCTGTTGGAAAAAGCCGATCGAGGGATTGAGCGGCTGCAGCAGAATGATGTCCGAGGAGGTCTTGTTGTACCACGTCACGCTCGCATCGACCCGATCCTTGAAAAACCCGAGATCGAGGCCCGTCTCGAACTCCTTCGACCGCTCCGGTTTCAACGCCTGCGCCGGCCGCAAGTCCGACCGCGTCACCAACCCACCAAGACCGTTCTGCGTCGGCGTGTTGCCCGTGCCCTGGGAGATGGCGCCGAGCAGTCCGCTCGAGAACGTGAGGGACGTGAGGTAGGGCAGCGGCTCCTGGCCCGCCTCCCCGTACGCCACCCGCGCCTTGCCGTAGGACATCCACGAGATCTCCCCCAGCGCCTTCGTGAACTCCCACGCCGCGCTCCCCTTCGGGAACCAGCTCCGCAGGTTCGATGACCCGAAGGTCGAGGAGCCGTCGTTCCGGAGCGCCGCGATCAAGTGCAGCTGATTCTTCACGTCCAACCCCGCCTGCCCGAACCACGACGCGTCGTGAATCACTGTCTCCTCGTCGAGCGGCGGGTCCTGCGTCACCGTGTTCGATAGCTTGAACGGTTGCAGCGCGACCAGCGTGCGCCCCACCGTGCCGAGCTGGCGGTTGTTCCGGGTGCTCAGGTTCTGCCCGAGGGTAATCGTCCCGCTCAGGTTCTCGTTCAACGTGTAGTTCGCTGTGGCGGTGAGGTTATGATCGATCGCGTAGTTGACGATCTTGCCCTCAACCACGCGCCCGAACGTGCAGGGCGAGGCTGAGCTCACCGGGCATCCCTCGAGGCGCTCGTCCGTCCAGTAGTCGGCGCCGAGCGTGTAGTTCACCTTCAACCAGGCCACTGGCAGGTATTCGGCATTCACGTTGCCGTACACGCGGCCGACTTCCGCCGAGTTCACCTGCTCGTACGCGGTCCAGAAAGGGTTGTCGAACGTACGGTCGTCGGACAGCGACCCATCGGTTGGGTGCTGCAGGCGATAGCTCCGCTCCTGCGGCCCGGCGTTGGTTTGGACGACGTACGGCATGTTATTCCAGTCGGGCGGGCTGCGGAGATCGCCCAGCTGGATGCCGTTCGTGTTGTTGCCGCGCTGGGTGTACCGTCCGCGGCTGTCCGCGAACGACAGGTCCGCCCCGAGCTTCAGGTTCTCGATCACCCGATGCGTGCCCTTGAAGCGCACCGTGCTCCGGTTGAAGGCGTTGTTCGGCCCGACGATCACGCCCTGGTCGTGGTTGTAGTCCCCCGACAGGTAGAACGTCGTGCGATCGTTCCCGCCCGACACGGTGAAGCCGTTATCGAGCGTGTGGCCGACCTGGTAGATCTCGTTCGCGTGGTCGTAGACGGTGGCTCCCGCGGGAAGCAGCGGTCCCCACGAACGCGCGCAACTCGACGTGCCCGGTTGATCGCACGCGCCACCAAGGGTGGTATCGGCGTGCAGGCCGTTGGTGCCCTGGCCGTACGCCGTCTGCAACGGATAGGTGTGATTGATGTCGTTGAGGGATGTAGACGACCGGAAGGTGAAGTGCGTCGGCCCGGACCGCCCCGACTTGGTCGTGATCAGCACGACACCCGCCGCCGCCCGCGCCCCGTAGATCGCGCTCGCCGCCGGGCCCTTCAGAATCTCAACGGACTCGATGTCGTTCGGGTTGATGTCCGCCGCCCGGTTGGTCGACACCGTCCCCTCCACCTGGCCGGTCGGCGCGATGGTCCCGCCGGCGTCGTCCGGGGCGTTGAAGTTCGACGTCGAGTACGTCGAGTTGTCGGACGGCACACCGTCGATGACGAACAACGGCTGGTTATTCCCGAGCATCGTGCTGATGCCGCGGATATTGATGAAGGAGCCCGCACCGGGGTCCCCCGACTGTTGGACCACAGTCACGTTGGGTGCCTTGGCGGCGAGCGCTTCCACCATGTTCGTCTCGCTCGCCCGCTCGATCTGCTCGGCCGCGACGTTGTTGCGGACGTTGCCGAGCGCGTTAGCTGCGGCGCTCGTCCCGGCGCCCGTCACGACCACCTCGCCCAGCTGCAGCGGGTTGGCGGCGAGCACGAAGTCGTGCGCGACCGCACCCGATGTGAGGGTAACCTGGGCGCTCTGCGACTTGTAGCCGAGGCGCCGTGCCAGCAGAACCACCGTTTGCCCCGAGACCCGGGCTCCAGGGACGACAACGGTAAAGCTGCCGTCGTCTCTCGAGAGGCCGCCCAGGCCCATGGACGGAATCGCGACCTCGACCTGCCCGAGGGCCTGGCCGGCGTCGCTCGTCACCTTGCCCGTGATGGTCACGGGCTCCTGCGCGAGCACGCGGGAGGCAACGGAGAGCCAGAGTGCCGCTGCCGCGCAAACGCTTCGCACGTTCAAGTGCATGGATGGGTCCTCCTGGAAAGAGAGACATGACGGACTGCCACTCTTCCGGCACGGTAGGGGAATGGTCCAGGAGGCGCTACGAATTTTCGCTAAGCCGGCCCGTTGTCCCGACAATCCGGCCTGGCCACCGCCAGGATGGCCCTCAAAAACAACCCAAGCCTGGTGCGTGCGCACCAGGCTTGGTGTCGGTCGGCGAGAGCGGCCGTCTAGCTCTACGCACGACCTGTGTATCACGCTCCGTCGGAGAGCGCGGAATCAGCCTAGTCCATGCACGCCGAGAAGCCAAGGGTTTGGCGACGCTCGGGCTGTTTCACGCGCCGAGACGGACGGGCGGCCCGCTGAGCCGGCGGCCTCAGAACGAGGGCCCGAGGTGGGCCTTGAGGCGATCCCGGTACCCTCGCGAAGCCTTGAGCGTCGTGCCGTTGTGCAGCACCACGACGTACTCGCCGTGGAAGAACGGCTGGAGCTCCCGCACCTTCTCCACATTCACGATGGTCGACCGGTGGATTCTCGGAAAACGCGAGGGGTCGAGTTGGTCCTCGAGATTACTCATCGTCTCACGGAGTAAGTGCCACGTCTTGCCCACGTGAATGCGCACGTTGTCCCCGTCGGCGTCGATCCACTCGATCTCTCGTACGGGAAGCAAGGTGACCCTCCCGTTGGATCTCACCGCCAGCCGCTCGATGTACTGAGGGCGCCGCCAAGGTTCGCGCTCCGGGAGGAGCGCCGACAGGTTATGGGGGAGCTCTTCCAACCACGCCCCATGCACCTGCTGTTTCGCCCGTTGGAGCGACGCGCGAAACCGCTCGTCGGTGAATGGCTTGAGGATGTAGTCGACGGCATGCACTTCGAAGGCCCGCAACGCATACTGGTCGCAGGCGGTGACGAACACGACGGCGGGCGTTCGCTCCCCCTCCCCACCCGCCTCACGTAGCACCGCGAAGCCCTCCAAATCTGGCATCCGGACGTCGAGGAACACGAGATCCGGGGCAATTTCGCGAATCGCCGCCACGGCCTCGCGCCCGTTCGAACACTCCCCCACCACCGCGACGTCGGGGTCGGTCGCCAGCAGCTGGCGCATCCCTTCGCGCGATGTGGCTTCGTCGTCCACGATCAACGTGCGAATCGTACGCATGTGGGTTCGTACTGTGTCCTTTCCGTGCAGGGTGAAAAAGGAGACTCGGGCTCCGACGGATCGCGCCCTTCGTTTCAGAAAGCGCCACGGGATGATGTACGGGGGCTACGGGACGCAAAACGGCCTCCGACGGGGATGACATTAGTGCGGGCAGGGGTCCGAAGGGTTGTACGAGAAATGCTAGACGCCTAAACGCCAAGGGGGATCTAACGGATCAGGACTCCGGCCAGAAGCGGCGGGCCAGCTCTGCCGCATGGGGATGCATGGGTACCGCCGCCCCGTCGAGCGATGCGATCGGCACCACCCCCCGCACGGCATTCGTGAGAAACAGGCTCTTCCCATCGAGGGCGCCGCGCGGGTAGCACCCCTCGACCACCCGCTCGAGCTGCATCACCCGAGCTCGTCCCACTCCCGGCAGGATCCCCGTATCGAGCGCCGGCGTACGCAGGCTGTCGCCGTCCCACCAGAACAGATTCCACGTCGTCCCCTCCGCCACCCACCCTTCGTGCGTGAGCAGCAGCGCGTCGTCGGCTTCCGCCACCTCGGCTTCGACGGCAGCATCCGCAAAGGAATCCCGCTCGGTGGTCTTGTGGGGATACGGGTGATGGGGCTCGGACGCCGTGATCACCGCCGGTGGCTCGAGCGCCGGCAGCTCGCGCACCGTCACACTCGCCCGGCCATCGAGCACCTCGACGCGGAGTACGGCGTCACCGGTTCCTGCAAACGGCGTTACCAGTGCCGCGACGTCCTGCTTCGGCTTAGGAAGACCAAGCTCCCGAACGGACCGCGCCAGCCGCGCGAGGTGGCGGTCCAAGAACGGAATGCGCCCGTCGCGCACCCGCATCGTCTCGATGAGCCCATACCCCGCCTTCTCCACGCTTGCCCTTCCCCTTCCCCCTTCCGCGGCCTTTTCACCGGCCGTTACGGCACGTCTCCCGTGCTTACCGGCAGCTCGATCTTCTCCGACCATTCCGTGAACGAGCCATCGTACACTCGCACCCGAGGGAAGCCGAGCAGGTTGTGCAACGCGAAGTACACGTGGCTCGACTCGAGCCCGCCGTTGCAGTAGACGAAGACGGTCTTGTCCGGCGTGATCCCCTGGGCGGCATAGCTTGCTCGCAGGTCGTCGCGCGGTCGCCACACGGTCGCGAAATCCACCTTGGCCAGATCGCCCTGCCAGAAATGGCTGATCGCTCCCGGAATGTGCCCGCGCCGGAGCTGGGCGCCCGCGCGTCCGGCGTACTGGTCCGCGTTGCGGGCGTCCACGACGACGGCGTCGCGGGTGCTCAGGGCCGCCTTCACATCCTCGAGCGTCGCGCGGTCCGGCGTGAAGGTTGCTGGCGCGAACGCGGTCGGCTCGATGGCGGGATAGCGCCGCGTGACGGGGCGGTTCTCAAGAGTCCACTTCCCGAAACCGCCATCCAGGAGTGCCACCGACGGATGCCCTAAGCCCTGGAGGATCCAGGCGAGATATGTCGCGTCATTATCGCGCGTCTCCCCGGCGCTGTAGATCACCACCAGTCGATCCGCCGCGATGCCGAGGCGCGAGAAGAGCGCCGAGTAGGAGCCTAGTCCGAGGATCTTGTTCGGCACGCCGCGGTCCGCGGCGCGCAGCTCCTCGACGTTCAGGTAGACCGCGCGAGGAATGTGGCCCTCAAGATAGAGCGTGTAGTCGTTGCGCGCATCGATCACGGTCACG
>CAYXIK010000066.1:0-2681 GCA_964465315.1 uncultured Gemmatimonadaceae bacterium | reverse complement strand
CTCCAGTCCCATGAATTCTTTCTCGACCTCGAGATAGACGCGATTCGCGTTACGCCGCTCGCGGGAGTGCAGCGACACCGGACGTCCCTCGTCGGCCGGCGGCAGCGAGTCGAGTGCCCGGTTGAGCGACCGGTGCTTCTCGACCGCGGCACGCATCGCGGCCCGGAGCGCTGTGACGTAATCTCGCGTCCGAGCGATCAGCGCGCGCGGCTCGGCGGGGATGGCGCCGTGGCCCGGCACGACGACCCCGGGGTCGAGCCCCGCCAACGTGTCGAGCGCCGTGAGGAGTCCTCTCGAGCTGCCGTCCACGACCATGGTCACCCCGTCCTCGATCAGGAGATCGCCGGCGAACAGGACGCGCTCATGCGGGAGCCACACGATCAGGTCTCCCGTCGTATGCGCCGGCCCCCGCCAGGGATGCCCGATCACGATGGTCTCACCACCGAGCCGCAGCGTGTCCGTAGACGTAACGGGGAGATCGGGGACGTCGGCATACGCGAATCCCTTCATCTGCGCCTTCCCGACCACGCGCGTCCACACCGACTCGGCCGCCTCGCGGCTCTGCTCGTCCACACCGGTCGACACGTCGGGATGCGCGATCACTCGAGCGCCGGCGCGCCGCAACGCGATCGCGCCGAAATGGTGATCGGGATGATGATGGGTGAGCACCAACCAACGGATCGGCTGTGGCGTGACGGAGCGAATGGTCTCGACGAGCTGCTCGCCCTGCATCGGGCTCGCAAGCGCGTCGATTACCATGACGCCGTCTGCTGTCACGACGAAGCCGGCGTTGGGCCGCCCTTCCGAGCCCCTCCCAGTATCTCCCATGACGGCAAAGACGTCCGGGGCAAGCCGGCGGACGGGAAAGTGCTGCGCATCAAGCGCGCGGTGAGGCGCGACCGCGAGTGCGGTCACGAACGCGAACGTCAGGAACCCCGTTATTGTGCGGCGAATCTGATGTCGACCTGTTGCGTGTACACCCCGCCTTTGTTGTCCTTCCACGTGAACGCCAGCGGCGCCTCGCGGTCGGCGCGCAGCGGGAACTCGACGAACGGGTCGCGGCTGATCCCGGACGTCCACACAAAATGCGCCACCTCGCGGTCTCCGTACGTCACGCTCACATCGTTGATGAAATGGGCGGGGATGGGATGACCTTCCGGATCGCGAAACAGGCCCGTGGCCATGGGGTGCTCCACCAGCGCTCGGACGTCGATGACGTCGCCCTTCCGGATGGTCGTGGGCACGAGGACCCGAGCCGCGCCGACTTCGAGCCGACCGCGGAGGTGGGTCGTCACGTCAGCCGCACCCGTTCACGGTGACGCGCACGTCGGCCGCGGAACCCCAGAGGGCTCCGTCCGACATCTCGACGATCGCCCGCACGGGCGACGTCATCCGCATCTTGATGCGCGTACTCACGAACGCCTGGCCGATCTGCGGCGTCAACCGGAACTCGGCGAGGTGAATGTCCGGATTGTTGTCGACCAGTACGTGAATCGCTTTGACGTATCGGTCGGCGGTCATCGGGAGGTCGGACTCGATCATCACAGGCACCACGCGCCCGTCGGCCGCCACCGTAGGCACGTCGAGCTGGACGTGCCCCTGCGCCTCCTGCACCGGCCGGTCGCCGAACAGCTGCTTCAGCACCTGCTGCACTTTCCAGGGCACATCGTCCCCGGGCCGCTGGGCTTGCACGCGTGCCGCCAGCCGGCGCGCCGCGAGCAGCCAGTCGCGCGCGGTGAGCGCCAGAAGCGTGAGGCCGGAGGCGCGGAAGAAGGAGCGGCGAGTCAATTCCGACATACGGTGACTACAATAGGAAGCCCAACACCGCCCGGCAAGTTGCCTATTGTAAACCGGTTTCACATGTTGTGGCCGGCCGCCCGCTCCCAAAGGACATCCATGCACGCCTCGTTGCGACGCGTCGGTGCGACGCTGTTCGGTGCAACCCTGCTCGGTTCGTGCTCCCATGCGCCGCCGGAGGGCTTCGCCCCTGACCCCGGGCTCGTCGCGCAGATCCGGGATATTCGCATCATCACCGCCTACACCCGTGCCTGTCCGGGCGCCACCATGCCGACGACATACGAGGCGGTCCTGACGGACGGGTCGCACGTGCTGTTCTCACGCTCGTACGACAAGAAGCACCCGCCGCGGCTGCACGTGGTGTTCCTGGATCGGACCAGTCCGGAAGCGTTCGCGCAGCAGGACGGCGACTGGGTGACGGGGAGCGACGCGTTGGCCACCGCGACGACGGGGTTTCGCCTCACTGCGACGCTGCGAGCTAAGCCGAGCATCACGAGCACGGTCGTCGTGCCGCCAGAATACAGCTGCATGCCGCATGCGTTCTCGTTCCAGGGCGAGCCCGGCGGTCCCGGGCAGTCGGGGGGCAACGGGCCCGACGTCACGGTCCGGCTCGCCGTGCTGCGCTCCCCGTTCTATGACAAGCTATTCGTCGCCGGCGTGCAAGTCGGACTGGCGCCTCCGTTCTACGTGCTCCAGGACGCAACCGCCGTCCCCCCCGCCGACTGGCTCATGACCGAGTCGCATGGCGGTCGGGGAGGCGCAGGAGTGGCAGGGACATCGGGGAGCGACGGGGCCGCGGGCGCGGGCGGCTGCCCGGCGCAACCTGGGGGGCCGGGGGGCAACGGCGGCAACGGCGGGCCGGGGGGCTCGGGCGGGCGCGGCGG
>CAYXIK010000065.1:0-8508 GCA_964465315.1 uncultured Gemmatimonadaceae bacterium | reverse complement strand
GGCGGAGCAGACCGCGGCCGTTTACCGGGGCCTGCTCTGAGCTGCGTCCTTGCGGCCGGCTCCGTCTCCATCACGCCCGATCGCCCTCTGCCGCTCGCCGGGTTTACGGACCGTCTGGCGCCGAGCACCGCAGTCGCCGATCCGCTGGAGCTGAACGCGCTGCTGCTCCGCACGCCGCAGTCGACGCTCGCGATTCTCACCGCCGATCTGCTGTTCGTCACCGAAGACTTGAAGCGCCGCATCGCCGCCGCCGTTCGTCCGGAGCTCGCGCTCGACGACGCATCGTTCCTGTTCGCCGCGTCGCACACCCACTTCGCCCCCGGTGTGGATTCATCGAAGCCGCGGCTCGGCCCGCCGGATCGCGCGTACGTGGACCTCGTGGTCGAGCGCGGGTCAGCCCTGCTGCGGCACCTAGCCGCCGCTCGACTAGCGCCGGGTGGCGCGCGGCTCGAGTATCGGAGCGGTCTGGCGGCGCATGCGATCAACCGGCGTCGCATGGGCTGGCGTCTTTCCCCGCGCTCCCCCCACCTGCCCCGCCGCTCGGCGCTGCGCGCGCCCGACCCTGCGGGCCCGCGCGACGAGACGGTGCACGTCGTTACACTGCTCGATTCAGGTCGACGTCCCGTGGCCCTGCTATGGTCCTACGCCTGTCATCCAGTGAGCTTTGCCGAGCCACTCCACGTGAGCGCCGATTACCCCGGCGTGGTGCGGCGCGCCCTGCGCGACACGATCGGCAGCAATCTCCCGGTGCTTTTTCTCCAGGGTTGCGCCGGCGACATCCGGCCTCGCGAGCTGGGCCGCCCCCGTACATTGGCCCGCCGCGCGGCGGAGCTAGTGTTCGGAACGTTGTTCACGCCGTTCACGCCGGCAGAGTACACAGCATGGTCGGACGCGCTCGCCGCGCGCGTGGTGGACGTGGCGAGCGGTTCCGCGAAAGTGTTTCCCATCCCGCCCCGTTTCCGCGCCGCGCAGACGAGGATACCCCTCTCAGACGTGCTGGACGCAGCGTCTCCAAGTGGCAGGAGCGTCACCTTTCAGCGCCTGGAGCTAGCCCCCGAGCTGGCGATCGCGGCGATGTCGACCGAGCCGGTGGCGGAGTACGGGCTGGCGCTACGCGCGGTGGAGCCCGAGGGGCGGATCGTGATCCCCGTCGGGTACACGGACAGCGTGTTTGGGTATCTCCCTTCTGCACGGATGCTGGGGCAGCACGGCTACGAGGACGAAGGCTTCATGGAGGTGTTCGGGATCAGGGGACGGTTCCGCTCGGACCTCGAGCGGGTGGTGCGGCAGGCGTGGAGACGCGTGTGCGAGGCGTAGCGCGTCTCAAAAGGGATATCCCAGATCCACATCTATCTTCGGCCACTGTGAGCGCGCATTGCCCGTCGCCGTGAGGCTCAGCCGGCCCGCGAACGTCTTGACGCCGAGCTCCACCCCCACGCCGTCTACCCAGCGCGCGGGGTCCCAGGTCCACCGATCCAGCACCGTCCCAGCGTTCCACCCCACCCGTCCGAACCAGTCGGGGAGGAACTCCCATTGCATGCCCAGCTCCGCCTTTTGGAGGTGGCGGCCGCGTAGCTCCTGCGTGTTGAGCCCGGAGAACGCGATGTCGCGGTCGGGGAAGAGGTAGTAGGGGCGGGCGCCACCCAGCGAAAACAGGTAGTGCGGCGGAGGGCTGCCGCCCGTGGCGCCCAGCGTGGCGCCCGCCCACAGCGACACGGTCCGCAAGAGCGGGAGGTAGAGTTGCAGATCGGCGAACTGATGCGAGAAGGCCGTCCCCTGCCCCAGCAGCCGGTTGCCCCATTCTGACACGGCCCGGAATGCGACGCCGCGGCGGGGGTAAAGGCCACGGTCGTACGTGTCGGCCTCGAGCACGGCGGCGGTCGTGTAGAACGTCCGCTGGATCGCGGCGGTGTCGATGGCCGACACCGACTCCGCCCAGCGGGCGTGCTCCGCCTTGAGGCGCACCGATGCGAGCCCGGCGGCGCCGAGGCTGGTGGACAACGACGTCGTGACGGCACCGAGATCCACGCGGGCCTCGGCAACCTGATGTCCTGCCGCATAGAGGTCGAACGGGCTGCGCACGTAATCGACGCGAGCGCCCAACGCCACCGGCCGGCCGATGCCGGCAGTTTGCGAGCCGCCGATGCCCACGCGGATCTGCTGGCCGAGGCGGGCATCGAGCTGCGCGTTGGAGCCGAACCCCGGCACCCCGAAGGCCCCCGACAAAAGCAGCGACGCCTTGTAGCGACTGTCGTACCGCAGCCCAACGCCGAAGCGGCCCCCCGAGCGCTCGCGCACGAGCACCGTGAGCTCGCGCTGCCCGGGCCCACCGCCCGGCGTCGGATCGAGGCGGTAGCGGACGCTCTCGAATAAGCCGGTCGCGTACAGTCGGTCGATGCGACGGTCGAGCTCGTGCGGCGTCACCCACGTCTGGTCCCGCACCCCGAGCACGCGACCGAGAAACTCCGGGGTAATCCGCCCGGCGTCGCGCGTCCCCGCGGAATCGAACCGTACTTTGGTGACGAGCACGGACTCGGGCTCGACAAGTGGCGGGCGCTCCACGCGCCTGCGAGGAGCGGGGCGTGAGAGCCGAGCCAACACGGAGTCGATGCGTGGGAGCGCCGCGCGCGCCGCAGCCTCGCCCCGGGCGATCAGCTCCCGCCCGCGTGTGAACCCGGCGCTCGAGAAGCCCCGCACCTCGGGCAGAATGACCACATCGCACTGGGCGCGCTCGACCGCCTGCGAATCCCAGATCCGGAAGGACACCGCCTGCAGCAGGACGTCCGCCAGCGAGCGGAGACTATCGCGCGGCGCGAGCGGGTCGGTCACATCGCTGCAGATGAGCACGTCGGCGCCCAGGGCGCGGGCGTCCTGGGCGGGCAGGTTGCGGATCACGCCGCCGTCGATCAGCACGCTGTCGTCGATCTCGACTGGCGCGAACACGCTCGGCAGTGCCATGCTGGCCCGGATCGCGTCCGGCAGGAAGCCGTGATCGAGCACCGTGGCGGTGCCCTTTTCGAGATTGGTGGCGACGGCGTTGAACGGCATGGATAACCGGCGGAAGTCACGCACGCCGTGCACCGACCACGTCAGGCGGGTCAGGAGCTGCGAGATGCGCTGCCCGGGCACCACGCTCCGGGGCAGCTTGATCGAGCCACGGGTGATCGGCAGCGTGAGGACATAGTGGTCTTCGGTATGCTTGCGATCGACCGGCAGATCACGTCGATCCACGGGATCCGTGAGCAACCGCGACCAGTCCACCGACGTGACGATGCTGTCGAGCTGCGCCGGCGTGTATCCCACCGCATACAGTCCGCCGATCACGCTCCCGATGCTCGTGCCCGCCACGACGTCTACCGGCACGCCCGCGTCCGCGAGCACCTTGAGGACGCCGATGTGCGCGAGCCCGCGAGCGGCGCCGCCGCTCAACGCGAGACCGACTTGCTGGGCTTCCGTACTGGCTGGCAGCGCCGCAAGAAGACCGAGCAGCGCGATCAAGGCTGGGAGCGGGGAGCGGGGAGCGGTACCCACGGAGCGCACACTCGATTCCATGCGCGAAATATCGCCCTGTCGTGATCTGATAGGGCGACGGGCTAGGGGATTGACGGTGAGACTGGTGTTTTTCTGGAGCGCGCGCTGCTAGGACAAGACGGATCGATACCCGGAGCGGGAGCGGGACAACTGCAAGGCCCCGACGCGAGTCAGCTCGGCCAGCCAGCGGTCCACCGGGAAGTGACCCGGATCGAACCGCGCAGCTTCGTAGCGGACTTCGTGGAAGGTGGACTGTACCACGCGCTCAGCGTCCACCGGGTCGCGCAGGATGGTAAAGGCAAGATCTCGCAGGTCGGAGCCGTGCCGCGTCGCGAGCTCCCACAGCGCCCGCTCATCCCCTGCGGCGACGCGCTCCAAGAGGGTGACGTCCGATGTGACCGGGCTCGAGGTCTGCATAGGTGAATTAAAGAGCACCGGGGGCTAAGAGGGGTAACGGGTGCCTATCCCCCGCTTCCAGGGTTACCTTACCTCTCCATGTCCGCGGATCACCCCAAGTCCGGGCCCGACCGCCGTCAGGCAGCCCGCAGGCGACATTACAATCGCCGAAGCGGCGTGGATCGCCGGTTCAAGGAAGACCCCATAGGGGACGACCGCCGCGAGGGCCCCGACCGCCGGGCCGGCCGCGATCGCCGCTCCTGGGCGGAGCGACGCAAGACGCCCCGTAATTGACGGAAGGGAGGAGGCAGTAGGGAGCGGTACCTTCCGATGCTCAGTTGATGTTGAACGCGACGCTCGTGTCACCCGTTAGCGCGCCTGCCGCCGCCGTGAGCGTGTAACCCGTACCAGCGTTATTGATCCTCAGGTCGGAGAAGCTCGCGACGCCTCCGACTGCCGCTACGGTTGTCGTCCCCGCAAGGGTGCTCGATCCCGGATTACTTCCGATCGCGATGGTCACGTTCCCGGTGAATCCGGTCACGACATTGCCGAAGGCATCTTCAGCCGTCACCTGCACCGCCGGGGCGATGATCGTTCCGGCCGTGGTGCTTGTCGGCTGGACCGTGAACACGACGCGAGTAGCCGCGGCGGGGGTGATGTTGAAGCTCGAGCTCGTCTTGCTCGTGAGCCCGGACGCGGAGAAGATCAAGGTGTACCCTGTGCCCACCTTGTCGATGGTCAGGTCGGAGAACGTCGCCAGCCCCGCGACCGCCGCGACCGTCGTCGTCCCTGAGAGCGTTCCACCGCCAGGATTGTTGTTGATTGCCGCCGTGACCAGTCCGGTGAAGCTCGTCACCACGTTCCCGCCGGCATCCTCAGCCCGGAGCTGCACGAAGGGGCTGCCGATGAAAGCGCCCGCGATCTCGTCGTGCGTGTTCACCTGAAAATCGAGGTGGGTCGCGGGCCCGACCAGCACATCGAACGGCGCGCTCGTCGCCGCGCTGAGCCCGGACGCCGACGCCATCAGCGTATAGCCGGTGGCCGCCACGTCCACACTGAGCGCGAAGAAGGTGGCGACGCCACCGACCGCCGCGACCGTGGTCGTGCCGACCAGCGGGCCGCCGCCGGGATTCGCCCCAAAGTCCACTGTCACGTCGCCGGTGAAGGTGGTCGCGAGGTTCCCCAGCGCATCGAGCGCCCGCACTTTCACCGCGGGGTTGAAGCTCTTGCCCCCTGTGATCGTGGTGGGTTGCGTCCCGAACACGAGTTGGGTTGCCGCGCCCGCCGTGATGGTGAACGAGCTGCTGGTCGCCGTGCCTAATCCCGTCGCGGTGAGCCAATACCCCGGCGCGGCCTTGTCGAGCGTCAGATCGCTGAAGGTGGCCACGCCGCCGACGGCCGCGACCGTGGTCGTGCCGCCGAGCGTGCTGCCGCCCGGGTTGCTCCCGAGCGCTACCGTGACGGTCCCGGTGAAGGTGGGCACCAGGTTGCCCCCGGCATCGAGCGCCGTCACCTGCACCGCGGGACTGATCGGGGCGCCCGCCACCGTCGTGGTCGGCTGCTGGGTGAAGGCCAGCTGTGACGCGGTACCCGGCGTGATATCGAACGGGGTGCTGGTCACGGGGCCGAGCCCGCCCCCGCTCGCGGTGAGCGTGTAGCCCGTCCCCGTCTTGTTGATGCTCAGATCACCAAAGCTCGCCACGCCGCCGACCGCCGCCACGGGCGTCGTGCCGCTGAGCGTCGCGCCGCCCGGGTTCGCGCCGAACGCGATCGAGACGTTGGCCGTGAAGGCCGGGACCAGGTTCCCGAGCGCATCGAGCGCGCGGAGTTTCACGGCCGGGGTGATCTGCCGGCCCGCGACCGTGGTGCCCGGCTGGATGCCGAACACGAGCTGGGTCGCGGTGCCGGCCGTGATGGTGAACGAGCTGCTCGTCGCCGTGCCCAGTCCAGTAGCCGTGAGCCAGTAGCCCGGTGCCGCCTTATCGAGGGTCAGGTCACTGAAGGTGGCCACGCCGCCCACCGCGGCGACGGTCGTCGTCCCGCCCAAGGTGCTGCCCCCGGGATTGTTGCCGAGCGCGACCGTGACGTTGCCCGTGAAGCTCGGCACCGGGTTGCCGCCCGCATCGAGCGCCGTCACCTGCACCGCCGGCGCGATGCGCTGGCCCGCGACGGTGTTCGATGGCTGCCCGGTGAACGTGAGCTGCGTCGCGGTCCCCGGCGTGATGGCGAACGCCGTGCTCGTCACCGGGCCGAGCCCGCCCCCGCTTGCAATGAGCGTGTAGCCTGTCCCCACCTTGTTGATGCTCAGATCGCCGAAGCTCGCGACCCCGCCGACCGCCGCCACGGGGGTCGTGCCACCGAGCGTCGCGCCACCCGGGTTGTTCCCAAGTGCCACGGTCACGTTCGCCGTGAAGCCGGGGACCAGATTCCCCAATGCATCGAGCGCGCGCACCTTGACAGCCGGGGTGATCTGGTGCCCCGCCACCGTCGTGCCCGGCTGCGTCCCGAACACGAGCTGCGTGGCCGTGCCAGCCGTGATAGTGAAGGAATTGCTGGTCGCCGTGCTCAGCCCGGTCGCCGTCGCGGTGAGCCAGTAGCCCGTGCTGGCCTTGTCGAGCGTGAGCGTCGCGAACGTGGCCACCCCGCCCACCGCGGCGACGCTCGTCGTCCCGCCGAGGGTGCTCCCCCCCGGATTGTTGCCGAGTGCGACGGTCACGCTCCCCGCGAAGCTCGGCACCGGGTTCCCCGCCGCATCGAGTGCGCTCACCTGCACTGCGGGCGCGATCGGCTGGCCCGCCACCGTGCTCGACGGCTGCCCGGTGAACACGAGCTGTGTGGCCGTCCCCGCCGTGATGTCGAACGGCGTGCTCGTGACCGGAGCAACCGCGCTCGCGCTCGCCACGAGCGTGTAGCCCGTCCCCGTCCTATTGATGATCAGGTCCGAGAACGTGGCCACGCCCCCCACTGCCGCCACCGGGGTCGTCCCGCTGAGCGTGCCCCCGCCCGGATTGCTGCCGAACGCGATGGCCACGCTGCCGGTAAACGTCGGCACGAGGTTGCCGAGCCCGTCGAGCGCGCGCACCTTGACAGCCGGGGTGATCTGGTGCCCCGCCACCGTCGTGCCCGGCTGCGTCCCGAACACGAGCTGCGTGGCCGTGCCAGCCGTGATAGTGAAGGAATTGCTGGTCGCCGTGCTCAGCCCGGTCGCCGTCGCGGTGAGCCAGTAGCCCGTGCTGGCCTTGTCGAGCGTGAGCGTCGCGAACGTGGCCACCCCGCCCACCGCGGCGACGCTCGTCGTCCCGCCGAGGGTGCTCCCCCCCGGATTGTTGCCGAGTGCGACGGTCACGCTCCCCGCGAAGCTCGGCACCGGGTTCCCCGCCGCATCGAGTGCGCTCACCTGCACTGCGGGCGCGATCGGCTGGCCCGCCACCGTGCTCGACGGCTGCCCGGTGAACACGAGCTGTGTGGCCGTCCCCGCCGTGATGTCGAACGGCGTGCTCGTGACCGGAGCAACCGCGCTCGCGCTCGCCACGAGCGTGTAGCCCGTCCCCGTCCTATTGATGATCAGGTCTGAGAACGTGGCCACGCCGCCAACCGCGGCCACCGGCGTCGTGCCGCTGAGCGTGCCGCCTCCGGCATTGGTCCCGAGCGCGATCGAGACGTTGCCACTAAACGTCGGGACGAGGTTCCCCAGCGCGTCGAGCGCCCGGACTTTGACGGCCGGCGTGATCTGATGGCCGGCGATGGTCGCGCTAGGCTCAGTCCCAAACACGAGCTGCGTCGCGCTGCCGGCGATGATATTGAAGGAAGCACTGGTGGCGGTGCTCAGGCCCGTGGCGGTCGCGGTGAGCCAATAACCTGTCGCCGTCTTGTCGAGGGTGAGCATGGAGAAGGTGGCGACGCCCCCCACGGCAGCGACGGCTGTCGTCCCGCCCAACGTGCTCCCGCCCGGATTGCTCCCGAGCGTCACTGTGACCGTTCCGACGAAGCCCGCCGCCAGGTTCCCGGCCGCATCGAGCGCACTCACCTGCACTGCGGGCGCGATTGTCACCCCGGCCGTAGTCGTTGTGGGCTGCGCCGTGAACACGAGCTGCGTGGCCGTCCCCGGCGTGATGTCGAACGGCGTGCTCGTCACGGGGCTGAACCCGCCGGCGCTCGCGGTGAGCGTATAACCGGCGCCCGTGCGGTTGATGCTCAGATCTCCGAAGCTTGCGATCCCGCCGACCGCTGCCACCTGCGCCGTCCCGCTCAGCGTCCCAGCGCCCGGGTTACTTCCCAGCGCGACCGTCACATTGGCCGTAAAGCCCGGCACGAGGTTCCCCAGCGCATCGAGCGCGCGGACCTTCACCGCTGGGGTGATCTGATGGCCCGCGACCGTGGTCCCGGGCTCGGTCCCGAACACGAGCTGCGTCGCGCCGCTCGCGATGATGTTGAACGAGGCGCTCGTCGCGGTGCTCAAGCCCGTCGCCGTCGCGGTGAGCCAATAGCCCGACGCCGTCTTGTCGACGGTGAGCGTGGAGAACGTCGCCACGCCGCCGACGGCCGCGACCGTGGTCGTGCCGCCGAGCGTGCTGCCGCCCG
>CAYXIK010000064.1:0-9395 GCA_964465315.1 uncultured Gemmatimonadaceae bacterium | reverse complement strand
CGTTCGTTCCTGTTTTCTGCGTATCGCACCATGTAATTTTCGCTCAATGACGACTAACGGAGTTTCCATCCCTCCCGATCGTGCTCGCGCCGCAGGGGAGATCGCCGCGGTGCTCGCGCCCGGCCGCCGCGTCGCCCTCACCACCCACGTCAACGCGGATGGGGACGGTGTGGGCAGCGAGGTGGCGCTATGGCACTTGCTCACGGCGCGCCACCTCGAGGCCGTCATCGCGAACCCCACGCCCATTCCGGAGCGTTTTGGTTTTCTCTTGCCCCGAGGGGCGGACCGTTCGGAGCGGGCTGCGCGCGAGATCGAGTCGGCCGACGTGGTGGTCGTGCTCGACATCTCCGATACGAGCCGTCTCGGGGACCTGGCGCGTGCCATTCGCCAGTCGCACGCGGTCGCCTGCATCGACCACCACGTGAGCGGCGGCTCGCTCCCGAGCGGCCCTCGCCTCGTGGCGCCGGAAGCGGCCGCGACGGCCGAGCTGGTCTTCGACTTCGCGAGCGCGCTCGAGTGGCCGCTTTCGCCCGACGCCGCTCGGGCGTTGTATGTCGGGATCCTGACCGATACGGGGGCGTTCCGGTTCGCCAATACCTCACCGCGCGTGCTGCGAGTCGCGGGCGCCCTGCTCGAGCGGGGCGTGGATCCTGAATCCATCTACGAATCGGTGTACGCGAGCGCGCCGGAAGGACGCGTGCGCCTCATGACCGAGGTGCTGGGGACGCTCGTGGTCGAGCGCGAGCGCGGCCTGGCGTGGGTCACGGTCCCGCCCGACGCGCTGCAGCGCCACGCGGCTACCGCCGACGACTTGGACGGGATTGTCGAATATCCGCGCTCGATTGCCGGCGTCCGGCTCGCCCTCCTGTTCCGCCAGCTCGCCAATGGGAGGGTGAAGGTGAGCTTTCGCTCGCTCGGCGACGTGGACGTCGCGGAGCTGGCGCACCGGTTCGGCGGCGGCGGGCACCGCAAGGCGGCGGGGGCGTCGCTCGAGGGCTCGCTCGCCGGTGCGCAGGCCACCGTGCTCGCGGCGGCTCGCGAGTATCTGAACGGGCGTTAAGAACGACGCAGGAACGCACGTACGAAGTGCCGCTTCGAGAAATCTCCGGCCGTCCAGACCCTCCACAGCAGGTCGCTGCCCGGCAAGGCCCGCGCGATCGCCGCCTCGCCCCATCCCCGATCGTGCAGCCCGTGAATCCGACCCCCCAGCTCGAGCAGGAACTCGAGCTTCTGCCGTAACCGCTCCGGACCCCGGTCCACGCGCCCGCGGTGCTGGCAGAACACCACCTCGGGCTCGAGCCCCAGGACGCGGCGGAGCGAGTCGATCATCGCGTGCACGTCCTCGTCCGCGCGGAGGTAGCGGAGCTTCGGGGCCAGGTACAGGTCGCCCGAAAAGAGCCAGCGGCGTGCAGGCTCGAACAGCGCGACGTGATCGGCGGCGTGTCCGGGCGTGTGGATCACGTCGAAACCGAAGCGGGGTGTGTCGAGCCGGTCGGAGAGCGGTCCCACGCGGGCGGCGGGACGCGCGCCCCACGCGACTCGTCGATAGAGCTGAGGGTGCGCCTCGGCCTGCGCCAGCCGTGGTATGGCGGAGTGGTGGGCCAGCGGTGTGATCCGCAGCTCGCGGGCCAGCACCGCATGGTTGCCCGAGTGGTCTTCGTGGTGATGGGTCGTTACGCATTGTCGCACGCGCAACTCGCCCGCGAGTGCACCCACCTCCCGCGCGAGGTTGGGCGGACCCGAATCGATGAGCAGGCCGTCCACGAGGTAGACGCCCGTCCAGTAGATCGCGCGGCCGAGGAACGTACGGGCCATGCGGAAGTAACGAACGTCGCCGTAGTCGCACGAGATGATCACTCCAGTGAGTGTAACACCTGGCGGCGCGGTGTGACCCCGGGGTCTCCCCGGGGTCCACGAGCCCTCGCTAAATGATCCCGCCGAGCCCGACACCGAACCCGATTTCGTTCAGCCCGTTGAAATCACCCATCCAGTGCCGATACCGCGCTTCGAGCCGCACGGCGAACCCCCGACCGACTCGCGCGCGATATCCCAGGGCGCCGCCCACTCCGAAACCGTTGACGGAGGAGAAGGCGGAAATGGTCTGGTATGCCGCGTTGGCGGCCACGTACGGCGAGCTCCGCTCCGCGGGCGTCACGAGATAACCGACCTGAGCGCCCAGATCCACGATCGTCACCGAGCTTCCCGAGCCCGAGATGTGTGAGAACGAGAGCTGGGGCTCGATCATGACCGACGGGACGGCAAAGAACGTCGCATAAACGCTCGGCTGAGCTGCGGGCCCGAGCACGGCGGGGACGCCGATGACGGTCGCGGAGGGTCCGGAGCCGCTGTAGAGCGTCACGCCGAGCGACGTGCCGATCTCGACTGACTGCTTCGCCTGTGCCGGACTCGACGCCGCCGTGAAACAGGTGAGCGCGAGAAGCGTTGCAATGATGCGCATATGCCCTCCTGGGGGAACGGTTGAATTGCGCCTATTGGCTAGCCCAGGGGGGTCAAGTCGTCGTCAAGACGGGGAGCTGGGGCTCCCGGTTTGACAACCACGCGTCTGTGAGGGCCAATTATCCCGGTCCGGACACTCCGGCTCTCAGCGAGGTGCGTTGTGCGACGCTCATCCAGCAGACT
This sequence comes from uncultured Gemmatimonadaceae bacterium, assembly GCA_964465315.1. Classification (GTDB taxonomy): domain Bacteria; phylum Gemmatimonadota; class Gemmatimonadetes; order Gemmatimonadales; family GWC2-71-9; genus AG41. Next base: position 6,755 of record CAYXIK010000064.1, on the reverse strand, counting down.
GGCCCGGCGGTCGTTGACGGGCATCGAGATCGACCCCGTCCGCGTCCTGCTGATCGAGGACAATCCCCGCCACGCGAGGCTGTTGGAGGATGCGATGGGCGAGGCGGGCGTGGCCTTTGCGGGGGCGGCGCCCTACGAGTTCGCGCACGCTCCCCGTCTTTCCCAGGGACTCACTCGACTCGGGAAGGGCGATGTGGACGTGGTCCTCCTCGACCTCTCGCTGCCGAAGGTGACCGGACTCGAGCCGCTTCAGCGGGTCCGGGAGCGCGACCCGGACGTGCCGGTGGTGGCCCTCACGGGCTTGAACCAGGATAACCTCGCCGCCCAGGCGTTGGGCGCTGGCGCCCAGGACTACCTGACGAAGGGAAAGTTCAGCGCGTCCCTCCTGGCGCGAAGCATCCGTTATGCCGTCCAGGTGCGGCGTCTGCAGGTCGGGATGCGGAGCCTCTCGCTCGACGACGGCCTCACGGGGCTCCACAACCGTCGCGGCTTCATCTCCCTCACCGAGCCGCATGTGAAGCTGGTCCAGCGGACCAAGGGTCGATTTCTCGTGGTCTCAGCCGACGTGGCTGGCCTGCGAGACATCAATCGCGTGGCCGGACACGCGGAGGGCGATCGCGTGCTGCGCGAAACCGCCGTGCTGCTGAAGGGAACGTTCCGCGACTGTGACCTCGTGGCGCGCATCGAGGGAAGCGCCTTCGCGGTGCTCGCCGCCGATGCGGCGCTCGATAAGCGCTCCATCGTCGCGGCGCGGGTGGCCGAGCAGGTACGACGATACAACGGTATGACCGTCCGCCTGTACAACCTCGTGGTGAATCTTGGCTTCGCCGCGTTCGACGGCTCGGGAGAGGCCACCGCGTCGATCGAGGATCTGTTGCAGCGGGCAGTGGCGGATCGGCTGGGCGCGCGCACCCGGCGCCCCTCTCGTGGCGTGCGCCCCGCCCGGGGCAGTCGCGCCTGAGACCGTACCTTCTCGTGACCTCACACCGGTGATCGGAACCCGAGCATGAAACGCATCCTACTCGTCCTGGTGATCGTCCTCGTCGGCACCGCCGCGGCAGTCGTCACGCGGACGCTGGGCATCCGCTCCCGCCAGGTGGCGGTCGCGCCCGTCGCTCCCGAGCCGCTCGACTCGACCGCTCTTGCGCAGCGGCTTGCCGGTGCGCTCAAGTTCAAGACGATCTCCTACCAGGATTCGACCCAGTTCGAGGCGCGCGAGTTCGACGGGTTCCAGCGCTACCTCCGCGGATCGTTCCCCAAGGTGCACGCCGCGCTCAAGCTGGAAAAGGTGAACGGCTACGGCCTCCTGTACCAATGGGCCGGCTCCGATACCAGTCTCGCGCCGGCGGTGCTCCTCGCTCATCAAGACGTCGTACCGGTGGAGCCCGGAACCGAGGGCAAGTGGACCGAGCCGCCGTTCGGCGGAATGATCGCCGGCGGGTACGTGTGGGGCCGCGGGTCGCTGGACGACAAAGGCAGTCTGGTGGCAATCCTCGAGGCGGTCGAACATCTGATCTCAACCGGGGCCAAGCCCCGGCGCACCGTGTACCTCGCGTTCGGCTATGACGAAGAAGTCGGAGGCCGTCGCGGGGCGGCGCGCATCGCGGCCTTGCTCGCGTCTCGCAACGTGCGCCCCGAGCTCGTGCTCGACGAGGGCGGCGCGCTCTCCACCGGACTCATCCCGGGCGTGGCGGCTCCGGTGGCGCTCGTCGGCATCGCTGAGAAGGGCTATGTAACCGTCGAGCTCACCGCGCAGGCGGAAGGCGGCCATTCGTCGATGCCGCCGAAGGAGACCGCCGTCGGCATTCTCGCGGCGGGCCTCACGCGGCTCGAGGACCGGCAGATGCCGCGCGCCATCCGAGGCCCCACGGCCGACATGTTCGACTTTCTCGGGCCGGAGATGCCGTTCGGGCCGCGCCTCGTGGTGGCGAATCGATGGCTGCTCGGCGGGCTCTTGGCGGCGGGGTTCGGTGGTACGCCTCAGGGGAACGCCATGCTCCGCACGACCACGGCGCCCACCGTGCTCCAAGCGGGAGTGAAGGAAAACGTGCTACCGTCCACGGCCCGGGCGCTCGTGAACTTCCGGATCCTGCCGGGCGACAGCGTGGGAAGCGTGCTCGAGCACGTACGGCGTGCCGTTGACGACCCGCGCATCGGCGTCCGCCCACTCCAGGAGACAGTGAGCGACCCCTCGGGTGTGTCGAGCGTCAATGCCGAGCCGTTCGAGCTGCTGGCGCGCACCATCCGGCAAGTGATTCCCGGCGCGGTCGTGACGCCGTGGCTCGTGGTGGGCGCCACCGACTCGCGGTACTACACGCGACTCACGGCCAGCGTCCTGCGCTTCGTGTGCGAGCCGATCGGTCCCGACGACCTCCGGCGCATCCATGGCACCGATGAGCGGGTGGGCGTCCAGGCGTACGCGAACTCGGTGCGGATCTACATCCAGCTCCTGAAGAACGCGGCGCTGTAGCCGCGCCGCTCACGGCGTGCCCCGGGCGAGTCGTTCCCGAAGCGGTGGATAGAACTGCGTGAAGACGTTGTCGTGTGCGGCCTCCTTCGCGTGGCACGAATAACAGGGGGCGGTGCCGGGCAGCTTCTGGCCGGCCACCGTCCCGCCCGCGAAGCCGAAGAAAGCCCAGCCGGTCTGGTCGATTCCCTTCCTTTTCAGGTGGACTTCGTACCCCGCCTGTCGATCCCCTTCGTAAAAGCCGCCTCGTGCCGGGGTGGACTTGCGTGACGGCTCGTAGAAGGACAGGACGAACAGGGTCTGCTCTGGGAACGTCCCCGTCTTGATGAACTCGCGATACGCCCATGGCTGCATGTAGACGTTGTGAAACATTCCCGGCGCGGCGCCGGCCGCGGGCGGGGGTGCCTCGGCATATGACAATCCCGTCGAGGCGCCAACCATCACCCATGCCTCCCATCCTACGGGAGGCAGGAGCGCGCCGTCCGTCGTGAAGTGCGGTAGCTGATCCTCCGGTGGGCCCGCGACGGCTCGCCCGACTCCGCGCCAGGGGACGACCGCGAGGACCGCGACGAGCACTCCGGCCATGGACCCCACGGCGACACCCTGACCACGTTGCATGGAGCGGTCCTCCAACGAGAAGTGATACATGCCTGTGACGGACGCGGTATCACGTCAGGGGACGCGCGGTTGGGGGGGTTGGCGCAATGGGGTGTGTCAGGTTCTGATGAGCAGCGTGGGCGGTGGAGCCGCATGATACCGATCTATCATCACCTCCCGGTGTGCATTCAGCCGGACCCGGATCGCACGAGATCGACGGGTGCCGCGACCGCTGCCCGCCACGACGGCCAGACCGCCCCCGCGAGCGTTGCCGCGACGAGCAGGGGCGCGATACGCAGGGCGGTATGCAGGTCCCACGCGAGCAGCGCCGCCGCGGCGGTTGACAAGTCTGTCTTCCGGTCGGAGACTAGGCACGCCCTCTCACCGGCCGACGAGGCATGACGGCGCCCAATCTTTCGAGCAAGGATCTCCGCCGTGTCGTCATCGCGGCGGCCGTCGGTAACGTCATCGAGTGGTACGATTTCTACATCTTCGGGAGCTTGGCTGCGATCCTGGCGGTCAAGTTCTTCGAGAAGAGCCACCCGGTGGCGGCGTTCCTCAGCACCGTCGCGCTTTTCTCCATCGGATTCCTGATCCGGCCATTGGGAGCCCTCATTTTTGGCCGCATCGGAGACCTGGTGGGCCGAAAGTACACATTCCTGCTCACGCTCAGCGGGATGGGACTCTCGACGGCCCTCATCGGCGTCGTGCCGAGCTACGCGAGCATCGGCCTCCTGGCGGCGATCATCCTCTTCCTGCTCCGCCTCGTCCAGGGGCTGTGCCTTGGCGGCGAGTACGGTGGCGCGATCACCTACGTCGCCGAGCACGTCCCGGACGAGAGGCGCGGCTATTACACGGGCTGGCTCCAGACATCTCCCACGCTCGGGATCGTCGTGTCGCTGGCGGTAATCCTCGGGACGCAGAAGGCCGTCGGGACCGATGCCTTCAACGACTGGGGTTGGCGGATTCCGTTCCTGTTGTCGCTCTTGATGGTCGCGATCGCCATCTACATCCGGCTCCGGCTCCAGGAGACGCCGATCTTCCAGGCCATCAAGGCCAAGGGGCAGACGGCGGCCAATCCCTGGGTGGAAGCCTTCATGACGGCGAACCTCAAGTATGTCGCGATCGCCTCCATCGTGGTCCTCGGCGAAGGTTGCGTGTGGTATTCGAGCCAGTTCTGGGCGTTGTACTTTCTCCAGACAGTCACGAAGATGGACCTCGCCACCCGGAGCCTCATCGTCGGCCTCGGGCTGCTCATCGCGACACCGACGCTGATTCTCTTCGGGTGGCTGTCGGACAAGGTCGGTCGCAAGCCCATCATCCTGGCTGGGTTTTTTCTCGCCGCCGCAACGTATTACCCGCTGTACACGGCGCTGGGGTCCTACGCGCAGCCCGGTGCGGTCAATTATCCGATGGCGGTGCTCATCATCGCGATTCTGGTGTCCTACGTCGGCATGGTGTATGGCCCGATCGGGGCGTTCCTCGCGGAGTATTTCCCGGCCCGCATCCGGTATTCCTCGGTTTCGGTCCCATACCACATCGGGAACGGGTGGGGCGGCGGCCTGGTGCCCTTCATTACGTCGGCCGTCTATCTCTCCACTCACAGCTTGGGATGGGCCCTCGCGTATCCGATCGCCCTACCGGCCGTGGCGTTCCTGTTGAGCCTGTTCTTGATGCCGGAGACGCGGACGCGCAGCATCTGGGCGGCGGAGGCTGCAATGTAGACTCTGCCCCTCTACCTTTCTCTCGTGGCCGCTTCCAACACACTCCAAGGACGCGTCGAGCGCGTCTTGTCGCAGCTCAAAAACCCGCGCAACGGGACCGACATCCTCTCGGCCGCCATGGTGAAGGACCTCGAAGTGGACGACGCTGGTACCGTCACGTTCACGTTTCTCCTGGGGCGCGACGATCCGGGCTCCCTCGCCCGTGAGGTCCGCAAGGCGGTCCAGGCCGTGGAAGGGGTGACCGCGGTGAGGGTCAACGTCGCGGATGCGAGCAGCGGTGCGGCGAGTCCTGCGCCCCGCCAGACCACACCCGGCGCGGGGCCGCGCCAGGGTGCCGTGCCTCCGCCGCCGACTCCCGTCGCGCTCCCACATCTCGGCGCCGTCCTCGCGGTCTCCTCAGGTAAGGGCGGGGTGGGGAAGTCTACAGTGGCGGCGAACCTCGCGGTCGCCCTGGCCCGCGCGGGCCGCCGGGTCGGGCTCATGGACGCGGACATCTACGGGCCGAACATCCCCCGCATGATGGGCGCGGACCGGAAGCCCGAGGTCCGGGGCGGCAAGATCCAGCCGCTCGAGGCGCACGGCGTGAAGCTGATGTCGCTCGCGCTCATCGTGGAACGCGACGCGCCCGCCATCTGGCGCGGGCCCATCATCATGAAGGTCATCCAACAGTTCGTGCGCGACGTCGACTGGGGTGAGCTCGACTATTTTCTCGTCGACCTTCCCCCGGGGACGGGGGATGCGCAGCTCTCCCTCGCCCAGACCGTGCACATCCGTGCCGCGATCATCGTCACCACACCTCAGGAGGTGGCGGTAGGCGACTCGTTGCGCGGCGCCAAGATGTTCGAGCGCGTCGGGGTGCCGGTGCTGGGTGTGGTGGAGAACATGAGCTACTTCGTGTGTCCCCACTGCGGCGAGCGGACGGACGTCTTTCTCGCCGGTGGCGGCACGCGGCTCGCCGATGAGCTGGGTGTGCCGCTGCTCGGCCAGGTCCCGCTGCAGGCGCGGATGCCGGACCTTGCCGACCAGGGCCAGCCGATCGTAGCCGCGGAGCCCGGCTCGCCGGCGGCTCAGGCGCTCGATGCCGTCGCCCGGCGCGTGAGCGACGCGCTCGCGGCGTTGCCACGCTGACGTGCGGGCCCTCGCGGCCGCACTCCTGCTCCTCCAGCACGCTCGGATCGAACGGGGGGACCTGCGGGCGGGCCTGGACACGCTCTACGCGGGCGGGTTTCCCACCGCCGCGGCGTACTTCGCCGACCTCAGCGCGCGCGATACCACCGACCCCGCTCCCGTCACGTTCGAGGCGAGCGCCTACATCTGGTGGGCCGCGGCGCTCGAGAACGACGAATACGAGCGCGCCCGCATCGATTCGCTCCTCGATCTCGCGATCGCGCGGGCGCGGGCCGCGGCGCCGGGCCCGGCGCACGACTTCTGGCTCGCCACCGCGCACGGGTATCGCGCCCGCCAGCGCGACCTGCACGGGCATTCCTGGAGCGCCGCGAAGGACGGAAAGGCGATGCACGACGCGTACGCCCGCGTGCTCGCCGTCGATTCGACGTGCACCGACTGCTATCTGGGCCTGGGTGTGTACCAGTACGGCCTGGCCCGGGCCGGGGCGCTCGCGCGTCTGGTGGCGAAGATCGTCGGACTCGGGAGCGGGCACGCGGAGCGGGGGATCGGCTACATGCGGCGGGCGGCGACGAACGGAGACCTCGCCCGCGTCGAGGCAGAGTGGGTGCTCGCGGCGGCGCTTGAGCGTGAGGCGGCCCGCGACCCTGCCGACCGGTCCGCGCTGGCGACGGAGGCGCGGGAGGCCGTGACGCGCCTCGCGGAGCGCTACCCGGGGAATGCCGTGTTCCAGCGATTCCTTCGGGCGCGCGCCGATGCGGCGCCGTGACGCGTGACCCAAGCACTGTTGCGCGCCCGCAACTCTACCGTTACGGGGAGAATCTCGTAGCATCCTCGGGATA
>CAYXIK010000063.1:0-10561 GCA_964465315.1 uncultured Gemmatimonadaceae bacterium | reverse complement strand
TCGGGCCGGGCGAAGCGCGCGTAGAGATCGGGTTTTGAGTGGCGATTGGCCCCGGTGGACTCGAACCACCATTCCCAGATCCAAAGTCTGGTGTCCTGCCGTTGGACGAGGGGCCAGCGACGTCGCTGGCCCTCAACTTAGAGAGGGCGAGGACTCCGTGGAAGGCTCACCGCTGCGGCTCGGGGCCGGAGCGGCCGGCAGTGGCGCCCCGCATCCTTGTGTAGCTCCGCGTCAAGGGCATCTCTTACTCCGCGGTCCAACGTCCGGGCGTTGCGCACGCAACTCAATCGACGCCGACCGGTGTCTCACCGTGGATCCCTCCACTGAGGTCCCATGCGAGTGTCACTCGTGTTCCTCCTGTTGGTCCTGATCGCGGCCCCATTACCCGCCCAAGCAGCGCAGGGCAGCGCCACGGACCTGGCCGGCTTGTGGGAAGCGAAGCTGCGCTTCGGTCCCGACGTCCGCGGTCCCCTGATCCTCGAGCACACGGTCGGCGCGTGGCGCGCGGACATCGCCGGGCGAAGCGCCGAAGCGCACCTTGCGGGTGGCACGATCACGTTCGAGCTCCCCGACAGCGGTGGCGGGTTCAGGGGACGGCTGGTGGTGGGGCGGGGGCGGATCGTCGGCCATTGGATCCAGGCGACAACCATGACGAACGGCTCCCGGTTCGCCTCGCCGGTGACGCTCACACGAGTTGGCACGGCGGAACGGTGGCGGGGCGAGGTGGATCCTCTTGCCGACGAATTCACCATGTACATGAAGGTCGAGCCCAAGCCCGACGGATCCATGCGGGCGTTTCTCGAGAACCCCGAACGAAACCTCGGCCGCTTCATACGGGTTGCGGCGCTCGAGCGCGCGGGAGACGTGGTGCGGCTACTCGCGGCCCCGGCCAACGAGCAGCCCGCCAGCGTCTTGGCCGAAGGCGTTCTGCGCGACGACATCCTGTCCATCCCGCTCCGCGGGGGCACGTACGACTTCCGTCGCGTGGCCCTGAACGAGGCAAGCGATTTCTATCCACGCGGACGTCCGGGCGTGGGTGCCGCGTACACATACCGCGCGCCGATACCCCTGGACGACGGCTGGCCCGTGGGGACGCCAGAGCAGGTCGGCTTGTCGCGGGCGGCGCTCCAGACGTTCGTACGCACCATCATAGACGCCCCGATCGATAGCGTGAGCTCGCTCGAGACGCACGGCGTGCTCATCGCGAGGCACGGGAAGCTGGTGCTCGAGGAATACTTTCACGGCGAGCACCGCGACAAGCCACACGATACGCGCTCGGCCGCGAAAAGCCTAACGGCCACGCTGCTCGGCGCGGCCATTCAGGCCGGCGTCCCCGTCAGCCCACGCTCCCTCGTCTATCAGGTGATGAACGGCGGCACGCTCTCGAGCGACCTCGACCCGCGGAAGCGGGCCCTGACCGTAGAACATCTCCTCACCCAGAGCTCGGGGCTCGACTGCGACGACTCAGACCCAAACTCGCCGGGCAACGAGGATGTAGTCGCCGAGCAAACCGTCGAACCCGACTGGTGGAAACTCACGCTTGCCCTGAAGATGATCCGCGATCCCGGCACGCGCGCCGTCTACTGCAGCGTCCAACCGAATCTTGTCGGGGGCGTGCTGCGTAAGGCGGCCGGACGTCCGCTCATCGAGCTATTTCACGACCTGGTCGCCGAGCCGCTCGAGATCCGGCGGTACTGGATGAACCTGACGCCGACCGGAGAGGCGTATATGGGCGGCGGTGTGCGATTCCTGCCCCGCGACTTCATGAAGCTGGGGCAGCTGATGATAGACGGCGGCACCTGGCACGGCCGGCGTATCGTGAGCGCGGAGTGGGCGAAGCGTGCGACGTCGCCGCTCCTCGAGTTTGGGAGTCAGCGGTACGGCTATCTGTGGTGGGTGATGGACTATCCCTACGAGGGCCGGACGATTCAGGCGTTTTACGCGGGCGGGAACGGTGGGCAGGTCGTGATGGGAATCCCGGCGCTCGATATTGTGGTGGCTTTCTACGGCGGCAATTACAGCGATCGGGTGGGCTTCCAGGTGCAACAGCGGCTGGTGCCGGACTACGTCCTGCCGGCGGTGGTGGGGAAATAGCGTCCCATCTGGTGGCGGCCCCCGCCGCCTGTAAAATCGAGCACCCTCTTTCGTTCCCCGAGGGCGTGACGCCGTCCTAGTGACTTCGGACCGAGGAGATCCCCCATGCGAAGTGTCGTGCTGAGCCTGGCCGGGCTGGCGCTCGTCGCCGCGCACGCGCCGGCGCAGACCGCCGACGAGATCATCGCCAAATACGTCAAGACGGTCGGCGGCATGGAAAAAATCCAGGCCGTGAGTACGCTGCGGCGGAGCGGCAAATTCCTCGGGGGCGGCGGCTTCGAGGCCGTCGTCCTCCAGGAGAACAAGCGCCCGACGTCGTGAGCGACTTCGACGCCTGGACGGCTCGGGAGCTGAACGAGCTCAACGCGGCGGTGGCCGCCAAGCACGTCGCCTCGATACGCCTGCTGACGCGGGAGGAGTGGGAAGCGAAGGGCGCGAAAGGGGCGTCGGCGCAGGACTGATCCTGAGTCGGGGTGATGCGGGGGCTGTCAGGGCCCCAGCACTACGCCCTGCGTCTGCCCGTGCTTCGTCTCCACATCGTACGCGCGGTTGCTGGCCCGGCCGTCCGCCACGATGTCCTCACCGGTCCGCGACGCCAGCGCATCGAGCGCCGTGCACGTGTGGGCGCGGAGCGGCGTCATCGCCCTGAATAGGTCGCGGGCATTCCGCTCCGCGATCGCGCGGTGTCCCGCCTCGTGCACCTTCACGTGCTCGAGGTACGTGCGCCATGTTTGGCGCAGGCTGGCCGGTGCCGTGGTCGGGGGCGTCCAACGCGGCAAAGTGACGGTCACGTTGAGCGTGACCTTGAGATCGCCCAGCGTGCAGCTCGAGTCGCCCGGCGCGGCCGGCACGAGCTTGTAGGTCCACTGCAGGTCCCACACCGTCAGCGCTTGAAGCGACGTGCCGCTCGCGTCCTTGGGACCGAGGCGGGCGATCCCCTCACGTAGGGCACCCGCGCTCGAGCCGTCGATGTCGTAGTACTGCTCGCTACCGGTGATCGACACCCGCGCGGGGGCGGGAGCCGTCGCGGCGGGCGCCGGGGTGGGTGCCGCTTCGGGCGGAGGTGAGGACCCTCCGCAGGCGGTTAGCAGCACGGCGGCCGCGAGCGTGGCGGGTCGGCGCAAAGCGGTCACTAGGCCAGGGTAATGTCCTGCTCGATCACCAGATCGGTGGGCAGCCCCTGGATTTCGAGCCGGGCGCGGGCCTTGAGTGTTTCCGTTCCCTTGAGCCGTCCGGCGGCGAGGGCGGTGTCGACGCTCTTTTCGATCTCGCGCTGCGCCGTCACCCCGAAATGCTTGAGGAACTTGCGCACCGAGAGGTTGAACGCTTCCTCGTTCATGGCGTCACCTTGAAGACCTGATCGTGCTGGCGGACGCGGTCGTTCACCTTGATCGCGACTTCGTCGCCGACCTTGGCCTGCGCGACCTTTTGATGGTTCACTTCCATGGATGCGATCGGCTCTGTGAAGTCCGTAGTATGGCCGTGGAAGCGGATGCTCTCGCCCACCGCCAGCATGCCGTCAGTCACCCGCACCACGGCCACGCCCGGCCCCTTGAAGTAGTGGACCACGGTTCCCACCAGTTGTTCGGGCATCGCTTCCCCCGTGCATTGCTTACCACAATATGATGCAGGCCCCGGCATCGCTACGGCAACACCACCACACTATCGTACAACCGTGTCCGAGGCCCCGCCTCCCCGCGTCGTCGTGGTCACGCCGGTCCGCAACGAGGCGTGGATCCTCGATCGGTTCCTGTCGGTCACGAGCCGCTTTGCGGACCGGATCATCGTCGCGGACCAGCGCTCGACGGACGAGAGTCGTGCCATCTGCCTCAGGCATCCCAAATGCACCGTGATCGACAACACCACCGATGAGTTCAACGAAGGGGAGCGCCAGCGGCTCCTGATCCGGCAGGCCCGCGCGCTCGTTCCGCCCCCCCGCATCATCCTGGCGCTCGACGCCGACGAGATCCTGGCCGCGGATGCCGTCCAGGCCCCGGGCTGGCAGACCATGCTCCGTGCAGCGCCCGGAACCATCGTGTGCGTCGATCGTGTGGACTTGTACGAAACATCCGACCGGTGCATGCGGCACGACCGGCTCACGCCCCTCGGCTACGTGGACGACGGCGTCGAGCACGCGCCCCGCGACATGCACAGCGTGCGGGTGCCGATTCCCGATTCCGCCCCCCGCCTGTGGCTCTCGGACGTCACCGTGCTCCATTACGCCGCGCTGCGGCCGAGGGCGCTCGCGTCGAAGCTCCGCTGGTACAGCGTGCTGGAGAGCGTCCGCGGGACGTGCCCTTGGGTGTTCAAGCGTCGGCTCCGCTACAGTCACGCGATGTACGTGAATTTTACGGGAGCCGGCCGGATCGAGCCGAGTCGAGAGGGGTGGTTCCGCGGTTGGGAAGCGGCGGGCATCGACATGCGGACAGTCGAAGACGATCTGTATCACTGGTACGACGTCGAGGTGCTGCGGTATTTCCTCGCCTACGGCACCCGAAAGTTCTGGCTGGACGACATCTGGGAATTTGATTGGGAGGCGTGTCGTCAGGACGCGATGCGGCGACACGAGTTCGGCATTCCCGATGCCGCGCTCCAGGTACCTCCTCGAGCGCTGGTCGAGGCGATGCGCGGGTTGAGCTGGGCGCACCGTGCGCAGCGGCGCTTCCGGCACCGTCTCACCGGCCGCACGGCTCCTCGCTTCGAGTGAGACGGCCCACCTAAGCCGGCTCCGGTCCCACCGCAGGACGCGCGCGCGTAACGGTCGCGATCAGGCGTTGCTGCTTCTCGCCCAGGACGAGCTTCGCATCCTCGTAGCGGCGCTCATCGCCATACACAGCCGCCACGGCGCTTCCCGAGCCGCACAGCCGAACCCAGTAGGGATGCGTTCCGGCGAGCCGCTCGAACAGCGCGCGCAGGGGCGGGTGCTTGCCGAAGACGGGAATCTCGAAGTCATTGCCGCCCAACCGGCCGATGCTGCCCCAACCCGCGAAGGCGTCCGCGTCGAGCACGACGGGTCCGCGCGGGGCGGGGTCCGGATGCATCTCGTCCCACCAGCGATAGGCGTCGGGCGTGGCGACGCCGAGCGGCGGAGTGGGCAGGGCGATCAAGGCCGGTAGCGCCGGCGGTGGAGCGAAGCGAAACAGCCGCTCGCCGCGTCCCCACCCTACGGCGCACGGTGCGCCGCTCGTGAAGAACGCGACGTCGGCGCCGAGGCGGGTCGCGAAGTGGAGCAGCTCGTGCGCGGGGACGACGTTGCCCGCGAGCAGGTTTACGGCGTGGAGCGCGGCGGCCGCATCGCTCGAGCCGCCGCCCAACCCGGCGCGCACGGGGATCCGCTTCGTGAGCTCGAGCGTGACTCCAAACTGGTGGCCGGTCGCCTCGAGCACTGCACGCGCAGCGCGCACGACGAGATTCTCCTCGGCCGGTCCCAGGTCCGGCCCGTGGACCGTCAGCTCGATGCCCCCTCCGTGCGCCGTGCGGGTGACCACCAGCTCGTCCGCGAGCTCGACGAGGGCGAAGGCGGTCTCGATCTGGTGGAAGCCGGTTCGTGCCTCGAGCGCCAGAACGCGCAGGAAAAGGTTCAGCTTGGCGTGCGCCGCGATGCGAACGGTGTTCGTCAGGGACCCGCTCCCTCCCCGCTCGCCGCCGGCTCCGCGGGCCGCTGCCGAAGGTCGCTCAGATGCAGCCGCATGCTCGCGAGGGACCGGAGGCCGAGAACGGTAATCGGCAGGAACGTGGAGACGTGGTACGCGACAGCGTACGCCAGCGCGAGGCTCGGCGTGATGCCGTAGATCTGGAGCGTGAGCTGCGTCGCCTTTTCGAACACGCCGAAAAAGCCGGCGGATGCCGGGATGGCCACCGCGAACCCGAGAATCCCCTGGAGCAGGAGGGAGCCCTCGAGCGGCACGCGCAGCCCGAATGCGCGGAAGCACACGGCGAACGAGGCCGCGTTCGTGAGCCACAGCACGAGGGACCAGAAGAGCATCGCCGCGAACCGGCCGGGCCGCTTGAGCACCTCCAGACCGGCTACCAACCCCTCCGCCATGCTCGCGAGACGCTCCGCCAATCGCGAAGGGAGCACCGCTCGGGCCACGCGCTCGAACAGCGTGAGCCAGGGCGCCGGCCGGAGCACGACGACCAGCGCCAGCACGAACAGTGCGCCGAACAGTACTGCCGTTCGCCCGGCCAGGCGAGAAAGCGGCGTGCCCATCAACGTCGAAGTCGCGGGGAACGAGGGCGACGCGATGGCGAGCGCCATCAACCCGAGCATCACGAGGGCGTCGAAGACGCGCTCCACGCCGATCGACGCGAGCGCCGTCGTGAACCGCACCGGCACCTGCTGGCTCGCGACATACGCGCGTGCGAACTCGCCGGCCCGGGCGGGGAGGATGTTGTTCGCCATGAACCCGATTGCGACGGCATGCCACAGGGGCCAGGCGGGAAGCGGCGCCCCGTCTCTGTCCCTGAGAATCACGCGCCAGCGAATCAGACGGATCGGGAACGTGAGCGTCGCGAGCACCACCGCGACCAAGAGGAGGGCGGGGTCGACGGCGCGCAGACCCGCCAGGACCTCGCTCCAGTGAGTCCCGCGCACGGCCCACGCCAGAAACGCGACGGTGACCGCCAGGCCCAGGACCCAGGCCCCTCCCCACCGGGAGGAGGAGAGGCGGCTAGGGGCTGGGGGGGGGCTCGAGGGCGAGGGCAACGAGGTCGCAGACTTCGTCGACGAGGGCCCGCAGCGAGTCGCCAGATGCCCGCCTCGCCTCCTCGCGCAGCTCCTGGGCACGCGCAAGCGCGCGGTCGCCGCGATAGAGCAGCGTGCGCACGTCCACCGCGCCGGCGTCCCGTGCGCCTACCGTCGCTGCGGCCGGCGCGGGCGGGGGTTGCGCGGGCTCGCGCGTGGGCGCGGTGGGTGGCACGCGGTCGCCCACGTTGAGTAGCTCCTGCAGCGACGCGGCGCCGATGCCGGCCTCTGCCATCCGCTGGTATGCACTCCACGAGCCGACGAGGTCTGGCGTTTCGTGCGCCGATTCCTCGGCACGGCCGGTTGCGACGGGCGCCGGTGCCGCCGGTCGGGCAGGAGCGCGTCCCGGCGTCGGGGGCGGAGGCGCCGGAGTGGCCGGAGGTGGCGGGGCCCGGGACGGAGTCGGCGCCGGCGCTGGAGCGGGCGCACCGGGCTTAAGCTTGCGAACTGCCCCGCTGAGTCCATCGAGCTCGGAGGCGAGCGCCTCTTCGTCGCCGGCGCTCGAGCGGGCGAGCAAATCGCCCGCCTGACGCAGCAGCGCCGCGAACGCGGCCGCGCTCGACACGGCGACGCCCGAAGCCACGGCTTCCCGCGCTGAGATGGCGAACTGCGCTACGCGGTCCGCGAGCGCGCCGCCGCCTGCGTTGGCGAGCGCGCGGAACGTAGTGCCCAGGGTGTGCGCTCGGAGCTCTCGCTGCGTGGTCGAGGGGGCGCGTTCGAGCGAGTCCGCGGCCTGGCGTAGGTGCTCGCCGTGGCTCACCAGCTCGAGCCGGCCGAGGGTGGACGGACGCGCTGCGGGCACGCCGCGCGACACGATGTGCGGGCCCGAGTCGCTGTAGTACAGCGAGCCGATCGATACGACGTCGGGCTCGCTCTCCATGAACTTGACCAGGAGGCCCGCGAACTGCCGGAAGTCGGCGCTCTCGGGGTCGGGCCGGCCGCGCTCCGCCACCTCACGCGCCGCGCGCGCGATGGCGCCGGCGGCGGTCTTGAACAGCTCGCCCACGTTGACCGGCGGCTCGAGTCCCGACTGCGACAGCTCGCCGATGGCCCGCTCGATCCCCTCCAGCAGGTCGGGGAGCGGGGGCAAGTCGCTGACGGCGGCCAGACCGCGCAACGGCTGGAGCGTGCGCAGCACGAGCTGCAGCGGGTCGGGCGCCGCGGGGTTGGTCTTGAGGGTCTGGGAGGCTCGGTCGAGCGCGCTGGCGATCGCCGCGCCTTCCCGGGCGACGAACGCGCGCACCCCGGCGTCGAGGCCGAGGGCCTCCGCCGCCCGAACCTGCGCCGATGGCCGGCCGCCCATCTGTTCGAGCTCCTGCGCCAGCGCCTCGGCCTTGGCGGTGTCGGCGTCCGTCCACGCGCTCGCCTGGCGCACGAAGATCTTCAGGTCGTCCACGCCACGCAGCGCGAGCTGCTTGGTCTGCGGATCCCAGGCGCGCCGCCCTTCGCGCACGGCCCGCGTCAGCGACTCGAGGCCGGCGGCGACGCGGGCGATCGCGTGCTGGTTCGCCATCAGCGCGCTCCCTCGCAGCGCGCGCGCGAGCCGCACCAGCTCGTCCGCGCTCGGGCTCTCGCTCCCGAGGAGCGCGTCGAGCCGCTCGAGATACTCCCCCGCCTCGAGGGCGAAGAAGTCGCTCATGCCTAATGGCTTCTGGGGAGGCGTCATGGCGGTACCAAGCTAGGAAGTTCGGGCCTCATCCACCAGCGTCCGCATGCGCCGTACCGCTTCTTCGAGTCCCCAGAAGATCGCATGCGAGACGATGCTGTGCCCGATGTTCAGCTCCTCGATCTCCGGGATGGCGGCGACGGGTTGCACGTTCTCGTACGTGAGGCCGTGGCCCGCATGGACGGCGAGGCCGCGCGCGCGCGCGTGAGCGGCGGCGCGCTGAAGCGCGCGCAGCGCCGCATCGCCTTTGCGCCAGGTATGCGCGTAGCGACCGGTGTGCAGCTCGATCGCGGAGACGCCGAGCGCGGCCGCGCGGTCGATGGTGCGGAGGTCGGGATCGATGAAGAGACTGACGCGGACGCCGCGGGTGGCGAGCGGCGCGATCGCGGCGCGGACGCGGGCGTCCGAGCCGCCGAGCGCGAGGCCGCCCTCGGTGGTGATCTCGCGGCGCCGCTCGGGCACGAGGGTAGCCTGGAACGGTTTCAGGCGCGCGGCGATCCGCACGATCTCGGGCGCCGCCCCGAGCTCGAGATTCAACACCGAGCGCACCGCGCCGCGCAGGGCGCGCACGTCGGCATCCTGGATGTGGCGGCGATCCTCGCGCAGATGAACCGTGATGCCGTCCGCGCCCCCGCGCTCCGCGGCGGCGGCCGCGCGGACGGGGTCCGGCTCGTCGGCGCCGCGCGCCTCGCGGACCGTCGCGACGTGATCAATGTTGACGTAGAGCCGCATGCCGTCTTACCTTCGAATCACTCCGCTCACACTCGAGGAATCGCTCGTGAGACCACGACTGGCCGTGCTCGTCGCGCTGGGCGCCCTCGCGTGCGGGGGCCAGGGGACCGGCAAGGTCGCGCCGCAATCACCCCAGGAGACGCTCACGCAGTTCATGTCGGCCGTGAAGGCGAACGATCTCGAGCGAATGCGCACGCTCTGGGGAAGCGAGCGTGGTCTCGCCTCGGATCGCATGAAGGCCGACGACGTCAAACAGCGGCTCACCGTCCTCCAGATCTATCTGAATCACGTCGGGTATCGCGTCATCGAAGGTCCGCTCCCTGTGCCGAAGAAGGACGATCGCGTCACCTTTCGCGTCGAGCTGCAGCGCGGGAAGGGGTGCACGGTGGTGGTGCCCCTCGAGGTCGCGCGCGCGGGCAGCGGCCGCTGGTTCGTGGTGGGGACAGACCTCGCGGCCATTCCCAATCCGGCCGAACCATGCAAGAGCTGACGCGGCGGGAACCCAGCGGGCTCGCCGCGTGTTGAGCTATTCGGTCAGCTCGAGCAGAATGCCGGCCGTCGCCTTCGGATGGACGAACGCGATGCGTCGGCCGCCGGCGCCCCGCCGCGGTACCTCGTCCACCAGACGATACCCTTCCGCTCGGCAGCGTTCGAGTGCGCGGTCGAGATCCGGCACACGGTAGCACACGTGATGGATCCCGGGCCCACGCGTGGCGAGGAATTTCGCGACCGGCCCGGTCGGGTCGCGTGGCTCGAGGAGCTCGACCTGCACGTCGCCCAGCGTCAGACCGACGATCGTCGCGCCGTCCGCCGTCTCCGGGCGTCCGGGCGCGAGGCCCAGGACGTCTCGATAAAAAGGCAGGGCGGCGTCGATCGAGGCGACGGCGATGCCGATGTGCGCGACGCGGGCGCTTGACACGGTCATGTTGACCGTCAACATAACGATTGCACGAAAGGGAGTGGAGAGGTCATGGCAGCGGAGCTTCTGACGGAGGTCACCGACGCCACGTTCGGGGTGGAAGTCGAGGAGCACAAGGGGCTCGCGATCGTGGACTTCTGGGCCACCTGGTGCGGGCCGTGCCACATGGTGACGCCGATCCTCGATCAGCTCGCCGGCGAGTATCGGGGCAAGCTGAAAGTGATCAAAGTGGACGTGGACGCCAACGTGAAGACGGCGATGCGCTTCAACGTACGGTCGATTCCGAGTATTCTATTCTTCAAGGACGGCCGGCACGTGGACACGCTCGTGGGCGCATACCCGAAGGCGGCGTTCGAGCAGAAGATCCAGCAGCATCTGTCGTAGCAGCCTCCCCGGAGGACCATGC
>CAYXIK010000062.1:0-10996 GCA_964465315.1 uncultured Gemmatimonadaceae bacterium | reverse complement strand
CGAGCGGACCGGGAGGAAGTGCGCCTTCGCGCTCATCTCGGGCAGGACGCGCGAGTCGTACGACTGGAATGCAACTTTCACCTGCACGGTAGCCTTCGCGCGATCGGCGGTGGGCACGATCTTCGCGACGTAGCCCGGATAGCGTTTATCGGGGTAGGCGTCCAGCACGATTTCGCACGGCTGCCCGACGCTCACGCCGCCGAGATTCGATTCGGCGACGTCAGCCTCGACCTCGAGCGACCGCAGGTCGGCGATCGTCACCACGGCGGCCTTCGAGAAGGCGCTCGCGGCGAGCGGCGCGACCACTTCACCGACGTCGGCGTTCTTGGTCAGGACCGTGCCGTCAAAGGGCGCGCGGATCACCGTATTCTCGAGCGCCACCTGCGCGCCCTCGACGGCTGCCTGCGCCACGGCGATCCCGCTCTTCACCTGCAGATAGTGCGACTCGGCGGAGTCGAGGCCGGCCTGCGACACGAAGTTGCTGTCGCGCAGCATGCGGTTTCGGGCCAGCGACTGCTCGGCGTTACGCAGGTCCGCCTTGCTCAACTGGAGGTTCGCCTCGGCCTGCGCTAGCTGAGCGCGGACGTCCGAGTCCTCGAGCCGGGCGATCACCTGGCCTGCTCGCACCCGGTCGCCTTCGACGACGCCCAGATACACCAGGCGACCTGTGCCCTTGGACGCGACGGCCGCCTTGCGCTGCGCGACCACGTAGCCGCTGGCAATCAGGACCTCGCTCGCCTGCGACGGCGAGATCATCGTGGCCGGGGCGAGCCGCACTTCGAGGGCCGCGCCGAACGTCCGTCGGGCCAGCACCACGGCGACCGCGACGGCCACGACGCCGGCCGCCACGAGGGCGACGGTCAATGGCCAGCGCGAGCGCGCGGACGTTCCCGTAGGCTCGGCCGAGCGATTGATCCGCAGCGCGGACAGGTCCGCGTTCTTCGCCTCCATGGGGGTATAAAGCTAGCCTCCCCCTCCCTCATCGAGGGAGTCATGGGGGTGGGAAGCGAGGGGACCTGTGATAGGGGTTCTGCGGCAGGCCACATGACTACCTGAATGCAAAAGGCCGTCGCGACTTGCTCGCGGCGGCCCTCTCGCATTCTCGGGACGGCACTTAATGCACCGTGATTCCCAGCCCGATCTGGCCGACGTTCGCGTCGATGTTCGAAGAGTTCATCGCGAAACCGTTCCAATACGGGGTGAGGCTGATCGAGTGGCTCATCGGGATGTCGTATCCCAATCCGAGCAGTGCCCCGACGCCACTCTCACTACCACTGCCGAACCCCCTGACGGCGGCGCTCACGAAGCCCACGCCGAGCCCGCCCAGGAGGAAGAAACCACCCCTCGCCGAAGGATAGAAGCGCATCGCTGCGGTGATCGCATTGACGGACAGGGTCGTGCCGTTCTCGGACTTCACCCATCCGTTGCTCGAGACGCCGAGCAGGACCTTCTCGCTCAGAGACCCACCGAGGGCGATGTTGCCGCTCATGCCGCCGGTGCGACCGCTACAACCCTGGCAACCGAGCGAGCCGTAGCCGAGACCGGCACTGAACCAGAAGCCTGAACGAGACCGTTGATTCTGCGGACGCTGCGGATACTGGGCCAGCGCGCTGCCCGCGAGGGAGACCGTGATCGCGGCAAGCGCCAGGACCGTACGGAAGAACTTGGCGTTCATGTGACCTCCGGGGAGTGGACCGTGGCCCCCGGGGGCGCACCGGAAGCGGCCGACAGCTTACCCCTGCCGTACGGGGCGCTTCTGTGCGCTGGATCACATGGCACGCGGAGGTATATGCTGCAGCGTGACTTGGACAGAACGCTTACCCTAGATCGATCCTGTCTCGATGGGAGCGGCCACGTGAAAGTCGTCCTGCAGACGCCGAACCAGCTCGTGGTCCACGAGGGCGTGCTCAAGACCGTCGTGGTAGGCGCGATCTTCGTCGCGGTGGGCGGCGGCTTGATCACCCTCAGGCTCACGAGTCCGTCGGGCTGGTCGGGGAACGCCGGCCCCTGGCTCATCTATCTGGTGGGCGGCGTGTTCGTGGTGGTGGGGATCGCGGCGCTCGCGCTCTCGGCCGATCGGCGCTTCGTGTTCGATCGCTCGGCGGGCACGGTCCAGGTCACCGTGCAGCGGCTCGCCCACAGGACGACCGACGAATACGCGTTCAGCGACCTGAAGGACGTGGCTCTCGAGCGCGCGCTCGGCACCACGCGCCCATCGGCTGCCTCCTTTCGCATCGTCTTTCTCACAAAGTCGGGCGGCCGTGTGCCGTGGACGCCGTACAGCACGATGGACGAGGGCGCACTCGCGTCCTGTGCATCCACGGTACGGACATTCTGCGGGTGGTCGGGCACGGAGCCCGGCGCGGGCGTGAGCCCCCTCGCCGCTGCGCCGGTCACGGGCAACGTGAGCGGTCATCCCGTCGCCACCAACTGGGGATGCGTAGGGGCATTCCTCGCCATCTTCGTGGCGGCGGGGCTCGGGTTCTTCGCTTCGGAAGTGTATCGCGTAGCAACCTGGCAGCCCGTGAGCGCTCGGGTCCTCTCCACCGATATCAAGGCCGTGCGCGGCGACAAGGGGACGTCGTATACGCCCGTGGTCCGCTACCTGTATTCCGTCAACGGCGCCCAGTACGAGTCCAAGCAGGTCCTTCCGCTGTCCGCTTCCGCGAGCTACGGCTGGGCGACACGACTGCGCGATCGCTTCCGGCCCGGCCAGGTCGTGACCGCGTACGTGAACCCGCGCAATCCCGCGAGCGCGTTCCTCGTGCGCGACGTGAGCCTGATGCCGCTCGTGTTCGTGGCCTTCCCGCTCCTGATTGTCGGGGTGCTGGCCTGGTTCGCGAGCGTGCAGCGACGCCAGCTCGCGGCGACGGTGCGGTATCCGGTGCCAGTGGTGGATTGGGAGCCGGGTAAAGCAGGTTAGGGGAGGTTGGTGGAGGCTGGCGGAGGTTGGCGGAGGTTGGTGAGGTGCGCTCCTGGGGAGGATCCGCCGTGGACACAAATGGATTGTCGGCACTCGCGGCCTGGGAAAGCTTCTACGTGATCATCGGCTCCTCGGCCGCCGCGCTGACGGGCCTGCAATTCGTGGTGATCGTCTTGGGCGCCGAAGCGCGCACGGTGCGCGGCCCGGAGACGGTAAACGCCTTCGGCACGCCGACGATCGTCCACCTGTGCGCCGCCCTGCTGGTATCGGCGATCCTGAGCGTGCCGTAGCGCGCGATCTCGCACGCCGGACTCGCTCTCGCCATCTGCGGAGCGGCGGGGATCGTGTACATGGTGGTCGTCATCAGGCGGGCGCGCAGGGCGACGGGCTACAAGCCGGTGCTCGAGGACTGGCTGTGGCACTGTGTGTTTCCGCTTATCGCGTATGTGACGCTGCTGGTGGCGGCGATCATCCTGGACCGAGACCCGCCGCACTGTCTCCTGACGATCGGCGTGATGGCACTCTCCCTGCTTTTCATCGGGATTCACAACGCTTGGGACGCCGTCACGTACATCGCGTCGCAGCAAAAGGGCGACTAGCGGCTACGCTTGCCGAGCTCCGAGCAGCGTCCTCACCTGCGCGAGCAGCTCGCTCGCGGTCCAGGGCTTCGTGACAAACGCGACGTGGGGATCCTGGCCCACCGTCTTCCGGAAGTTCGGGGCGGGAAAGCCGCTCATGAACAACACGCTCAACCCGCGTGACTCGCCGCGGATCGCCTCGTACATCTCAAACCCGCTGAGCTTGGGCATCACGACGTCGGTGATCACGAGGTGCAGCGACGCCCGGTGGGCGTGATAGGCGTCGAGGCCGTGCTGGCCATCCACCGCCGTGACGACGTGGTAGCCGACCTTCGAGAGGAGCTGCTGGGCGGCCACGCGCATCGTCTGATCGTCCTCGACCAGTAGAATCGTTTCCGTCCCGCCCGGTAGACCTTCGTCGGCCACCGCGTCGACCTCCGGCATTCCCCGATCGCGGACGGCGGGGAAGTACACCTTGGCGGTGGTCCCCTGCCCCACCTCACTGTAGAGGTGCAGGTAGCCGCGGTGCTGTTTCACGAGTCCATAGGCCATCGACATGCCGAGGCCGGTGCCGACGCCGACGGGTTTGGTGGTGAAAAAGGGCTCGAACACGCGCGCCAGGGTCTGCGCGTCCATGCCCGTGCCGGTGTCACTCAGCGCGACACTCACATAGGAGCCGGGCTCGACCCAAGCGTGGAGCGGGCGATCCGCCGCGCCGAGGCGGGCGCGTCGCACTTCGACGTGGAGGGTGCCGCCTTTGGGCATCGCGTCCCGGGCGTTGGTCACGAGGTGCAGCAGGATCTGTTTCACGGCCGCTGGATCGGCTTCGACGACACCTGCCTCTTCGTCCGCCTCGAACTGCACCTCGATGTTGCCCGGCAGCCCGCGTCGCAGCGCGTCGAGCGTGTCGCCCACGAACTCGGCGAGGATGAGCGGCTGCAGATCGAGGGTCCGGTGGCGGCTGAAGCCAAGCAGTCGCTGCGCCAACTCGGCGCCGCGTTGGGCCGTGTCCTTGAGGACGTTCAGGTCTGTGTTGGAAGGCAGCGACTTGGAGAGCGCCGCGGTCCGCGCCAGGATCGCGGTGAGGAGCTCGTGGAACTGCTGCGCGATGGCGCCCGTCAGCCGGCCGACCATCTCCATCTTTTCGGCCTGCTTCAACGCCCGCTCGCGCGCGAGCTGCGCGGCGACGTCTTCGGCGGTCATTCGGCCCCCTTAATAGGCGACCGCGTGAGCGGCGTCAAGTCGACTGCGGTCTTGCGCGTCCCGTGTCGAGCTGAATATTGCAACGCGACTCAGATGCTATGAGCCCCGGGAGCGATGTCGTACGGATCGCCCATGCCTCGGGGGGAGCAAATCGCGAGACCGGCTGAGTGGGGATACCCACGCGGCCGGTTTGTTCTTTTTGGGCTGACCTTCCGCCGCTTGCCGACGCGTCGATCATCCAGGAGGAAGACATGAAACGGAGCCTCACGCTGCTGGGAATCGCGACCGCTCTGGCTGTGACAGGTGCCGTGGTACTTGCGCAGGGTCAGCACGGGACCGCTCAGGGGAAGGCCGTGCTGTTCGCCGCCTCGAGTAAGGCGTCCTTCAAAGGCGTGTTCCCGGGTGCTGCCTCCGCGCTCATTTGGGGCGACACGGTCAAAGGGCCCTTCGGCTCGTTCACGAAGTTCGCGCCCGGATTCGACGCGGGAATGCACAGCCACACCAGTGAAGTCCTCCTTGTCGTTGTAAAGGGCGCGTATCTGTACAGGGACGATGCGGGGGACAAGCGAGTCGGCCCGGGCGATTTCCTGCGGATCCCGGGTGGGCAGAAGCACTGGAGCGGTGGCGACGCGAAGGAAGGAGCGCTCTTCTATCAGGAGACGTTTGGTAAATTCGATCTGATCCCTGCCAAGTAAGGGGGCGGCGGATCCCTCACGGCGGTCGAGAATGGGGCGCGGGCCACTGTAGCTCGAGACGATACCCCAGCAGGTCCGCGCCCGACTCGTCGTACTCGCACTTCCCCTTCACCTCGCCACCGGCGAGCACCGCCGGCAGCCAATAGCGCATGTCCGGCCAGAGGTCGCCGAAGGGGAGTCGCTCGATGCTGTACCATCGCACGGCACCCTCCCGTCCGCCGCGCGGCCGGCCGGTGAAGCGATCCCCGGTGAACACGTGAACCCGGAGCTGTTGCGACGGAGGGTCGCCGAAACGCAGGTCCAGGACGCCCGCCGGCCGCACGACAGTGAGCCGAAGCCCAGTCTCCTCGAGCACCTCACGCAGGATCGCCGCCGTCGCGGTTTCGCCGGCGGCGATCTTCCCGCCCGGGCCGTTGAGCCGTCCGGCCCAGAGCCGACCCGCCGCGCGACGCTGCAACAGCACCTTGCCGCGTGAGAACACGTAGCAGACGGTGGCCTGGTGGCGATCGTCGAAAGGGACGCGGGTAACCCTGGTGAGCGGTGACTGAGATCCCGCCGCCGATGTCCCTGGCTCAGATGGGCTCGGGCACAAAGTAGCCTACCAAGAATGTGAGGATCGTAGTCATCGCCGAAGCCACTTCCCCGGTGATCTTCGCGGAACCCGTCAGGACGAACGTGTTGATGATCCAAACCAAAACCACGGAGAGCGCGCCCGCGAGAGCGCCTGCACCAACCTTCCGGGACGGCAGATACGATGTCTTGCGACCACCTAGCGGTGGCCTGCCTTGACTTGCACCGTTCATAGTTCCTCCTGCGTGGACAGGATCGGTCGGACCGGATCACTCGGCAGGTCTGCCATAATAGGAAACCGACGAGCCGGGCGAAACACCGCTCCTCTAGCGGCGGCCAATCAGCCGGGGAGCTAGATTGCTCCGTCCTTCGCCGGAGCGCTCCGTGCCTTGCCCACCCTCGTACTGCCGCGTCACCCTACCGCTGCTCGCACTCGCGAGCATGTTCCCAGGCGCTGCCACGGCGCAGAGCGCTCGGCCCGTGCCCCGGTACACGATCGAGCAGTTCATGAACACCACCGCCATGTTCGGCGCCTCGTTCTCGCCGGACGAGCGCTCGATTCTCGTGACCAGCGACCAGTCGGGGGTGTTCAACGCGTACGAGATCCCCGCGGGCGGCGGCAAGCCGCGGGCACGCACCCATTCGGCAACGGATGGCATCTTTACCGTGGGGTATCTGCCGCATGACCGGCGCGCGCTCTATCTCCAGGGTCCGGGCGGCAACGAGAACGATCACCTCTATCTATTGGATACCACCGGCACGGCGCGTGACCTCACGCCGGGCGACAGCCTGAAGGCTGTGTTCGTCGACTGGGCCGGAGACGACAGCTCGTTCTACTACGCGACGAACGGCCGGGATCGGCGTTTCTTCGACGTGTTCGAGATGCCCGTCGCGACTCTCGCGCCGCGCCTGGTGTTCCGGGACACGGTTGGCTATCAGGTCGCAGCGATCTCTCGCGACCGGCGCTGGATGGCACTGCAGCGCGCGCTCACCACCCAGAACAGTGAGATGTATCTCCGGGACATGCGGACGGGCGAGGTGCGGCACCTGAGCCCGCACGAAGGCGACGTTCAGTACAATCCCCAGGCGTTCAGCCCGGACGGGAAGTACCTCTACTACACGACCGACGAGGGCAGCGAATTCGCCTGGCTCGCGCGCTACGACCTGGCGACGGGGCGACGGGACACCGTAGAGCGGCCGAACTGGGACGTCGATTTCGCGTATTTCTCCAAGCACGGCAAGTACCTGGTCGCGGGCGTCAACGCCGACGCCCGCACCGAAATCCGGGTGTACGAAGCTGCGACGCTGCGTCGGATCACGCTGCCGAGCGTTCCCGTGGGCGAGATCCGCGGAGTGCAGATCTCGCCGAGCGAGCGGTGGATGGCGCTGTACGTGAACGGCAGTCGGGCGCCGAGCAACCTCTATGTCCTCGACCTGGGCACCGGCAAGTTGCGCCGACTGACGCAGAACCTGAGCGCTGACGTCGATCCCACGAACTTGGTCGAGGCGCAGGTAGTCCGTTTCCCGTCGTACGACGGAGTTGCAATCCCGAGTCTGCTCTACCGGTCGCTTCAGGTCGCGGCGGCGGACCGAGCGCCCGCGGTCCTGTGGATCCACGGCGGCCCAGGCGGCCAGTCGCGCGTCGGGTACAGCGCCTTTCTCCAGTACCTGACGAATCACGGCTACGTGGTCCTGGCGGTCAATAACCGCGGCAGCGGCGGCTACGGCAAGACGTTCGACAAGCTGGACGATCAGCGACACGGGGAAGCCGACCTCGACGACCTCGTAAGGGCGAAGCGCTACCTCGCCACTCTGGGCTATGTCGACACGAGTCGCGTGGCGGTGGCGGGGGGCAGCTACGGCGGCTATCTCACGCTCGCGGCGGTCACGTTTCGGCCCGAAGCGTTCGCGGCGGGGGTCGACTTCTTCGGCATCTCGAACTGGGTGCGCACGATCCGGAGCATTCCGCCGTGGTGGGAGTCGTTCCGCAAGGCTCTCTATTCCGAGATGGGCGACCCGAACGGGCCGGACTCGGTGCGTCTGTACCGGATCTCGCCCCTGTTCCACGCGGACGCGATCCGGAGGCCGTTGCTCGTGCTTCAGGGAGCGAATGATCCGCGAGTGTTGAAGGTCGAGTCCGACCAGATCGTGGACGCGGTGCGGCGCCGCGGCGGCGTAGCGGAGTACATCGTGTTTCCCGACGAGGGCCACGGGTTCATCAGGAAGGAGAACAACATCAAGGCGTACCGGGCGGCGCTCGAGTTCCTCGACAAGTACGTGAAGGAGTCAGCGCAGGCCATCGGGAATTAGCGTTTCGGCGGTGCGTCGATCTCCGTGCCGAGGGCGAGATTAAAGTCGCTGCGAAAGAGGTTCAACCCGACGAGCGCCACGATCTCAACCACCTGCTCGTCCGTGAACCCCGCCTCGCGAAGGGTGGGGATCTCTTCCGGGGGGATCGCGCCGCGCTCCCGTACCACGCGCACCGCGAACCGCAACGCCCGAGCCGCCGTGGGATCCCGCGCCTCGGCGCGACGAGCGGCCGCGACGTCCTCGGCGCTCAGCCCGTCACGGTGCGCCAGTGCCTCCGCCAGGCTCAGGAAGTAGCGAGACCCACTCGTCTCGGCAACGACCAGGGCGAGCTGATTACGGAGCGCGGCGGACACGGTTGTCTGTTGCATAGCGAACGTGAAGTCGAGGTACGCCCTCAGCACCGTCGGCGAATGGGCCATGAGGCGTATCATGTTCGGAATGCGACCGAGCCGCTGCCGCAGGCCGTCGAGCAGTTCCTTGGTCTCGCCCGTCGCCACGGACGGGTCGATCATGGTGAGCGCGGACATCTGATGATCCTCCAATGGATGGCTAGTGAATGGCGGCGAGCAGGTCGGGGTAGCGCAGCCAGACGGCGAGCCACACCACCGCGAGAAAGACGGATGGCTCGAGATAGGACAGGCGATGCTGCATGTGGGTCGCGATGGCGCCGCCCAGGAGCCCGGACACGAGCAGCAATCCGAGCGGTCGAGTCTGGGGCACAAGGAAGAGCAGCGCGCTCGCGGCTTCGCCGAACCCGATCAAGCGGACTCGGCCGACGAAGCCGTAGCCCTCGAGCTGGGCGACCAAACGTCGCACGCCGGCGAGTTTAGCGCTCGCGCTCGCGAGCAGCCCAACGCCGCACAGTATGACCAGGATATTGCCTGCAAGGATTCTCACGAGTCCCCCTTCCATTCTCATGACAAGGAAGGGCGGTTGCGTGTGACAGGCTTTTACTGGTGGGGGAGTTTGCGCAGCTTGTCGGGGTTGCCGATGGCGTAGATGGTGCGGATCCGCTCGTCCTGGATGTCGAACACGAGCGCGGCTACGGGCTGCCCGTTCAGGTAGGAGATGAAGCCCGGCTGGCCGTTGATCTCAGCCCTCTCGAGCACCCGGCCCGGCTGGACGTGGCGTTGCGCGAAGGACAGCACGAAGCGGGCGACGGGGTCCGCGCCGTGGATCGGCTGGAGGGCGGCGCCGGGGGCCTTGCCCCCGCCGTCGGGCCAGAGCGTGATGTCCTCGGCGAGCACGGCCAGGAGGCCATCCATGTCTCCCCCTTCGGTGGCCCGGGTGAAGCGCTCGAGCAGCCGCCCTGCCTGCTCGGGACTCGCCTGGAAGCGCGCGTGGGACGTCCCGACGCGCTTCTTAGCACGCGCGAAGATCTGACGGCAATTGGCTTCGCTCTTGTCGACGATGCGCGCGATCTCGGGATACTCGAAGTCGAAGACCTCATGCAGCAGGAAGACCGCGCGCTCGGTCGGCGACAAGCGTTCGAGCAGGACGAGGAACGCCATCGACAGCGACTCGGCGAGCTCGACCGAGCCCGATGGGTCGGGGGTGTGCTCCGTCACGAGCGGCTCCGGTAGCCACGGCCCGACATAGGCTTCGCGCCGGACCCGGGCCGAGCGCAGCTCGTTGATACAGAGCCGCGTGACCATGGTGGTGAGGTAGGCCCGCGGTGAGCGCACGTCGGCATCGGCCGCCCCCTGCCAGCGCAGGTACGCTTCCTGAACCAGGTCCTCCGCGTCCATCACGCTACCGAGCATCCGGTAAGCGATCGAGAACAGCATTGGGCGCACTTCAGCGAAGACTTCCGACGAGCGCTCGAGCATGGCCTCGGAATGCATAACGCTGAAGAGCAAGACAAACGAGCCGGCGGATTTGTGACAGCCAACGTTCCAGACCGCGCCGTTACTGGCGCCCCTATCCAGGGAATCCAAGATTCAATCTTCCCCCAGATCGAGGCTCCTGGCGTGCGCGCGATCCTGCCGGCCGGACGGTGGGCGGTGCTCACTGTGAGCGCGATCGGTGCGGCGCGCGCTCAGAGCGTTCCCTACGAAGTCCGCCTGGACGCGCGGAACAGGCTGGATTCGCTGCTACACGCGTATGGACCGTCCCTCAAAATGCGGTTCTACCGGGAGGCGGACGACCCCTTTCAATTCGGGGGGGTGTTGGATGAAGACCTGCGTTACGCGTGGCGGTTCGAGCTCCAGATCAATGTCACGCCACAGAACACGATCGGGATTAGGGCTTACCCGCTGTTTAGTGACAGGATCAACATCGAAGAAGTCCGCGATCCGAACGGGCTCGAGCTTCAGCTCCTGAGGTTCACAGCGCACGACTTCCTCCACTGGGGCGTGGATGACGCGTACCATGTGTTCGCCGCTTACTCCTTCACGCTTGAGTCGGGCTTCCCGGAAGAGGCGATCAAGGAGGTGCTGCGGAGCATTCCGTTGGTGGACGAGTCGGTCGGGGAGATAGTGCAGTTCATCGAGTAGGCGCAGGGCCCAACTTGACCGGACACGGCGACTTGCCTAGGTGACCGTCCCTGCGTTGGCCTCGACGGACGACGGTTGAGGTCACCTTGCGGGTGTCAACCCGGGACGCATATTCGAACGCAACTCAGATGCTATGAGCCCCGGGGCGCCGTGCCGTGCGGATCGCCCATGCCTCGGGGGGAGCGAATCGCGAGACCGGCTGAGCGAGCAACTCGCTTGGCC
>CAYXIK010000061.1:3320-11142 GCA_964465315.1 uncultured Gemmatimonadaceae bacterium | reverse complement strand
GCGACTTCCGGCTGGGCCGGGACCTGTCCGCGCTGCTCAATGCTCAGGCGAACAACATCCTGGCGGTGAAGGCGACCTATTGGATCGGGCTGTAACGCTTCGTGCGCGGTTGCTCAAGGGCGTGCGCGGTACGCGGTGCGCGGTTGCTTCCGGTGATTAGCCACCCTCCGACGCGGCCGGCCTGGCACCGGAGGATACCGCGCACCGCGCACGGGTTCAGTACAGGATGTTCCCGGTCGCCGTGAACGCCCAATGCCGGCCGGTGAACCCTTTGCCGAAGCGATAGCCGAGGGCGAACTGCCCCACGTCGGTGATGGTCAAGCGCGTGGGCCCGAGCCGGAGCGCGACACCTGCGTCCCCGCCGAGCCGCGTCGGCTCGTTTGCGTACCAGGCGCCCCCGTAGTCGAAGTACGGCGCCAGGCCGACGCCGAACAACCCCCACACCTCGTCCTTCACCACGAACCGGTCCTCGAGCGCGACCCAGGCCTCGCGGGTGCCCGTAAAGGCGTGCGCTCCGAACAGCCGGGGGCCCTTCGAATCGCGCCACAGATCGAACTCGTCCCCCGGCTTGGGCCCGCGCAGCACGCCGCCCTCCAGATGAAAGATGAGCGTCTGGCGGGCCAGGTTCTGGCTCGCGACGGTCATGCTGCCGAAGACGCGCCCCGAGTCCACGCCCGCGCCGGTGAGGACGCCGTCCGCCTGACCGCGCACCACGGCGAACCCGTTGTGCCAGATGGCGGAGAGCTGGGCGCTCGCCTCGGGACCCACGCCGGCACTGTCGGGCTTGTAGCCCCAGGCGCGCGGCGCCGCCCAGACGCCGAGCCGCAGGATCTGCGAGACGTCCACGTCCTCCTGGTGGGCGAAGGCATTGAAGTTCTCGAGCACCTGAAAGCGCACCTGCTTCAGCTCTATCCCTGCGCCAACCGTCCCGAATTGCGAGCGCGGGAACGGCACCGTCGCTGCGAGCGCGAAGTCCTCGCGTCGCCAGCTCGCGCCGAACCAGAGGCGGGCGTAGCTCGCCCGCGTGGCCCGCAGCGCCACACCTCCGGAAAGGCCGAACAGCAGCAGCCGGTGCTGCACGCTGTCGGCCAGGACGCCGTCGCGAAACTGCAGCACGCGCGCCTTCCCCGCGGCGCCGTTCGTCATGAGGGACCGGCGAGCGACGGTCTCGTAGAAGGGCACGCCGAGGGACCACGACCCACTGTCGCCGTCGGAGATAGCCTTGTACTGCCCGGCGAGCACGGTGCGGCGACCGAGCAAGCCGGTGCTGCCGTATCCCACGCTCACGCTGTGACGGTCGGGGGTCTTCTCATAGCGCCCGGTCAGCGCGGTGCCGCTGCCGAGCAGATTCCCCTCGGTGAACGCCACCGCCCACAACACGTCGCCCGCCACGGACGAATAGTCGAAGTCTGGAATGGTGCTCCAGGCGTCGTCCGTTTCCACCCGCAGGGCGAGACGCCCGCCGTCCACGCGCTCGGTGTCGATGTTCACCGCGCGAAAGATCGTCAGCGCTCGCAGCGCCCGCTCGCTCTCGGCCACCTTGGCGGAGTCGTAGGCGTCGCCCCGTTTGATCAGCAGGGCGTGGCGCACGACCCACCCGAGCGTGGTGATGTGCAGCGCGTTGCCGACACTCGCCACGACTTTGGGCGCGTCACGCTTGCGATCGTACACGTTGTGCCGCACCACGATGATGGTGTCGATCGTCTGGGCGGTGAGGCGGGCGAGGGGGGCGAGGGGGGCCGACGAACAGACGGCAAGCAGTGTCGGCGCGAGCCAGAGCCCGCGCGTCAGTCGCGGTGGCATGCGTGGATCTACTCGATGCTCCTCTTCGTGTGCTAGGTGCCGCCTTTGCGGTTTTGCACCTTACCCATTTCGGTGGGTCACGGCAACAGCGGCCGCTTGAAACCTGCTTCCGAGGGCGTCGCTAATTCGCGCTCATGGATGGTCGCTCGTGTGTCTCGTCAATTATGCTGTGTTTGTGGTTGCCCGCGGTCGCCTTCGCCCAGGCTGCGGACCAAGATATCGTGCCGAAGGCATCGACGACCCTCACCCCGCGGCCGCCCTGGCTTACAGCTTCCCTAGTAGCCGCGAGAGATCATCAGGCGTTGTGTCGGGCGATGCTGACCCCGGGCGATGTGGCAACCGACCGATGCACTTCAAGTCCGGACTGCGCTGGAAGTCCCGTGGCGTAATCAACGCGAGCGGGAGGTCCTCCCCACCCGCGGGCACCACGATCGGCTGCCGCCCTTTGAACGCGCGGGAGTGAGCGGCGGCGAACCTCGTGAGCTGGTCGGGCTTCACGTCCCGGGCGGCCTGGAGGAAACGCGTGAAGCACCGCCGCTTGAGCTCCTCGTATTCCGACGCCGCTCGCGGGACCTTGGCGCCCTGAGCGAGCTGCGCCACCGCCGCAACCAACTGGCTGTCTCGCGACCCGTCGATCCTGACGTTGACAGCGTACTTCCCCTGTGGCACCGCCTTCCAGTAGCTCGTGGACACGACTTCGGTGCACGTCATGCCGCGCGTGTCGGGCTTGATGTACTCCTCGATCCAGGCCTCGATCTTCGATAGGACTCGTCGGACCGCCTCGCGACGCTCCGCCGTCGCCGGGAGCTTACTCATGGCGATCACCACAGCAGCCAGCATCAACTTGTGGTAGGAGTACTTGGGTCCTTGCGCCGCGATCTGGTCGGCCTGCTGAGTCACCGGCGGAAAAGGATATCCGTCCTCGCCCAGCGGATGGACGTCGGGAGGCATGGACTGCCACCGGTACGCGTCGAGGTACGCTTGCGTCTCCTCGTCCTCGAGGGTCGTGCGTAAGACCCCGCGGAGGGTCGCCTCCACGACGCAAACGCCGTCCCACACGGCCGCGTGAGAGTAAATGCCGTCGTCCAGCTTGGTGATCAGTCGGTCGATCCAGTCGTCGCTGCCATAAGAGAGCAGCACGTCGCCGGGGCGGAGATCCGTCTTGGTAATGGGCGGGCAGTCGCGGGGAGCCGGAGCCTGTTTCATCGAGCATCCAGGTGATGCCTACTGCAAGCCTACGCCGCGCGCCCAGGGGTCGCAATGCTCTGGCCGCGCCGCATACCGAGCCCTATCATGGGGCTGACTGCGGCATCCCGTGGCCGACCCACTAGCCCGCCTCAAAGCCGCCCTCGCCGGGCGCTACACGATCGAGCGCGAGCTCGGCCGCGGTGGGATGGCGACGGTCTACCTCGCGCAGGACCGGAAGCACCATCGTCGCGTCGCCCTCAAAGTCCTGAAGCCTGAGCTCGCGGCCGCCCTCGGCCCCGAGCGGTTCCTGCGGGAGATCGAGATCGCAGCGAGCCTCACCCACCCGCACATCCTGCCGCTGCACGACTCGGGCACCGCCGCGGGACAGCTGTATTACGTGATGCCGCACATCGAAGGTGAGAGCCTGCGGGACCGCCTCGCCCGCGAGCGGCGCGTCCCACTCGAAGAGGTGCGCAACATACTCCGCGAACTCGCGGACGCACTCGCGTATGCGCACGCCCGTGGCGTGGTGCATCGGGACATCAAGCCGGAGAACGTGCTGCTGTCGGGCGGTCACGCCTTCGTCACGGATTTCGGCATCGCCAAGGCGCTCGGCGCGGTCTCGGGCGACGCTTCGCTCACCGGGAGTGGCGTCGCCGTGGGCACGCCGGCCTACATGGCCCCGGAGCAGGCGGTCGCCGATCCCGCGAGCGACGGCCGCGTGGACGTGTACGCGCTCGGCGTCGTCGCGTACGAGATGCTCGCGGGAGAGACACCATTCCCGGGCCGGGGCAGCACGCAGGTTCTGGTCGCCCACCTCACCGAACACCCGCGATCGGTGGCCGAGCTGCGGCAGGATTGTTCCCCTGCCCTGGCCGCGTTGGTGATGCGGTGCCTGGAAAAATCGCCCGACGCACGCCCGCAACAGGCCGAGGAGATTGTCCGAGGGCTCGACGCGCTGCAGACGCCGGTCGATACGCTCTCGCCCGGCTGGCTCGTGCGCGGGCTGCGCGGCAGACGGCGTACGGTCCTCGCCGTCGCGGCAGTGGTCAGCCTGTTCATCCTCCTGGGCGCCGCGACGGCGTTCGTACCGACCGGCGCCCGAGCCGCGCTTCTTACCCTCATACGGCGACCGGCCGCGGTGGTCGTGGCGGGTCGGGTGCTCGTGGCGCCGCTCGAAAACCAAACCGGAGATACGACACTCGACGCGCTCGGCGCGATGGCGGCGGATTGGATCGGACAGGGGTTGTCGAGCGTCCCGGGCGTCGAGGTCATCGACCCGCGGACCGCGCTCGCGACATCCGATGTCGTGCAACGCATTCCCTGGCCGCTGCGGGGGCGCGATCATGCGCAAGCGATGGCGCAGGAATTGGGTGCCGCGACGCTCGTGTCCGGGGCGTTCTACCGAGAAGGCGACTCGCTTCTCTTTCAGGTCAGGATCACCGACCTGTTGCACGGGCGGGTAGTGCGCGCCCTCGCGCCGGTGCGTGCCAGCCGCGTGGCGCCGTCACGCGCGCTGGCCGACCTCGAGCGCCGGGTCGCGGGGAGCCTCGCGATGGCGAGCGACTCGACCGCCGGAACGCGCGCCGGCAGTCTGTCGGAGCCGCCGTCGCTCGAGGCGTATCAGGAAGTGTATCGGGGCGTCGAGGCGTATTTCCGCGGCGATGACAGCAGCCAGTACGCGCATTTCGAGCACGCCGCGCGTCTCGATACCACGTACACCACGCCGTTGGTGTTCCTGGCCTTCGCGCGCACGTACAACGATCAGTACGGGATCGCGGACACGGTGGTGCGGCGGGCGGAACGGTTGGGCGACCGGCTGGCGCCGGCGGAGCGCGCCCTGTTGGATCACGTCGAGGCAATGCTGCGCGGCCAGCGCGTGGATGCGGTGCGTGCCGCCACGCGATTCACCGCGCTCATGCCGGGGTCGCAGGAGAGCCCGCTGCTGCTCGCGAGCGTGGCGCTATCGGCGCTCAAGCCGCGGCTCGCGTTGCAGGCACTCGCGCGCGTCGATCCCGATCGGGGACTGAACCTCGCGGCGCCTTTCTATTGGATGTACGAGTCCGAGGCGGCCGCGCAACTGGGCGACTGGCGGCGGTCGCTGGCGATGGCGCAGGCCGGGTTGCGACGCTTCCCCGAGGCGGACGGGATCTACAAGTTGACCGCGCGTGCGCTGGCCCGCCTCGGCCGGGTGGATGAGATGGAACAGACCATCGCGTCGGTACCGGCGCCGCGCGACCCAGTCGTCACGCAAGCGCGGCTGGCCGCGACGATATGGGCGGAGCTGCGGGCCAGCGGGCATCGCGACGCGGCGGATCTATTAGTCGAGCGTTACGCATCCCTGCTCGATGCCGTGAAAGACGATACGGCGCGCGAGACGCGTTACGCGCGAGGATTAGTGCTGTTGCGCGCCGGGCGGCCGCTCGAGGCGCGCGCGATCTTCGCAGCGCTCGCGCCTCGCGACACCGGTGATAACCGGCTGCGCGACCTCGCCCAGCTCGGCATTACCGCAGCCAAGCTCGGCGACCGGCAGGGAGCGCTCGAGGCCGAGCGGATGCTCGCCGCTGCGAATCCTCGGTACGAGCGCGGTACTCCTAAGCTGCTGCAGGCCGAGATCGCCGCGGCACTCGGTGAACGGGACCGGGCGGTCCAGCTCCTGCGCCAAGGGCTCGGCCTCGGCATGGGGCTGCAGCGGCTGGGCGGGGAGCTCTTCGGCAATGCGGATCTCGAGCCGCTCTACGGGTATCCGCCGTTCCAGGAGCTGGTGAAACCGAATGGGTAGGAAGGGACGACCCCAAAATCTCATTTCTTCGGCATTCTCGGGACGGAAAGGGGAACGTGTCCGTGAAGCGGCGCTACGGATTCAACGGTAGTGAGAGCACCATGACCGGGTTGGGCCCAGGTGCGTCAGTCGAGGGCGGCATCAGCGGCGATCTCCCCTGCCGTGTATTCGCCATGAAGTAGAACGCGTCGCCGCTCACGGCACCGGTCGACATTCCGTCGAAACCGGGATTGTATGACTCCAGCACGGTCATCCGCGTGGTGCGCGTGAGCGTCGAGTCCAGCTCGAAGCGAACGACCCGGCCCGGGTGTACGCCGTTTTGAATACCGATCAGTGACCTCCAGTGCATGTACAGACCGTCGATGGTCACGTCAATCACTCCCGCCGATCGGGCGATCGGGGTTACTCGGCGCGAATCCAGGTCGATTCGCACGAATCCGAGCCCGCCGGCGACGACGAGCGCCGAGCCGTCCGGGATGAGCGTGATCCCGTTCGCAGCCGGAACAGAGCCTGCCGGCACGAGCTGGCGAAGTACGGTGTCGCCTGGTGTCGCTACATAAACAGTCCCGGAGGGGGTTCGCGTCGTGTACGCCGCACCCGTGACTGGGTGGACCACCACATCGTTGAAGAAATCGCCAGTCGACGTGTCGGCGGTCACATACCGGGCCACCAGCCTTGCCGAGGTGAGATCGTACTGGAAGAGCCCGGGCGTGACCGGCGGAAGCTTGCTCCCGCTAAGGCCGGTGCTGACCGCCCAGAGCTGGCGACGTCGCGCGTCGATGTGCAGGCCAAGCACGGCGCCCAGCCCGTCCTGGCCGCTCTCCACAAGATTGTGGACCACCCCCGTACTGTCGGTCCAGACGATGAGGCGACTACTCGTGCTTCCGGCATAGACGCGACGGGTAGCCGAGTCGAAAGCCATACCTTCCGGGAACAATGAGGGGCGTGCAATCGTGAACGCCGGCCTGCTCACAATGACTTGCGGATTGTCCCGTCGGACCTTCGCGACTATCTCGAGAAAGCGCGGCGACGACTGTAGACGTGCGAGCCCTCTGTAGGCACTGGGGTCCATGCCTCCGCCGAGCGCGGTCATGTGATCCAGGGCCTGGAGCGCCTCGTCGTCCCGGCACAACGCCACCAGGTCGACGGCGAGGCGAAAGAAGTGAATCGGATCCGAGGGGCTGACGTCGAGATCCCGCTGAACGCGCGCCAGATGCCGGCGCGCCGCGGAGTCGGGCTGACAGGCCTGCGCCGACAGCGTTGGACCGAAGGCGGCCAATAGGATAACGAAGAACGAGACTACGTGTGCGAATTTCACAGCGACCTTGCCGGCAGAGATATGTGGCCTTTACCAAGCACTCGCCCAGGAGTCCCGCTGTCTTGCACGATCGAAACAAAATGGCTCTGCGGTCGGCAAGCCCATACATGATCCTGACGTGGCGAGGTTCGGCCGATGTTGGCAGGTACTTGTGGGGTTTCTGCGCAGCCCGTTTCCGGTTTACCAGCGGCCAAGAAATCACCAGGAGATGAATGGCTTGGTCATGACTTGAGTGTACAGCACGATTCCCTTGGCAGCTATCACACAGTGTTCCGGCTGTCGGCGTCCGCAGCGGGTGAACGTCACGAGAGACGGAGGCGAAAAGCCGGAGAGCGTTATGCCCTCCGGCTTTTCCTGTATCACGCCGCGGGGTTGACCGCATCCGGTCCCGTCCCCGCCGGCGTTCCCTCACGACATCTCGCAGGAGTTGCGCGTGGCCGCGCCGGGTGTCGGCACGTTTCCGCTGCCGGCGATGACGCCCAAGCAATTCAACGATCCCAACCAGTGGCCGGCGGCGTACACCGCACTGTTCTATCGGGACGACCCGCGGTTGTGCCTCTCGACTGGCGGGACGTTGACGATCACGCAGCTCATCGCGCCGACGGACTCGTACTACGGTGAGATTCACGGCACATTGACGAGCCGCTTGGCACTCTGGACCGACCCTACGACACCGAGCGGCGACACCGTGAACGCGAGCATCTCCTTCGCGGTACAGCTGTGGCCGCTCG
>CAYXIK010000061.1:0-3220 GCA_964465315.1 uncultured Gemmatimonadaceae bacterium | reverse complement strand
AGCGGCGACACCGTGAACGCGAGCATCTCCTTCGCGGTACAGCTGTGGCCGCTCGGCGGCATTCGGGCAACGCTATCAATGCGCTGAAGAGGACTGATTCGTCCTCGCGTTCAGAAGCCGATCTTGGTGCCGAGGAAGAAGGTCTGTTTGTAGTACTCCCGCTGGATGTTGTACCGTTGGTCGGGCGTGCCCTGATAGAACCCGAACACCGCGTTGTTGATGTTGAGCACCTGCGCCTGGATCTGCACGGACCGCGTCGCGTTGTAGACGACCGAGCCGTCGATTTGGCCGTGCTGATAGAAGTACGTGTTGCCGCTCGGCGTCGGCGTGCCGTCGCCGTAGTATTGGATCATCGTACCGTTGTACGTCCATCCCAGCCGCGCCGACACCGGCCATTTGTCGTAGGTCGCGTACACGTTCGCGAAATCCGGCGACTGCCGCAGCAGCCGATCCTCCCGGCCCGTCACCGGATCGACGAGCACCTTCGAGCTGGTATGCGTGTAATTGGCATCGATGCCGAGACCCGCAGCCCACCCGGGGAGCGACACGAAGCGCTGCGTCCAGGTCACCTCGACGCCGAACAGGTGTCCGCTCCCGCCGTTGTCCGGCGCGTAGCCTACGTACCCGTTGAACGGCCCGGGACCGGTATAGGTGAACCGCCGCGTCAGGATGACATCGCGCAGGCTCTTGTAGAACACGCCGCCCGAGATGACGCCCACGGTCTGCAGATAGTGCGCCGCCAGCAGATCGTAATTCCAGGCGTACTGCGCCTTGAGGTTCGGATTCCCGGTGGTGAACCCGCTCAACGACGGCTGGTTGGCGCAGGTCGGGCATACGTTGCCCGATTGATTCGGAGCGAGGTCGGGATAGTTCGGTCGGGCGATCCCGCGCGTGACGGCGAAGCGAATATTGGTCTCGGGATCGATGGCGTAGCGGAGCTGTACGCTGGGGAAGAGGTCCGTGTAGTCCTTGGCGCCGCTCACCGCCTGGAGGACCGGGGGGCCGGTCGGATTGCCGGCCGAGTCCGTCGGCGTGGAGAGCGAATGGCCCGCGTAGGTCGCGTGGGTCGCCTCGACGCGCAACCCCACGTTCACCTGCAGCGCACCGACATCCGTAGTGCTCATCACATATCCGGCGGTAATCCGCTCCGTGCCGTCGAAGCTGCCCAGCGAATCGCTGCTCGGGCTGATGACGTTGAGAAAGTTGCCGAGGTGCGCGTTCTCGTACGCGATCACCGCGTCGGCATTCGGCACCGGGCCGAGCGAGTAGCCGCCGGCGAGCGCGGAGTAGAAGTCGGGATCGGTAAAGAAGGTTTGAAACTGCGTCATCCCCGGCGGCGCGGCGACCGTGTCGATGAAGAAGCCCGACTGTGAGGTGAAGACCTTGTGCTCATGGCGATAGCGGGCGCCGAATTGGAGCTTGCTGGCGTAGCCGCCCAATGCGTAGTCGAGCCGCGCGTTGGCGGCGCCACCCACATCCCGGCCGGACGCCGTGCGGTCGCCCTGAAAGAAGGTCCCGAGCGTGTAGTTGGCCGGATTGGCGGCCGCCTGGGAGTCGGCGGCGCTCTGGTAGTGAATCCCGGGATAGACGGTGCCCGCAGGGGCCGCGTAGGCCATCGTGATCGACGGTCCCGAATAGGTGAAGTTGGAGAACCGGTATCCCCTGCTCTCCTGCCAAGTGCCCGCCACGTCCAGCGCGTAGTCGAGCGTCCACACCCCCAGGGTGTGTTTCCCGCCCGCCGTCGCGGCCCACATCCGCTCCTTCGGTGTGCGGGTATTGGTGGTCCGCGTGAACGCCGCGCCGGGGATCGTGCCGCTGCCGCCGGCGCCTGGGGTGGGAGTGCCCGCGATGTCGTAGATGTAGTTGGTGCCGTAGTTGTTGAACTGGCTCCAGAGCCCTTTGAGATAGAGCTGATTATTCGCGTCGACGCGGTAGTCGAGGTCACCGCCGAGGCCGAAGCGCTCCCGGCCGTAGCGATAGTCGCGCAGGGCCCATTCCTGGGGAGCGGTGACGCCGCCGAAGACGCCCCACACGGGCTCGATGTCGTCGATGGCGCGGTTGTTCCGGTCCGCCGAACCGCCGAGCAAGAAACCCAGGCGTCCGTCCTGCCCGAACCGACCGCCGTAGGCGAAGCCCCCCTGGAACGTATTGCGTCCCGCCAGCGCGGTCTGCCCGTACTGCCCCGCGACGTAGCCGCGCGGCGCGTCTTCGGGCGTCTTCGTCACCAGCCTGACCGAGCCGCCGATCGCGTCCGCTTCCATGTCGGCGGTCAGCGTCTTCGAGACCTCGATCGCCGCGAGCAGGTCGGACGGCACGTCGTCCAGCTTCGCGATGCGGGCCGCTTCGGTGCCGGGGATGTGGACGCCGTTGATCGTAACGTTGGAGAGCCGCGGCTCGGTGCCGCGCACCTGCACGAACTTACCTTCCCCCTCGTCGCGCTCGAGCGAGATCCCGGGGATGCGTCCCGCGGCCTCCGCGGCGTTGAAGTTGGGCAGCGAGCGGATCTCGTCGCCGGAGAGTGCGGACACGATGTTGGACGCGTTCTGCTCGAGCGCGAGCGCTGCGGCCTTCGTTTCGGCCATACGCGGCGAGGCGCGCACCACGACGCTCGCGAGATTCACGGCGGCGGGGGCGAGCACGAAATTGTGGATCGCCGTACCGCCCGCGGGGATCTCGACCCGGGCGGAATCGGGAGCGAACCCGAGCCGGTGGGCCACCACGGTGCGCAGGCCGGCGGGGATGTTCACCAGCCGGAAGGAGCCGTCTGACGACGTCACCGCTCCCACGGGAGTACCGGGCGCGTCCACCCTGGCGCCGGAGACCGGCACGTTCGCCGAGTCGCGCACCACCCCCACCAGCACACCGGTGCCGCCACCCTGTGCACATGCTGCGCGGGCGGTTCCAAACAGGCCGATGACGGTGGCGATGGCGATGGTCGTGTGCCGCATGCATTCCCCCCGGGATTGGAGCCCAAAAAAATCTGGGACCGACGCCGCCTCGCGGCTAGACGGTTCAACTTGAATCGGGCTCGTCGCCAAGCTCTCCCACCCCAAC
The DNA here is from genome assembly GCA_964465315.1 of uncultured Gemmatimonadaceae bacterium. Lineage (GTDB taxonomy): Bacteria > Gemmatimonadota > Gemmatimonadetes > Gemmatimonadales > GWC2-71-9 > AG41. The sequence continues at coordinate 166 of CAYXIK010000061.1, read as the reverse complement.
ATCCTCAAGCTGATCGATTCGGGTGGAGCGCCGGCTTGGCCCTGAAGGACCTCGAGGAAAGCCGGAGAGCATGACGCCCTCCGGCTTTTCCTCCATCACGCCGCCGGCTTAACCGCATCCGGTCCCGTCCCTGTTGGCGTCTGCCCTTCGTTCGCCGGTTGCGCCG
>CAYXIK010000060.1:0-11189 GCA_964465315.1 uncultured Gemmatimonadaceae bacterium | reverse complement strand
AGCGACGGCGACGCGTTCTTCGTTTCCTCGCTGGCGCTGACTTTCTAGTGACGCTGCTGCTACGTTACCGGAGCGATGGCCGACCGCCGACCTGATCCCGACGCGCTGCTCGCGCGCGTACACGAGGAAGAGCGCCGGGCCTCACGGGGCAAGCTCAAGATCTTCTTCGGCGCCTCCCCGGGCGTCGGCAAGACATATGCGATGCTCGAGGAAGCCCGCGCCAAGCGCCGCGAGGGCGTGGACGTGGTCGTCGGCGTCGTCGAGACGCACGGGCGCCCGGAGACGGCGGCGTTGTTGGACGGCTTGGACGCGCTGCCGCGCCGCTCCATCGAGTACCGCGGCATCACACTGCACGAATTCGACCTGGATGCCGCGCTCTCGCGCCAGCCGACCCTCCTTCTAGTGGACGAGCTGGCCCACACCAACGCACCGGGTTCCCGGCACACCCGGCGGTCGCAGGACGTCGAGGAGCTGCTCGCCGCCGGGATCAGCGTCTACACCACGCTCAACGTGCAGCACCTGGAAAGCCTGAACGACGTGGTCGCCCAGATCACGGGCGTGCAGGTGCGCGAGACTGTGCCCGACTCCATCCTGGACCAGGCCGACGAAGTAGAGCTTGCCGACCTCTCGGCGGAAGACCTGCTCACGCGGCTGCGCGAGGGGAAGGTGTACGTCCCGGAGCAAGCCGCCCGCGCGGTCGAGCAATTCTTCCGGAAGGGAAACCTGATAGCGCTCCGAGAGCTCGCTCTGCGCCGGACCGCCGAGCGGGTGGACGCGCAGATGCGCGGCTACATGCGCGAGCACGGCATCCGCGAGACCTGGCCCGCGGGAGAGCGCCTGCTGGTCTGCATCGGGCCGAATCCGGCGGGCGCGCGGCTCGTGCGGGCGGGCAAGCGCATGGCCACGACGCTCAAGTGCGAGTGGGTGGTGCTCTACGTCGAAGCCCCGGGGCAGCGGATCAGCGCCAGCGACCGGGATGCATTGGTCCAGAATCTCCAGTTGGCCGAGGAGCTGGGCGCGCAGACTGTGACCGTGAGCGGGCTCAATCCGGCGGAGGAGGTGCTGGCCTACGCGCGCGTCCACAACGCGACCAAGATCGTGGTCGGGAAACCCACGCACCCCCGCTGGCGCGACCGGCTGTTCGGCTCGACGCTGGATCATGTGATTCGCCGGTCGGGCGACCTCGACGTCTACGTCATCACGGGCGACGTGGAGGAGACGACCGCGCGTCGCGGCCCTCTCGTGGGACGGCCGTCGCCGTTTGCGGAGTACGGTCGCGCCGCTGCGGTCGTGGTACTCGCCACCCTCGTCAGCGTCCCCGTCCTGCGCTTCCTCTCGCTCACAGACGTGGCGATGGTGTTCCTCCTCGGCGTCGCGCTCGTCGCGTCACGCTATGGGCGCGGTCCCACGATTCTCGCATCGTTTCTCTCGATCGCCCTGTTCGACTTCTTCTTCGTGCCGCCGCGGTTCACGTTCGCCGTGTCGGACGTCGGCTACGTGCTGACCTTCGGGGTGATGCTCGCGATCGCGCTGCTCATCAGCGGTCTCACGCTGCGCGTCCGCGCCCAAGCCGAGACCGCACGAGAGCGCGAGCGCCGCACCGCCGCGTTGTACGCGATGAGCCGTGAGCTGGCGGGGACGCGGGGGCTGGGCGAGCTGGTCGCCGCGGTCGCCCGGCACGTGAGGGAGACGTTCGGCACACCGGCGCAGGTCCTCCTTCCCGATGCCACCGGGCGGCTCGAGGCCCCGATCGGCGCGCCGCCAGCCTACCCGATGGACGAAAAGGAGCAGGGGGTCGCCGCGTGGGTGTTCGGCCGCGGTCAGGCCGCCGGCGCGGGCACCGACACCCTTCCGGCCGCACAGGGCCTCTATCTACCGCTCGCGACGGCGAGCGGCATCATCGGGGTCCTGGGTGCGAGACCGGATGATCCGAAGCGGTTTCAGGACCCAGCGGTGCGGCACCTGCTGGACGCATTCGCGGGTCAGGCCGCGGTAGCGATCGAGCGAACGCTGTTCGCCGACCGGGCGCAGCGCGAGCAGGTGGAGATCGAAGCGGAGCGCCTGCGCACGTCCCTCCTGAGCTCCCTGTCGCACGACCTGCGCACGCCACTCGGCGCGATCACAGGCGCGCTCTCGAGCATTCTGGAGGACCGGGGAACGCTTTCTGATGCGACCCGGCGGGATCTCGTGAAGGCCGCGCTGGAAGAGTCGCAACGGATGAACCGGCTGATCGGCAACCTGCTCGACATGATCCGTGTGGAGAGCGGGGCCCTGCAGGTCCAAAAGGAATGGCAGCCGCTCGAAGAGCCGGTGGGCGTGGCGCTCATCCGTCTCGAAGATCGGTTGCGAGACCACCCGGTCACGGTCCGCCTCCCACCCGATTTGCCGCTCGTCCCGATCGACGGCGTCCTGATCGAGCAGGTGTTTATCAATCTCCTCGAGAACGCTGTGAAGTACACGCCAGCCGGGACGCCGATCGAGATCTCAGCCGTCGCCGTCGATGGCATGGTCCGCGTGGACGTCGCGGATCGCGGCCCCGGCCTGCCGCCCGGCGAGGAGACCCGAATCTTCGAGAAGTTCTATCGTGTGCCGGGCGCAACGTCGACGAGCGGCGTGGGGCTGGGGCTGACCATCTGTCGCGGAATCATCGCGGCGCACGGCGGGCGCATCTGGGCGGAGAACCGCGCGGGAGGAGGAGCGATGTTTCGGTTCACCTTACCCCTGTCGGGTCCGCCGCACGTCGCGATACCAGCTGAAGCGGAGGTCAAATGAAAGGCTACCTGCGAGCTGCGCTCGTGATGGCGGCGTGCACCATCGCCGGCACGTTGCTCATGGATTGGCTTTCGCTCACGGACATCGCGATGCTGCACCTCCTGGGTGTGGGGGTCGTCGCCTCGCGGGCGACGCGACGGCAGGCGGCGTTCGCGGCACTGCTATCGGTGGCGTTGTTCGATTTCTTTTTCGTCCCACCGCGATTTGCGTTCACGGTGTCCGATCTCCACTACGTGCTCACCTTCGGCGTGATGCTCGCGACCGCGTTGGTGATCAGTTGGCTTGCCGAGCGCGTGCGGGAGGAAGCCGTTGCGGCGGAAGTGCGAGAACGGGGTACCGCCGCCCTGTCTCCCATGAGCGGAGAACTACTCTCCGCTAACACGGTGGATGACGTCATGGTGGTCATCGCGCGTCAGGCGCGCGCCGCCTTCGGATCGGACGCGCGGGTGCTGCTGCGGGAGACGGGTGGTCGCCTTGCGCCGGTCGGAGGGTCGTGGAGGGACGCAGGCCCGGATCGCGAAGTGGCGCAGTGGGCGTTGCAGGCATGGGAGGCAGCCGGCCTGGGGACCACGCACTTCCCCAGGGCGCGGAGCGCCTATCTGCCGCTCGTCGGTTCGCACGGGCGGCTGGGAGTCCTCGAGCTGCAGCCGGATGATCCCGATCGCTTTGCCGAGTCTGCCGTGCGATGGCTGCTACAGACGTTCGCGGCCCAGGCCGCGCTGGCACTGGAGCGCGGGCTGCGTGCGGGTGCGCCGCCGCCCCAAGTACCCCCCGAGGCGAGCGTTGCGTAGCTTCGACGCGTGGCCGAGCCCGCTGTAGTGGTGCTGCTCATCGAAGACGAGCCCCAGATGCGCCGGTTCTTGCGCGCCGCCCTGGAGAATGAAGCGTACCGATTAGTCGAGGCGGGGACCGCTCGCGAAGGATTGGCGCAGGCCGCGGGTCAGAATCCCGACATCATCCTCTTGGACCTGGGACTCCCCGACGGTGACGGCATCGATCTCACGCGCCGTCTCCGGGAATGGGCGCGCACACCGATCGTGGTCATTTCCGCGCGCGGCCAGGAGCGCGACAAAGTCGCGGCCCTGGACGCCGGCGCGGACGACTACCTCACCAAGCCCTTCGGGGTCGGCGAGCTCCTTGCGCGCATGCGCGTCGCGCTGCGGCATGCGGCCCGCGCCGCCGGGGAGCCCGACGAGCCGGTCTTCACCACAGGTGACCTGCGAGTGGATCTCGAGCACCGCCGCGTGTTCATGGCGGAGCGGGAGGTGCACCTCACGCCCACCGAGTACAAGGTGCTGCTCGCGTTGGTGCGGCAGGCGGGCAAGGTGCTCACGCATCGCCACCTCTTGAAAGAGGTGTGGGGCGCGAACACCGTCACGCAGACGCCGGCGCTCCGCGTGCACATGACCCAGCTGCGGCACAAACTCGAAAGGGAGCCCGCCCAACCGCGTTACCTGCTCACCGAACCGGGCGTCGGCTACCGTCTCAGATTCGACTGACCGGCCGAGAGCGCCGCGCGCACGGCGGTCGCGAGCCGTGTGGCGGCGCTCGCCCCGGCAGCCCACCCGAGAAACAGATGCGGCTCGATCAACTCGAGCTCCATGAGGACCAGCTTCCTGTCCCGGACCACCCCATCCACCCGAGCGTACAGCGGCTCGCCGGGGACTGCGGCGATCACCCGCTCGGCGTCCACGATCAGCTCGCGAGGTGGCGTGCGCGCGTCCGCTGATCCGCCGAATTCCCACTGGACACGATAGTCGCCCGCCGCGGGCCGCTTGAGCACCGCGTGGCTGAACCGACCACCGAGGAAAACGAGAGACCATTCGCCCGGGTCCCGGACCTCGGGCATGAGCGGTTGCACGAGCACGTCGCCCGTGTGGAGCAGCTCGTCGAGGCGTGGCTGATCCGCCGCGGCGTCCGTGTTCGAGGTGCGCCAGGTGCCGAACGCGCTCGCCGACACGGCCGGTTTCACCACCGCGTCCGACCACGCTTCGTGTCGCAGGAGCTCGGACAGATCGAACGAATCGCCACGCGCGAGCCAGCGCGTCGGGACGATGGACACGCCGCGCGCCGCGAGGTCCCGCAGGTAGCTCTTGTGGCTGTTCCACCGCAGTAGCGCCGGCGGGTTCCACACTGCTCGTCCCGGGCTGCCGCGCTCGAGCCGCGCGATCCACGCCAGGAACTCGGGCAGGCGCCGGTGATAGTCCCAGCACGAGCGGACCAACACGGCCTGGAAGTCATCCCAAGACACGTCTCGAGAATCCCAGACCGTCGGTACGGCCGTGACGCCCTCCTCGTTCAACGCAGAGACGAGCAGCCGGTCGTCGTCGTTCAAGCCCGGAAGGTTCGCGTACGTCGCGAGGGCGATCCGCGGCAGGGGAAACGCCCTCCTAGTGGCCCATCGTGGGCATTTCTTGCTTCTTGTACCCTGACGGAATCGCGAAGAGATCGCCCGACAGCGCCTTGCGGTCATGCGCGTCGAGCTCCAGCTCGAGCGTCATCTCGTCACCCGTGAAGCAGCGGGTGACGACGGGGTAACCGTCGACGCTCGTGTCCCACATGAAGGCGCGCGCTTCGCCGCTCCCTTCACCAGCCGGGGTGACCATGATCAGATAGGTGCGCAGGTAGTCCTGCATGGCCAGCATGGTGCTGCGCTCCCCGTCGCTCATCTTGAGGTCGCTCGACGTCGTGCCCCAGTACTCGGCCTTCTTCACGCTCCCCTCGATGATGTTCACCCTGGTGGTCTCGTAGCCAGCGATTGTCTTCTTCTCCTGGGTCCAGACGTACTGCGAGGGGACGGGTTTTCTCCCGGCCATGTTGCTCTGCAGCATCTGCTGGGCCATCGCCCTTTGGGCGGGCGGCAGCTTGTCCAGCTGCTTCTGCGCCTCCGCGAGTTGCGCGCTGATGCCCGGTCCCATGGCGTCTCGCGTGGTCTTGCCCAGATCGAGGTACATCCCGTGGGTATCGTCCACCAGCCGTAACACCTGGTCCTTCTCGAAGAAGAGCATGCGAGTGGCCCGTGCGCCCTTCATGACCACGGCGACCCGTCCCGGCTCGACGGAGAATTGGGCCGTTGCGGGGACGTCCTTCCCGCCCTCGCGCACCATCCCCTTGTAGTACGTATTGAATTGAGCGCCCGCGGGGATGGCGGCGAAGCAGGCGATGAGAGCGCTGAGCGTGAAGTGGCGCATGATCTTCCTTTCCTGACAAAGCGCGGACGACCTTCGAGGACCGAGGCGATTCTAGACGCGGGTCGATCACGTTGGCAAGGCTCGCGCGTTGCGAAGCGGAACTCGGCGCAAAGACCGGCACCCTTGCGGGACTCGGCCCTTTCGTGCTTACGTGGGTGACTCCGTCCCACCCATTGCGCAGGAGGCCAGAACCTCGTGTCCGTTCGCTCGTTGCCACTCGCCGCCGTCACCCTGTTGCTCCTCCCGGCGCGCTCCGCGTCGGCGCAGTCCGCGAAAGCCGCCACTCCCTACGACACCAGCGTGTTTGCGGCGCTGAATTGGCGAGAGATCGGAATCTTCCGCGGCGGCCGCAGTGTGGCGGTCGCGGGCTCCGCGGCCCGCCCCCAAGAGTACTGGTTCGGCACCACCGGCGGCGGCGTCTTCAAGAGTACCGACGGCGGCAACGTCTGGCTGCCGGTCACCGACAAGTACTTCGGTGGCACGATCGGCGCGATTGGGGTCTCCGAGTCGAATCCGGACATCGTGTACGTCGGCACGGGCGAGTTTCCGATCCGCGGCAACGTCTCCCATGGGGACGGCGTTTGGAAGACCACGGATGGAGGCAAGACCTGGACCTCCCTCGGGCTGGCCGAGACTCAACAGATCGCGCGCATCCGCGTCCACCCCACAAACCCGGACATCGTGTACGTCGCCGCGCAGGGACACGCGTTCGGTCCCAACGCGGAGCGGGGGGTTTACAAGACCACCGATGGCGGCAAGACCTGGAACAAGGTCCTCTTCCGGAACGACTCCACGGGTGCGGCGGACCTGATCCTCGATCCCTCGAACCCGGACGTGCTCTACGCCGGGTTGTGGCAGGCCGTGCGTCGGCCGTGGACGCTCGTGTCGGGTGGCGCGGGCAGTGGGATGTACAAGTCCACGGACGGTGGCGAGCACTGGACCGAGCTGACACACAATCCCGGCCTCCCGGTCGGGCTGTGGGGCAACATGGGGATCGCGGTGTCGCCCGCGAAGCCGGCCCGCGTGTGGGCGCTCATCGAAGCGGATTCGGGCGGCGTTTACCGCTCGGATGACGGCGGCGCGACGTGGAAGTACGTGAATTCGGATCACAAGCTCCGCGAGCGGGCGTGGTACTACATGAAGGTCTTTGCCGATCCGAAGGATTCGAACGCTGTCTGGGCGGTCAACACCAACCTCTACAAGTCCACGGACGGCGGCGTCACGTTCAAACATGTGGTCGACCCGCACGGCGACAATCACGACCTCTGGATCGCCTCGAACGATCCCCAACGGTTGATCGAGTCGAACGATGGGGGCCCGAACGTCTCGTTCAACGGGGGCAAGACGTGGACGGACCAGGACGTGGCGACCGCGCAGTTCTATCACGTCGAGACGACGGGTCACTTCCCGTACCGGGTGTGTGGCGCGCAGCAGGACAACTCCGGCGTGTGTGGGCCGAGCCGCTGGCCCGGCGGGATCGATCGCGGGCAATGGTATGACGTGTCGGGTGAGTCGGGCTACATCCAGGCCCGCCCCGACAACCCCGATATCACCTATGGCGGCGACAACTCGGGCTTCCTCGGTCGCGTCGATCACAAGACGAACAGCTTCCGGCTGATCAATCCGTGGCCGGATAGCCCTGACGGCCACGCGGCGGCGGAAGGGAAGTACCGCTTCCAGTGGACTGCACCGTTGCTCATCTCACCGCATGACCCGCGCGTGCTCTACCACGGCGGGAACGTGCTGTTCAAGTCGGTCAATGAGGGCCAGAGCTGGACGGTCATCTCGCCCGACCTGACGCGGCACGACCCGAAGACACTCGGTCCCTCGGGCGGTCCCATTACGCTGGACCAGACGACCGCCGAGTACTACGCCACGATCTTCGCGCTGGCCGAATCGCCACGCGCCAAGGGCCTGATCTGGGTGGGGTCCGACGACGGGCTGGTGCATCTGACGCGCAACGGCGGCAAGACCTGGACGGACGTGACGCCGCCCGCGCTCGGTGAGTTCACGCGCGTCTCGCTCATCGAAGCATCGCACTATGCGCCGGGCACCGCGTACGTGGCGGCGAATCGCTACCAGCTCGAGGACATGGCGCCCTACATCTGGAAGACCACCGATTACGGGCACACGTGGACCAAGATCGTCAATGGAATCCCTGCGACGGAGTTCGTGCGCGCGGTGCGCGAGGACCCGATACGGCGCGGGCTGCTCTTCGCGGGCACGGAGCGTGGCGTGTGGGTGTCCTTCGACGATGGCGCCAACTGGCAGTCGCTGCGGCGCAACCTGCCGATCGTGCCCGTGCACGACCTGGCGATCAAGGAAGGCGATCTCGTCGCCGCGACGCACGGGCGCTCGTTCTGGATTCTCGACGACATCGCGCCGCTGCGCCAGCTGGCGAGAGGCCTCCCGCGGGAAGCGGCGCACCTCTTCAAGCCACGCGATGCGTATCGCGTGGACTGGAGCGGCGGCTTCCAGCTCCCGGCGAACGAGGCGCACCCGGTCGGCAAAAACCCGCCCTCGGGCGCGATGATCTACTACTGGCTCAAGGACAAAGATCGGAACGTCACGCTCGACATCCTCGATGCTCGTGGCCGGTTGATCCGTAGCTTCTCGAGCAAGCAGGACTCGCTCACCCGGGTCGACAGCCTCAAGGTGGACGCTCTGAAGAAGACGCGTACCGACAGCTTGAAATCGGCAGGCGTCACCGATTCCACCAAGATCGACAGCATCCTCGGCGTGTTGTTCGACACGCTCAAGGACGAGGACAAGCCGTGGCCGCACCGTCCGGCCGCCGCGCCGCGCGTGCCGAACAAGGCCGGCCTCAACATGTTCGTCTGGAACATGAAATACCCGCCGGCCCGCGATTTCTGGGGAATCAACAACGTCGCGACCGACGGTCCCCTGGCGCTCCCGGGTAGCTATCGGGTCCGGCTCACGGTCGGCGGGAGGGCCTTCACCCAGACGTTCGGGCTCAAGCTCGATCCGCGCTCCAAGGTCACTCCGGCGGACCTGCAAGCGCAGTTCCTGTTCTTGAAGCAACTGCGCGATACGGTGAACGCCGTCACCACGGCGATCATTCGAATCCGGAACGTGCGTGCTCAGCTCGAAGACGGCGCCACGCAGGCGCCCGCGGCGGCGGACGCGGCACGGGCCTTGCTCGACAAGCTCAATCGCATCGAGGATGCGCTGTATCAGGTGCGCAGCCAGGCCGACGAGGACGGGCTAGTGTATCCGCCGGGACCCACCGAGCGGATCAGTACGCTGATTTTCGCGGCCAGTGCGGGAGATGCGAGGCCTACCGCGCAGATGTACGACGTGTTCCGGCTGTTCGCGCCGCAGATTCAGCAGCAGCTCGTCGCCCTGCAGCAGGCCCTCGGTCGCGATCTCACGGCCGTGAACGCGAGCCTCAAGGCGGCCGGCGCGAGCCCGGTGGTGCCGCGCGCGACGGAGGTCCGGTTGCCGTCAGCCGGGACGGGACGGTAGGGGGACCCCGAAAAAGCGTTGTCGGGTGGACGCTATCGGGTGAGGCGTTGTCGGGCGCGGCGTTGTCGCGTAAAGGCGTTGCCGGAGGTTAGGCGACGCGGCTTGGCAAGAGGCCAAGCGCCTGGCGATCTTGTCTCGCGACCTAATCCAGTCTCTTGCACGCGAGTTGGCGCGCAATGGCGCAGTGACGGACCCCGAAGACGAGCGCGCGTTTCTACGCCGACGTCGTACGCACCCGCGGCGCGGCCCTGTTCGACGGCGAGTCTCCTCCCCCGCCCGCCGCGCTCACCGCGCCAGGAGCTGCGCCAGCCTGACCAAATCGGCGTCCGGTGGCGCCTTGGGAGTGAGGACCCGCTCGAGCGGGAGCGACGTGATGGACCCCTTCACCAGCGCGATGAACGTCCCGGACTCACCCGCCACCAGGCGATCCACAGCCGCGGCGCCGGTACGGCTCGCCAGCAGGCGGTCGAACGCGCCCGGGGCACCACCCCGCTGCACGTGGCCGAGCGTGGTCACTCGGAGCTCGAATCCGCCGCGATCGGGATGCTTCTCGAAGTGCCGGGCGAGCGCTTCTGCGTTCCAGCGCGCTCCCTCGGCGACGACCACCATCGCGTGCCGCTTCCCGCGCGTGTAGGCATCCTTCAACCCGCGCACGACCGCATCCGGGTCGGTCTCCACCTCCGGGATGACCACGACGTCGGCGCCGCCCGCGATCCCCGCCATCAGCGCCAGGTAGCCGCAGTTGCGTCCCATGACCTCCACCAGGAACGCACGCTGGTGGGAGGTGGCGGTCGTCTTGAGGCGGTCGATCGCCTCCAGGGCGATGTTCAGCGCCGTGTCGACCCCGATCGTGATGTCCGCGCCGTTGACGTCGTTGTCGATCGTCGACGCTACGCCGATGACTGGGAACCCCGTCGTCGACAGCGAGTGCGCGCCCGCGAGCGAGCCGTTGCCCCCGATCACGACGATGCCGTCGAGCCGGTGCTCCTTCACTGCCCGGAGCGCCTGATCCCGGCCCTCGGCCGTCTTGAACTCCGTCGAGCGCGCGCTGCCGAGCATCGTGCCGCCCAGGTGAATGATCCCGGCCACGTCGCGCGCACCGAGCGGCTGAACCTGTCCTTCGATCAGCCCCGAGTATCCCTGCCGCACGCCGATGATCTCGACGCCACATGCGCTCCCGATGCGCACCACCGCCCGCAGCGCGGCGTTCATGCCGGGCGCGTCTCCACCGCTTGTCAGTACTGCAACCCGCTTCATGTCTTGGATGTGACCTCGCTCCGGGAATCCCCGGGCTCGCGCCCATCCAACGCATACACTTCTCCGATCAACACACGTACCGGGAGTTTCTGTGGGGCCATGCCGATTTGTCGAGCCGTGACCTCATACTGGGCGGGTACGAGCCCGAGGAGGGCGTAAAGCCCGTTGCTCTGAGTGGTGCCTTCGCGCTGCGCCGTTGTTTGTGCGTTCACGGCCGTGACACGGGCTCCTGCGATGGGCGTTCCGCCCGAGTCGGTCACGTAGCCCCGGATGCTACCGGTGCTATTCTGCGCCGCCGCGCCGGACGGCAGGCCTGCGAGCGCAGTCACCGACGCCACCACCATGCCCAGGCGGCACAAAAAGGATCGCACTCTCATGATGTTCCCTCCTGACGACGAGGTGAAGAAGCGGCCGGCTGGCCTCGCCCCCCGCAGGATTCCCGCACGACCAACGTCACCGGCAACGTTTCCCGCCGGTTCTGAT
>CAYXIK010000059.1:9276-11597 GCA_964465315.1 uncultured Gemmatimonadaceae bacterium | reverse complement strand
CGGGCTCCTAGACCCCAGACCGAGAGACGACGATGCGATTCATGATGCTGGTGATCCCCAAGGCGTACGAGAAGGCAGGCGCGGACTTCGTGCCCCCGGCCGACCTCGTTGCGAGGATGACGAAATACAACGAGTCGCTGAGCAAAGCGGGCGTGTTACTTGCCCTGGATGGTCTTACCCCGCCTGCCAGGGCGGCGCGCGTTAAGTTCGCGAGTGGCAAGCCGAAGGTGGTGGACGGGCCCTTCGCCGAAGCCAAGGAGCTGGTCGGCGGCTACTGGGTGATTCAGGTGAAGTCGAAGGAAGAGGCTGTCGAGTGGGCGAAGCGGGCGCCTATGCTTGACGGCGACGTGATCGAGGTTCGGCAAGTGCAGGAGATCGAGGACTTCCCGCCGGACGTCCGGAAAGCGGCGGGGAGGTAGTGTCCGACGTCCACGCGGCCATCGATGCGGTCTGGCGGATCGAATCCGCCAGGCTCATCGCGGGGCTCGCGCGGTTAGTACGGGATGTCGGGCTCGCAGAGGATCTGGCGCAGGAGGCGCTACTCGCGGCGCTCGAACGGTGGCCCCAGTCGGGCGTGCCGGACAACCCGGGCGCTTGGCTGATGGCCACCGCCAAGCATCGGGCCATCGATGTGCTCCGGCGGGGCAAGATGCTCGAGCGTACGCACGACACGGTCGAGCGGGAGCTTGAGGCTCGGCAGGAGAGTCCGGAAGACGCGCTCCACGAGGCGCTCGACGACGACGTGGGAGACGACCTCCTCCGGCTCATCTTCACCGCCTGCCATCCGGTCCTTTCGACCGAGGCGCGCCTGGCGCTCACGCTCCGCCTGCTGGGCGGTCTCACCACCGAGGAAATCGCCCGCGCGTTTCTCGTCCCGGTGCCGACCGTCGCTCAGCGGATCGTTCGAGCGAAGCGCACGCTCGCCGAGGCGCGCGTTCCCTTCGAGGTGCCGCGCGGGGCCGATCGAGCCGCCCGCCTCTCATCGGTGCTCGAGGTGATTTATCTGATCTTCAACGAGGGCTACACGGCGACTGCCGGCGATGACTGGGCCCGGCCAGCACTGTGCGACGAGGCGCTCCGCCTCGGACGCATCCTCGCCGAGCTCACCCCCCAGGAGCCGGAAGTCCACGGCTTGGTCGCCCTGATGGAGATCCAGGCGTCGCGCCTGCACGCGCGGGTCGGTCCGTCGGGCGAGCCCGTGCTGCTGCTCGATCAGGACCGCTCGCGCTGGGACCGGCTCCTCATCGGTCGCGGCCTCGCGGCGCTCGAGCGCGTCGAGGCGCTCGGCGGCACGCTCGGGCCCTACGCGCTGCAGGCCGCGATCGTCGCCTGTCACGCGCGGGCGCGCACCGCGGAGGACACGGACTGGACGCGGATGACCGCGCTGTACGACGCGCTCGCCCAGCTTGCGCCGTCCCCCGTCGTTGAGGTGAATCGCGCGGTCGCCTACGGGTTCGCCTTCGGACCGGCGGCGGGTCTCGAGATCGTCGACGCGGTGGCCGCGGAGCCCGCGCTCGCGAGCTACCACCTCCTGCCCGGAGTGCGCGGCGATCTTCTGTTCAAGCTCGGCCGGTTCGACGAGGCGCGGGTGGAGTTCGAGCGCGCCGCGTCGCTCACGCGCAACGCGCGCGAGCGCGCCCTCATGCTCGAGCGCGCCACGGCGTGCGGGCGCGCGGGCCCGCGATGATCGTTCACCTGATTGATGGCACCTACGAGCTGTTCCGCCATTTCTACGGCCTGCGGCGCTCCGGAAAAGTCGATGATCCGCCCCTCGGCGCGGCGGTTGGCGTCCTCCATACCGTGCTCAAGATGTTCGAGGACGGGGCCTCGCACGTCGGCGTGGCGACCGATCACGTCATCGAATCGTTCCGCAACGCGCTCTGGCCCGGCTACAAGACGGGGGAGGGGATCGAGCCCGCCCTCGCCGCGCAGTTCCAGCCGCTGGAAGACGGGCTCGTCGCCATGGGGGTGGCCGTATGGCCGATGATCGAGCTCGAGGCGGATGATGCTCTCGCCTCCGCCGCCCACCTGGCCGCGATGGACGACCGCGTGGAGAAGGTCTGCATCTGGGCAAATGACAAAGATCTAGCGCAGTGCGTGCGTGGGGACCGCGTGGTGCAAGTCGATCGGCGCGCGGCCAAGATCCGCGACGCGGACGGCGTGCGTGAGAAGTTCGGCGTCGAGCCCGCACTGATTCCGGACTTTCTCGCTCTGGTCGGCGACGCCCAGGACGGATATCCTGGCATCGAAGGGATAGGTCGCGTCACGGCCGCCCGCCTCCTGAACGAGCACGGTCCCATTGAGGATTTTCCGCCTACGGT
>CAYXIK010000059.1:3129-9176 GCA_964465315.1 uncultured Gemmatimonadaceae bacterium | reverse complement strand
TGGATGCTCGCCTGGCCCACGATGCTGCAGAACCTGATCGGCGGGCTCCAGGGCATTGTGGATCACGCGCTGGTGGGCCACCTGGTTGGGTACGCGGGGAACGCGGCGATCGGTGTAGCGATTCAGATCTTCATCGTCGTCATCGCGTTCGTCATGTCGGTGTTCAGCGGCATGGGGGTGCTCGTGGCCCGGTTCGCCGGGGCGAACGAGCCGGAGAAGGTGAATCGGACGGTCTATCAGGCGGCCCTGGCTGCCATGGCCCTGTGGGGATTCGTCCTGGCCCCGCTCGGGTGGATCCTGGCGCCCTCGCTGCTCGGGGTGGTGCACGCGGCGCCCGCCGTGCAGGTCCAGGCGCTGCCGTTCCTGCGGATCATGTTCGTCGGCAGTGTGGGGATGCTGCTGTTTTTCATGGTGAGCGGGGCCTTGCGGGCCGCTGGGGACGCGCGCACGCCGCTGCGTCTGGGAATCCTCCTCACGGTCCTGAACATTGCGTGCAACGTCGTGTTCATCACCGGGGTCGGGCCGGCCCCGCGCCTCGGGACCGCAGGCGCCGCGGTGGGCTCGACGGTGGCGGGGCTCACGGTGAGTGGTGTCGCCGGCTACCTCCTCTTTTCGGGGCGCTTGCCGGTGATGTGGCACCGCGGGATGGACTGGCGGCCCGACTGGGGGATCATCCGCGAGCTGTTCCGCTTCGGGCTCCCGACGGGCGTCCAGGGGATCGCGATGAACGTGGCTGGGGTCCTGCTGCTGCGCTTCATCGGGTCTCTCGCGCTGAGCGCCGAGGCGCAGGCGGCCTATGCGGTGAGCTACACGGAGCTGTTCTCGTTCATCACGTGGACCTCCGTGGGCCTTATGGGGGCGGCCGCGACGGTAGCGGGCCAGAACCTCGGGGCCGAGCGTCCGGACCGCTCGGTGCGCGGCGTCCACGTCGCGGCGGGGATTGGGCTCGGCCTCGCCGCCGCGATCGGTGTCTTGTTCCTCACCATTCCCCGCGCACTCCTCGGGTTGTTCGGTATGACCGACCCGGCGGTGGTGGGGCTCGGCGTGCAGCTCCTGCGGTTCCTCAGCGTGTCGGGACTCTTCGTGACGGTGGCCCTGACGTACACCGGAGGACTCCAGGGCACAGGCGACACGCGCTCGCCACTCTACATCTCGATCGCGTCGCAGATCGTCGTCCCGCTCGGCCTGTGCGCGGTGATCCAGGCGACGAGGGAATTACATCCGACAGACATCTGGACGGCGATCCTGCTCGGTCACATGACGCGCTGCGCGCTCTCCATCCTACGGTTCCGGCAGGGCAGGTGGCGGAGCATCAGGGTGGAGGTAGGGGCGCCTCACCAGGCGAGCGCGTAGTTCGAGCGATAGTCGTACGCCGATGTCGGAGATGTGCGGCTCCCTGCGGAGCGAGGCAATCTGACTGTGTACGTAGAGGCTTCCCGCCCGGTCGGGGTGGCGGCGCACGCCTTCATGCGCGCGCCGCTCGATCCGCCTGAACCTCCGAACCCCACACCGCGTCCAGCCTGTCGATCTCCCGTCTCGCCCCGAGCCGTTCGAACGTCGCGCGGGCCATCAGTGCTGCGGCTTTCCCGGCGGCGACGCCGCTCGTGCGGGCCAGGAGGTGCGCGAGATCGCGCCGAGCGGCGGCGGCGAGCAGCGGCCGGTCGTGCTCCGTCGCGCGGTCGATGACCTCGGCGAGCATCAGTTCGGCGTCGTGGGTCTTCCCCGCGAGGCCCAGCGCCCCCGCGAGAATCCGCAGGTCCTCGGCCTCGCGAACTGCGTCCTTCAACCCACGGTGGACGGCCAGCGCGTGCTCCGCTTCCTTCATCGCGAGCCGATGCTCGCCGCGTGCGACCTGGATCTCCGCCCGGCCTGCGAGGGCCTGAGCCTCGAGCTGCGGATCGCTCAGTCGTTCGGCCCCCTGCACGGCTGCGTCGGCGGCCTGCAGGGCGTCGTCGAGCCGCCCCTGCTCGCGGTAGGTAATCGCGAGGTTGTGCTGCGATTCGGCCATGCCGCGGTCGTGGCCGACGGCCTGGTACGCCGTGACCGCTCGGGTGTAGGCCCCGACCGCCCGGGTGTAGTCCCCTTGCATGTTCGCGATGATGCCCAGGTTGTTGGCGCACCGGCCGACGGTCGCCATATCGTTGTTCTCCGACGCCTGTTCTTGCGCGCGCGTGAAGAAGTAGGTGGCCTCATCGATGCCACCCCGCTCCAACGCGATCGCGCCGCTCACGTTGAGCGCGCGCACTTCCACCGTTCGATCGTTCTGCAGCCGCGCGCGCAGCTGCGCGACCATCGCCCACTGCTGGCCCAAGGCCAGGCGGCCGAGGCGGCTGTGCGCGATGCCGCAAAGCAGGGTCAGCATCGGAGACCGCTCGAGCTCCTCGGGAGTGCGCTTGCTCACGTAGGTGAGCAACTCCGGGTACCGTCCAGCGTCGGCCAGCTCCTGCGCCAAATGCAGGGGAGCCAGCGGTTCGCGTAGCTCGGCTGCGAACGCGTCGTCCCACCCCTGACTGGCCAGGTTGCGGATCTCGCCGTCCGCGCCCAGCCGGGTGAAGATCGCCTTGGCCGTGCGTGCCGCGGCCTGGGCGTCGGCAGTCCGCCCGCTCCGGCGCAGCACGACGGCCAAGTCCCGGGTGGCCTCGGCCACGAGGTGAGGCCGCCCGTGCGGCTGCGCCCTGCCGATGACTTCGCGGAGCGCCAGCTCGGCGGCCGCCAGCTGGCCTTGGGCCGCCAGCAGAGCCGCCGCGACCCGCAGATCCTCGGCTTCTCCGACCGTATCCTTCAAGCCGCTCCGGGCTTCCCGTACCAGGTCCAGGTCGCGTTGCGCCAGCTCTCGCTCGCCCCGGGTCACGCGGATCTCAGCGCGCCCTCGGAGCGCGAGCGCCCGGAGTGTGCGATCGCCGGCTGCTTCCGCCTCCGTGATGGCGCGGTCGGCCTCCGCGAGTGCGCGGTCGAGCAACCCCTGCTCTCGATACGCGATCCCCAAGTTGTGGTGACACTCGGCGACGCCGTCACGAAGACCCGCTTGATGGAACGCGGCGGCGGCGATCTCCCAGGACCCGATCGCCTCCGCGTGCCGTCCTCGCAGGCTGCTGATGACTCCGAGATTGTTGGAGCAGCGCCCCGTGGTGGCGGAATCCCCGTCCCGGCTCGCCGCCATCAGCGCCTGCGTGAAGAAGTCCGCTGCCTCGTCGATCCGCCCGCTCACCAGCGCGACGGCGCCCCGCGCATTGAGGGCGTGCCGCTCCACCGCCTGGTCGTTCCGCCTCTTCGCTTGATCCAGCGCTCGATCCAGCCAGTGCAGTCCTTCATCGTGCAACCCGAGCCGCGCCTGCGCGGTCCCGTACAGCAACGCCAGGCTCGGCGAATCCGCGAGCTCGCTCCGGTCTTGCGCGCCGAGGTACTCGATGACCTCGGCATGGTGGCCCGCCGCGGCAAGCTGCTGAGCCTTGGCGAGCACGAGTGACGTCTGCATCCTCACTGTCTCCCGACTACCAGGAAACCGCGTACTCGCAGAAGTGGGGCAACGAGCTCGTGAACGACTTGTCCGACAGCGATTGAACGGCGGGGATCCGCTCCCACGCGTCGTTCGCGCCTTCGCGATACCACAACCCCAGCAGCTGGCTCTCGATATAGCGGTCCGCCTCGTCCACGACGCCGTCCCCGTTCAAGTCGCCGTCGGCACCGCCGTACGAGATCTGGAGCTGCGCCGGATCGCCGAACACCAATCCCGTCGGCTCGAGCGACACTTTGACATTGTACGGGTCAATGGTCACTGTGATCAGGACCGAGTCGCCCGGCGCGAGGTCGCCGACACCGGGGACAGACGCTGGATCACTAGTGGTGAGCCGCAGGAACGGCGAGCTGGTATCGCCGGTGGCGCTGAGGTAGTTGATCTGGACGGAGCGCTGCTCACCGCGGACCGCCCAGAACGACGCCGTGTACTGGTTGAGGCTCAGCCCGCCCGACAGCGACGCCGTGAGAGCACCGCCACCGGCTCGACCGGGGAGAGCGCCGGTCGCGGTGAATTGCGGCGGCGAGCCGCCCGCCCAGCGCAGGAAGTGTGGCTGCTGGACCGCCACGGAGGGCGGTCCGATTTGATCGGAGCATCGGGCTGCAGCCAGCGCGAGCGCGAGCGGGATCAGAGCACGGCGAATGGACATGCGAGTCTCCACGTTCATGTAGGTGCTACCACGCGACCGCGTAGTTCTTGGAAAGCCGGGCGACGCCCAGCGAGGGAGCCAACAACCAGCCTGACCAGCTTTTGGATGGACGGTTCTCATTGCCCCGTCGTACGGGGCGGGCGACTGACCGGCAGGGAGCTGCGGCTAGGCGTCTTGACGGCAGCGTGCATCCTCGACACCTTGTGGGGAGTTTCGCGTCCCACGACCGGGCGACTTCCCGGGCACTGACGTCACTATTCTAGTGCTAATTTGAGACCTGTCAAGACCGATTCTAGCTCCTATTCGGCTCCAATTGGGGACCGGCTCGGCATCCTGCTCGACCTGTTCAGTCCTTGGGAGCGCATCTCATTGACGTATCGGCAGTTCGCGGCTGAGCTCGGTCCACCCATCACTGAGGCGGCCGTCAAGAAGTGGCCTCACCGCAAGAACTTCCCGGCGGACGCGGCGCGGCTGATCGTAGCGAAGGCGCGGGACCGCGGCTTGGTCGGCGTTACGCTCGAGTGGCTATTGTGGGGGGAAGGAGGCAGGCCCGAGAAGGCGCCCACCCAGACCCCAAATCGATCCCCCGGGCAGACGTCCTTGTCGCCGGAAGAGAACGGCGAGGAGCTGCGCCGCCGCACCGCGCACCAGGAGCTTCACGGGCGGTCCGCGGCGAGGATCGCGCAGGCCCTGGAAGCAGACCTGAGCCACAACGAGTTCGGGCAATGGTCCTCGGTTGAGGTGCAGCACACGGTCATCTGGGCGCTCAAGGATCTGGCGCGACGGCTTTGGGTGCTGCGGTTCGACATGGGGAAGACGTTCGAGCTGACGGACGAGTGGGCGGGGGAGATCGGCCTTCCAGTCCGCCCACCGGAACGGTCGGCCGACGAAGCGGGCCACGAGGGCACCTAGCAGTTCCCGATATTCGCCTCTGGAAGTCGAACGCACAGCGCTGAAGTGCCCGCGCCGGCCCCTATCCCTTCCTCCCGATCCGCTCGAAGCGGTACGCGAGCTCCGGACCTCCGTCACCCTCGTATGCGAGCCGCGCGATGAGGAGCGCGAACGGCTCGGTGTACCGGGCGATCCGTAAGGGCCCAGCGTCCACAGGATCGAAGCCCACGTCGCGGATCAGCTGAGCGGCAACCCCTTTGCTGCTCGCATCGTCCCCGCAGTAGACGAGGCTCGGCTTACTCGCTTTGCGTCGAGCCTCGAAGACACCGAACAGCACCTCGCTCGGCACCGTGTTGAACGCGGACACGACCCGAGCCTCAGGCACCTTTTTGGCAAGCGCCTCCGCGCCCGAGGAGGTGTGGGCGATCACGAGGCCGGTATCGTCAGCATTCATCGGGAGCGAGCAGCTGACGATGACCTTGCCTGACACATCGCCTGCTTGTTTCAAGACGTCGTCGATTCGGGACCAGTGAACGGCCAGCAAGAGGGCGTCCGCTTCGCGCGCGGCTTCGCTCGGCGTGCCCGCCCGCGCGTTGCCCTGCGCCTCACGAGCGAGCCGCTTCAGCTTCTGCTCGCTACGCGCGTAGCTGAAGACCACATCATGCCCGGCGCGCGCGAAGAGGGTTCCCAGCTTGCCGCCCATCAATCCCGAACCCAGAATTCCGACTCGCATCTCAGACACCCGTCCTTTTTCAAGGTGTTCGGGGTAACGCGCCCCCTGGATGGTGATCTTCGACTCGG
The DNA here is from genome assembly GCA_964465315.1 of uncultured Gemmatimonadaceae bacterium. GTDB lineage: Bacteria > Gemmatimonadota > Gemmatimonadetes > Gemmatimonadales > GWC2-71-9 > AG41. The sequence continues at coordinate 3,321 of CAYXIK010000059.1, read as the reverse complement.
CACTCTCGATCTCACGGCGATCGTCGGAGGTAAGTTCGACCGCCACTGCTCCGATGTTCTCCTCCAAGCGGCTCAGCTTCGTGGTTCCTGGGATTGGAACAGTCCACGGCTTTTGGCGCAAGCAGCCAGGCGAGCGCGATTTGCGCCGGTGTCGCCCGCTTCTTTTCCGCAATCCTCCGCAGGACATCGACG
>CAYXIK010000059.1:0-3029 GCA_964465315.1 uncultured Gemmatimonadaceae bacterium | reverse complement strand
TGTAGGTGAGCTCGCGGCGCTCGGCGGCGCACCGCAGCATGAGCGCGCCTCGGCTCATGTCTCCTCGCCCGATGAACTCCCGGGGAAAGCGCAGTCGGGGCCCCAGCACCGCTTTCAGTGGCTCGAGGTACTTCGGCGTCGCGATGCTGCCGAGTAAGACGGCAGCGTCGGACGGGTGCAGGCGTTCGGCCAGTCGAGTGGCGTCGCGCTGCAACGGGCGAGTGTAACGCCGATCGCGCGGATCCACTGGGATCCGGGCGATCGCTCGCAACCCGTCGAGGTCGATTGAGGCGTCCGGAGAACAGAGGCCCACTCCCGGTACGATTACCTGAATGCCCACCCAGCCCTCCGGCGGGCGGGTGAACGCCGACGCATATGCCAGCTTGCCCCGAAAATACAGCCCACTCATAAAGGTGAAGAGTTCGCCGATGGTCGCCCCTGCTCCCGAGCGCAGGCGCTGTGCGAGAGCCGAGCGGGCGTCCTTCCGCAGGAGAAATCCGGCACGCTTGCCCGAGCAATTGGCGGGCGAGAGCAGAAAGACCTGGTGACTCGGCGACATTGGCAGCCCCAATCTAAGCGGACTATTCTTTCACGTATGCCGGGACTCAGGGGCAAGGCACCGAAGCGCGCGAGCGCCGAACCCGAGCCGATCGTCGTCGCGGGGCGCGAGATCGTCGTCTCGAACCCCACCAAAGTGCTCTTCCCGAAGCCCGGCTACACGAAGCTCGACCTGGTACGCTACTACCTCGCCGTAGCCGAAGGAGCGCTGCGTGGGGCCGGCGGCCGCCCCAACGTGCTGGTGCGTTATCCCAATGGGATCACCGGTGAGTTTTTCTATCAGAAGCGGGCGCCGGAATCACGCCCGCCATGGATCGACGTGGTCACGCTGAGCTTCCCCTCGGGTCGCACGGCCGAGGAAGTCGTGCCGCGCGACGCCGCCGCGCTCGCGTGGCTCGCCAATCTCGCGTGCCTCGAGCTGCATCCCCATCCCGTACGAGCCGACGACCTCGACCATCCCGACGAGCTCCGCGTGGACCTCGATCCCGTGCCCGGCGTGAAATGGCCTCAAGTGCGCGAGGTGGCGCGCGTGGCCCGTGCAGCCTTGCAGGACGTCGGGCTCACGGGTTGGCCGAAAACGTCCGGCTCCCGGGGCGTGCACGTCATCGTGCGCATCGAGCGGCGCTGGACCTTCGACGCAGTCCGCCGCGCGGCGCTGGCGCTGGCGCGCGACGTGGAGCGTCGCGCCCCCGCGATCGCGACCAGCAAGTGGTGGAAGGAAGAGCGCCACGGCGTGTTCGTGGACTACAACCAAAACGCCAAAGACCGTACCGTGGCCTCGGCCTACTCGGTGCGGCCGACGCCCGATGCGCGGGTATCGGCGCCGCTCAACTGGGAGGAAGTGGCGAACGCCGAGCCTGAGGACTTTACGCTCGCCACGATGCCCAAGCGGTTCGCGAAGGTCGGTGACCGCCACGAGGGGATCGACGCGGCGGCCGGATCGCTCGAGGGTTTGCTCGAGCTCTCGGCCCGACACGAGCGCGACGGGCTGGGCGACGCGCCGTGGCCGCCGCACTACAAGAAGCAGGCCGGCGAGCCGCCGCGCGTGCAACCCTCGAGGGCCCGCGGGGCCCGCGTCGCCAAGTATCCGTTGATCGAGATCGGGCGCGCCAAGCGAAAGCAGGACGCGCTGGCGGGGCTCAAACGCTGGAAGGCGCGTCACCCCAAGGCGGCGAAGTACCTGAAGCCGGCCGATGTGCTGGTCGATTCGATGCGCGGCCGTTCGTCTACCTGGACGCGGATCCGGGTGAACCTGCAGCACGTGCCGCCCAAGCTGCGGCCCCGTCAGGAGCGCCTCGACCCGGACGAGAAGACTTTGTCGAGCTGGTACGGGCGCGTGACTTCGAGCTGGTCGTAACGGCAGGCGGCGGGTCGCTTGTCCGGCCGCCAGCGGAGGAAGGTCGCGGCGTGGCGGAAGCGATCGCCCTGCAAGTGGTCGTACTTCACCTCGCACACGCGCTCGACACGCAGCGGCTCCCAGGAGAGATCCTTGCCGGCGCTCCAGCGGCTTTGCCCCCCGGGCATGCGGCCGCTTCGCGCGTCGGCCTGTGCCCATGCCCGCCACGGATGCTTCTCCAGGGCATTCTTACACAGCGGCGCGAGCTCTTTCACGAGCTGCTTGCGCATCGCCATCGTGAACGACGAGGTGACGCCGACGTGCTGTAGTTTTCCGTGGTCGTCGTAGAGGCCCAGCAGGAGCGAGCCGACCGCGTCCTTACCCGTCTTGTGCCAGCGGAATCCCGCCACCACGCAGTCGGCGGTGCGCGCGTGCTTCACCTTGACCATCGCGCGCTTGCCCGGTTGGTACGTGAGCTCCGCCGGCTTGGCGATCACGCCATCCAGGCCAGCGCCCTCGAATTGCTCGAGCCATTGTTCCGCGAGAGCCCGGTCTCGCGTCATGGGCGTGAGATGGAGCGGAGAACGTAACTTCGCGAACACCTTTTCCAGGAGCGCCCGGCGCTCGCTTTGCCCAATCGCCATGCGGTTGCGCCCGTCCGAGGCGAGCAGGTCGAACGCGACGAAGCTCGCCGGCGTCTCCTTCGCGAGCTTCGCGACGCGCGAGGCGGCGGGATGCAACCGCATTTGCAGTGCGTCGAAGTCGAGGCCGTGCGACGTTGTGATCACGATCTCGCCGTCGATGACGCAGCCTTTGGGCAGCTGTGCGAGCAGTGCCTCGTGGAGCTCGGGAAAGTAACGGTCGAGCGGCTTCAGGTCGCGGCTCTGGATGTAGACGTCCGATGCGTCCCGAAACACGATCGCGCGGAACCCATCCCACTTCGGCTCAAAGAGGAAGCTCCCGCCGTCGGGCAGGGCGTCGGCCAGCTTAGCGAGCATCGGCTCGATCGGCGGGGCAATGGGGAATCGGTCCTTGGTGCGTCGAGGCATACTGATAGAGTACCGCCAGGAGCAAGACGTCGCTAAGTTCGGGGCCTACCGCCACCGTAGCTCAGTGAGCTCTCGATTCGTAATCC
>CAYXIK010000058.1:0-12034 GCA_964465315.1 uncultured Gemmatimonadaceae bacterium | reverse complement strand
GACCGGGTCGTCCTCCAGGCGATCGGCGTCCTGCTGCCGCTGAACCTCGCCGCCCTGCCGCTCACGTCCGAGCGCGGCTTCCTCACGCCGCCCGGCTTGGCGCGGCTCGCCATCATTCTAGGCCAGCTGGTGGCGGTCTCCTTCCTCGATCGCGAGGCACCGGGGGCGACCGCCGCCCTGCTGCACACCCAGCTGCTCCCGAAGTGGCTCTTCGCCTGGACCTCGCTCGCCGACCCGGCGCTGCTCGCCTTCTTCGTGGCCGCCGGACTGGTGCTCGCGGGCCAGCTCATGTCGCCCACGGCCACAGGACGCTCCTTTGCCTGGGCGCTCGTGCCGACCTTCCTCGGACTGTCCGTGGTGCGCGCCGGCAGCGCCGGCTTCTCCACGTTCTACCTCGCCACCGCAGCGCTCATCCTGATCGTCGCCGTGGTGGAAGCCTCGTATCATATGGCGTATCAGGACAGCCTAACCGGGCTCCCCGCCCGTCGGGCGTTGAACGAGGCGCTGCTGCGGGTGGGAGGGCTGTACAGCGTGGCGATGCTCGACGTGGACCACTTCAAGCGCATCAACGACCGTCACGGCCACGACGTCGGCGACCAGGTGCTGAAGATGATCGCCGCCAAGCTCGCACAGGTCGGCGGCGGCGGGAAGGCCTACCGGTACGGGGGCGAAGAGTTCGCCGTGATCTTCCCCGGGCGCGGCGCCGAGGCGTGCGTTCCCGACCTCGAGGCGGTCCGGCAGCTGGTCGAGGACACGCGCTTCATCCTGCGCTCACGTTTCCGGTCCAAGAAGAAGAAGGAGAAGGTTCTGACCGATAGAGGCCCCGGCGAGCGCGTGCCCGTGACGATCAGCATCGGCGTGGCCGAGAAGACCGACCGCCACGGCAAATGGGAACAGGTGGTGAAGGCGGCCGATCGGGCCCTCTATCGCGCCAAGGAGGGCGGCCGCAATCAGGTGAAGCTCTAAAACGCGCCCCAGTCCTGCTTGCCCGGGATGTAGTAGCTCGGGCAGATGAACTTGAAGATGCCGGCGACCTTGCGGGCGCTCTCGAGCTTCTCCTTGTCCTGCCGCAGCATCCCCGCCAGCTGCTTATCGAACATCTCGTTGTAGTACGCGTGGGCTGCCTGGTGCCGCTCGGCGTCGGTCTTGTAATCCGCCCGGATGCCGGCCAGCTCGCCGGGATCGAGGAAAATGCCCTCGCACTTGGGGCACTCGTCCACCACCACGTCGCGCTTCACGCTCCAGAAGTGCCGCATCATGACGATGTCGGGGTCCTTGGGACACTTGCGCCGCTGGTTCGGGTCCACCTTCACCGCGGGATTCTGCGGGATGTTGAGCAGCGCCTCGCCCGCCGACTGGTCCGGCTGATCCACTTTGCCCAGCTGCCACTCGTCGAACCACAATCCGCCGCACCCGCCCTTGCAGGCCTGTACCTTGACGTCGCCGACCGTCATGTCGGTCATCGCCGTGCCGCAGGCTGGACAGTTCATCGCGCGACTCCTCGTCTCGGGGACGTAGGGCCAACCGCCGCCGACTAACTTAGGGACGGGGCCCGGGCGGAGCTACTGCTGATCCGTCGCCGCGCTGCCGCGCCGCACCGCGCAGCCCGTAGCTGATCGCCCCAGCCGAAACCGCGAACACGAAGTTGACCAGCTGCCAGGGCGTCACCACCTGGACCGCGACGCCGGGACTCGCAGCCCAGTCGAGCATGCGCAGGTACCACACGCCGACGCTCAACACGAGCAGGCCGAGGTTCACGGCGCTCTCCGTGAACGCGAGGCGGGTCGCATAGCGCGGCTCGACGGTCGCGGCGATCCCGATGCCGAAGCACAGAAGGTAGTAGAGATTCCGCCCGAGCGGGAAAGCGTCGAGAAACGCGACCCGCACGCGGACATGAAATAGAACGTCCAGGAGCCAGAAGACGGGAGTCGCGAGATAGTACCAGCGGAGCAGGTTGAGGTGGCGGGTCACGTCGGCGAACGCAGCTGATCCTTGACCGGCAGCTTGCGGATGCGCTTCCCGATCGCCGCGTAGATCGCGTTGGTGATCGCCGGCATCACCGCCGACGTCCCGGGCTCTCCCACACCACCGGGTGCCTCGGCGCTCCGGACCAGGTGCACCTCGACCACGGGAGCCTCGCGCATGCGGAGGGCACGATAATCGTTGAAATTGTGCTGCTCCACGCGGCCCTTGCTGATCGTGATCTCGCCCCACAACGCGGCCGTCATCCCGAAGGTGATGCCGCTTTCAATCTGCGCCTTTACGATGTCGGGATTGACGATCATGCCGCAGTCCACCGCGCACACCACGCGGGGCACGCGTACCTCACCCTGCGGGGACACGTCCACCTCGGCGACCTGCGCGACGTAGCTCCCGAACGCATGGAGTACGGATATTCCGCGGCCGCGACCGGCGGGAAGGGGCTTTCCCCATCCGGCCTGCGCGGCGGCGAGCTCGAGCACGCCCTTCGCGCGCGGTGAGCGGTCGAGCAGGGCGCGACGGTACTCGAACGGATCCTGCTTCGCGGCCGCGGCGAGCTCGTCGATGAAGCTCTCGACCACGAAGATGTTGTGCGTCGGACCGACGCCGCGCCAAAACGCCGTCCGCACCCCGGGTGGGGGCTCCTGACGGACGAAGTCCACGCGAATGTTGGGGAGGGTGTAGGGTGGCTCCGCGGCGCCCTCGACGGCGTCGAGATCGAGACGCTTGATCATGGCACCCAGCCGGTGCATGCCCCCGGCCCGCATCACGCGCAGGTTCTTCGGGAACAGCTCGCTGATGACGCGTGCCTCGATCGACGACCCTACCACCCGGTGGGCCCACGCGACCGGCCGGCCCCGCGCGTCGAGACCCGCAGTAAATCGATCGTAGTAATAGGGGCGGTACATGTCGTGCTGGATGTCCTCTTCGCGGCTCCAGAGGACTTGCACCGGTCCGTCCACCTGCCTGGCGATCCCGACCGCTTGAATCACGAAGTCCACCTCGAGCCGCCGGCCGAACCCGCCGCCCAGGAAATGGTTGTGCACCTGAACCCGGGACTTGGGCAGACCGGTGACCTTCGCCGCGGCCGTTTGGGTGAACGTCGGGACCTGCGTGCCGAGCCACAGATCGCATCCGTCGGGGCGGACGTGCACGGTGCAGTTGATCGGCTCCATGGTGGCGTGCGCGAGGAACGGCACCTCGTAGACGGCTTCGACCCGTTGTGCGGCGCCGGCAATCGCCTCTTCCACGTTGCCCTCGTCGCGAGCCACGACCCCCGATCTCTGCGATGCAGCGGCCAGCTGCTGCACGATGTCGGCGGTCGACAGCATGGCATTCGGCCCTTCGTCCCAGTGGATATCGAGCGCCGCGAGGCCCTTTCTGGCGGTCCAGGTGTCGTCGGCGACGACGGCCACCGCGTCGTCGAGGCGTACTATCTGCCGCACTCCGGGAATAGCCTTGGCCTTCGTGTCGTCCACCGCCGCGAGCTTGCCGCCGAACACCGGACAGGCGGCCACGCTCGCGTACTTCATGCCCGGAAGCCGGACGTCAATGCCGTATTGGGTCGTGCCGTCCACCTTGTCCGGCGTATCCAGCCGCTTCACCGGCGTGCCGATCAGCCGGAAGTCCTTTGGGTCCTTGAGGGTGATGTCACTCGGCGCCGAGAGGCGGGTGGCCCGGTCTACGAGAGATCCGTAGCCCAGGCTCCGGCCGCTCGGTCCGTGGATCACGGCGCCCCGTTCGGCGCGGCACGTTCCAGGGTCGACCTTCCAGGTCGCCGCGGCGGCTGCGACGAGCATCGTGCGCGCGGCGGCCCCCGCCCGGCGCAGCGGCTCCCAGTTGCCGCGGACGGAGGTCGAGCCGCCCGTCTCCTGCACCCCGATGGTCGGCTCCGCGTAGCGCGCGTCGTCCGCGGGCGCGTGCTCGAGGCGCACCTGGCTCACGTCCACCTCGAGCTCCTCGGCCAGGAGCATGGACATCGCCGTGTAGGTCCCCTGCCCCATCTCCACCTTGTGCATGACGAGCGTCACGACGCCTTCGGGGTCGATCCGGACGAACGCGTTGGGGGCAAACTCGGCGGCGGCGATCGCCTTCGCCAAGACTGCAGGCGGAGTGAAACGGACCAGGAGCCCACCGCCTGCTGCGGCGGTGGCCTGCACGAACGCTCGACGCGACATCGTGCGCGTCATGGACGCGGCGTCAGGAGTGCCAATAGAGCACCGCGAGGTTCCACGCCCAGTGCGCGAACACCAGCCGCGGCAGGCGCCGGGCTGATGCAAAGACGGCGCCCCACAGCAGCCCGGCGCCGAAGAGCTCGAGCGAGCGCGCCGGCGAGGCGACGTGGCCCAGCGCGAAGAGGAGGGACGACATCAAGACGGCCGGTGCGGCCCGGCCCGCCAGCGTCTCGAACCGTCCGATCAGGTAGCCGCGAAACAGGACTTCTTCGTGAAACGCCGCCGCGAGCAGCAGGACGGGGTAGAAGACGCCCGGCCCCGGCGGAGATGGCCCATCGCTGCGCCAACTTTGGAGCCCGGCCACGTTTGCGACGGCGACGGTAATGAAGTAGACGCACGCCGTCGCGGCGAGAATGACCACACCGAACGACAATTCCCTGCTCCATTGAAGGCGCGCGAGGCCCGCGGGCTCGAGCGACCCTGAGCGCTGCCAAATCAAGAAGAGCAGCAGCGCGGCAAACCCGATGTAGAACGCCGTATAGGAGACCTGAACCACCAGCGGCTCCCGAAGCGGCGGAACGCCGGTTGCGCTGGCTCGCTCCCAGACGCGGATCGGGACGCTCCAGAAACTCAACACCAGAACGATTCCAAGCTCGACCGTCAGCCGACGTCGGTCGCGCGGGGACGAAGCTCGGGTGGCAGGCCCCGCAGTGACCGTGGCGATGCCCGCCGTCTCTGCCCTCGGCGGAGCTGGGGCCCTATTACCGGACAGATCGGCCTGACAGCTCCAGCAGGTGGTGAAGTTCGCGGGATTCTCGGCGCCGCACCGGGGGCACCGCCGGGATGCGTCGTCAGGCGCGAGGACGACGGGACCCTCGAGCCGCGCCGCGACCGCACGAGCCCGCTCGTAGTCCCGATCGTCGAGGACGGAAACCGCCACCGAGCCGGCCACGAGGCTCACAGCCTGCTCGTCGCCGATGGCCGCCCGGATGCCGTCGGCCTCGAGGGCGATGCGCAGGGCTTGCGCCTGGCTCAGCGTCCTGTAACTCGCGATGGCCTTCACGAGCGGGCGACCTCCCCCGGCGCGCTCACCGGCATAACCTGCACGAGGGAGAGGGCCGCGCGCTAGACTCGGGCCTCAGCGCCGCGCGTACAGGAATTCGATGAGGGGTCCTGTCGGACAGGTGAAGCATACGGGCGGTGTCACGACGTTTCGGGAGAGACCGTCTGCTCGTACCCGCAGCGTATCGCGGAAGGCGTCCGGCGTTGGGACCGAGATCAGATTCCAGGCCACGCCCACGCGGTCGTCCTGCTGCTCATACCATCCGCCGCCGCGTTGAAAATCGTCGTAGACGTCCTCGGGGCTTCCGGGCGTCTGCTCGGCCCATCGATCCCAGCGCGCATAGCTGAGCCGTCCACCCGAAAGGAAGTGGATCGTGTCGGCCAGGATCCAGCGGCGCCGTCGGTATCCGTCGGGCGCGGTGAAGTCCGTCAAGAGGGCTGGTGCGCCCCGACCCGCCACCGAGACCAGCACATACGTGGCCCCCTCGACCTTGGGCACCGACGGCAGCGTTGGAGGTGTCGTTGCACCCGCTCGCGGCGCTGATCCAATCCACTATTCACTGGGTGTCTCCGCACGCCCGCGTCGCTCTCGAGCTGCTCGTGACGTGCGGTGGCGTGACAGGCGCCGCGCACTTCTTTGCGGCCCGCGTGGGCATGCGCAGTCGCCACCAGCTTGCGCGAATGCTGGCGCGTGAGGGCCTGCCGCCGCTCGAGACCCTGGCGGCATGGGTGCGCCTCCTGACGTGGGTGGATCAGTGGGAGCGCCGGCGGATCCCCTTGCACCGCCACGCAGACCACGCGTGGACCGAGCCGGCGGTCTACTATCGGACGGTAAAACGGTTGACGGGCAGCCCCTGGCGAGCGGTCCGGGAGCGGGGGCTGGCCTGGGTCCTCCAGGAATTGCGCCGAAGGTGCCAGACCGGCGCTGGAACGCTCCCGGCAGCCGGCCCCAAACCCGTCATCCTGCCTCTCTAAGACCGACCACCCACACACAGGGATTCTTTCTGCAACGAGGAATAACATTGATATAAATATTGATACCAATATATTTTAACGTCCCCACGGGAGCCCACGGTTGCAGCAGAAACGCATCGATACCGCCGAGATCGTTCAGGGCCTGCGCCGGATCGTGAAGGCGCTGCAGACCTACTCGCAGGACGTTCGCAACGCCTACGGCTTGACGGGACCGCAGCTCTGGGCTTTGAAGACCCTGCAAACACACGGCCTCATGTCGGCCGGCCGCCTGGCGGCCGCCCTGGCCGTGCACCAGAGCAGCGTCTCGATCCTGATCGACCGTCTGGAGAAGCGAGGGCTGGTCCGGCGCAACCGGGGACGGCACGACCACCGCGTGGTCCAGATGGAGCTCACGAAGCGCGGGGCCGCGCTCGTAGCAGATGCCCCCGAGGCCGCGCAGGGTCGCCTCCTGCACGCCCTCGAGGCCATGCAACCCCGGGAAGTCCGCAGCATCCGGCGCGCCGTGGACCGCCTGGTGCAGGCAATGGAAGCCACCGATGTGAACGCCCGGTTCTTCTTTGCGGAGGCGTGATCACCCCCGCGTTCTTGTATCTCCATTACACAGTGCAGAGGAGGACACCATGCGTCTCTTGCAGCTCGCTGTTCCACTCGCGGTCGCCGTCGCGGCGAGCGCCTGCCACCATACCGCCCCCGAGGTGGCGGTCCAGCCTCAGATCGACTCGAGCGCGCTCCTCCGCGCTCAACAGGATTCCATCGCACGCGCGGAGGAGGCGGCACGGGCGCGCCAAGCCGCGGCCCGTGAAGCCGAGCGGCAGCGCGCGGAGTCGCTAGCCGCGATCCAGCGTAAGTCGCGTGAAATGGGCACCGTGCTCGCCGCCCTGATCCACTTCGACTTCGACAAGGCCGCGGTCCGGCCGGCGGACGCGCACGTGCTGGACGAGAAGATCCCGATTCTCGAGGCCAACCCTCAAGTCCGGATTCGCGTGGCGGGAAACTGTGACGAGCGCGGCTCGGACGAATACAACCTCGCCCTCGGCAACCGACGCGCCATCAACGCCAAGAAGTACCTGGTCGCGCACGGCATCGACGCGAGTCGCATCGAGATCGTGTCGTACGGGAAGGAGCGACCGCTCGATCCCGCGCACAACGAGGAGGCCTGGGCGACGAACCGCAACGATCAGTTCGAGAACCTGTCGACGAACGTCGTCCTGCGGTAAGGCTGGTTTGGGGGCTAGGGGCTGGGGCCAGGCTCCTCCCCTCCCCTCGCTAGCCCACCGGAACCGAGCCGCCCGGTCGGTGCATCCGCTCCACATGCGGTCGCTCGACCCATCGATAGAAAAGGAGGATGCCCGTCTGATCGATCGCGGCGGCGATCAGCCCGGGCAACGATGCCGTGACAAGCGCGACCCCGTACGTCTGGAGGTAGCCCACCGTGTACATCGGGTTCCTGAGCAATGCGTAGGGCCCGGAGGAAACCGCCGCGCGGTCGACCGGGAAGAAGAAGTCGCGCCAATAGTACGCGCCGGCGCCGACCGTAGCGCGAGCCCAGAGCTTTGTGCCCACGCCGGTGATCACCAAGATGACGCCTACGGTGATCGCCACCGCCCTGGGCACGCCGAGCGTCAGGGTACCCCGGGTCACACCGCACAACACCACGAAGCTCAGGGCATCGTTATACATGAAGAACGCGGCGCCCCGCCGAAACCGCCGGAACGCGTCCTCGCCGCCGTAGTGCCCGCTCGAGGCGGCGCGGCGCTCGTGCCCCGCCAACGCGATCCCGATGTACAGGATGTAGGCGAGCCGGCTCGCGAGGTGATACGCGAGAGCAATCAAAGCGCTTGTGCCTCCCTGTGGCGTTGCGCGCTGAAACTATCGCGGCGAGCGCGGGGGGTCCAGCATGCGGTTCTCAACGCCTTCCTGACAAGCGGGGTCACGCGCTGCCGCGGATCCATCGGTAGTCACTGCTCCGCTCAGCAAGGGACTTAGTAGAGAGGGGAGGGTTATACCAATGCTCAGGATCCAGCGAGTCACCCTCGGACTCCTCACACTCGCGAGGGGGTTTCGCTTGGTAGGCGGGCAGCGCTACCTCGCTGGCACTACGTAATCGTGTGCGGCGACGATCTGCCAGCGCCCGCCCCGCCGTACCCACGTATCCGTGAACCGATATCGTCGGCTGAACTTGCCCTGGGGTCCATGGCCGCCGACGACCAACCATCCCGTGACGATGGCTGTCGTGCCGAAGCGATGGACCTTCATGTCCTCGTTGTGCGCGGTCTCGACCGTGTCCGCCCCGGCAACGATATCGTGCAACACGTCGTCGCGACCAATCGTTCGATCGTCCTCGGTGTACACGAATCCGTCCGCCAGCAACCGCCGAAAGACAGCGGCATCACGCCGGGTCAACCCGAGCGCCCACTCATCCTCGAGCCGAAGGAGCACACGCCTCTCGGTATCCTGTACGCTGGGCGTCTGATTATTGAGTGGCGATGTCGGTGAGAGCGCTGAACGAGTCTCGAGAGCTTGCGTGGGGAGCAGCATGGCGACGATTCCAAGGCCCGCTGCGACAACGATGGCACCACCAAGCATGTTCGCCTCCTTAGGCCGCAACGACTCATGAAGACGGGCGGTACGGCCCACCTGGCACACCCCAACCCCAACGTGGCATCGCCGCACCAGGATCAACGGTGGCACCATCCTGCGAATTCAGCACCGCCAGGCGAGAGCCCCACTCGAGGTAGGCGACGAGGGCAGAGCGGAACTCAGGGTCGTCTGGCAACCCGACTTCGTCAGCGGCCTCGAGCAAGAGCCGGACCCATTGGGCGCGCTGCGCCTGGGTGAGATGACGGTTCAGATGACGGGATATCATATGCGGGTGTCCGCCACGCTCCTTGCTGTAGAGCGGCGGCCCACCGAGGACCTCAGCGACAAAATGAGCGACGTGCCGAGGGTGCTCCCCACTCATCTGGGCGAAGAGCGGCGCGATCAAGGCGTCCTGTCGAACCTTGCTGTAGAAGGCGTCCATCAACTTTTCGATCGCTGACATTCCGCCGGCCCATTCATAGAGACTGGGCGGGGTCCCTTGCGGCATCGTTGTTACTCCGAGGAGGCTGGCTCTTGTTTGGGCTTCCACAAAGCGGCGTCCAAGATGGACCAGAGATGGATGATCCAGCCGAGCAGGAAGAACCAGAGCACACATGCCAGGACGAATTGAACCGCCGCGATCAGGAGACGCCCTTGAACCAACTGCCCTAGCCCCGGGACAAAGAAACTACAGAGCGCCGCAATCACATTTCCTGCAGAACCCTGCCCCGCCATGTGGCCCTCCTATGCCTGTGCGCTTGTTGCAGCGGAACCATGTTGCGCTGCTGGCTCCTGGATCTTCCATCCCCGGATCACCAGCCACAGCGGAAGGATCAGCTCCGCGAAGGAGATGATAAAGATGAATCCGAGATTGGCGTTTGGATAAAGGTATGGCTTCAACGGATTGATTACCCAGCTCAATCCGACGAGCACGAGTAGAATCCCGATAACCCTCGGGATGTAGCGAGACCGGTAAATCAAATATCCCAACAGACCCAGGTGAATCCCGAAAATCATCAGGCTGAAGGACCAATCGTACCGGTACGAATTGAGCAGCAGCATCACCTGCGCGTGCAGCGGACCGGAACCAAACGCCGTCAGGTAATCCGGCGTATGAAGAAGCCGGTAAACTATGACTAGATTCAAGAGGGCGACGAGGGCGATCACCGTGTATACCAACCGGAACCACGCCGTGAGCAACGACAAGGATCTGTTTACCGGCGCGAGCAGCACATACAGCGCCCAGGCAATGATCACGTCGAGGATGAGCGTGACGAAGTAGCAAAGTATGGCGGCCACAAAGAGCCCGGCGTGGGCGACAATGTTCTGGACGGTCTGTTCGATGTTGCCCGGAATCACGAGCTTCGGCCAGAGTGAAAACTCGGCGAAGGCAACCGGCATGAGCAGGTAGGCGATGCCGGCGATAAGCGCCGCCTGGCGCAACGTGACTCCCTCGGCGCGATGGACGAGGTTAGCCGAGCTCATGGCTGCTCCTTGGGCTTCCATAACGCGGCGTCCCACCAATCCCGCGCTCGGTCCTGAGTCCAGGCACTCGTGCCCTCCACCTCGGCCAACCGAAGCGATAGTTCTCGGGCGGACTGCGGTCGATTCGCGGGGTCCTTAGCCAGGCAGGAGAGCACGAGGTCGTCGAGCGCCCTCGGAATCGGCAGGTCCGTCCGGGCTGATGGCGGCTCAGGTGGCGTCTGAGCGTGCTGGAGGAGAAGCCCCATGGGAGTCTCGGCCGTGAACACGAATTGCCCTGTCAGGAGCCAGTAGGCCACACAGCCGGTCGCGTAAATGTCGGCGCGCCCGTCCAAGTCGGCTCCCATTGCCTGCTCGGGGGCAATGAACGCCGGCGTGCCCTGGATCGCGTTCTCCCGCGTCTGCACCGGGTTCGGGTCCGCGCTGTCGCGGACGGCTCGTACAATGCCGAAATCCAGGACCTTCACAAAGTCATACTCCTCGCCGTACCGGCAGATGAAGATGTTCGCGGGTTTGATGTCACGATGGACCAGTCCGCATGACTGGGCCTCTGACAGCGAGTGACAGATCTGGCGAAGCAGGTAGATGGCCCGTTCGGGCGGGGTGGGCCCGAACCGCCGCAGTAACGAGTCGGCATCGAGGCCGTCGAGCAGTTCCATGACGTAATAGAAGGCGCCGTCATCGGCCATCCCGAAATCGAAGAGCTCCACAGTATGGGGTGAGCGGAGGCGGGCGATCACCTGGGCCTCGCGCTCGAACCGGCTGACGGCTTCTTCCGACACTCCGCCACGGGCATCCCGGGCGAACGAGGGCCGGATGAGCTTGATGGCAGCGGGTCGCGCCAGCATGCGATGCCGGGCTCGCCAGACCTCCCCCATTCCCCCTTCTCCCAGCTTCTCCTCCAGCCGATAGCTCCCCAGCTCGCGGGCGCGCTTGACCTCGGTGCCCAGGTAGTAAACCACGCGGGCACCCACGTAGGCCATGCCCACCACGAGGAGGTAGGGGAAGACCAGCCCGAAGAAGAACTGGCCCGGGTCCAGCCTGGTTGAGGTGACGCCGGACACCATGATGAGCCCGATCGTCACGGGGACCGAGCTGACCGAGGCCAGGGCGGCCAACAGCGCCCGGCGCGGTGCGGTGGGCACGACGACCGTGAACAGTACGACCCATACGGCGACCCACGAGAGCCCCATGTGGCCGCCGCCATGCATCTCGAGTCCCATCGGATCGGCGAATTCACCCGCGGCGATGGCGTAGCTGCTGACGATCTCGAATGCCAGGCCGATGTTCCCCGCGGTGGGAAGCGGAAGGCGCGGGCTCCGGATCACCGCCGCGACGAGCAACGCTACCCCGATCGCGAGCACGCTGGGGCTCCATTGCAGGACGCTTCCGAAGAATCGGGCCCGATCCTCGGCGAATAGCAGCGCCGGAAAGATTCCGGCCATGAAGTAGACGAACGCGTACAGCAGGGCGAGGACGCGGAGCCGTCCCGCGGACTGAGTGAGCAGATCGACCGGGAATCCCGACGAGATCCCTCGAGCGCTCTGGTCACGCTCGCCCGGGTGCATGAGAGTGACCTGCTCGTTCATACCGAGGGTCCCAACGGTGCGAGGTCGACGGGAAGTGGCATCGTCGTCACCGTGAGTGTCGTCCCAACGCACTGTTCCGCCCGTTCAGGCGGTCGCAGCGCTCCACGCGGCCAGCAGCAGGCAGAGGGCGACAAGACTGGAGAAAATCAGTGGTGCAACGAAGAAGTAGCGCCAGGTGAGAAGAGTAATCAC
>CAYXIK010000057.1:4500-12137 GCA_964465315.1 uncultured Gemmatimonadaceae bacterium | reverse complement strand
GTGAACAACGTGCTCGGCTTCCCGTTCATCTTTCGCGGGGCGCTCGACGTGCGTGCCAAGAAGATCAACGAGGCAATGGAGATGGCGGCGACGCGCGCGCTCGCGGCGCTCGCCAAAGAAGAGGTCCCCGATTCCGTGATGCGCGCCTACGGCCTGGAGCGTTTGCGGTTCGGCGCCGAGTACCTCATTCCCAAGCCGTTCGACCCACGCGTCCTGCTGTGGGTGGCCCCGGCCGTCGCCTGGGCCGCGGTCGGCTCGGGCGTGGCGGGACGCGTGATCGACGTGGACGAATATCGGGCGGAGCTCGACGCCCGCCTCGGGCGAGCCCGCGAGGTGATGCGCGGGCTCTCGAGCCGCGCCCAGCAGGAGGCGCAGCGTATTGTCTTCCCCGAGGGTGAGGATCCGCGCATCCTCAAGGCCGCCCGCATCCTCGCCGACGACGGGGTGGCGGAGCCGATCCTGCTCGGCGACCCCGACGCCATCCGGCGCCAGGCGGACGACGCCGGCGTGACCCTGGAGGACATCACGCTCGCCAATCCGCGCGCCAGCGTGCACCTCGAGACGTTCGCGCAGGAGCTCTGGGAGCGGCGGCGCCGCAAGGGCATCACGCTGCGCGAGGCGCGCGCTCGTGTGCTCGACCCGATGTACCACGCCCTGTTGATGCTGCGGGCCGGACAGGCGGATGCCGTCGTGGCGGGCGTCGACATGTACTATCCCGACGCCATGCGACCCGCCCTGGAAGTGATCGGCGCGGAGGCCGGGCGGCGACATGTGAGCGGCATCTATATGCTCGTGCTGCCGCAGCAGACGTTTTTCTTCGCGGACTGCACGGTGAACATCGACCCCGACGCGGAGACGCTCGCGGAAATCGGATCGGCCACGGCGGAGTTCGTGTGGCGGCTGGGCATCGAGCCGCGCGTCGCCCTGCTGTCGTTCTCCAACTTCGGATCGGTGCGGCACCCGTCCGCCGACAAGGTGCAGCGGGCGGTCGCGCTGCTGCAGGAGCGGGAGCCCGCGCTCCAGGCGGACGGCGAGATGCAGGCCGACACCGCCGTCGTGGAACGGATCTTGATGAAGACGTACCCGTTCTCGAAGCTCCAGGGCCCGGCGAACGTGCTGATCTTTCCGAATCTCGACGCGGCCAACATCAGCTACAAGCTGCTCAATCGGATCGGCGGCGCGGACGCGATCGGCCCGATCTTGGTGGGCATGGCGCAGCCCGTACACGTCTTGCAGCGGGGGTCCGAGGTGAACGACATCGTCAACATGGCCGTGATCGCCGCCGTGGACGCGCAGGAGCACGGGCGGAGGTCGCGGGCATGACCGCACACGCGACGCGACCGGCCGAAGGCAGACGGCATCCGGCGCTCGAGGCCCTGGGGCTCACGCCGCAGTATGCGGTCCACTGGAACCTCGGGCCGCCGGAGCTCTACGAGCACGCCGTGCGGCGCGGCGAAGGCGTGATCGCTGACGGCGGGGCGTTCTGCGCGGTCACCACGCCGCATACCGGGCGGAGCCCGAACGACAAGTTCATCGTTCGCGAGCCCACCTCGGCGGGCGATATCCAGTGGGGCCGTGTCAACCAGCCGCTCGAGGCCGAGTACTACGAGCGCCTCAAGGCCTCGGTGCTGTCGCACCTGGCCGGCCAGGAGCTGTTCGTGCGCGATCTCTTTGCCGGCGCGGACCCGAACCATCGCTTCGGTATCCGCTTCATCACACCGAACGCCTGGCAGGCGCTGTTCGTCTACAACATGTTCCTGCGCCCCACCGCTTCCGACCTCGCCGCCTTCAGTCCCGCCTGGACCGTCCTCCACGCCCCCGAGCTCCACGCCGACCCGGCGGTGCATGCCACCAAGTCCGCCACGTTCGTGGTGATCAACTTCGGGCAGCGGACGGCCCTGATCGGCGGCACGCGCTACGCGGGCGAGATGAAGAAGGCCGTTTTTACGATCCTCAACTACCTGCTCCCCAAGCGCGGCGTCCTCTCGATGCACTGCTCGGCGAACCTCGGCGAAACGGGCGACGTGGCGCTGTTCTTCGGTCTCTCGGGCACCGGCAAGACCACGCTGTCGGCGGACCCCGCGCGCGCGTTAATCGGCGACGACGAGCACGGCTGGTCCGACCAGGGCGTCTTCAACTTCGAGGGCGGGTGTTACGCCAAGGTGATCCGCCTCTCGCGCGAAGGCGAGCCCGAGATCTACGCCACGACCCAGATGTTCGGCACCGTGCTCGAGAACGTCGTGGTGGACCCCGCGACCCGGGTGATCGACCTCGACTCCGATGAGATCACCGAAAACACGCGCGCTTCCTATCCGATCCACTACATCCCCAATCACGTCCCGGGCGGGATGGGCGGCCATCCGTCGCACATCCTCTTCCTCACCTGCGACGCGTACGGCATCATGCCACCGATCTCGCGCCTGTCCCCCGCGCAGGCGATGTACCACTTCCTCTCCGGCTACACCGCCAAGGTGGCCGGGACGGAGCGGGGCGTGACGGAGCCCAAGGCGGCGTTCTCTACGTGCTTCGGCGCGCCGTTCTTGCCGCTCAACCCAAACGCCTATGCATCGCTCCTGGGTGAGAAGATCGCGCGACACGGCGTCCAGTGCTGGCTCGTGAACACCGGTTGGAGCAGCGGGCCGTACGGCGTCGGTCAGCGGATCCGGTTGAGCCTCACCCGCGCAATGGTGCGTGCCGCGCTCGCGGGCAAGCTCGACCGTATCCCCACGGCTCCGGATCCCGTGTTCGGGTTGGAGGTGCCCCTGCAGGTGCCGGGAGTGCCGGACGCCCTGCTCCTTCCGCGCGGCACGTGGACGGACCCGGCTGCCTACGACGCCCAAGCCGGACGCCTGAGCCAGATGTTCCGCGAGAACTTCGAGCAGTTCCGGGACCACGTACACGCCGCGGTCAGGGACGCAGGCCCCAAGCGTTGACGCAGTTCGAGGTCGTTCGCGACCCGCTCTGGAACAACATCCGGCTCGACCCCGAAGCGCTGGCCGTGGTGGACACGCCCGCCGTGCAACGGCTGCGCTACGTCCGCCAGCTGGGCCACGCCTTCCTCGTCTATCCCGGAGCCACTCACACTCGGTTTGAGCACGCCCTCGGCGCGTACCATTTGGCCCGGCGCGCGCTGACGCAGCTCGAGGAGGCGGGGGACGCCCGCCCGGATCCCGCCGCTCGTGTGCAGGTGAAGCTCGCCGCCCTGCTGCACGACATCGGGCACTACCCCTTCTCACACTCTCTCGAGGAGGCTGGTCTACCCCACCACGAGAGGCTCGCGGCCGACCATCTGGCCGGCGGGGCTCTGGCCGAGCGACTGGCCGACCTCGGGGCTCAGGCCGACCGGCTCCTCCCCCTGATTCAGGGCCGGGCGCGAGAGCCGCTCGCCGGTCTCATCGCGGGGTCGCTCGACGTAGACAAGCTCGACTACCTCTCGCGCGACGCCTGGATGTGCGGCGTGCCGTACGGCATGATCGACGTCGACCGACTATTGACGTCGCTGACAATCGCGCCGGGGCCTGACGGGCATCCGGCCATCGCCCTGCACGAAAAGGGACTCGCGGCGCTCGAGTCGCTGCTCTTCGCCAAGTACCAGATGTACCGCAATGTGTATTGGCACCACGCCGTCCGGAGCGCGACGGCGATGTTCAAGCGCCTCGTGCGGCGCGCAATCGTCGGCGGTCGTGTCGATCCGCACGCCATCGCCCACGCCACGGACGACGGGTTGATCCACGAGCTCATGCACGATGATACGACCGGCCTCGCGCGCCGGCTGCGCGAGCGGCGGCTCGCCAAGCGGGCCCTTGACGTCGCCGGCACCGACCTGCCCCTCGAGACGCCCGCCTGGCCATCCGACGACCCGGATCTGGTCGAACGGGTGGAGGACCGGCTCGCCCGCGAGCTCGGGCTCGCGCCGGGAGAGCTGTTCCTCGATTTCCCCGCCAAACCCTCCATGCTCGCCCTCGACCTACTGCTCGTGAAGCGCGACGGAGTGGTGACGCACCTCGGGGGATCCGAAGCCGCGGCCCAGCTGGGTCTCCCCCGCGTGGCGGCCGAGCTCTACCGGTCCGCCCGCCGGCTGCGGGTATTTGCCCTCCGGACCGTGACGGTGCCGCCCGGGCGGATCGTAGACCTCGTGATGCGGCCGCGGGACGAAACGGTGAACTGGTTGGCTGACTAGTCTCGCACGCCCGGGCGGGTGATCTCGGTGTCTCCGACCACCGGCGCGTCCACCCGGTCGATCCGGACGATGATCGCGGTGATGTTGTCGAGCCCCCCGTGCCGGTTGGCCTCGGTGATGAGGGAGTCGACCCGGTCCTGCGGCATCCGCTCTCTGCCCCCGCCCCCCAGCATTTCGGCGAGCTCCAGGTCCTCTAGCATACCGGTCAGGCCGTCCGACGCTAGGAGGAACAAGTCCCCGAGCTTCACGCTGCCGAGGTAAATGTCCGGCATCACGTCGCTGTTGGCGCCGACGCACCGGGTGATCACGTTCGAATAGGGGTGGGACCGCGCCTGTTCGGGGGTGAGATAGCCCGCGTCCACCTGCTCCTGCACGTACGAGTGATCCTTGGTGAGCTGGATGAGCTTGCCGTCGCGATACAGGTACGCCCGGCTGTCGCCGACTTGTCCAATCAGGAAGCGCGTCTCGAACAGGACCAGCGCCGTGACGGTGGTCCCCATGCCGCGCTTGTCATGCTCCGTGAGCGTGCGTTGGAAGATCGCGCCGTTGGCCGCGCGGATCGCCGTGCGCATCCGGTCGGCGACCTGATCGTCCGCCAGGCCCCGGAGGGAGCCGAGCTCTCGCGCCACGAAGCGCACCGCCATCTCGCTCGCGACCTCGCCAGCGGCGTGCCCGCCCATGCCGTCCGCGACGACGAAGATCCCCTTGTCGGGCACCATCAGGAAGTTGTCCTCGTTGCCCGACCGGATGATGCCGACGTCGGTGCGGCCAGCGGCGGTGATGTGCACGGGCGTTGCTACGGAAGCAACCGGTGGACGAGCACCGCGAGGCCCACGGATCCGAGGGCCAGCACCGCCGCGCTCGCACCGCAGCCCTTCCCCTTCTTCGGCGGGGGCGGCTGCTGGGCAGCAGGGCGCTTCGGCGCGGGCTTCGCCGCCGGAGGGCGCGACTTGGGTTGGGGAGACGGCTTGGGCGCGGCGACTGGGGGGGTCGGGGAGGGAGCCTTTGCGGCCGCCGGCGAAGGCGCCTTGACGGCCGCGGGTGGCGCCACGGAGTGGGGCGTCCTGAGCACCTGGGTGCCGCCGCCCTTCACCGCGCCTACAGCGTCGTCGGTCGGCTCGAACACCAGCTGCACATCTCCCAGCCGGACCATCGCCCCCGGGGCGAGCGGTGCCTCGCCCTTCACGCGCTCCCCATCCACGAAGGTCCCGTTGGTCGAATCGAGGTCGACCAGTACCCACACACCTTCACGTCGTTGCAGCTTCGCATGGCTCGTGGAGACCGACGGATCGGGTACTACCACGTCGTTATAGTCGGCCCGCCCGAAGTTGACGATCGGGGTCCTCACCACGAGTCGCCGCCCCGCCAGCTCGCCGACCCGCACCAGGAAGGTCGCGAGCGGCGGGGGTGCGGGCGGTGAGGCGGCAGGTGGAGGGGCGGGAGCAGGTGGAGGGAGCGGAGCCATCGCTTCCATGCCGTGTACCGTATGCTTCAGTCGCTCGGCGGGGTCGCTGGGGGTAGTTGCGGCGGGCGCTGCCGCGTCCGTATAGAAGCGAAACTGCTCGTCGCCCAGCCGGATCACATCGGCCCGGGCCAAGATCCGCTGCCCCGCCACCCGCTCTTCGTTGACGAACGTCCCGTTCGTGCTCGAGTCTACCAGCAAGTAGCCCTTCGGGGTCTGGACGATCTCGGCGTGCCGGCGGGAGACATCTTTCCCCGGCACGACCACGTCGCACCCGGCCTCTCGTCCAAACACCAGCGAGGCCCCGGTTATCACATATTCACGGCCGTCTGTGAGACTCACCACGCGCCCGCCGGTCGTACCGACGGTGATCGGCCTGGCGCCCGGTTTCGTCGCGCCCGCGGTCGGCGGTGTGAAGGCCTTCACGAACTGGGTACTGCCGGACCGGCGCTCATCCACGAAGGTCAGTTCCTGCCCCCCGACTTCAACCTTGTCGCCGTGGAGCAGCGGAGTGGGCTCGGCTCCGAGACGGACGCCATTGATCAGGACTTCGGCGGCGGGCGACGCCTTCCGGATCACGACCTGCCCGTCGGCCTGGGCTTGCAGCACGGCGTGCCGCGGGAGTATCCCCACGCCGGTCAGGGAGATCGCGCAGCTCGCGTCACTGCCGAGCGTTACCTCGCCCACCGGGATGGTGAACTTCCTACCACCGAGTTCGAGCAACGACATGTGGGAGAGTCCCTTGAAGCCGGAAATGGCAGCGCCGGAAGTTACGCCCGACTGCGTAACCGCGCAAGGAAACACGGCTTACGCGACGTTCACCCATCCATTATGCGGCGCCGTCGAGCGACACCGCTTCCTCACGCCCCACCAGGCCCCGACGCAGCCAGTACCAAAACAGTAGCGACCCCGCGATGACTGTCGCGTAGCTGTTGATGAAGCGCCAGATCAGGGCGTACGAGGGCAGCTGCGAGGGCTGCACGTAGATCTGCATGACCGCCGCCGACAAGAACTCGGCGACCCCGGCCGAGCCGGGCGTCGGCGCGAAATACAGCAAGAACGTAATGAAGGTCTGGAGCAACAGGATGTCGACGAAGTTCGCCGGAATGCCGAGGGCCCGCAGCGCGACGTAGCCGGCGAGCAGCTTGTTCGCGTGCGACGGCGCCGAGAGGAGCACCGCCCAGAACAAGGCCAGCCACCCCCGCGGGTTCCCGAACGCCACCAAGCATTCATGCGCGCGGTCGATCCCCGCGCGAAGCTGCTCGATCCGCGCGGCCACTCGCCCGCTCTTTCGCTCCAGCCGACCGGCGACCCAGTGGACGGCGTCGCGGAGCCACGCCGGGAACACCATCGCCACCAGCATGACGACGCCCAGGATGCCGAAGATTGTGAGACTGGTGCGGAACAGCCCGTAGTAGGTGATCCCCAGAACGATGTCGTGCCGCGCGAGCGACTTCCCGGCGCCAAGATAGATCGCGAGCGGGCCGGCGATGGCGAAGAACGCCACGGTGGCCACGAACGTCATGAACGTGGACGTCATCGCCTCGGGTAGGCGGACCCCCGATCGCCGCATGACCCACATCATGGTCGGTCCGGCACCCGATTGAAACGGCGTCAGGTAGGCGGCCCATGCGCTCATGCCTCCCGCGATGATCATGTCGCGGAGGCGAACGCCCGGTTGAACGTGCCGCGCCACGACCCACAGCCGAGTCCCGCCGCCGATCCAGTCCATCGACGCGAGCCCCAGCCCCACGATCATCCAGCCCCACTGCAGGTGGAGCAGGGTCTTGGCCACGGCCTGCACATTCTCGCCGTAGACCGCGAGCACCACGATGACGCCGACCAGCGAAATGACCGCAAAGAGCTCCAGCCCGCGGCGCAGCAGGCGGGGGGTCAAGGCGAGGGCCATTGGGGGGGCAAGGTACGGAGGGTGGGTGTTAGGGGCTAGGTGCGTCCGGATTCCCTCGCACCGAGCAGCCAGCGCCGAGTACCTGC
>CAYXIK010000057.1:0-4400 GCA_964465315.1 uncultured Gemmatimonadaceae bacterium | reverse complement strand
GCGCCGAGTACCTGCTATGTTAAATGGTTATGCCTCGCTCTCCCGACCGCGTGGTCATCCGCAACGCGCGCCAGCACAATCTGAAGGGGATCACCGTGGAGCTGCCGCGGCGCTCCTTGTCCGTCGTCACGGGGCCCTCGGGCTCGGGCAAGAGCAGTCTGGCGTTCGACACGCTCTACGCCGAGGGACAGCGGCGCTATATCGAGTCGCTGTCCACGTACGCGAAGCAGTTTCTCGAGCGGATGCCAAAGCCGCTCGTCGACGGCATCGACGGGATCTCTCCCGCGGTCGCGATCGAGCAGAAGAACCCCACAACCAGCAGCCGCTCTACGGTCGGCACGGCTACGGAGATCTACGACTTCCTCCGCCTGCTGTGGGCGCGGGTCGGGACCCAGTTTTGCGTCCAATGTGGACACGAAGTGAAGGCGGACACGGTGCAGGAGGTGGTGGACGAATTGGTGCACGTAGGGGCGCCGCATGCCGCGCCCCCACCGGTCGTGATCACGTTCCCGCTGCCCGCGAGTGCGCACCGACCGGACGTCGAAGTGGCGGCCCAACTCCGGGCGGCCGGGTTCGTGCGGGCGCAGCTCGACGGCGTCCTGACCCGACTGGATCCTCCCGATGCCGAGCACCGCGTGCGGGTGGCCCATGAGATCCTGGTCGTCGTGGACCGGCTTCCCGCGTCGGAGGCGAATCGCGGCCGACTCGCCGACGCGATCGCGACCGCCTTTAACGAGGGCGAGGGCGTGGCGGTCGCGCTCGAGAACGGCGATCGCCACCGCTTCTCCTCGCATCCCACGTGCTCGCACTGCGGTACAGCGGCGCCGGTCCTCACCCCGATCTTGTTCTCCTTCAACAATCCGCGCGGCGCCTGCCCGGTGTGCAACGGCTTCGGCGCGGTGCTCGAATACGACGAGTCGCTCATCATACCAGACCCCAGGAAGAGTCTTGCCCAGGGCGCGCTCGATCCCTGGACCAAGCCGCGCTACGAGGGCCGCCGCCGCATCCTCCGCGAGGCAGCGCGCGCCAGAGACATTCCCCTCGACGCCCCCTGGCGCGATCTGAGCCCCGCGGCCCGAGATTTCCTGTTGCGCGGCGCGGCCGGCCGGTTCCTGGGCATGTTGCCCTTTCTCGAGCACCTCGAGGTAAAACGGTACAAGCAGTACATCCGCGTCTTCCTCCGGCAGTACCAGCTCGCGAAGACCTGCCCCACGTGCGGCGGCGCGCGGCTGAAACCCGAAGCCCTGGCCGTGCGCGTCGGCGATCGCACTATCGCCCAGGTCGCAGGCCTCACCGCCGGGGCGGTCAACGAATGGATCGGCGCGCTCGAGCTCACGCCGTTCCGGCGCGCCGTGGCCGTGCACATCCTCGCCGAGCTCGAGGCCCGCCTCTCGTTCGTGAATGATGTGGGGCTGGGCTACCTCACCCTCGACCGTCTGACGCGTACTCTGTCGGGAGGCGAAGCGCAGCGCATCGCGCTCTCCAACGCGCTCGGCGCCCACCTGGTCGACACGCTCTATGTCCTCGATGAACCGACCATCGGCCTCCACCCCGCGGACACGCATCGCCTGCTCGGCCTCCTGCGCCGGCTCGCCGACGCGGGGAATACCGTCGTGGTCGTCGAGCACGACCCGGCCGCAATGGAGGCGGGCGATTGGATGGTCGAGCTCGGGCCGGCGAGCGGTGAAGCCGGGGGGTCGCTGGTCTACCAGGGTCCCGCTCGGGGCGTGCGCGAGGCCGGCACGCTCACGGGGCAGTACCTATCCGGTGAGAAGCGTATCGGCGTCCCGTCGGCCCGTCGCGCCGCGCGGCGCTGGCTGACGCTCCAGGGGGCGCGCCTGCACAACCTTCGGGACGTGGACGCGCGTATTCCGCTCGGCACGTTGACGGCGGTGACCGGCGTTTCGGGATCGGGCAAGTCGACGCTCGTGCACGATGTGCTCTTCCGCCAGCTCGAGTCGCGGATCTGGGGGTCGCACGGCGCCAAGCAGCACTTGGGCGAGCCAGTTGGCCCGGTCAGGGCGCTCACGGGCTGGGAAGCGATCGGCGACGTCGTGCTGGTCGACCAGTCGCCGATCGGCCGCACCCCGCGCTCCAACCCCGTCACCTACATCAAGGCGTTCGACGACCTGCGCGCCTTGTTCGCGGCGGAGCCGCTCGCCCGGGCGCGCGGCTACACCCCGAGCACCTTCTCCTTCAACGTGGCCGGCGGCCGGTGCGACACCTGCGAGGGCGCGGGGCACGTGCTGGTGGAGATGGTGTTCCTGGCAAACGTGTTCGTGCCGTGCGACGCCTGCGGAGGGAAGCGATTCAAGAGAGACGTGCTCGAGGTGAAGCTCGGCGGGAGCTCGATCCACCAAGTGCTCGAGTGGACCGTGGATCAGGCGCTCCAGCGGTTCCACCGCGAGCCTCGCCTGGCGCGCGCGCTCTGGCATCTTCAGCAGGTGGGGCTCGGCTACCTCCGGCTCGGCCAGCCCGCGACCACGCTTTCGGGCGGCGAGGCGCAGCGCCTCAAGATCGCCCGCGAGCTCGCGCTCGCGAGCGGCGGGAAACGTCGCGCCGGCCGCAAGTTGTACATCCTGGACGAGCCTACGACCGGCCTGCACCTCGACGACGTGCGCACACTATGCCGCGTCCTCGATCGTCTCGTCGACGCCGGGCACACGGTGCTCGTGATCGAGCATCACCTCGACGTCATCAAGCGCGCCGATTGGGTGATCGAGATGGGGCCCGGCGCCGGCGACGCGGGCGGGCGCGTCGTGGCTGCCGGCACCCCCGAGGACGTAGCCCGCGTTCCCGAATCAACGACCGGACGATACTTGCAAGACCTGCTGTCGGACGGCGGCCGGAGGTGACGCGGCGGCAGGCGGACCTCGCGCTGCTGCTCGCGACCGCGCTCTGGGGCACGAGCTTCGTGGCCGTGAAGAGAGCTCTCGCAGATGCGACGCCGCTCGCGTTCCTCACGGTGCGCTTCGGCGTTGCCGCCCTCGCACTCGTGCCGGGAACCTCGTTCCGTACGCCTCCAAGCGGCCCCGAACTGCGGGGCGGGGCGACGCTCGGTCTCCTCGTGGCCGTCGGGTTCATGACGCAGACCGCTGGGCTGGTGATTACCACGCCCTCCCGGTCGGCGTTCATCGTGGCGGTTTCGTCGGTGCTGGCACCAGTCATCGCCCTCGCGCTCGTAGGCGAGCGACCCAACTGGCTCACCGTGGCTGCCCTCGCGCTTGCCACACTGGGCATCTATCTCCTCACCGCGCCCAACGCCGGCGGCTTGAACCGCGGCGATCTGCTCACGCTCGTCTGCGCCGCCTGCTTCGGTGGCCAGATCGTAGCCGTCACCGAGCTGACGCGTCGCTACGATGCCCGGCGCCTGGTGTTCATGCAGATTGCGTCCACCGCCGTAGTCGCGGGAGTAGCGACGGTGCTGTTCGAGCGACCCCGCATCGAATGGACGCCGGCGTTCGCCGGGGCCCTTGGGTACACGGTCCTCTTCGCCAGCACCATCTGCTTTCTGCTGCAGATGCGGGCTCAGCGGGAGATGTCGTCCGCGCGCGCGGCCCTGATCTTTTGCTTCGAGCCGCTGTTCGCCGCGCTGACGTCGTGGCTGGTCCTCGGCGAGCGGCTGTCCCTGTTGCAGTGGAGCGGGGGTGCGCTGATTTTAGTTGGCATGGTGCTCGCGGAGCTGCCGATGAGCCGACCCCTCCGGGCCCAATGAACGTTCTCGTCGCCGAAGACGATCCCGTGGCGCTCCGCGTGGTGCAGGCTGTCCTCACCGCGGCTGGTCATCACGTGTCGGTCGCGGAGAATGGCGAGATCGCGCTCGGGGTGTGGCACCTTTCCGACCAGCGCGTGATCGTCTCCGACTGGCTCATGCCTGTGCTCGACGGCCTGGAGCTCTGCCGCCGCGTGCGTGCGGTGCCCGACCGGGAGTACACTTACTTCATTCTTCAGACATCGCGCGTCGGCACCGAGAGCTTTCTCGAGGCGATGGACGCCGGTGTCGACGATTTCGTGACCAAGCCCGTCCCCGCGGACGAACTCAAAGCACGCCTCCGCGTGGCCGAGCGCATCCTCGGATTGCGGCAGCACCTCGTCACTCTCGAAGGGCTGCTAGCCGTGTGCAGCTACTGTAAGCGCATTCGCAACGCCGACGGCGGCTGGGGCTCGCTCGAGCGCTACATCGAGAAGCGCTCCAAGGCGGAGTTCAGCCACGGTGTTTGCCCCGAGTGTTACGACAAGCACTTGAAGCCGCAACTCGGCGGCTGACGGCCGGTTGAAGTAGAGGTCGCGACGAGCGATATTCCTCGCCGTCCTTCCCGAGTAGCTCAGCTGGTAGAGCAGCCGGCTGTTAACCGGCGGGTCGCAGGTTCGAGTCCTGCCTCGGGAGCTTCCCAACCCTC
>CAYXIK010000056.1:0-12326 GCA_964465315.1 uncultured Gemmatimonadaceae bacterium | reverse complement strand
TCGAGCGAGAGGTGGGCCTGCGAGATGGACAGCGTCTTGGCGACCTCCTCCTCGGAGATGTCCATGCCCTCGGCGATCTCCTCGACGGTCGGCTCGCGACCGAGCTCCTGGAGCAGCGCAGACGACCGTTTGCCGATGCGGTGCAGCGTTCCCGCGCGGTTGAGCGGGACGCGCACGATCCGCGACTGCTCCGCCAGGGCCTGGAGAATTGCCTGGCGGATCCACCACACGGCGTAGGAGATGAACTTGATGCCTTTGGTCTCGTCGAACTTGTGCGCGGCCCGGATCAGGCCGAGGTTGCCCTCGTTGATCAAGTCCGAGAGCGACACGCCCTGATTCTGGTACTTCTTGGCGACGGACACGACGAAGCGGAGGTTCGAGCGGACGAGCTTGTCGAGCGCCTCTTCATCGTGCTGCTTGATCCGCTGGGCCAGGGTGACTTCTTCTTCCCTGGTGATCAAGGGGTACTGACTGATCTCTCGTAGATACTGATCGAGCGACCCTTCGTCGAACGAGGCGCGCTTCGCCGCATTCAGTTGCATGGCCTGGTCACCCCTCCGGGCGTGGACGACGCCTGACGATACCTACCGGATGATCGATCCCAACCGGTGCCAGCGAATATCGGTCAGCCAGGGAAGAGCGTCGTGCGCTTCCCGGTCGTAACTGAAGTACACGACGAGCGGCCGTCCCTTAACGGCCGCCGCGTCCACGAAGCCCCAGTATCGGGAATCCGCCGAGTTGTCGCGATTATCGCCCAGCACAAAGTACTTCCCGGCCGGGACCGCGATCGGACCCCAGGTGTCGCGGGTCGGGTGATAGTTGTGCGCCGCCGCGGGACCGCCCACCAGGTAGTCCCGCTGCCAGTTGAACTCCGGGTCGTAAATGTCTCGCGGGTCGACGCGCTGCACGTACGGCTCCGCCACCATGCGGCCGTTCACCCGCACCGCGCCCCGATGCATCTCCACCGTGTCGCCCGGGGTCCCGATCACCCGCTTGACGTAGTTGAGCTCGGGATTCTTCGGGTACGCGAACACGATCACGTCGCCGCGTCGCGGTGACTCGAAGCCGGGGAGCCGGGCCTTGGTGCCGGGGATCTGCGCGCCGTAGACCGCTTTGTTCACGAACAAGAAGTCGCCCGCCAGCAGTGTGCGCTCCATGCTGCCGGACGGAATCTGAAACGCTTCGATGAGGAACGTGCGAATGATCAGGAAGAGAACGAGCGCCATGCCCAGCGAGCGCATCCAGTTGTCGAACCAGCGCGCAAGGCGGGAGCGACGCGGCTCGTACGACGCCCGCACCGATGGGGGGGCGACGGGACCCGCCGCGCTGCGCGCGCCCGAGTCGAACCGCGGTGCCCCCAAGTGATGCATGGCTTTTACTCTAGCCAGGCCGTCGGCCAGGCGCAACGGTCACCGCCCATCCGCGGGCCGCTCCCCAATGCCGAATTCGCTGTCGGAAATCGTCGGGGGGATCGGCGTGCCGGACCCGAGCGGCCAGACACGCGGCGTCTCCCTCGCGCTCCACCCGGACCCATGCCACCGCGACGTCGGCGAGACCGTCCAACGTCGTCGGCGCAAGCGGCGAGCCGCTCATGGAGAGGACGATCACCAACGATTCGTGATCCACCGGACGCACTGTAATGCGGCCGGCGTGAGCCGCGTCACCCTCGTCTTGCGAGCAGGAGCAATCCGTCGCGGGCGGGCTCAGTTCTCGGTGTCGATCTGTGCGCGCTGGAGTTTCCCGGAGAAGTCGACGTAGATCACCTTGGTCTCCGAGTAGAAATCGTACACCTCCCAGCCGCCCTCCCGGTGCCCGTTGCCGGTCTGCTTGACGCCGCCGAAGGGAAGGTGCGCTTCGGCTCCAATGGTGGGCGCATTCACGTACGTGATCCCGGTCTCGAGCTCCCCCATCGCGCGAAAAGCCGCGTTCACGTCCCGCGTGTAGAGCGCGCTCGAGAGCCCGTATTTCACGCCGTTGTTTACCCGGATCGCCTCGTCGAGGGATCCGACGTTGATCACGGAGAGTACGGGCCCGAAGATCTCCTCCTGCTCCACGCGCATCCCGGCCTTGACCCCGCCGAGCACCGTGGGCCGGTAGAACCAACCGCGCTCGAGACCCTTCCCCGTGGCGACCTTCCCCCCGATCAAGGCCTGCGCGCCCTCGTCCCGTCCGACCCCGACGTAGTAATCGACCTTCTTCCTCGCGTCTTCGTTGATGAGCGGGCCGACCTCGGTATTGGGATCGAGTCCGGGCCCGAGCCGCAACGCGTCCGCTCGATCGCACACCATCTTGACGAGCCGGTCGTGCACCCGTTCGTGAACTACCAGGCGACTCGTCGCGGTGCACCGCTGGCCGGTCGTGCCGAACGCGCCCCACAGCACGCCGTCGAGCGCCAGGTCCAGGTCGGCGTCGTCCATCACGATCATCGCGTTCTTTCCGCCCATCTCGAGCGACAGGCGTTTGTGCATCCGGCCACACGTGGTTCCGATGATCGAGCCCGTCTCGGTCGAGCCGGTGAACGAGATCACGGGAACGTCGGGATGCTCGACCATCGCCTTCCCGATGACGGACCCCTCCCCGTGCAACAGCTGCACCACCTCGGGCGGCAAGCCCGCCTCGAGCAGGATCTCCACCAGCAAATGCGCCGTGTGAGGAACGTCCTCGGCGGGCTTGAAGATCACCGCATTTCCGCAGAGCAAGGCGGGAAACATCTTCCAGGTCGGGATCGCCATCGGAAAGTTGAAGGGAGTGATCAGCCCGGCCACGCCCACCGGGCGCCGGAAGCTCATCGCCCACTTGTTGCGGAGCTCGGAGGGCACGGTCCGCCCGAACAGCCGGCGCCCTTCCGTGTGGGCGTAGTGCGCGGTGTCGATGCCTTCCTGCACGTCACCCCGCGTCTCCGCCAACACCTTGCCCATCTCGCGGGTCATCGCCCCCGCGATCTCCTCCTTGCGCTGCACCAGCAGGTCTCCGACCCGATGGAGCACCTCGCCGCGGATCGGCGCGGGGGTCCTCGACCATTGCGCGAACCCGCGCTTGGCCGACTCCACGGCGCGGGCCACGTCCTCCGGCCCGGATCGCGGGAAGCAGCCGATGACGTCGCTCCAGTCCGCTGGATTGCGGTTCTCGAAATAGGCCCCGGTTCGGGGGGCGACCCACTCGCCGGCGATGAAATTCTTGAAGTTCTCTGGCATACCAGGTATCGAGTGTCGGGTGTTCGTTGTCAGCGCGGCTGCGGAACGTCGGGACAGAGCCACTGGGCTTCCGGCTTGGCGCCCACGCGCGGCAGCACTTCGCGCGTCATGAGGAGGATGCCCCAAACGATGAGCACCTGTGAGATCACGTGCGCGAATCCAAGGCGTCGTCTCCAGGACGAGACGCTGGCCCACACGCCGGCGGCGACGACGGTGGTCACGCCCAGGAGGTAGAACATCACGCGCAGTCCACAGCCATGGGAATACGGCCAGACGCCCGGCGCGACGCCGATGCCGATGAGAACGCCGAGCCCCACCTTCAGCCACGTCCCGAGGCGACCGGCCGCGCCGGACAGCGCGCCGCCCGCGTACCCGGGCGCCACGGCCTGCCGCTTGAGAGTCGGCTCGGCGCCCCCCCCACTGCCCCGGCCGAGCGTCGGATCGGCGGCCGGCAGCTTCTTCAGCAGCCGGTCCACTTCGGCCATCTCTTTGTCCCAGTCCCGCTCCTTCTGTATGTCCGCCACTACCCCTCCCGGGCCAGCCCGTAGCGCTCGATCTTCTTGTAGAGATTGCTCCGCGGCATCTCCAATGTGCGCGCGGTCTCCGACACATTCCAGTCGTTTTCTTTGAGCTTCGCCAGAATGTACGTGCGCTCCGCCACCTGCTTGAACTCCTCGAATGTGGCGGCACGCATCCACGGCGCGCCCGCGACGTCGGCAGCTATGGTCGCGCGCCCGGCACCGCCGTCCCCCGCCCCCACCCCCGCACCCAGCCCCGCTAGACGCTCGACGTCGTCCGCGGTCACCAGAGTACCGGGCGCGAGAATGAGGAGCCGTTCGATGGCGTTCTTGAGCTCGCGGATGTTCCCCGGCCAATCGTACGCGGCGAGCCGCTTCACTGCCTCCGGATCGAACCGCTTGGTGGCGAGCCCTCCGCTTCGCCCCAATTGGGCGACGAAGTGCTCGACGAGCTGGGGTACGTCGCCGCGGCGCGCGCGCAGCGGCGGTACGTCGATCGGCACGACGTTGAGGCGATAGAGCAGGTCCTCCCGAAAGCGACCGGCCGAGATCTCGGCTTGCAGGTCCTTGTTGGTGGCGGCCACGACCCGAACGTCCACCTCCAGCGTCTTTCCCGACCCGACCCGGGAGATGACGCCCTCCTCCAGCGCCCGCAGCACCTTGGCCTGCGCCGAGAGGCTCATGTCGCCGATCTCGTCCAGAAACAAGGTGCCACCGTCCGCGATCTCGAATTTCCCCGCGCGGTCGGCGAACGCACCCGTGAAGCTTCCCTTCATGTGGCCGAACAGCTCGCTCTCGATCAGCTCGGTCGGAATGGCGGCGCAGTTGACCTCCACGAACGGTCCCCGCGCCCGGGGGGAGAGCGTGTGGATGGCGCGGGCCACGAGCTCCTTGCCCGTGCCGTTCTCCCCGGTGATGAGCACGCGGGCGCTGGTCGGCGCCACCTTCTCGATGCGCTCGATCACCTGCTTGACGCCGCGGCTCAAGCCCACGATTTCGTACTGGGCATGCACTTCGGCCTTGAGCCGGACGTTCTCACTGGTCAGGTCGAGGTGCTGCAGGGCGTTGCGCAGGGTGAGCAGGATGCGGTCGGTGTCGAGCGGCTTCTCGAGGAAGTCGTAGGCGCCGAGCTGCGTTGCCTCCACCGCGGTCTGGATGGTCCCGTGGCCGGAGATCATGACCACCTGTGCTCGCGGGTCGAGCTCGCGCAGCTTGCGCAGCGTCTCGAGCCCGTCCATGCCCTGCATCTTGACGTCCAAGAAGACGAGATGCGGGCGGAACTCGGCGTAGCGCAGCAGGGCTTCCGACCCCGACGCGCACGCCTGCACCTCGATGTCCTCGTACTCGAGCACCTGCTGGAGCGCCTCGCGGATGCCCTTTTCGTCGTCCACCACCAGGACGCGCCGGCTCACGAGCTCCTCCGCCGGTGCCGGTAGAGCACTACGCCCGTAGGATGGATCGCAACGTCGACGAACGTGGGGGAGACGCGGAGCGGCACAGCACCGGTGGAGTCGGCTCCGGCCACCCGCTGGGCCAGCTGCTTCACGAGCGGCCCCGGGAACGGGAAGCCTCGCAGCGACAGCTCCTGTACGGTGAAGTGCGCCACACCGGGCCGGTCGATCCGGAGTGGCCCGGCGATCCGGAGCGGCTCCATGGGATTCAGCATCCCGGCGAGGGGGCCGATCGCGTCCGGAGGAATGACCCGCGTGTCCAGCCGGCAGTACACGGCGACCGTTCCCTCGAGCAGCTCCACGCGGAGCGAGTCGAAGCTCTTGCGAACCGACCAGTCGATCCCGCTTCCGATCATCGACGCGATTTCATTCGGAGACAGGACCACCGAGTCGGGGCCGACAGGCGCCTTCAGCTTCTCGACCTTGGTCTGGGTCGACGACAGTGCCTTCGGGGTGGGCGCCCCCACGGAGGTGTCGCTCACCGGCGGGAGCGCGGTACGCCGGGGTCCGAGCCAGCGCGACGCCGCGTGCAGGATCGGCTCCCGGAACCACCACGCCACCAGCGCCATCGCGAAAACGACGGCGAGGAGCGCCAGCCGGAAGAGTCCCTTAAGGCAGCCGTTCACGGTGTCTCACCTGGTACACCGCACCTCCCGATTGGAGCGTGCTCTGCATCAGATCCAATGAATCCACGAGTGCCGTCTCGGCGAAGGTGATCTGGACGAGCGCCGCCTCCAAACCGACGAACGCGGCCGCCCGTGCCTCGCGCGACGCGCGCCCCAGGGTCACGTGCGGCCGGAACGTCCGTGCCTCGGTCGGGAATCCGAGCGGGGCGAATTCTCGCTCCACCTTGTCTTGCAGGATCTCGAGCGCCGGGTCGGGCGCAATTGCCGTCCAAATCACCCGGGGCCGCCCGAAGTCTGGAAATACCCCGAAGCCGCCAAGCGCGAGGGGCAGCGCGTGGGCCCCGGCGACCGCCCGGCCAAGAGCGGTCCGGCACTCCCCTTCCCGCCGGTCCTCCACGTCGCCCAGGAACTTGAGGGTAACGTGGATGCCGTCCCCGCGCCCCCATTTCACCGGAAGACCCAAGTCTCGGAGCGGGGCGGTGGCCGCCCACAACGCATCGCGTACCGACGACGGAAGGTTCAGCGCGACAAACAACCTCACGCGCGCGTGGGAGAGGGAGAGGAGGAGGCGCGCTCGGCAAGCAGGCTCCCCCGGCGATAGCCACGCGGATCGACGTCCACCCTCGCAAAACCCAGTGCCAGGAAGCGTTCCCGAACCGGGGCGAGCCGATCGGTCACCCATTGGATCCAGCGCGGCTCCACCTCGACGCGAGCCTCGTCGCCGTGGTGGCGAACCCGCAGGTCACCCGTCACACCAAGCTCACGCAGGTAGGCTTCGGCTCGCTCCACCTGCTCGAGTCGCCGGGGCGTGATCGACAACCCATAGGCGACGCGGCTCGACAAGCAGGGCGTCGCGGGCGCGTTCCAGACGGGGAGCCCGAGCGCTCGCGCCGCGCTTCGCACGTCCGCCTTGGTGAGGCCGGCTTCGGCGAGCGGTGACCGCACACCGGCGGCCCGCCCGGCCGCGTACCCAGGACGATGCTCGCGGAGATCGTCCGCGTTCGTGCCATCGCATACCACCGCGAGCCCGCGCGCTCGCGCAACGGGGACGAGCTGCCGCCACAGCTCCGTCTTGCAGAAGAAGCAGCGATTGGTGGGGTTCGCGAGATACGCGGGGTCGTGGAGCTCGTGTGTCTCAATCTCGAGGAGCGGCACATCGAATTGCTCCGCCACAGCGTGAGCTACGGCCCACTGCGCGGCCGGGTAGGAGGCGCTTCGGCCGATCGCCGCCAGCATCTGCGCTCGTCCCAACTCCTCGCGCAGCACGACCGCGAGGAGCGCGGAGTCCACGCCCCCCGAATACCCCACGAGCGCGGACGAGAAACGGCGTGCGAGGGCGCGCAGCCCCGCGAGATCGGCGGACATAGCGGAATAGTAACGACTTAGACTGTCTCCATCAAAGGACATTCTGTCCACCAAAACCGGATAGTTCGTCGGTGCGAAACCCGCTACCCTTATGATACGTTCAAGAACCGTACTAAACGTCTACGTCTAGTAGGTCACGACCCTACCGGGGCTCCGAAATGGCGCACAAGACCGAATTAGATGCCGTGGACCGCAGGATTCTGCGGCTGCTCTCGACCGACGGTCGCTCGAGCTATCAGGCGGTGGCGGACGAGGTGGGGCTGTCACGACCGGCCGTCATGGAGCGCGTCAAGCGGCTCGAGGAAGCCGGATACATCACGGGCTACGGCGCGCGGGTGGATCGCGTGAAGTCGGGGTTCCCGGTGACGGCCTTCGTCGCCGTGCGTTACGGGAATTCCGATTACGTGGGCGACGAGCCGAGGATGCGCGACATGGAGAAGCATCCCGGCGTCCTCGAGTGTCACCACGTGGCGGGCGAGGATTGCTACATCCTCAAGGTCGCGGCACCCGATCTCGAGAGTCTGCAGGCGCTGCTTCGCGACTTGCGGGGCCCCTCGTCGCACGCCCGGATGGACACACGCACGACGATCGTCCTGAGCACGCTCTTCGAGAAGCCGGGGTTCGTCCCGGTCGAGCTCGACTGATGGCCGGGCTCCGCGGCAAGGCGCTCGTCGCCTATCTCGTCGTCTGCGTGGTATGGGGTTCGACGTATTTGGCGATCCGCGTCGGCGTCGGCGTGCTGCCCCCGTTCCTGTTCGCCGGTCTGCGTTTCGTCATCGCCGGTCTGCTGCTGCTGGCGGTGGCGCTCGCATTGGGGGATACGTTACCGCGCCGCGCCACGGACTGGCGCACGCAGGCGATCGTCGGTGTCTTGCTGCTCGCCGGCGGCAACGCCTTCGTGGTGTGGGCTGAACAGTACGTCGCTTCGGGGATTGCGAGCATCTTCGTCGTAACGGTGGCCCTGTGGATGGCGTTCTTCGATGCGATCATCCCCGGTGGCTCGGGTGATTTGAACTGGCGCGTCGTGGCGGGGTTGGTGCTCGGCTTCGTCGGGACCACCCTCCTCGTGGGGGCGAGCCCGGCGGAGATTCTCCACGCAGATCTACGCGGCCCCATCGCGCTGACGTGCGCCAGCGCGTCCTGGTCGCTCGGGTCGGTCTACGGCAAGCGGCACCGCACGGAGACGAGCGCCTACGTCGGCGCGGCGATCCAAATGGTCGCGGGCGGGGGGGCGACCGCCTTCGTGGGCACGCTCCTCGGCGAGTGGAGTCGGTGGCACCTGACGAGCCGTGGCGTCGGCGCACTCGCGTACCTCGTGGTATTCGGATCGATCGTCGGCTATAGCGCGTATACGTATGCTCTGCGGAACGCGTCGGCGACCATCATCGGCACGTACGCGTACGTGAACCCGGTGATCGCGGTCCTGCTCGGCTGGCTGATCCTGCGAGAACCGGTGACCCCCCGGACGTTCCTGGCGATGGCCCTCATCATCGGCGCGGTGGTGTGGATCCAGGTATTCGGGAAGTCCGTCGGACGGTCGGACCGTCGGACTGGAGGCGGCGTTACCGTTCAACCGTCCGACCGTCCGACCGTCCGTCAACGCGCGGCATCGTGAGGAGGGCGTCGTGCGCAGCGTAAACCTGTCGCAGAAGTTCGCATCGTTCCGCGATCTCTGGAGCCCCAAGATCGTGGGCGAGGTCAACGACCACTATGTCAAGCTGGTCAAGCTCAAAGGCGAGTTCGTGTGGCACCATCATCCGGTGGAGGACGAACTGTTCCTGGTCGTGAAGGGCCGCCTGCTGATCAAGTTCCGCGATCGCGACGTTTGGCTAAACGAAGGCGAGTTCGTGATCGTGCCGCACGGCGTCGAGCACCTGCCGATCGCAGCGGAAGAGACGCACGTACTCCTGCTCGAGCCCAAGTCCACGCTCAACACCGGGAACGTCCGCAATGAACGAACCGTCAGCGAGCTCGACCGCATCTAGGCGTCCCTTGATCGCACGGTACTGGCACGGCGCGGTGCCCGTCACGAAAGGCGACGCCTACGCGCACTATCTGCGCCGCACCGGAGTCACGGATTGTCGCGCGACCCCTGGGAACCGGGGCGTCGAGGTGTTGCGACGCACGGTGGGCGGGGAGACGCATTTCGTCTTCATTTCCTATTGGGACTCGATGGACGCGATCCGGCTGTTCGCGGGTGACAACGTAGAGCGGGCGCACTACTACCCGGAGGACCGCGAATATCTCCTCGAGCTCGAGCCCACCGTGACGCACTACGAGGTGCTGGAGCAATAACCGGGTCTCAGTCGTCCACCGGCGACGGGCTGTGCGCGTCCGGCGCGAGCGACGGTGCCCGCAAGCCCGGCTTCCCTTCCTCCGTGTACTTGAACGACCGGGTCGTGTGGTACGCCAAATCGATGTCCTGGCAGGCGGCGAACTCCGTGAGGATGTCCTCCCAGATTGCGTGCTCCGTGCCGCGGCGCTTCCGAGGTTCGATCAAATAACGGATCGTCAGCTGCACGCCGAAGTCGACGACTCTGGTGTACACGATAGGCGTCAGCTTGCGGTAGTTGATGAGGTACTGCTGGGACGCGGCGAGCAGCTCCTGCTCCGCCTGTGCGGTGAGATGCTCCGCGTGCTTGACGGCGATCCTGCCCAGGATCTGCTTGGCCTTTCGCCAGTCGCTCTCGAACGTCACCACCACCGGTACCTCGTTCCAGATATACCGGAAGCCCTTGTTGTAGTTGGCGACCGGATCCGTGAACACCTTGCCGTTCGGTATGTGGATGATCCGCCCGCTGGACTGGTCGGCGTTCACCCAGCCACCGATTTCATTGAGCGTGAACTGGAACACGCCCAGGTCGATCACGTCCCCGGCGTGGGGGCCGATCTGCACCCGGTCGCCCACCTCGAACGGACGCCGCCACATGATGAAGGCCCACCCGGCGAGGTTCGACACCGGTTCCTTCAGGGCGATAGCGAGACCGGCGGAGAGCAGGCCGAAGAACGTCGCGAGCGCTTGGACCCCGGCGAACCACATGCGGCCGACGATGATGATGCCCGCCGCCATGAACACGTACGTGAGGCTCTTACGCCACCGATAGCGGCTCCACGGGTCCCGTACCCGCCGGTACACCACGGCGAGAATGAGTTTGTGCAGCACCCACAGCCCGGCCACGGTCCCCAGCGTGGCGAAGAGGCGCATCTGCAGCTCGGGGTTCATGCCGAGATGAGTTTGGAGCCAGTCGATCATGGCGAGCGGGTGAGGTGCGGGAGAAGGATAGGGGGCGGCCCGGAACGGCGCCAGCCGCTGGGGTATACTTGTTCATGATGCGTCCGCGCTGCGCCCTCCTGCTGGTGGCCCTGGCCGCTGTCGCCTGTCACCGTCGCGTCACCGAGCCGCTGAACCCACAGGCCGAGACCGCCGTCACCGTGGACAATCAGAATTTTCTCGACATGAACGTGTTCCTCGTCCGTGGTGGCCAGCGCATCCGACTCGGCACGGTGCCCGGGCTCTCGAAGCAGATCATTATGGTGAAGCCAGAGCTGATCGGGTACGGGACCGAGCTACGGTTCGAGGTGCACCCGATCGGTGGCCGGGGCAACCCGATCAGCGAGACCATTTCGGTCAGGCCCGGCGACATCATCCAGCTCACGATCCCGCCGAACTGATCATCCTTCCAGCGAGCTCTTTCACGAGCTTCGCGCACACACTCGCCGTCACGCCGCTCGGATCGAGCTCCGGGTTGAACTCGACGACGTCCGCGCCGACGATCGGCACGCTCACACCCTGCAGCACGGTCAGCACATCGCGGACCGTGAGGCCTCCGGGCTCGCGGTGCGACACGCCCGGCGCAAAGGCCGGGTCGAAGGCGTCGAGGTCGATCGAGACGTATACGGGGTTGCGGAGCGCAGGACGCCGCCCGGCGCTCCACGCACGCATGTCGATCACATCG
This sequence comes from uncultured Gemmatimonadaceae bacterium, assembly GCA_964465315.1. Taxonomy (GTDB): domain Bacteria; phylum Gemmatimonadota; class Gemmatimonadetes; order Gemmatimonadales; family GWC2-71-9; genus AG41. The sequence continues at coordinate 1,216 of CAYXIK010000056.1, read as the reverse complement.
ACCCCAAAGCGCTCCGCCTGTTGGCGTTGGATTGCATTCATCGTCCGGATGCCGACCTGCACCAGCTGATCCGCCAGCTTCTCTTCCAGGACGCGCGCGAAGGGACAGGCGTGCGAGAAGCGGTCGCCCTCGAATTCCGGGTAGAGATCCGGATGCGCGTCGAAGTGAAGGATGGAGAGGCGCGGGTGGAACCATCGCACCGCCCGCACGACCGGATAGGAGATCGAGTGGTCGCCGCCCAGCACGATCGGGCGGCCGCCCGACTCGAGGAGCGTGCGCACGGACGCCTCGATCTTGGTCCGCGCATCGGCACCGCTCGTGAGCGGCACGTCGCCCGCGTCGCCTAGCGCGCCGTCTGCCCCAAGGTCCACGCCGGTCTCCGTCCATGGATTACCGGCCGGGGAATGCAGCGCCTGACGGATTACGGGCGGGGCGGCCGCCGGGCCCCTCCGGAATGAAGAGCTGCCGTCATAAGGAAGGCCGAGGAGAGTCGGCATGCCGCCGTGGGTGCTGGGCATAACCCGAGCGCGTGCTGGGGACGGGTGAAGATACACGCGCTCACGCCCAGCTTCACGGCCTCGGCTTCCTCCAGGCTGCGTCGACCCACGCGGGCAGCGAATCGAGGCGGCTCAGGAACGTGACGATCCAGAACAGTTGCCAGTCCGGCTTGCGCGGCGGGGTGCGCGCGAATTGAGGAACCCGGGGATAGAAGTCCTCGCTTCCCCATTTACTGTCACGACCGTAGACGCCATGACATCCGGCGCAATCGTCCCGGTACGTTCTCATTCCCGCCAGCAACGCTTCCGGCGTCAGGCGAATCGGATTGGCGATGCGCGGCGCCCGCCGGCGACGGACGCATCGAAGGCCATCCCCGCGAGCGCGCGCTCCCAGGCGGGCGGCGTGGCCCTGGCTTCGAACGAGAACGCGCCGAGCCAGGCAAGGAACCAGGCGACGACGGGAATCACCAGCAAGCCGGCGACGACTCGGAGAGCTGGCTTGCGCACCTGGTCCGAATCGGTGAAGGGACCGGAAACCTACGATGCAGAGATTTGGGCGTCAGTCCGCAGCCGGTCAGCGATCGGTCAGACCAGCGCGGATGGGCAAACGGCGAATACGCTTCCCGGTGGCGGCGAAAATTGCATTGCACACGGCGGGCGCGATGGGGGGCAGTGCCGGCTCTCCCAACCCCAACGGCGCCTCCCCGCCTTGAATGAAG
>CAYXIK010000055.1:0-12343 GCA_964465315.1 uncultured Gemmatimonadaceae bacterium | reverse complement strand
CCGGGGCCAATCGCCACTCAAAACCCGATCTCTACGCGCGCTTCGCCCGGCCCGACGCTCGCGCGCAAACCACTCCACCCGACGCGCACCCAGCGCTCGGGGCGCACCAGCGCCCCCACCGCTGCGCCGACCGCACCACTGCCGATGACGATGCCTGCCGCGGTGCCACCCGTCGGGCAGTTCCCGCCCGTGGAGGTCGAGTTTCTGAAGCAGCTCGAGGCGGCCCACACGAGTGCGCCGGCGGCGCCCGCCCCCGCCCCCAACACACCGCCAAGCAGCATCCCACCGCCAACCGAGCGACGGCCGCGGCTCAGCTCGAGCCGACTGATCGAGCGGAACGACACGGCCGTCGTATCCCGCCCGTTACCCGGTACGAGCGACAACGCATCGCTCCCGACGGCGACGACCTCGCCCGTCACCCGCCGGCCTTCAGGCCCGGCCAGCGACACTCGAACCCGAGAACCCGCTTCGACCGGCGGAGGCGCTTGCGCGACTAGGCGTGGCGCCACGAGACACCAAACAATGCCGAGCACGGACGATTTCATAGCGGTCATCACGTTCCTCCTTGACTGAATCGCTTTGCCCGAGTCGAATCAAGCTATCTCAAAGGACCGGTGCCGTGAAACTGACCCCCTTCGTCCTAACCGTCGTCTTCGCCTGTCCCCTCCGGGCCCAAAACGGGGCGCTCGGCGCGTTTCAGAGCAACATCGCGGCCATCCACGCACGGGATCGCGCCGCGTACCTCTCGCACTATCTCCACACGCCCGCGCTCGCCCGCGTGGGTCCCGAGGGACTCCGCCAGGGCTACGACGACTTCGCGCGAGGGGCCGGCTCCGGCTGGCCCGACACGCTCGTGGCGACGCATTTCCGGATCGTGCCCGTCACGCCGGACGTGGCGTACGGTGTGTACCGTTACCGTGTCGTGGACTCGAGCGGGAGCGTGCGCGGTGTGAGCGAGCGGGTCCTGGTCCGAACGCCCGATGGCTGGAAGGTCGCGGTGACGACCGCGTTCCCGACGCCCGACGCCGCGCCCCCCGCCATGGCGATCATCGGTGCGACGCTCGTGGACGGGACCGGCGCCGCGCCCGTGCGCGACGCCGTGGTCGTCATGCGGGACGGGCGCATTGCCTGCGCAGGGGCACGGTCCTCATGCCCCTTCCCCGCGGACGCGGACACGGTGCGCGCTGGCGGCAAGTGGATCATCCCCGGTTTGATCGACGCGCACGTCCACTTCTCTCAAACCGGCTGGGTGGACGGCCGACCCGACGCGCTGGACCTGCGGGACCGCCATCCCTACGAAGCAGTCGAGGCGGCCCTGCACGCCAGGCCTGAGCGGTTCTTCCGGTCCTATCTCTGCAGCGGAGTCACGTCGGTCTTCGACGTCGGCGGCTACCCGTGGACGCTCGAGCTGCAAGGGCGGACTGCCGGAAGCACCACCGCCCCGCGGGTGATGGCCGCCGGGGCGCTGCTCTCGACCATTGACTTCTGGCTCAACCTGCCCGATCAGCGGCAGTTCATCTACATGGCGGACGAGGCCACGGTCCGCCAGGCCGTACGCGCGCACAAGGCGTGGGGCGCGGCGGCGATCAAGGTGTGGTACATCATGCCGCCCCAGCCACCGGACACAGCGCGCGTCTCGGCGCTGGTTCACGCGGCCGGCGACGAAGCCCGCAAGGTCGGCCTGCCACTCATCGTCCACGCCACCGGCCTGTGGGAGGCGAAGGACGCGCTGCGCGCCGGCGCGCGTGTCCTCGTGCACTCGGTGTGGTCCGCCCCCGTGGACGACGAGTTCATAGCCCTGGCCCAACGGGCGAATGCGATCTACGTGCCCACGCTGACGGTGCCCGACGGCTACCGGCACGTGGCGGCGCGGCACTTCGCGCGCGACCGTCAACCCCTCGAGTGCGTCGACCCGGCGACCCGGACCAAGGCTCTGGCGACCGACACCGTCGCGCTCGCCATGCGCCCGTCCGCGGCCGCGCTCGCCGAGCGCACGACGCGCACCGCCGCCTTCCTCGCGCAAGGACAGGCGAATCTCAGCCGAGTATTCAAGGCGGGCATTCCGGTCGCGCTCGGCACCGACGCCGGCAACCCGCTCACGCTGCACGGCGCGTCGGTGTTCATGGAGCTCGAGGCGATGCAGGCGTCGGGCCTCGCCCCCCGCGACGTCCTCGTCGCTGCCACCCGGAACGCGGCTCGCGCTCTCGGGCTCGACAGCACGGGCACCGTCACCGCCGGCGCCGTGGCCGACCTGGTCGTGCTCGACGCGGATCCCACCGTCGACATCCGCAACGTCCGCCAGATCGCGCTGGTCGTGCGCCGCGGCGAGGTCTACACGCGGCACGAGCTCGAGTATTAGGGCTTGAAGATTCCGCGCGAAGCTGATAAACCATCTCGCTCGCGAATGGCCTGCCCCCATCCTCCACTTCGAGGTTGCAACATGCGTCTGCGCGTGCGTCCCTGGACCGTCCTCGCGTCCGGCGTTCTGATGCTCGGACTAGCCCCTTCCCCCGCCGACGAGCTCCGCGGCTTCACCGCCGAGTCGGCCAAAGCGGAGCGCGAGTGGGAAGCGAAGTTCCGTGCGATCCCATCCCCCGACTCACTGCGCGAGTACATGCGCCGCCTCTCGGCGCGGCCTCACCACGTGGGCTCGCCGTACGACAAGGACAACGCCGAGTGGATCCTCGCGAAGTTCGAGAGCTTCGGGCTCGACGCGCACATCGAGACGTTCGACGTGCTCTTCCCCACACCCAAGGAGCGCGTCGTCGAGCTCGTCGCCTCCACGACGTTCCGGGCCAAGCTGCAGGAGCCGCCCGTGCCTGGCGATCCTACCTCGAGCCAGCAAGCCGAGCAGCTCCCTACGTACAACGCCTATTCGATCGACGGCGACGTCACCGCCCCGCTCGTGTACGTGAACTTCGGCGTGCCAGCGGATTACGAGCGGCTCGAGCGGATGGGCGTGTCGGTAAAGGGCGCGATCGTCATCGCGCGGTACTTCGGCTCGTGGCGTGGCATCAAGCCCAAGGTCGCGGCCGAGCACGGCGCGGTGGGATGCCTGATCTACTCCGACCCCCGCGAAGACGGCTATACGCAGGGCGCCGTCTACCCGCAGGGCCCGTGGCGCCCCAAGGACGGCGTGCAGCGTGGGAGCGTGATGGACATGCCCCTCTATCCGGGCGACCCGCTCACCCCCGGCGTGGGCGCCACGAAGGAGGCCAAGCGGCTGCCGATCAGCGAAGCAGCGACGATCACCAAGATTCCCGTCCTGCCCATCTCCTACGGCGACGCGCAGCCGCTCCTCGCCGCGCTGGGCGGGCGCGTGGCGCCCCTTGAGTGGCGCGGCGGCCTCGGCATCACCTACCGGGTGGGCCCCGGCCCCGCCAAAGTCCACCTGCGCGTCAAGTCCGACTGGAGCCTGAAGACGCTTTACGATGTCATCGCGCGCATCCCGGGTGCGGCGGCGCCCGACGAATGGGTGATCCGCGGCAACCACCACGATGCGTGGGTGAACGGCGCCGAAGACCCGCTCTCCGGGCAGGCGCCGTTGATCGAAGAGGCGCGCGCCTACGGCCAGCTGCTCAAGCAGGGCTGGAAACCACGCCGCACGATCATCTACGCCGCCTGGGACGGCGAGGAGCCCGCGTTACTCGGCTCGACCGAATGGGTGGAAGCGCACGCGGACGAGCTCGCGACCAAGGCCGTGGCCTACCTGAACAGTGACACGAACAACCGCGGATACCTCGATGTCGGTGGCTCGCATTCCCTCGAGCAGTTCATCAACGACGTGGCGCGAGACATCGAGGATCCGGAGACCAAGCTCAGCGTCTGGAAGCGGGACCAGCTGCGTGCGGTCGCGGACGCGAAGACGCCAGAGGAGCGCCAGGAAGCGCGGCAGCGGTCCGATGTGCGCATTGAAGCACTCGGGTCCGGGTCGGACTTCACCCCGTTCCTACAGCACGTAGGGATCGCGACCCTCAACCTGGGGTTCGGGGGCGAAGGTGGCGGCGGCATCTACCATTCCATCTACGACGACTTCAAGTGGTACACAACTTACGATGACACGTCGTTCGTGTACGGTCGCGCTCTCGCCCAGACGATCGGCACCGCCGTTATGCGCCTCGCCGATGCCGATGTGGTGCCCTACCAATTCAGCAACTTCGCGGAAACGGTCGGGCGCTACGTGAAGGAGGTCGAGAAGCTCGCGACCGACACGCGGGACCAGATTCAGGAGCGGAATCGCGAGCTCGACGATGGCGTGTTCGCGGCCACCAACGACCCATGGGAGCCTCTGGTGCCGCCGGCGCGCGAAGCCGCGGCACCCCATCTGAACTTCGCTCCGCTCGACGATGCCAGCGACGCGCTCAGCCGAGCGGCGGAGCGCTACGAGAAGGCGTTCACGAAGGCGCAAGCGAGCGGCGGGACATCCTTCGTCAAGCCGGACGTTGGTGCACTGAACGCCACGCTCCGTCAGACCGAACGCGCCCTCACCAGCACCACGGGATTGCCGCGGCGACCGTGGTACCGCCACCTGGTCTACGCGCCCGGGTTTTACACCGGGTACGGCGTGAAAACCTTGCCGGGCGTGCGCGAGGCGATCGAGCAGAAGAACTGGACCGAGGCGCAGCAACAGATCGGCACGACCGCGCAGGTACTCGCGGCGGCGGCGGGCGTGATCGCCCAGGCTGCGGAGCAGGTCGAGAGGCTCGCTCCCTAGCGCGGGTCCAGGCTGTCGCCAACGCGCACGTTGACTACCGGGGGCAGGGTCGCCACTATGCGGCGATTGGGGACCCGACCCCGGGGAGGTTCCATGGCTCGCATAACCCGGACGGCTGCGTTGAGCGCCATCTCGCTCATCCCGCTCGTCATCTCGGCGCCGGCGCGTCCGACGCAAGCTCCGACCCAGCCTGCCGCTTCCTATACCTACCGGGGGACAGTCCATGACGTGAACGCCCCGACCGGGTCCCTCGACCTCCTCACCGGCGTGGGGATGGCGCTCCGACTCGTGCACATGACTGCAGGGCCCGCGGTGCGCGGGAGCGCCGCCGCTCCCACCGCCGGCCTTCGCATGACCGACCTGAAGCCCGGGGACGTGGTGCGCGTCGAGTGCCGACGGACCAGCACCGGGCTCGTGGTCGATCGGATCGAGAAGCCCGAGGCGCCTGCGCGGTGACTCGCCGGCGCGTCGCGGCCGTGTTGTTCCTCCTCGCGTTGGGCTGTGAAAAGCCCGTGAAGCCCGGCGACCCGCTGCCTGGCCTCACCGCTGAGCAGCTCGCGCGGTTCAACCGCGGCAAAGAAGTCTTCGACAGCGTCTTCACGCCCCACACTGGGCTCGGACCCCTGTTCAACGCGCCGTCCTGCGGTGAGTGCCACGAAGCCCCGGTGGCGGGAGGGACGGGCGACGAGGTCGAGGTCCACGCGACCGCGTTCAAGGGCGGCGTGTGCGACCCGCTCGTCCAGGAGGGGGGGCCAGTGATCCAGCAGCACACCACGCCCGCCCTGAAGGCGAAGCTCGGCATCGATCGCGAGCCGTTCCCGCCGTCGGCCAACGGGCGCGCGTCGCGCACTACGCCCGTCGTGTTCGCCCGGGGCTTGCTCGATCTGGTGCCCGATTCGGCGATCCTCGCCTACGCCGACTCCCAGGACAAGAACCACGACGGCGTCCACGGGCGACCCAACCGCTCCGTGGACGGGCGCATCGGGCGGTTCGGCCGCAAGGCGTTCGTCCCGACCTTGGCGGAGTTCAACGCCGGCGCGTTCGTCGCCGAAATGGGCATCACCAACCCGGCGCAGCCCACCGAGGAGAACATCGGCGGGAAGCCGATTCCGCCGGGGGTCGATTCGACGGCCGATCCCGAGATCTCGCAGGATCTGCTCGATGTCACCGACGACTTCGTGCGTCTCCTTGCCGGACCCACGCCCACCGAGCTCGACCGGGACGGTCGCCGGGGCCGCGACCTGTTCTCGAAGATCGGCTGCGCGAACTGCCACATCCCCACGCTCCGCACCGGGGCGAGCCCCATCCTCGCGCTCAATCGGCACGAGTTCGCCGCGTATACCGACCTGCTGCTCCACGACATGGGGTCCGACCTCGCGGATATCTGCCTCGGCCTCGCGGCCCCCGCCGATTTCCGCACCGAGCCGCTGCTCGGCCTTCGCGACATCAAGCGTTTCCTCCACGACGGGCGGGCGGCCACGCTCGATCAGGCGATCGAGCTGCACGGCGGCGAAGCGGTCGGCGCCCGCGAGCGGTTCAAGGTCCTGTCCGCCGCGGACCGCGCGGCGGTGGTCGCTTTCCTCAAATCCCTCTAGATCGCCGCCGGAAACCCGAGCGGCACGCGGGGGTTGAAGAACCCCGCCCGAGCTTGTTAGCATTTTGCCGCCTATGACCTTTCTCTCACTCGATAGCATTTCGAAACGCTTCGGCGACGTCACCGCGGTCGACCAGGTGTCGTTCCGGGTGGACCCCGGGCAGGTCGTGGGCTTCCTCGGGCCCAACGGCGCGGGCAAGTCCACGACCATGCGTTTGATCACGCAGTACTACGAGCCGGATACCGGGACGATCACCCTGGACGGCACGCCGCTCGCCGAGGCGGGACGCGCCGCCAAGCGGCGCATCGGCTACCTCCCCGAAAACAATCCCCTGTACCCGGACATGCTGGTCTGCGACTATCTGACGTTCATCGCCGATCTCCGGGAGCTCGACGGACCGGGGCGGGATCGGGCGATCGACGAGGCCGTGGGCGCCACCGGCGTCGAGACCGTGTTCTACCGGCCGATCGGCGAGTTGTCCAAGGGCTTCCGCCAGCGGGTCGGGCTCGCGCAGGCAATTCTGCACCGTCCCGACCTGCTGGTGCTCGATGAGCCTACCGAGGGGCTCGACCCCAATCAGCGCGTGGAGATCCGCCGCTTGATCGCCGCGTTGGGGAGGGATCGGACGGTGCTCCTCTCCACCCACGTACTCTCCGAGGTGCAGCACATGTGCTCACGGCTGCTCGTCATCAGCCGTGGCAAGATCGTGGCCGACGGACCGGTAGAGCGCCTGATGCTGCAGGCCGAGGGCACGGTCGAGATCGCGGTGGAGCTGGCGGGCGAGGGAGCCGCCGACGCGCTCACGAAGCTGCCGGGCGTGCGCCGGGTGAGCGGCTCCGCCGAAGCGGTGGACGGTCGCGTGGCCCTCACGGTCACCGTGGACCGTGCCACGGATCTGCGACCCGAAATCTTCGCGCTCGCCAAAGCCCGGGGGTGGACGCTGTACGAGCTTCATCTGGAGGCGGGGAGTCTCGAGGACCTCTTCCACCAGCTCACCAGCTAACCACATGCGCGCAATCCGTATCATCGCCTGGCGCGAGCTCAAGGCCCTGTTCGATCAACCGATCGCCTACATCCTCCTCATCGTCTTCGCCGGTCTCAACAGCTACCTGTTCTTCCAGCAGCTGGACGCGTACGGCGTCGCGTCGCTGCGGCCCATGCTCGACTTCCTGCCGTGGCTGTTTTTGTTCCTTATTCCCGCGGGGACGATGCGCGCACTGGCGGAGGAGAGTCGCTCGGGAACCCTCGAGGTGGTGCTGGCGCAGCCGATCACCGAGCTCGAGCTCCTGCTCGGCAAATACGCGGGCCAGGTGTTGGTCCTGCTCCTCGCCCTCGCCCTCACCCTCCCCATCCCGCTCGGCCTCGCGCTCGGCACGGCACCGGAGCCCGGGATCGTGGTCGCCCAGTACGTGGGCGCGGGCCTGCTGGCGGCCGCCCTCGCCGCCGTGGGCATCTGGGCGTCGAGCGTGACCCGCAATCAGATCACCGCGTTCATCGTCGGCGTGTTCGTGATGTTCGTGCTGATCTTCGTCGGGCTCGATCCCCTCATCGTCGGCCTGCCGCCCCGGCTCGGCGCGATCGCCGCGTCGCTCGGCGTCCTGTCGCACTTCAGCCAGATCGATCGCGGCGTGCTCGACGTCCGCGACATTGTGTACTTCGTTACGCTCGCCGCGCTGTTTCTCGTCTTGGCGTACTACGTGCTCGAGTCCCGGAAGCTCACCGCGCACGGCGCGTCGCGCCGCCGCCTGCGGCTCGGCACCGTGCTGCTGGCCGCGGCGGTCGTGGTCGTGAACCTGTTCGGCGGAAACATCGGCGGCCGGATCGACCTCACCCCCGGCCGGGCCTACACCCTGTCGCCCGCGACCCGGCAGATCCTGCGCGACCTGCCCGACCTTGTCACCATCAAGCTGTTCGTGTCGGCGGAGCTGCCGCCGGAGGTGACGTTCCTGAAGCGCGACGTGGACGATCTGCTGCGCGACTATCGAGCCGCGAGCCGCGGGAAGGTGAAGCTCGTCATCGAAGACCCGGCGACGGATAGCGCCGCCCGGCGGGACGCCGGCGCGCTCGGCGTCGCGCCCGTGCAATTCAACGTGGTCGGCCAGGGCGAGCTGCAGGTCAAACAGGGCTATCTGGGGATCGCGATCCGCTACGCCGACGGCGTCAAGACCATCCCGTTCGTGCAGCAAAGCGGCGACCTCGAGTATCGGCTCACGTCGGACATCCGATCGCTCACCCACAACGAGCGACCCGCGATCGCGTTCGTGGAAATCGGCGACGCGGTGTCGGCGCGGAGCCAGCGGTCGTTCACGGCGCTGCGCGAGCAGCTCGGCAGGAACTACACGGTCCAGCCGTTGCAGCTCGCGGATAGCGTGATTCCGCCGCAGGTCAAGGTGATCGTGGTCGCCGGCACGCCCGAGTCGTTGAGCACCGCGACGCTGGCGCGGTTCCGCGCGTTCCTCGACCACGGCGGCAGCCTGCTCGTGATGGCGTGCGGGATGCAGCTCTCGCCCCAGGGCCCGTTCGCGTTCTCGCGACTCGTCGGCTGGAACGAGCTCCTCAAGCCGTACGGCGTGTCGATCGCGTCGAACATGGTGTACGACCTGGCGTCGAACGCTCAGGTGGGTCTCCCCGCCCAGTTCGGCCAGGTGCTCGTGTCATATCCGCTCTGGCTGCGCGCGATCAGCACACGCACCTCCCCGATGAACGCGGACCTGCCGGGTGCGCTCCTGCCGTGGGCGAGCGAGATCGACACCGTCCACACGCAGCCGGGCATGGTGACGCCGTTGCTCGTGACCAGCCGCGCGGGCGGCGTGCAGGAAAGCACGGCGTTCATCAGCCCCGACCGGCCGTTCAGCCGGGACAGCCTACGCAGTCGTATCGTCGCGCTCGCCGTGAGCCCGTCCAGCAACCCTGCCGGGCGCGGTCGGATCGTAGTGGTGGGGACCGCGGACTTCGCGAGTGACCGCTACGCGCGCAATTCCCCCGAGAATATCGTCTTCGTGCAGAACGCGATCGACTGGCTCGCCCAGGACGAGGCGCTCATCGCCATCCGCTCGAAGAACCGCGCGCCCGCCCCGCTGGTCTTCACCAGCATCGTCAAGCGGAGCGCGGTGAAATACGGCAATCTGATCGGCGTACCGTTGCTCCTGGTCGCGCTCGGCATCGTGCGCCTGTTGCGCCGCCGCGAAACCAAGCGCCGCGTCTATCGGCCACTCGCGAGCGCGCCGGCCGGGGCGGCGTCATGAGCTCGGCGCAGCTCAAAGTCATCGCCGGCGGCCTGCTCGTCCTCCTGCTGCTCTGGGGCGCGAGCGCCCTCCTCTCGCGGGGTCCGGACTCGGTGCGCCCGGCGCTCGACCTGCGCGTGCCCGCTTTGGCGGACGTGGACTCGATCACCATCACGAAGGGACGGGACACGATCGCCATCGCGCGGCAGTCCGCCACGGACTGGACCGTGAACGGTCACCGCGCGGCCCTCGCGAGCGTGACTGAGCTGGTCCAGGCTCTCCGCGACACCGTGCGACCGGAGCTCGTGGCGCAAGATTCCTCGTCCTTCGCCCGGCTCCATGTGGACAGCGCGGGGGGTCGCTGGCTGCGCCTGCGGCGCGGCGGAAAGCCCGTGCTCGAGGTCATTGTGGGCACCCGTCCCGCGGACTTCCAGAGCGCCTATCTGCGCCGCTCCGGCGATGCCCACGTGTACCTCTGGCGCGGCCGGCTCGGGACGCTCGTGGACCGCACGCTCGACGATTGGCGCGATAAGCGCATCGCGGGCGTAGCGCCGGATAGCATCGCCGCGGTCGACGTGGTGCGCGGTGCGGACCGCTATGCCCTGACGCGCGCTGGAAGGGGCTGGAAGGTGAACGGCACCATGGCTGACTCGAGCGCCGTCGCCCGCTACCTCGAGCGCTTCAAGGCGATCACGGCCGCGGGGTTCGCCACGCCGGAGGAGGCGGACTCTCTCCGGACGCGCCGCCCCTCCGCGCGCCGGTCCCCGGCGCGCAGGCTCGCAGTGCGGAGCGCGCGGGGCATCCTGCTGTCGCTCGCATTCGACTCGACCGCCGGAGGATTCCTGGTTCGCCATGAGGCGGGTGCCGGTGGCGAGGGCGCTACGGTGTACCGCATGAACGTGTGGGACGTGGACGGCGTGACACCGGCGAGCCGGTCGCTGCTCCCGGCCAGCAAACAGGAAGTAACCCCCAAGAAGTAACCCCTTGGCTTAGTGCAGCTTGGGGTCTATTTTTTAGGGCTTACATGGCGGACCTCTCGCTCTCGCGGAGCCAGCTGTTGCTCCTCGCCGGTACGGCCAACCGGCCGCTCGCCGAGGAGATGGCTCAGCACCTGGGGCAGCCGCTGTGTGCGGTGACGATTCGCCGCTTTGCCGACGGGGAAATCTTCGTCAAGATCGACGAGAACGTGCGCGGCCGGGATGTCTTCATCATCCAGCCGACCAATCCGCCGGCCGAGAATCTGATGGAGCTGTTGCTCCTGATCGACGCGGCGCGGCGGGCGAGCGCGGCCCGGATCACGGCGGTTTTGCCGTACTTCGGCTACGCGCGTCAGGACCGCAAAGATCAGCCTCGCGTGGCGATCAGCGCCAAGCTCATGGCGAACCTGATCACGCACGCCGGCGCGGACCGCGTGTTGGGAATGGACTTTCATTCCCACCAGCTCCAAGGGTTCTTCGACATTCCGGTGGATCATCTGTACGCGGCACCGGCGTTCGTGAGCCATTTCCGCCAGAAGCAGTTGTACGACCCGGTGGTGGTAGCGCCGGATGTGGGGTCGGCGAAAATGGCACGGGGGTTCGCCAAGCGGCTCAACGCGTCGCTCGCGATCATCGATAAGCGACGGCCGTCGGCGAACGTCGCCGAGGTCGTCAACGTCGTGGGTGAGGTCGCCGACAAGGACTGCCTCATCCCCGACGACATGGTCGACACGGCGGGGACGATCACCGAGGCGGCTGCGGCGCTCAAACGACTCGGCGCGCGAAACATCTACGCGTTCGCGTCGCACGCGCTGCTCTCGGGACCGGCGGTCGAGCGGCTGCGCGCGTCCTCAATCAACGAGGTCGCGGTGACCAACACGATCCACATCCCCGAGGAACGCTGCTTCGAGAAGCTGAAGGTGCTGTCGATCGCGGGTCTGATGGCCAAGGCGATCGGCTACGAGCACAGCAACCAGTCGGTGAGCTCGCTGTTCGATTGAGCCCATCGGGCAACGTGCAACCTGTAACGGGTAACTGATTCCATGGCACAGACCGTTTCTCTCTCGGCGAGCCCCCGCCAAGCCACCGGCAAGGGCGGCGCGCGCCAGGCGCGCTTCGGCGGCAAGGTGCCCGCGGTGATCTACGGCCACGGCCGGGACACCCAGCCGCTCGAGCTCGAGGCCAAGGCGCTCGAGAAGGCGCTGCACGGGATCGAGCCGGCGAGCACGATCATCGAACTCTCGGTGGACGGCAAGACCGCCAAGACGCTGATTCGCGAGATCCAGCGCCACCCCATTCGGCCGGACATCATCCACGTGGATTTCTATGAGATCCACGCGAGCGAGAAGGTCAAGCTCAAGGTACCGGTTCACCTCATGGGCAATCCGGACGGCGTGCGCAACGCCGGCGGCGTGCTCGACCAGGTGACCCGCGAGGTCGAGATCGAGGTGTTGCCCGAGAACATCCCCGACCGGGTCGAGCTCGACGTCACGGCGCTCAAGATCGGTGACTCGCTGCACGTGCGGGATCTGATGATCCCGAACGCCAAGATCCTCACGGAGGCGGACCTGACGATCGCGACGGTGGTGCCTCCGCGCGCCGAGGAAGTGGCGACGCCCACGCCGGAGGCCGCGGCCGAGGTGGCCGAGCCCGAGCTCATCCGCAAGGTGCGCGAGGGTGAGGAGGAGGAGGGCGAGGCCGCGGCGGAAGGTGGCGCGCCGCCCAAGCCCGAGGCGAAGGGCGCTGGCGGCGCCGCTCCCGCGAAGGCAGAGAAGGCGGAGAAGCCCAAGGGCGGCAAAGAGAGCTGACGCTTGCGCGCCGTGGTCGGCCTCG
>CAYXIK010000054.1:0-12592 GCA_964465315.1 uncultured Gemmatimonadaceae bacterium | reverse complement strand
GAGAAGCCCAAGGGCGGCAAAGAGAGCTGACGCTTGCGCGCCGTGGTCGGCCTCGGCAATCCGGGGCCAGAGTACGCGGCGACGCGGCACAACGCGGGCTACTGGCTGGCCGAGGCGCTCGTCGCGTACTGGGGGTTCCCTCCCTTTCGCCGCGGCGAGCGCGCCCGTTTTACCGAGGGCGCGGTGGACGGCGCGCCAGTGCGGGTGCTCAAGCCCACCACGTACATGAACTCGAGCGGCGCGGCCCTCGCCTCCCTCCGCGCGGATCCCGACTTCAATCCCGCCACTGACCTCCTGATCCTGGTGGACGAGTTTCGGATCCCCACCGGCACGTTCCGCCTACGCGCCGAGGGCACCGCGGGCGGCCACAACGGCCTCAAGAGCATCGAGGCGGCGCTCCAGTCTCAGCAGTACGCGCGCCTGCGCGTTGGCGTCGGACCGCTGCCCGAAGGCGTGAGCGACTGGTCCGAGTACGTACTGGCGCCGTTCACACCCGAGCAGCACGAGCAGGTCAAAGCCATCATGCCGCAGCTCATCGACGCCGTCACCAAGTGGGTGCGTGGGGAGGATGGGACCGCCTAGATGCTGCGCCTCGGGATCGTCGGGCTCCCCAACGTCGGGAAATCCACGCTCTTCAACGCCCTCACGTCGTCCAAAGCCGCGGCCGCGGAGAACTACCCGTTCTGCACCGTCGAGCCGAATGTGGGCGTGGTGGAAGTGCCCGACGCGCGGCTCGAGCGGTTGAACGAGGTCGTCAAGCCCAAGAAAAAGATCCCGGCGGTGGTCGAGTTCGTCGACATCGCTGGCCTCGTCAAGGGGGCCTCGCAGGGCGAAGGACTGGGCAACCAGTTCCTGTCTCACATCCGAGAGGTCGATGCGGTGGTGCACGTCATCCGCTGCTTCGACGATCCCGACGTGGTCCACGTAATGGGGCCCGTGGATCCGGTCCGTGACCACGACGTGATCACGAGCGAGCTGGCGCTCGCCGACCTCGCGGTGGTAGAGCGGCGACTGGACAAGACCCGGAAGACCGCTCGGGCGGGTGAGAAGGACGCGCAGGCCGAGCTGGTAGTACTGGAGCGCGTCGTGGCGGAGCTCAATGCCGGGCGCGGGGCGCGCGAGGCCGGCGAGAGCGACGAGGCCGTCACGTTTCTGCGCCAGCTCGGCTTGCTCACGGCAAAGCCGATCCTGTACGCCGCCAACGTGAACGAAGACGACCTCGCGCGAGGCGGCGGGCCGTGGCTCGACAAGCTGCGCGCCGCCGTTCAGGCGCATCACGAGGAGGCGGAGATCGTCCCCTTCTCCGCCAAGTTCGAGGCCGAGCTGGGGGAGCTGTCGGGCGCCGAGCGCCAGGAGTACCTCGCGAGTGCCGGCGTGAGCGAGCCGGGTCTCGATCGGCTCATCCACGCCGGTTACCGGTTGCTCGGCTTGCAAACGTTCTTCACCGTCGGGGAAAACGAGGTGCGCGCCTGGACGATGCATCGGGGCGGCACAGCGTTCGACGCGGCCGGGGCGATCCACTCGGATTTCCAGCGCGGGTTCATCCGGGCCGAGACTGTAGGATTCGAGGAGTTCGTGCGAGCGGGATCCTACAAGGCCGCACGGGAGCAAGGACTCGTCCGGAGCGAAGGGCGGGACTACGTCGCGAAAGACGGGGACATCCTATTGTTTCGGTTCAACGTTTAGTCCAGATCTCGATCGAACCACAACTCCCGCTCCCGGGCGCCGTGAGCGGCCGTCCCCCCACGAAGAGGTTTCCAGGAAGGAGCGCCGGCAGGCTCGGACGGAGCCCGGGCCAGGAAGGCCCAACCAAGTCGCTACGATAAACCTCCACGGCCGCGACGTCGCTCACCGGAATCCGGTCGTAGTCCTCCTCCCAAAACCCGATGCCGTCAACGGAGACCGGCACGACGCAAAGCCCGCCGAGGCTGAGGCGCGCGGGTGCACAGCCATACGGGCCGCACCGTGTGAAGATGCCCTCGCCCGCGAGCAGCATGCGGAGCGTGGCGGGCCGCTGCCGCTCCAGGTTCTCACGTGTGTAGAAGTGACCGAAACCGCCGTACATCTTCTTGCGCGCGTAGAACCCGGCGAGGTTGCGCCAGTCGTCGGAGTAGCGGGCCTCGACCACGACCGGCGCCAGGTCTACGGCCTCGACGTCGAGGACCACCGCGAGGGTCTTGGTCTTGTCGCGGCGCAGTTCGAATTCGTATTCATCGGTCCCGCGCCCCTCGTAGGCGATGCGGACCTTCTGGGGTCCGGCGGGAAGGCCGGCGAGCTCGAACCGGCCGGTCGAATCGGTGACTACGAAGCGGCGCGCGCCCGGCACCGCGATCATGACGCCCGTGAGCTGCTTGCCGTTGAATGCCGACGACGCCGTTCCCACAATCCGGGCGGTGGTGTCGCGCTGTGCCCGGGCCGCGGTCACCGCGGCGCCCAGCGCGAGCAGAGTGGTGACCAGTACACGCTTCATAGGTCGTCCCTCCTCTTCACCACGTACGCGCACGGACCTGTCGCCGTTCCCTAGCCGAACCGCACGCAATACACCGGTGGCAGGTGCTCCGAGACCGCCTCCCAGCTGTCCCCCTCATTTTCCGAAACCCACAGTGAACCCGTGGTGGTTCCGAACGCCAGCCGGTCGCCCGACTCATCCACATCGAGCGCATGACGATACGTGAGGTCGTACGCGTGGGCCTGGGGTAGGCCCCGCGTGAGCACCTGGAAGCTCCGGCCGCCGTTGCGCGTGCGCGACACGGCGACGCGACCCTTCGCCGGAATGCGGTGCTCGTCGCTCACCCCCGGGACGAACCATGCGGTATCGGGGTCCTCCGGGTGCACCGCCACCGCGAAGCCGAACGCCGATGGTTTTGCCGTCATGATCTCGCGCCACGTTGCTGCACCGTCCGTCGACCGAAAGACTCCGTTGTGGTGCTGCACCCAGAGCACGTCGGGAGACGCCGGGCATTGCACCATGTGGTGTGGGTCCTGGACATTGGGATCGTGCTGGCGCTCGGGCGGCATGTACGCCGCTCGCATGCCCTGTGCCCGGCATTCCCAGCTCCCGCCGCCGTCCCGGGTCATCCAGACGCCGCCGCACGACACGCCGACGGTCACGTGACGCGCGTCGCGCGGGTCCACGCAGATCGAGTGCAGGCCGGGCAACTCCGCTCCCCCTCCGAACCACTCCCGTCGCTTGGGGTGGCGCCACAGCGATTCCACCAATTGCCACGACGAGCCGCCGTCACGGGAGCGGAAGAGACCGCCGGGGATCGTCCCACACCAGAGCGTACCCGGCTCGGTGCTGTGCCCCGGCTCGAGCGCCCACACTAGCTCCGTGTTCCACGGGATCGGCCGGCCAGAGTTGGGCTCCCGATCCTCGATCCCCTCCGGTTTAGCCGGATAGGAGGGCGTCGCGCACGGCTCCCAGGTGCGCCCGTCGTTCCGAGAGCGGTGCAGCTTGACCCCGAAGTGACCGTGCCCGAGCGCCACGTACAGGGCCCCGTCACGGCGATCCGGGAGCAACACGGAGCAGTTGTCGGCGAGGAAATGCGCCCGCGCGATCGCCCAGCGCGGGCGTCCCTTGCGGCGGGTAACCGTGAAGACACCCTTGCGGGTGGCGACGTGCAGCCGGTCGCTCATCCGCCCGAGAGCGCCTGCATGACGCACACTTCAGCGTCGGCGGGAACGGGATCGCTCTGGTGCGCGCGGTCGCGGATCTGACGGCCGTTCACGAACACCACCATGTGCCGGCGCACGGCGCCCTGGTCGTCGAGGACGTAAGTCCGCACGGCGGGGTTCGTGGCGAATACGCGCTCCAGAACTTCGCGCACGGTGCCGCCCTCGGCGTGTGCGGCCGGGCAAGGAACGTGTCGCTGAATGTTCTGGGTGAACGTCACGCGCGGCATGACGTCGATGCTACCCGCGGGCGGCGCGGGGCGCCAGGGTCCGGCTAGTCCTGCCCGTCGGGCGACGCAGCGCCCGCGTGGACTCGGTTCCCGCGCTTGTGCGGCCCCCCACCAGCAGCCGGATGAGTGTCACCCCCCCGGACCGAGAGGCGCACCTGCTGTTGAACCATAT
Organism: uncultured Gemmatimonadaceae bacterium; assembly: GCA_964465315.1. Taxonomy (GTDB): domain Bacteria; phylum Gemmatimonadota; class Gemmatimonadetes; order Gemmatimonadales; family GWC2-71-9; genus AG41. Next base: position 8,518 of record CAYXIK010000054.1, on the reverse strand, counting down.
CACGGCTGATCCACACTACGCGGTCGCCGCACATGATCGCGTCCACCGGATACGGCTGCCGACCGAACGACTCCGCGTCCGAGCTCGGCACTTGGGTGCCGGGGAAGTAGTACCAGCAACGTTCGCCGGTCGGGTGACTGTGGATCATGCCCACCGTTTCCTTCCAGCCCGCATCCTCGCACGTCTGCCTCGGGCGCACCGCGGTCGTAGTGGACTGCGCGGGGTCGACGTCAGCCGGTGCGATGCGGCTGACGAGCACCGCGTTGCCTTGGACCTCACCGATCATGCAGCCCATGAACTCCGTGGGATACGAGCGGTACTGCAGAGCGAGGTAGCGCCGCGCCTGGTCGGAGAGTATCAGGGCGCGCGCGTGCGACCCGCCGCGCATGGACGCCGCCTCGATGAGACGGGCAGGCTCGGGCTGCAGCGCGAGCAGGACCATCAGCCCCGTCGCCGCTGCCAGCGCGCGCATCGCGCGCGAGAACATCGCTGCACCCCGAGCGTGCATCAAACCTTCCTTTAGTCCCCGGTCTCGATCGCCGGGGTCCGATCGCCACGTGCCCTCCTGAGGGGCAAGACGGGTGCCAGCCCTTCTCGTCCCACCGGCGACCCGGGCAACTCGTTACCCTAAGGATGATTGGCCCTCGCATACCGTAGCGTGATGGTAGTCACGTCCCGTCAACGGGCGTCAAAACAGGGCATTCCGCGAGTACCCGTGTGTGAGGCGCGTCACGAACGTGGCTGCACCGCAGGTCTCAGCGGCGCGACGATTCGAAGACGCCACTCTTTGAGAACGCAACGGCGATACTTGTGTTCCCCTCTACCGAGCCCTCCCGACCCCTTCTATCTTTCTCCGCTCGAAGATCCCCTACTCGGCGCCGCACCAGTGTCGGGTCGCCCACGACCAAAGGGAGGTGGCATGGCTCGTCGCTACGAGACCGTCTACATTTTCGACCCCGCGCTGGAAGAGCCCGCGATCACCGAGCGGCTGGACCGGTTTCACGCGCTTCTCACCAGGGACGGCAAGGGCACGATTACGAACCTGGCCCAGTGGGGCAAGCGCTCGCTCGCCTTTCCGATCAAGAAGAAGGACTCGGGCTACTACGTGGTCGCGCAGTACGAAACCGCGGCCGACCTGCTGCCCGAGTACGAGCGCGCCGTGAAGCTCGACGAGGGAGTGATCCGGTTCCTCGTCGTGGTGTCCGAGGGCCTGCCGGCGAAGCCCGAAGCGGCCCCCGCCGTGATTGCCGCGGATGTCGTGGACGAAATCGAGGAGGATGAAGCATGAGACGGCCCGCCAAAACGTGCCCCGTTTGTGAGTCCGGGGTGCGGGTGCTCGACTACAAAGACGACCGCACGCTCGGGCGGTTTCTCACGGAGCGCGGCAAGATCCTGCCGAGCCGGCTGTCGGGGATGTGCGCGCGGCACCAGCGTCAGCTCGCGACCGCGATCAAGCGGGCGCGCCAGCTGGCCCTGCTGCCCTACATCAAGGGGTACGGCGGCTGACGCGCTGGTTGAGTCTTGTGATGCTGTCGTTCGCCGCCTTGCTGGTCGCGGCGCGACCGGGATCGCGGGGCGAGTGGCTGGCGGTGGGCATCGCCGGCATCGCGGGCATGGGGTTGCTGCTCGTTCCGCTGACCGGCCTGCTCGACGCACTGGGTCGCGCCTGGGTACTGCTGGTCACCGTGGCGTTCGTCGCGAGTGCGAAACTGCGCCCGGGGCGCTTTTGGCCCTTGGCCCTGCGGTCGTGCCTGTATACGGCGGCAGCCGTCGCGGTGCTCGGCCCGCTGGTCGCGGGATCGGCGGTCTGGGAGGAGGTTCAGTGGGAGGTGACCCGCGACGCGAGCCGCGCGGTACGCTATATGGTCGAGGTGGCGCCGGGTCTGTACCCGGCGTTCGAGCCCGCCGTGCGGTTGTTCGCGGCGTGGCCGCTGTGGCTGATGCTCGAGACGCTGGCCGGACTGGCGCTCGCCTGGTGGGCCCACGCGCTCATCGCGCGTACGCCGCTCTCCCGAGTAGCCATTTTGAACCATTGAAGGAGATCAACGGACATGGAAGTGATCTTGAGAGAGAGCGTCCAGCACCTGGGGGCGGCAGGCGACGTGGTGAAGGTGAAGGACGGCTATGCCCGCAATTACCTGCTCCCGAAGGGCCTCGCCTACCCGGCCACCGAGGCAAATAAGAAGAAGATCGCCTATGAGGCCGAGCGGATCGCCACGCAGCGGGCCGTCGAGCGGGGCGCCGCCGAAACGGAAGCCGGCCGCATCGCCGAGGTGCGCTTGAGCTTCGCGGTGAAGGTGGGGGAAGAGGACAAGCTGTACGGCTCGGTCACGGCGGGGGACATCCAGCGGAAGCTCGAAGAGCTCGGCATCCACGTGGATAAGCGCAAGGTGGACCTACCCGAGCCGATCCGCGAGTTGGGCGAGTTCCGGGTCGGGATCAAGCTGCACCCCGACGTACGTCCGGAAATCCAGGTGACCGTCGTCAAGGAGTAGCGACGCCCGACGACATGCGAGCCCAGCGGGCGGTGGGTCCGGTGGCAGCCTGGCTCGGCACCAAGCTCAACATCGTGCCGAACACGGCCATAGTAGGGATGGGACCGGGCGTCGCGGTCCACGCCGGGTCGGCGCGCGGGGCGTCTTCTTTACAAGTGGAGGACGGAACAAACGGCCGTCCGGCGCGCTATGACTAGCAAGCGCAGCAGGCGTCCCGCGGGGCGCGCGGGCGGTGACGCGGAGACCGCGCTCCGACTCGTCTCCTCGGCCCTGGCCGACCGCAAGGCGATCGACCCGATCGTGCTGGACCTGCGTGGGCTGACCGGCGCGGCCGACTACTTCGTGATCGTGTCGGGAACGTCGGATGCCCACGTGCGGGGCATGGCGGAGCACCTGATGACCGCGCTGGCACCACGCGGCATAGTGCCACATCATGTCGAAGGGCTCACGCAGGGTCGATGGGTGTTGTTGGACTACGTGGATTTCGTGGTGCACATTTTTCATCCAGAGCTGCGGGAGTTCTACCAGCTCGAGCGCCTGTGGGGCGACGCACCCGTGCTCGCCGCCGGCGCCCCCGAGAGTGGGGCGAAAGGATGACGTTCATGCGACGCATTGGTGGAATTGCGGCGGCGCTCGCGTTCTTCGGTGCGGCGCCGCTCGTGGGGCAGTACTTCGGGCAGAACAAGGTCCAGTACAGCACCTTCGACTTCCGGATCATCCAAACCGAGCACTTCGACGTCTACTACTACCCGGCCGAGCGGACCGGGGCGTTGGACGCGGCGCGGATGGCGGAGCGCTGGTACGCACGGCTGTCCCGCATTCTCCACCACCAGTTCCAGGGCCGGAAGCCGATCATCCTGTATGCGTCGCAGTCGGACTTCCAGCAGACCAACGTCCTGGACGCGACCGGGGAGGGCCTCGGGGGCGTGACCGAGTTCCTGAAGCACCGGATGCTGCTGCCGTTCACCGGGTCGTACCAGGAGCTCGAGCACGTGATCGGGCACGAGATGGTGCACCAATTCCAGTATGACGAATACAGCCGCGGCCGCATCGGCGGGGGCATGCAGACCCTGGCAAACGTCAACCCGCCGCTGTGGTTCATCGAGGGCATGGCCGAGTACCTCTCGGTGGGGCCGATCGACCCGCACACGTCGATGTGGCTGCGCGATGCCTCGCTCGAGGGACACCTGCCGACGCTACAAGACCTGACGTACGAGCGGGCCTTCCCCTACTACTTCGGGCACGCGATCTGGGCCTACGTCGGGGAGAAGTGGGGTGACGAAGCGGTCGGCCAAATCCTCCAGGCATCGGTCACCGGCGGTGTCGAGGGTGCCTTCAAGCGGACGGTGGGAGTCACGCTCGACGACCTCGTGAGCGAGTGGCGCGACGCGGTGCAGACGACGTATCTGCCCCAGCTGGCGGATCATTACCGCGCCCGCCGCATCGCCCAACCCCTCCTGACCGAGAAGCGGTCGCAGGGCACGCTCCACATCGCCCCTGCGCTCACGCCCGACGGGCGAGAAATCGCGTACTTCAGCGAGGGCAACTCCTTCTTCGTCGATCTGTACCTGGCGGACGCGGAGACCGGGAAGGTCATCCGCCGGCTCGTGAAATCAACCATCTCGAGCAACTTCGAGAGCCTGCGCTTCATCAACTCGGCCGGCGCGTTCTCGCCCGACGGGCGGTATTTCGCGATCGCGGCGAAACACAAGGATCGCGACGACCTCGTGATCCTCGATGTGAAGAAGAACGAGGAGGCGCGTCGCATTCGCATCCCGCTCAGCGGACTCACGACGCCGTCCTGGTCACCGGACGGGAAGCAGCTGGTGTTCACGGGGTACGACGGCGGCCTGTCGGACCTGTTCATGGTGAACGCGGACGGCTCGAATTTCCACCGGCTGACGAACGACAAGTACGCGGACCTTCAGCCGTCGTGGTCGCCCGACGGGAAGACGATCGCGTTCGCGACCGACCGCGGCCCGGTGACGAACTTCGACGACCTCAAGTTCGGCAACATGCGGATTGCGCTGTACCACCTGGACAAGGGCACGATCGACATCCTCGATCACATGAACGATGGGAAGAACATCGATCCGGTGTGGGCGCCCGACGGACGGTCGCTGGCCTTCGTGTCAGACCGGAGCGGCATCAGCAACCTCTTCATCTACGACTTCACGGACAAGAACATCTATCAACTGACCAACGTGTACACCGGCGTCTCCGGCATCACGCCGCTGTCGCCGTGCCTGTCGTGGGCGCACGAAGCGGACCGCCTGGCCTTCGCCTATTACGAGGACGGCGAGTACAACGTCTACGGCGTCGATAATCCCCGCTCGCTCAAGCGCCAGCCATACCGCGCCCCGGCCGTGCCGCTCGTGGCGTCGCTCCTGGCCGCGGAGCGCCGCGCTGTCTCCGGAACGGAGCCGTCGCCCGCCGGGGACGCCGCGTCCAAGCCCGCGCCCGTCGAGCAGCGGGCCGGCGCGTCGATCTATCGGTCGCCGACCGGGTTCCGCTCGTCGCGCACGACACCACAGACGTCCGATTCCTCCGCGCCGACGCCGGTCTCGGTGAAGACGCTCATCGACTCGTCGCCGGCGCTTCCGGACACGAGCGAGTTCACCTTCAAGCCGTACCACACGCGCTTCACGCTGGACTACATGGCGCGGCCGACCATCGGGTACGAGCGCGACAACTTCGGTCGTGGCTTCTTCGGCGGCACCGCCATCTCGCTGTCGGACATGCTCGGGAACCACACGCTCGTGTTCTCGGGCGCGGTGAACGGCCGCCTGGCCGAAGCGCAAGTGCTCGCGGCATACATCAACCAGTCGCATCGCATGAACTGGGCGATCGGGGGGTCGCAGGAGCCACTCTACTTCTATCTGCCCACGCTCGTCGGGCCCGACACGACGAACCCGAGCGGAACGACGCAAATCATCACGCCGCGGATCGAGCGGTTCGTGATTCGCGACGTGTTCGCGCAATCCTACTATCCGTTCAGCCGCTTCACCCGCGTGGAGCTCGGAGCCCACTTCGCCAACATCGATCAGGCGATCTTGCAGCAGCAGTACGTGGTCGATCGGTTCGGGAACGGATTCCCCCTGGGAGACCCGGTGACGCAGGACCTGGCGTCCGTGAGCTACTACGGCCCTCAGATCGCGCTCGTCCACGACAACTCTCTGTTCGGCTGGGTGGGCCCGTTCGCGGGATCCCGCTGGCGCATGCAGGTCTCGCCGACGTTCGGCGCGTGGCACTTCACGGAGGGGCTGGCCGACTGGCGTCGCTACTTCTTTGCCAGACCGTTTACGCTCGCGCTTCGCGGCGTGTTCTACGGTCGCTACGGACGCGATGCTAATCTCTTCCCCCAGTTCCTCGGCAGCACGCAGCTGCTCCGGGGGTACACGTCGGGGTCGCTGATCAATCACGAGTGCATTACCGAGCCCACGGCCACAACGGGAGCGTCCGGCTGCCCGTCGCTCGACCAGCTCATCGGCTCGAAGATCGCGGTAGTGAACGTGGAGCTGCGCTTCCCGTTGACGCGCAGCCTGGTGCTGGGCTTCCTGCCGGTGGGGCTGCCGCCCATCGAGGGCGCCATTTTCTACGACGCGGGGCTCGCCTGGAACGGGACCTCCTGCGACCGGACCCCAGGATCCTGCGTCGTGCTGAAGCGCAACGGGCAGGACCCCGAGATTTATCGCGAGCCCCTCCGCAGCTGGGGCGGATCCATCCGGATGAACGTCCTCGGCTTCGTGGTGCTCCGCCTCGACTACACGAAGCCCCTGAGTCGGCCGACCTACAACAGCTCGTACTGGACGGTGAGCCTCGGCCCAACGTTCTAACTCCGCATCGCTTAAACACTTGTCCTGGCCTCGCCGGTTGCCTATCTTGTCCGGCGAGGCCATTTGCGTATCCCGAAATCGTACTTGCTGCTCACCAGCCTGGCGCTCTGGGGCTGCAGGTCCCGGGCGCCCTCGGAATCGTCGTCCCAACCACCGGCCAAGCAATCGGTTAGCAAGGCGGCCGCCAGCGCCGCCCGGACCACGGGCGTGGCGATCCGCATCCCGGCCAAGGGGGGCGTCCCTCGCGCATATCGTCTGACCGGCTTGGCCGAGATCCCGACCGCCATGCGCGGGAAGCTTCCCCCGGTGGGGCGGGTGATCGGGCTCGACCCGGAAACCGAGTTCCTTTACGTCACCACGCCCACCAAAGACACGACGACCCAAAAAGTCCAGAAGGGAAAGAAGGACAAGAGCGTCCAGAAGGACTCGATCGCCAAGTACGATGTGCTCGCCCTGGACCTGGGTAGCGCGCGCGTAGACACGGTCGCGAGCGGCATCGAGCAGGCCACGCTCGGCCCGGACGGCACGCTCTACACGGTCGACGCGAAGCGGCGGGTCGTGTCCGTGGCGCGTCGGGTCCGTGTCGCGTGGCCGCAACCGCTTCCCGGCGTGCCGCTGGAGCTGTTCGGCGCCGCCGATCAGCGGCTGGTCGTGGCCGATCCGCCGAACCTCGTCACCGCGGCCGCGGATCAGCCGCCCACGAGTCGACCGCTTCCGGCGGGGAGCGACGTCGCGGCGACGCGCTGGGGCGACCTCGTCGCCGTCGCCGCCGATTCGGGCGTGGTGCTCATGGATCCTCTGGGTCGCCGCGACGCCGCATTCGTCCGGTTGCCCGACCATCCTCGCGCACTCGTTTTCTCCCCCTCGGGCCACCGCATCTACGTCGCGCGCCGCACCGAGCCCGGCCTCGCGGCCATCGACCGCTACGAGCGTGAGGAGATCGACGGCATAGCCCTTCCCCTCCCGGCAGCCGCCATCCGGCTCGACCCGCTGGGGCGCTGGCTCCTCGCCAAGCCGAACACGGGTGATTCGGTGTGGGTGGTGGATCTGCCGGTGAAGCGATTGGTCGGGTCGGTGCCGTGCGTATGGCGCGTGGACCTGCCGGCGATCGCGCCGGAAGGCGTCTTGCTCGTTCGCCAGGGGGATGACGTGGTGGCCTACCGCCCGGACTCGCTCGTGGAGACGGGAAGGGTGAAAGGCGGCGCCGCGGATCTGTGGACGCTCACGGCGTGGCGGCCGCGAGGCGCGTATCGCGGCGCGTTCGCCGAGGGGGATGGATCCGCCGCAGCACCGGGCGGGCAAGCCGCCTCCGACACGGCGGGCCCCGAGGGGCCGATGTATGTGCAGGTGTCGACCTCGCAGAACGAAGCCTGGTCGTCGGAGATGGCCCAACAGCTCACGCGCGCCGGTCTCGCGGCCCGAGTGCTCCAGCCCAAGAATCCGGACGATGGGTACCGCGTGGTCCTTGGCCCCTACCCCACGCGGGCCCAGGCCGAAGGGATCGGGCGGAAGCTCGGCCGCCCATTCTGGATCTACCAGCCGACCCCGTGACCGGTCGACCCCTGCCCCGGTCGCGTCTCGATGGTCTGGTGCCCTCCCTGGTCACCGGTCAGGCGCTCATCGCCCTCGTCCCGGCGACGGGCGATCTCAAGTGGGCCGCCGGCGCGGCATGGGACCTGGCGCGGGCCGCGGCGTTGAACGGTCGCCGAGTGGCGCTGGTGGACCTGTGGCTCGAGCACCCGATGCTGCACGAGACGGTGGGCCTGTCGCCCACCGAGGGGATCGTCGACGCGTTCGAGTACGATGTGTCGCTCACGAAAGCGGCGCACGAGATCGATCACGTATTCTTCATTGCCGCCGGCACGGTCACCGCGCACGCCGGTGACCTGTTCACCAATCCGCGCTGGAAGAAGCTGCACGGCGGGTTCAAGGTCGAAGACGCGCTCCTGATCTTGTTCCTCTCCGCGGGTGCGCTCGCCCGCCTCTCCACGGTCCCGGACGGATTGATCGTCCTCTCGCCCGACGGCTACGAGCCGGAGTCCTCGATCGGCCAGGGGATCACGGCGGCGATGGAGCGGGGCGTCCCGCTGCTCGGTGTGGTGCGTGAGCGGTGGACCCCCGCTCCGATGGCCGCGCCGGACGCGCGCTCGGTCGCGCCGCCGCCCGGCCGCATTTCCGCGTCCGCGG
>CAYXIK010000053.1:10781-12844 GCA_964465315.1 uncultured Gemmatimonadaceae bacterium | reverse complement strand
TGGAGAAAATCAGTGGTGCAACGAAGAAGTAGCGCCAGGTGAGAAGAGTAATCACTACGAAGGATAGAGCAAACGCCCACGTGACGATGCTCAGGCTCCGCAGGCTTTCTTTCGAGAGCCCCGCCAGCTGAAATGCAAGGACAGCGGCGAAAAACAGGAGGACGGTCACGAAGAAGCCGAACCCCGAGCCCCCGCGCGCACGTCATCGTGTTGCAACAGGCCCGGCAGGAATCGAACCTGCAACCCCCGGTTTTGGAGACCGGTGCTCTACCAATTGAGCTACGGACCTAGGTGTCAGAGCGTCACTAAGTTAGCGAATTCAACTCAGCAACGGCACCCTGGGCGTTTGTCCCGTCGGCGCATGCTAGAACCCCTTGAGCGCGTCGAATTCCGTGGCGAACACGGCGAGAATCTTCGAGAACCCGGAGATGTCGAACACCTCCCGGACCGTCTCGTTCAGACCGAACAGGCGCAGCGCGCCCCCCGCGCCCCCCGCACCCCCCGCCCCCGCCCCGCTCAGCCGCTTGGCCGTACCAAGCAGGACCCTGAGCCCCGCACTGCTGATGTAGTCGAGCGCCGTGCAATCGACGACCATCTTCCACGCGCCGGCCGCGAGCATCCGATCGAGTGCCTGCTGGGCCTTGGGCGACGTGTTGCTGTCGAGACTCCCCGCGAAGGCGACGAGGGTGACGCCGTTCTGCGTGCGTGTGGTGATGTCCATGGACCTTCCTCCGCCACGACCCGCCGTGCTCCCACCCGTCAGGAGCTTCGTCAGGCTGACGACGTTGCGATCGGCCCGGCGGTGATAAGCGACGTCGTCCATCATCCGCCGGGCCAGGTGAATGCCGAGCCCGCCGATCTGCCGCTCCTCCACGGAAAACGCGGTGTCAGGGGCACCCATGTCCAACGGGTTGAAGGGCTTGCCGTTGTCGGTGAGCGTGACGCACAACCGATCCGTGCGCAGCTCCACGTCGATGCTCACCTCGCAGCCCCTTCGCCCAGCGAATCCGTACGCGATGGTGTTGTTCAGGAGCTCGTCGAGGGCGACGCTCACGCTCCGCCGGATCGCGGCCGGCACGGCGTGCGCGTCCGCGAACTCGGCGAACGCCGCGCTGACCCCGGCGACCTGGCCAAGATCGGTGCCGATCGTCATACGGAAGCTGGGCCGCATCTCGCCCTCCGGCGGGCCTCTGTATGAGACCACCGCCGCCACAATATCGCCAGCCTGCGGCGCCTCGGCGGGGGGTCTCAGAGCGGCCCTCGGCCTCCCGGGTGAGGCCGGGTCCAGGGCCCGGCATTGCTGAGGGGCCCCCCGCGGTGCACGTTCCCCCTCCAACCTTTGGCGGTCTGAGTTGTAATTGAAAGAGACACCACTAGCGACGGACGAACAGGACCGCGCTCTCGTCAAGCAGTGCCTGGAGAATCACCGGGACGCGGCCGGCGCTCTCGTCGACCGCTACAAGCAACGCCTGTTCAATGTCGCGCTTCGGATGCTGAGCAACGTGCAGGACGCCGAGGACGTCACGCAGACGGTGTTTCTCAACGCGTTTCACAGCCTCCGGACCTACGACCCGAGGTACAAGTTCTTCAGCTGGATCTATCGCATGACGGTGAATGAGTCATTGAACGTGCTCAAGCGCCGAAAACCGACGGTCACGCTGGAGGACGATCTTGACATCCTGGCGCCGGGCGGCGCGGCCGATCGTGCGGCGGAAGTGGAGGACCGCGTCGGGAGGGCGTTGATGGGTCTCCAGCCCGACGATCGGGCCGTGGTGGTGCTGAAGCACTTCGTGTCTTTCTCCTACCAGGAGATCGCCGATGTGCTGGAGATCCCGGTCCAGACCGTCAAGTCGCGTCTGTTCACCGCACGGGAACGGCTGCGGCTTGCGTTGCGTGGAGGAGCCCGGTAGCGATGCTGAGCCGTGACCAGGTCGAGCTCATCCAGCTGGAAATCGACGGCGCGAACACCCCCGAAGGGAGTGCCGCGCTCCGGTCGCTGATGGAGCAAGATCCGGAGGCCAGGGCGATGGCGGCCGAGCTGCGCCGTGTCGCCGCGCTCTTCG
>CAYXIK010000053.1:0-10681 GCA_964465315.1 uncultured Gemmatimonadaceae bacterium | reverse complement strand
CCAACGAGGCCTTCCGCCAGCTCGTGGCCAACGAGGCCTTCCGCCAGCTCGTGGCGGCCGAAGCGTTCCGCTCCCTGGTGCAGAGCCAGGCGCTGTCCCAGGCGTTTATGCGCGAGGCGATGCGCGCCCAGATGTAAGCTGACCCCGCGGGGATCCCGGCCCGCTCTAACGGCAGCCGGGATCCCCACGTAGTTTCTCCCCCCTCCGACAATGCAACGACTCCGATTCGTCCTGGCCTTCCTGGCCGGCGCGCGGGTTTGCGCGCCCTCCGCGCTCGCCGCGCAGTTCCTGACGCTCGAGACCAGCGACATGCGGCTGGTATACACGTCGCCGCTCCAGTCCTACCTGGTCCCGCAGGTGGCCCGGAGCTTCGAGAACTCGCTGCAATTCCACCGCCGCCTCTTCGGCTACACGCCGTCCGGCCCAATCAACGTGCTGATGCACGACCTCTGGCATTACGGCAACGCGGGCGCGACTCCGATACCGGAGAACCACATCATCATTGGGATCGAGCCGTACGCTCACGACTACGAGTCCGCCCCCGCGCCCGAACGGATGACCTCCTCGCTCAACCACGAGATGGCCCACATCGTGACCGGGGACAAGGCCACCGCGTCCGACCGGTTCTACCGGAGGCTCTTCTTCGGCAAGGTCACGCCCAACCCCGAAGTGCCCCTGTCCATGCTCTACGGCTACCTGACCACGCCGCGGTGGTATGCGCCGCGGTGGTATCTGGAAGGGATCGCCGTCTATCTCGAGACGTGGATGAACGGGGGGATCGGGCGCGCCATCGGTCCCTACGACGAGATGGTGTTCCGCACCCTCGTCCGCGACAGCGCCAGGATCTTCGACTTCGTCGGGCTGGAATCGGAAGGGACGACGATCGACTTCCAGACGGGTGCGAACTCCTACCTCTACGGCACGCGCTTCGTCAGCTACCTGGGGTTTCGGTACGGGAACGACAGCCTGCTCGCGTGGTTCAACCGGACCGCGGGCAGCCGGCGGTACTTTTCGTCGCAGTTCCGGCACGTCTACGGCCGGTCGCTCGAGGACGAGTGGTCGCGATGGATCGCGTGGGAGCAGGACTGGCAGGCGGCCAACCTCGGGGCGATCCGCCGGCACCCGGTGACGACCTTCCGCCCTCTGACCAATCGCGCGCTCGGCTCGGTCTCCCGCGCCTACTACGACGGGACGACCCGGGCCATCTACGTGGGGATCCGCTATCCGGGTCAGGTCGCCCACCTCGCCGCCATCGACGTCGCCAGCGGGAAGATCACGAATCTCGCGGAGATTCTGGGCGCCGCGGGATACTACGTGACCGCGCTAGCCTACGATCCGGCGTCACGGACCCTCTTCTATACGACCGACAACGCCGATTGGCGGAACCTCTGCGCCCTGGACCTGGCGACCGGCCGGTCACGGGTCCTGCTCCGGAACGCGCGGATCGGCGATCTCGCCTTCGACCCGGCGGACCGGTCGCTGTGGGGCGTCAGGCACGACAACGGGTTCTCGACGGTGGTCCGCGTTCCGCCGCCCTATCACGAGTGGAACCAGATCCAGACCCTGCCGTACGGGAGGGACCTATTCGACCTGAACATCTCGCCGGACGGCGCGACCCTCATCGGATCCATGTCGGAGATCAGCGGGAGCCAAAAGCTGGTGCGGATGGACATCGCGGCGCTGCGGGCGAAAGCGGCCACGCCCGAGGTCCTGTCCGATTTCGGTGACTGGCCGCCGTCGAACTTTGTGTTCTCGCCGGACGGCAGGTATCTCTTCGGTTCCTCCTACTACTCGGGGGTCTCCAATATCTACCGCTTCGACCTCACCCGGCAGGTCATGGAGCCCCTGAGCAACACGGAGACGGGATTCTTCAAGCCGGTGCCGCTGCCCGGAGATTCGGTCGTGGTCTTCCGGTACACCGCGCGGGGGTTTGTCCCCTCGATGATCCCCAACGAGGTGCCGGACAGCGTGAGCGCGATCCGCTTCCTCGGCAACGAGATCGCCGCCACCCGGACCGACGTGCAGTCGTGGATCCCGCCGCAGGATTCGACCCTCAACCTGGACTCGCTCACGACCTCCGCGCGGACCTACCACCCGCTCGCCCACCTCGCGCTGAACAGCGCGTATCCGGTCTTGGAAGGATACCAGGATGCGGCCGGCACCAACGCCGTGGCCGTCGGCGGGCGTGCGAACTTCTCCGATCAGGTCGGAGCGACCGCGCTGAATCTGACCGCGTCCTACTCTCCCGACCCGGCCCTCTCGGCTTCCGAGCGCCTCCACCTGCGCGCGGACTTCCAGTCCTGGAACTGGCGCGTCACCGCGGCCCTGAATCGCGCCGACTTCTACGACCTCTTCGGGCCCACGAAGGTGAGCCGCCGGGGCTATTCGCTGGGGGTGCAGTACAAGGGGACTATCTTCATAGACGACCCGCGGAGCCTGACGTACACGCTGCGGCTGGCGGGGTATGGCCATCTCGCGACCCTGCCGGACTATCAGAACGTGGCGGCGCCGATCGACCGGCTCGTGTCGTTCTCCGCCGACCTCGCGTACCGATCCCTCCGACGCTCCCTCGGCGCCGTCGAGGACGAGCTGGGGACGAGCGCGAGCGCGACCGTTCACGCCAACTACGTCGGCGGGACGCTCTTTCCCCTCCTGAACCTGGATGGGTCCCACGGCTTTCTCCTGCCGCTCAACCACTCGTCGCTGTGGTTCCGGGCCTCGGCGGGGTCGGCGCTGGCCGGGAACCGGAGCGACCCCTTCGCCCAGTTCTTCTTCGGCGGCTTCGGCAACAACTGGGTGGACTACCGGGACATCCGGCAGTTCCGGGAGACCGCGAGCTTCGCGGGGCTAGGGATCGACGACATCGGCGGCGCGAGCTACGGCAAGGCCCAGGTGGAGTGGGTGTTGCCGCCGCTCCGGTTCCGCCGCGTCGGGATCCCCAGCTTCTACCTCCAGTGGGCCGATCTGTCGCTCTTTACGACGGGGCTCGTGACCGACGTGGATGAACGGGCCGCCCGGCGCACGCTCGCGAGCGCGGGTGCGCAGCTCGACTTCAGGCTGGTCACCCTCTCCCATCTGGAGTCCACGCTCTCGATCGGATTCGCCGTGGCACACGAGGCGGGCGCTCCGCTCCACTCCGCCGGGATGTTCTCGTTCAAGATCATGTGACGAGTGTCCTCGCGGGCGCCGTCAGTGTCCTGCCGGTCCTCGTGTTCCTCGGGACGCTGGTGCTCATCGACAGCTACAAACTCGTCGCGCCGCGGGCGATCCTGCTGTCGGTCGCCGCCGGCATGGTCGCCGGCCTCGCCGCCTACGGGGCGAACGTCTGGCTCAGGCCCGCGCTCGGCCTGGACTCGGAACAGTACTCCCGGTACGTCGCCCCGGTCGTGGAGGAGCCGCTCAAGGCCGCCTTCGTCGTGTACCTGCTGCAACGGAGCAAGGTGGGCTTCGTCGTGGACGCCGCCATCCACGGCTTCGGGATCGGCACCGGCTTCGCGTTCCTCGAAAACCTCTACTACGTGCAGGCGACCCCCGAGGCGACGCTCTGGACCTGGGTCGTGCGGGGGTTCGGCACGGCGATCATGCACGGTGGCGCCACGTCCATCGTGGCGATGGTCGCCAACGCGCTCCAGCACCGCTCCGACGCTTTCAGACGCTACATGGTCCTGCCCGGACTCTGCGTGGCCGTGGTCCTGCACTCGCTCTACAACCACTTCGTGCTGCATCCGGTCCTGGCGACGGCGCTGATTGTCCTGGTCTTTCCCTCCCTCTGCATCGCCGTGTTCAAGCAGAGCGAACGCGAAATGAAAGCCTGGCTGGGAACCGGGTTCGACACGGACCAGGAGTTGCTCCGGGCGGTGCACACGGGCCAGGTTTCGGGCACCCCGGTCGGGCGGTACATCGCGACCGTCAAGAGCCGCTTCCCCGCCGAAGTGATCGTCGACATGATGTGCTTCCTCAGGTTGCGCGCCGAGCTCGCCATCCGCGCGAAGGGGGTCCTGATGATGCGCGAGGCCGGGTTCGACGCCGCGCCGGATCCGACCGTGAAAGACAAGCTCGAGGAGCTGCGGTACCTGGAAAAGAGCATCGGGAGGACGGGGCTGCGCGCGTTGCAACCGTTCGTCCACACCAGCACCCGGGACCTCTGGCAACTGACCGTGCTCGACGGGGAGCGAGGATGAGAGTGCTTGTCGTGGGCCCGGCATCCGCCGATCGCGATGCCCTGGCGTCTCACGTGCGGCAGGAAGGGTATGTCGTGGAGACGGCCGGATCGGGGAGCGAGGCCCTCGCGAAACTGAAGGCCTGGCCGTTCGACCTGGTGCTGCTGGACGTTCAACTACCCGACACGGAGGGCCCACGGTTCCTGGAGGCGCTTCGGAACGACGCCGAGCTCGCGCCGGTCCCGGTCATCGTGGTGTCGGCGGAGGACGACGTCGACGTCCTCGCGCAGTGCCTCGAGTCGGGCGCCGACGACTATCTCCCGCCGCTGTTCCGGCCGGCCATGCTGCGGGCCCGGCTGAGCGCCGCGCTGGGCAAGAGGCGTCTACGCGACGCCGAGAGCCTCACGCGCGAGATGGACGTCGCGCGGAACATCCAGCGGGACTTCCTTCCCGAATCGCTGCCGCTCGCGAGGGGGGTAGAACTCGAGGCCGCCCTGCATCCGGCCCGCCAGGTCTCCGGCGACTTCTACGACGCCTTCCTGCTGCCGCCCTCCGGCACGATCGTCCTGGTCGTCGGCGACGTGTGCGACAAGGGCGTCGGCGCGGCGCTGTTCATGGCCCTGTTCCGGAGCCTCATCCGCGCCTCCGCCGATCCCGTCGGGGGCGGTGCGATCCAGATGATCGGCGGCCGCCGCACCCTCGTTCGCCAGTCGCTGGAGTCCGCTACGCCGGCCGACCTGCTGATCCGGGTCGCGGGCTTCACCAACGACTACATCGCCAGGCTGCACGGACGCACCAATATGTTCGCCACGGTCTTCCTCGGGGTGCTCGATCCCCAGAGCGGACAACTCGACTACGTCAACGCCGGTCACGAGCCGGCCATCGTCATCGCCCCGGATGGTGGCACCCGGGAGCTGCGCCCCACGGGCCCCGCACTCGGACTCCTTCCGGACGCGGCGTTCAGGGCGGGCGAGGCAACGCTCGAGCGCGGCCAGGGCCTCTTCGCGTTCACCGACGGGCTGGTGGAGGCGCGGAGCCCGACCGGCGAGGTCTTCGGCGCCGCGCGTCTTCGGGACGCCCTTCGGGCGAACAACACCTCCGCCACCACTCTCGTGCGGGGCGTCCTGGAAGCGCTCCAGGCGTTCACCGGAGAGGCCGAACCGCACGACGACGTAACGCTCCTCGCCGCGTCGCGAACGACCGGTTGACGAGCCGAGCGGGTGCGCCGGATCGGGCCCAATGGGGCGGTAATGCCTCAGGGGAGCAAGCCTGCAGACGGCGCAGGTCGCGGAGCGAACTCCTGGCCGGCTAGACGTCTGGTATTTCAGGGTGGCTGACGGGAATCGAACCCGCAACCTCTGGAGCCACAGTCCAGCGCTCTAACCGATTGAGCTACAGCCACCACGGACCTGGACGAGCCTTCAACTTAGCCTTGTGCTGCTCCACGCGGTACTCCACGACCTCGGGCGTCTCCTGACTCGCGCCTTGTTCTCATGACTCGTCACCCCTTGGCTGGAGCCGATTGACCAGCGCCTCGACGCCGCTGATGCACAAGCTTTCGCACGGTCGAGCGCCAATCACCCGGAGATCGAGCTCGCCGGCGACGTGAAAGAAATTCCCTGGCATTAAGTCGAACTCACCTTCACTGATCTTGTCGGCACTACCGGGCGTGGAACGCTCACAAGTGGGTGGGCCCCAAGCACCAAGCCTGGTGCGTGCGCACCAGGCTTGGCGAGTGGGGTGAGCGGCCGTCCCTCTCACCCGCAACCTGAGCATCACGCTCCGTCGGAGAGCGCGCTACACCGTAGCATATGCGTGCCCCCGCCGGCAACGGTTCTGCGATAGACGGCGTGTTTCACTGGCCAAGAGGGACGAGCCGCCACACGAGCGGCCGTCTAGAAGCCGCGAGAATCGTTCAGAAGGGCTTCTGCGCTTCGGCAATTGGATCTTCGTTCGCTCGTGCAACCCTTCGACCCTCTTGCCGCACTAATGTCATCCCTTGCCGGAGGCCCGCTTTGCGTCCCCTCGGTCTCGTCTTCGCGGCACTCACCATATGGACGGCGTCCCTTCCCGCGCAGCGTCCCGGAACCGGCCAGTCGGGCCGCCGGGCGCTGCTGCCCCGCTCCCGGGAGATCGCCCTGGCTCGCAGTGCGGCCCCGCCCGCGGTCTCCGACTCCGCAACGATCTACGTGCTCGGCGAAAAGGAGTACGAGGTTGCCGTGACCGGCACCAACGGCAATGCGTGCTTTGTCGATCGCGACCGCATCGAGACGATTGCGCCGCATTGCTTCAACGCCGAGGGGGCCACTACTATCATGCAGTTGGAGATGCATCGCATCGCCCTGCTGCACCAGGAGCACTCGGTGGCGGAGACGGATCGGGAAATCGCCGACGGCTTGACGAGCGGGCGCTTCCGCTTGCCGCGCCGGCCTGCGATGGCCTACATGATGTCCGCCGATCAAAATCTCTTCGATAATGACGGCAAACCCAGCGGCCACTGGTACCCGCATCTGATGCTCTACATGCCGTATATCACGGCCGCCGACCTCGGCCTGGGGAAGACGGGAAGCGACGGCAAGACCACGATCGTCCAGTGGGAGGGGAGCCCGTTCGCGAGTGTGATGATCGTCGTCCGTGATTTCCTGCAACCAGCCGGAGGCAGCGTCACGGAGCGGTGACCAGCGACGACGACCGCCTCCTCGTAGAGGCCGTGGTGCACCGGGGCGACGAGCGGGCCTTCACGTCGTTGTACGACCGTCACACACCCGCGCTGTACCGACTGGCGCTGCGGCTCACCGGTGGCTCCGCTGCCGATGCCGAGGACATCACGCACGATGCATGGGTGCGGGCGGTTGAACGCCTCGCCACGTTTGAATGGCGCGCGGCACTGCGCACGTGGTTGTCGGCGTTCGTGATCCGCTGCGCCCATGAGCGCGACCGGGCCGCGACGCGTACCGCGCAGCCGGTAGAAGAGCTCGCGCCCGCGACAGACGACGCGGCGTTGCGGGGCAGCTATGACCGTCTCGACCTCGAGCGGGCGATCGCCGGCCTCGCCGACGGCTTCCGGCAGGTGTTCGTCCTCCACGACGTGCAAGGATATACCCACGAGGAGATCGCCGATCTGCTCAGCATCGAGCCCGGCACGTCCAAGAGCCAACTGTTCCGCGCCCGCCGCGCGCTGCGGCGCGCCCTCGAACCACCCGGAGAATCCACGTGAGCCACGATACCGACGATCCCCTGCACGTCCTCGAGCGGGAGGCCGTGCCTCCGCCGCATGTCAAGGGACGCATCACGCAATCGCTCCGGGACCGGGGCTTGCTACGCAGCACCACGCCCGGGCGGGGCCGGCTCAGGCTGACGGTCGGCGCGATCGCCGCTGCCATCCTCCTTTTCGCAACCGGTGTAGGGATCGGCCGCCGCTCGGTCATGCCCGCTCGAGACACACGCCCGAGCTACATACTGCTCCTGTACGAGGGACGCTACTTCCAACTCAACCGGTCAAAGCCAGGGGCCATCGGTCAATACGAAGCTGAATACAATGCGTGGGCGGCAGGTTGGGAGGCCCGCGGCGTAGGTGTCCAGGGGAGGGCGCTCGCTCTCACCGCGCACCTCCTGCGCGACACGCCGCAAGGGGTACGGGTGGAGTCAGAGGACGCAGCGAGCCCTCAGGGAATGATCGACGGGTTCTTCATCATTCGCGTGACGGACGAGGCGGAGGCCGTGGCGATCGCGCGCACCCACCCACACTTGCGCCACGGCGGGGTGATCGCCCTGCGGCAGATCAAACAGACGTCGTAGCGGAACCCCTCACGGTCATCCGCGACCTTCGAGCGTCGCCGGGATGCCGAACGTGCCCTCGACCACGCTCACGAACGTGCGCTCCTCTCGACAGGACGAGGCGCTGGGACTGTGCCATTTGGAAGTTGTCGCGGGCCTCCGGATCCGAGCTCAAACGTGCCCGGTACCGCTCATAAGCAGCCAGGCTTTCGCAGGCGATGAGCCCCCAGGCGATGTCGTTCGTCCCTTCGAGCGGGAGGAAATACCCGACCAGGTCGCCACCGCATCGAGGAATGATGCGCCCCCATTTCTCCGCGTAGATCCGAAAGCCGTCCCGTTGAAACGGATCGATTTGGTAGCGGATGAAACACGCGATCTTCATCGTTGGGCCCCTCCCCTGTCGCCTCCGTGGTGCGGCGCGCTCGCTGATCACCACGCCCCCGATCGCCGCGAGATGCTGAAGGGCCTCACGCCGGCCGATCTGTCCCGACCCTCCACCCATATGCCCACCTCGGTGCGCCGCTCCGACCCGGAATGACTAGCGATGCAATCGACTGATCAGCTGCTCCACACCGTTGACGTAGAGGACCTCGCAGGGGCGATGGCCTACGACCCAACCGTCGAACTCGGTCGCGATATGAAAGAAGTCTCCTGGGGTGAGGTCAATCTCCTCGGCGCCCTCGATGACGACCTTTGCCCGACCCGACAGGACCACGCCGACGTGTTCAGGCGGGCGCTCTGCGTGGGGCGGGACGTGCGCCGTCTGGGACCATCTCCATCCCGGCCCATAGCTGCCCCTGCCGATGACCAGCGCACCCACGGTGATCACTTCGAGCTGGCCGTGATCGACGGTCACCACGCGATCGGGCGCATCGAAGCGTCTGATCATCGATGTTGGGGTCTGACGATAAGGATCCATACGCCTCCTTGCTGGTGGTCATGCCTCGGGGCTGAACACCGCGACCGCACGTGTGCGGTGATCCCGGGGCGCTAGTGGAACGAGAAAAGGGGTGATTAAGGAGGAGGGGAGTGGCTCCAACCATGGGATCCACTCCCCTGCCCTCTCCGAGCGCCGTCTACTTCGAATTATCGTTCTCGCACGCGTGCACGTCGCCCCGGTTGCGGAACCCGTGGGTGTTGTACTGCACGGTCGGGAGCGGAATGTTCGGGTTCACATTCCGCTCGATCTGTGAATACAACAAACGCCCCGGTACGTTCAGGAACCCTTGCGAGTTGGCCGAGTGCACGAGGGCGGGAATGCATGTTCGGCGATAATCGTTGATCGACTCGATGTTCTGGAACATGGCCGCGTACTTCTCGATCATGATCGAGTCGAGCAGCGTGGCGCCCGTGAGCCCCGCGAGCGGCGATAACGGCACCGTCGCCCGCGCGTTGTTCAGGTGCGTGAGCGCCAAGGCGTCGTTCCCCGTCTGGTTATACGCCTCCGCCAGAATCAGCTCGTTCTCCACGTAGCTGACGTACGGAATCCGCGCGTCGCCGTGGAACCGCGGCGGCAGGCAGTTGAACTGCGACACCGGTGGGGGCGGGGGCGTATTGAAGTCATCCCCCACATACGGCAACCCGCGATTGATCCAGGTGACCTTGTTGTCCACCGTGGTCGCGCCCGCCGTGCTGGGCCACGCTGGCTGCGTGGCCGCCGTAGACGAGTCCCCCGCGAGGGCCGTAACCTGCTCCATGTTGCTGTTCGGGTCGAGGATGGCCCCGTTCACCAAGTACTTCGTGCTCGCCTTCCACGCTGCCGTCGTGGCTTTGCAGTAGTACTCGGCCAGGCGCGGATCATTTCGGGCCTTCAAGATATCGATCAGCGCCTTGCCCCCCTCGAGGTCGGTGCCAAAGCCCGAGCTGGTCTGGAACTGCGCCCACATGTTGCGCTCGGAGGTGGCCTGGGTATGGAACGACGCGAAGTCGCTCGCGCCCGTCGGGTCGTCGATGCCGTTCGTGGCCGCGGCAATCGCCGCGGTGTACGCCGGGGTTCCAAGGGACTCGGCGGTATGCATGTAGTACCGCGCCTTGAGCGTCCAGGCGACCTTGGTCCACAGCGTCCGTGTCGCAGGGTCCCCCTGGAAGATGAGGTCGTTCACTCCCGGACCTGCACCGGACTTGCCCAGATTCGCGATCGCCGTCGTGAGCAGCGTCTGGATGTTCCCGAGGATCACGAAGCGGTCGTCGAGCACGGGATCCGTCTTGCCCGCCAGCGCCTCGCTGTAGGGAACGTCACCCCACATGTCCGACACGGTGCCGATCGTGAGGGCTTCCCAGATCTGGGCGATCCCGAGCCACACCGAATCACCGGCCCCCGCGGTGAGCGCTTCCACGTTCCTGATGTCGATCAGGCCCCCACCGTCGTAGGCCCTTTCCCAGGGAACGTCGGCGCCCCCCTCGTTGAACACGTATTGTGCGGTCTGTTGCACAAAGCGGCTGTTCCCGGCCGAGCAGGCCTGCACCCACTCGCACATGAACATGGCGACGATGCCCTCTTGGAACGCGAACTGGCCGGCCTGCACGCCGACGAACAGCTGCTGGGCCGACGCCGTCGTCGGCAGGTTCGGGTTTTCGGATAGCTTATCGCCCGTCAGGAAGGTGTCACACCCCGTCGTCCCGAGGACGAGCCCCAGATACGCGAGCGCGACATATGGCTTGCGATACATAGGTCGTTCTCCTCGGGGTTAATGGTTCAAGGTGACCGAGAACACGAACGAGCGTGTCTGCGGATTGTTGAAGTA
>CAYXIK010000052.1:0-12865 GCA_964465315.1 uncultured Gemmatimonadaceae bacterium | reverse complement strand
AATGACCCTCTTCGAAGCTCCCAACCCGGTCACCGCCCCGGCTGTTCGCCACCGCCCCCCATACCGAGCAGCGGAATGCCGATACCCACGCCGAGATGGAGATCGTTCAGCTGCTTGTTCGCCACTACAAAGCCGCCCGGTGTCGACGTGTCGGGCGCGTACTGGGCCTTGTAGATGAAATCCTCGCCGTGGAACTCGAGGTGCAGCAGCCGGCCGAGCCGGAACCGCACGGTGGCGCCCACTACGCCGCCCACGTCGGTCGCCTTCGGATCGCCTTGATACGCGCTCCCGCTGCGGTGCACCACCCCCACCCCACCGTTCAGCTGCAGGGAGATGGGACTGGTGCGCGGAATGAGCTCCACGAACGCGCGTCCGCTGCCCGTCAGGATGTTGGCGCTCGTCGTGGAGGAGCTGCCGCTCGCCGAGAACTTGAGGTTGCTCGGCGCATACACCGCCGTACCTTCGATGCCCACGCGCTGGCCGAAGTTGAGCCCCACCCGGCCGCCCAGAGTGATCGAGATCTCTTGCTTGTACTCCTGACCGCTGGCGGCCTTCACGAGCTCCGTGGTCGGGATGTAGACACCGATCGTCGGAGAAATACTGAGCTGAGCCGTGAGCGTCCTAGGCGCTGTCGAACACAACGCGAGGACCACGGCGAGGGCCACTAAGGGCGGGCGCGCGCGATGCATGACTCCTCCGGCAAATGGGTTGAGGGGTCAACTCCTTGCGGCTGTTATCGCGCCGATCGGCCCACCGGTCAAGCCCTGGGAAAAGCGAGCGGCGCCCAGGATTTCCCTAGGCGCCGCCGTTCCCAACCCTCTATCCGTCTCACCGTCTATCCGTCTAATCAGCTTCCACTTCCTCTGGGAACGGACTCGGCACCACACCCGGCGCCGGCTCGGGCGGCGGCGGCGGAGGCTGGAAGCCCTCCGGCGGCTCGATCTCGATCTCGTGGTAGCGGTAGATGCCCGTTCCCGCCGGGATGAGATGCCCGATGATGATGTTCTCCTTCAAGCCCAGGAGATCGTCTCGGGCTCCGCGGATCGCCGCGTCGGTCAGCACCCGGGTGGTCTCCTGGAACGACGCCGCCGAGATGAACGACTGGGTCGTGAGGCTCGCCTTCGTGATCCCGAGCAGCAACGGCTCGTTGGTCGGGGGCTTGCCGCCCTTCTTCACGACGCGGTCCTTCGCGTCGGCGAACGTCAGCTTGTCCACGTTCTCCCCTTCCAGGAAATCCGTATCGCCCGGCTCGACGATCTTCACCTTCTGCAACATCTGGCGCACGATGACGCCGATGTGCTTGTCGTTGATCTTCACGCCCTGCAGCCGGTATACCTCCTGCACTTCGTTCAGGAGGTATTCCTGTACCGCCCGCGGACCCTTGATCCGCAGGATATCGTGCGGATTCACCGGGCCCTCGGTGAGGCGGTCACCGGCGCGCACCCGGTCGCCCTCGTGCACGCGCAAGTGCTTGCCGGCGGGCACCTCGTATAGCTGCGGCTCGCCCTCTTCGGGGTGGACGTAGATCTCGCGCTTGCCGCGCTTGATCTCGCCGAACCGCACGGTGCCGTCGATCTCGGAGATCGTGGCCGGATCCTTCGGCCGGCGGGCCTCGAACAGCTCGGCCACGCGCGGCAGGCCCCCCGTGATATCCCGCGTCTTGTACGCCTCACGGGACACCTTGGCGAGCACGAGCCCGGCGTACACCTCCTGGCCGTCCTCGACGGTGAGCTGCGCCCCTTCCGGAATGACGAAGTCGCGCAGCCGCTTCTCCTTCTCGCCCTTCTTCAGGATTATCTCGATGTGCGGGTGCAGCTTCTTGTCCCGGTCCTCGATGATCACCCGCTGACGCCGCCCGGTGAGCTCGTCGAGCTCCTCGCGCACCGTCTCGTCGTCCACGATATCCACGAAGCGCACCACGCCCGCCACGTCCGTCATGATGGGGTTGGTGTAGGGATCCCAGGTGAACAGCACGCCGTCGCGCGCGACCTTGGCCCCGTCGGCCACCATCAGCGTGGCGCCCAGCGGCACGTGGAAGCGCGAGTGCACGGCGAGCTTGCCGCCCTCACCGTGGGACTGCGCCTTGAGGATCAGCTCGCCCTCGTAGCTCGTCACCACCTTCTGCTTTTCCGGCGTCTCGACGAACGTCAGCCGGTCGCCGTACTCGATCACGCCTTCCACCTTGGTCTTCCGCACCGTCTGCTCGGCGATACGGGCCGCCGTGCCGCCGATGTGGAAGGTCCGCAGGGTAAGCTGCGTGCCGGGCTCGCCGATCGACTGCGCGGCGAGAATCCCGACCGCCTCGCCCAAGTCCACCATATCCATCGTCGCCAGGTTCCGGCCGTAACACATCCGGCACACGCCGCGCTTGGCCTCGCACGTGAGCACCGAGCGGATGCGGACCGCCTCGATTCCCGCGTCCTCGATCGCCTGCGCGGTCTCTTCGTCGATCAGCTTCCCGGCCTCGACCAGCACCTTGGGCCGCTCGTCTTCGTCGAGCTCGTGCGGGTCGGTCACCTCGTCCAGCGCCACGCATCCCACCAACCGCTCGCGCAGCGGCTCGATGATGTCCTCGCCTTCCTTCAGCGCCGACATCTCGAGGCCGAGGATCGTGCCGCAGTCCTCTTCGGTGATCGTGACGTCCTGCGCCACGTCCACCAGGCGGCGCGTCAGGTAGCCTGCGTCCGCGGTCTTCAACGCCGTGTCCGCGAGACCCTTGCGTGCGCCGTGCGTCGAGATGAAGTACTCGAGCACGGACAGCCCTTCACGGAAGTTTGACTTGATCGGGCTCTCGATGATCTCGCCGATGCCGCCGGTGAGCTTCTTCTGCGGCTTCGCCATCAGGCCGCGCATCCCGGCCAGCTGGCGGATCTGGTCGCGTGACCCGCGGCTCCCGGAGTCGAACATCATGAACACCGGGTTGAAGCCGCCCTTGGAGCGCTGCATGGTCTTCACCATGGCGTCCGCGATGTCGTTGTTCGCGTGCGTCCAGGCGTCGATCACCTTGTTGTAGCGCTCGCCGAACGTGATCTGCCCGGTGGCGTACGCGCGCTGGAACCGCTCGACGCGGCCTTCTGCGTCGTGCAGCAGGCTCGACTTCTCGCCTGGAATCTCCAGGTCCTCGACGCCGATCGATACGCCGCCCATGGTGGCGTAGCGGAAGCCGAACTCTTTCAGGTTGTCGAGGAACTGCACGGTGCTCGCCAGCCCCGCCCGCCGGTAGCTCTCGAACACGAGCTCCGACAGGTCGCGCTTGCGCATCACCGAGTTCCGGAACCCCTCCTGCCGAAGGCCCTCGGGCAGGATGCTATTGAAAATGACCCGCCCCGCAGTGGTGTAGATCCACCCCGACGCGTCCGAGAAAAAGACCGGCGAGTGGTACGCGAGACGCTTGGTCGCGAGCCCCATGTCGAGCTCGGCGAGCGAGCTGACCCGTGCCGCCTTCGCCTTCGAGTGGGGCTGCTCGAAGTCCGCCGGCTCCTTGGTCAGGAAATAGCAGCCGAGCACCATGTCCTGGGACGGCTCGGCGACCGGCCGCCCGTCCGAGGGCTTGAGCACGTTGTTGGACGAGATCATGAGGAGCCGCGCCTCGAGCTGACTCTCGAACGAGAGCGGCACGTGCACGGCCATCTGATCGCCGTCGAAGTCCGCGTTGAACGCCGCGCACACGAGCGGGTGGATCCGGATCGCCTTGCCCTCGACCAGCACCGGCTCGAACGCCTGGATGCCCAGGCGGTGCAGGGTCGGCGCGCGGTTCAACAGCACCGGATGGTCCTCGATGATCTCCTCGAGGATTTCGTACACCTCCGGCGACTCCTTCTCCACGATCTTCTTGGCGCGCTTGACGGTCTCCGCGATGCCCTTCTCCACCAGCTTGTGGATGATGAAGGGCTTGAACAGCTCGACCGCCATCGCCTTGGGCAGACCGCACTGGTGCAGCCGCAGCTCCGGCCCCACCACGATCACCGAGCGGCCCGAATAGTCCACGCGCTTGCCGAGCAGGTTCTGACGGAACCGGCCCTGCTTGCCCTTGAGCATGTCGGACAGCGACTTGAGCGGCCGCTTGCCGCGCCCGCGGATCGCCTTGGAGCGGCGGCCGTTGTCGAACAGCGCGTCCACCGCCTCCTGCAGCATGCGCTTCTCGTTCCGGAGGATGACTTCCGGCGCCCGGTGCAGAATCAGCTTCTGCAACCGGTTGTTGCGGTTGATCACGCGCCGGTAGAGGTCGTTCAGGTCCGACGTGGCGAACCGCCCGCCGTCGAGCGGGACCAGCGGCCGGAGATCGGGCGGGATCACCGGAACCACGTCGAGGATCATCCAGCGGGGGTCGTTCCGGCCCTCGCCGGCGGCTCCGGAGTTCCGGAACGCGTCGACGATCTTGAGGCGCTTGAGCATCTGCTTTTTGCGGTGCTGGCTGGTCTCGGTCGCCACCGACTCCCGCAGCTCGTCCGCGAGCTTGTCGACGTTCAGCCGCTCGAGCAGCGCCCGCACCGCGGGCGCGCCGATGTCCGCCTTGAACGCCGCGTCGCCCTCGGCCTTCGCCTTGGCGCGCAGCTCCAGGAAGCGGTCTTCGTCGAGCAGCTCTTTCTCCTGCACCTCCTGCTCGCCCGGCTCGATCACCACGTAGTTCGTGTAGTAGATCACCCGCTCGAGATCCCGCAGGGTCATGTCGAGCAGGTTGCCCATGGGCGACGGCAGCGTCTTGAAGAACCAGATGTGCGCCACGGGCACCGCGAGCTCGATGTGTCCCATGCGCTCGCGGCGCACCTTGGACAGCGTCACCTCCACGCCGCAACGGTCGCAGATGACGCCGCGGTAGCGGATGCGCTTGTACTTGCCGCAGTGGCACTCCCAGTCCTTCACCGGGCCGAAGATGCGCTCGCAGAACAGCCCGTCGCGCTCCGGCTTGAACGACCGGTAGTTGATCGTCTCGGGCTTGGTCACCTCGCCCCACGACCACCAGGTGCGCTGGCCCTGCAGCTCGAGGCGCTCGCGCTCCTTCGAGTCGCGGGGTCCGCGGATCTCCTCCGGAGAGGCGATCCGGATCTGGATGTAATCGAAGCTCGAGCTCTTCGGCTCGCGCCCGCTACGGAAATCGATCATCGAGTCTCCCTCCCCTTACTCCTCAACGTCCTCGGTGGTGCCCAGGGTGACCTTCAGCCCCAGGGCCTGGAGTTCCTTCACCAGCACGTTGAAGGACTCGGGGATGCCGGGTTTCGGCAGGTTCTGCCCCTTGACGATGGCCTCGTACACGCGACTGCGACCGTTCACGTCGTCCGACTTGACCGTGAGGATCTCCTGCAGCGTGTGCGCCGCCCCGTATGCTTCCAATGCCCACACCTCCATCTCGCCGAACCGCTGGCCGCCGAACTGCGCCTTTCCGGCGAGCGGCTGCTGCGTCACCAGCGAGTACGGGCCGATGGAGCGGGCGTGAATCTTGTCGTCCACCAGGTGCGACAGCTTCATCATGTAGATCGACCCCACGGTCACGTCCGACGCGAAGTACTCGCCCGAGCGCCCGTCGCGCAGGCGCGCCTTCCCCGTCGGGGTGAGGCCCGCGACCTTGAGCAGCTCGTTCGCGGCCTGGTCCAGATCCGCCTCGGACTTGGGGCCGAGCAGGGTCGCGAGCGCCGGCAGCCCGACCGCCTCGAGCACGTCGGCCGGCTTGTCGTGCTCCAGGAACTTGTCGCTCTCCTTTAGTCCCGCCTTGAAGGCGGCCTGCTCCGGCTTGCCCAGATCCTCCGCCTCCAGCCGAACCTGGTGGAACTCCCGCTCGCTCTGGCGCAGGTCGCGCTCGCGCCCCGCCAGCTCCTTGGCCGCCGTCTTGAGGAAGTCCACGAACTGGTGATGCAGGTCGCGCGTCTCCTGGGTCAGCGCCCGGCTCGCGAGCAGCGCGATCCCGGCCTTGGCGAGGTCGGGCCGGCTGCCATTGGTGGCCGGCAACTTCCGCAGGTCGTCCGCGATGCGGCGCACCGTATCGGGATCGAGCTCCGGCGGGCGCGCCGCGAGCCGCAGCCCTTCGGCCGCCCACGAGAGGCCGGCCAGGCGAAGCAGGACGCCGATCTCCGTCTCGTCGGCGCCCTGAAAGACGGGCGTCTTGGCCTCGAAGCCCAGGATCGTCGCGGCCCACCCGAGGTGGGTCTCGAGAATCTGTCCGACGTTCATGCGCGACGGCACGCCCAGCGGGTTGAGGACAATGTCCACCGGCGAGCCGTCCGGGAGGAACGGCATGTCCTCCTCCGGTACGATCCGCGCGATGATGCCCTTGTTGCCGTGGCGACCCGCCATCTTGTCGCCCACCGAGATCTTCCGCTTCTCGGCGACGTACACCTTCACGAGCTGGATCACGCCGGGCGGGAGCTCGTCCGGCTGCAGGATCTTGTCGATCTGATCCTCGGACTTCTCCTCGATCTTGGCGCGCTCGGCCGTCGCGGCGTCGAGCACCGCGCGGATCCGCTCGTTCACCGCCTTGTTGGTCACCCGCAGCGTCTTCAGGTCGACATCCGCGAAGTTGACGCCCTCGAGCTGTTGCTTCGTCAGTTTCGTGCCCTGGGGCAGGAACTCCTCCACGGTGCCCGACTTGAGCATCAGGCCGACTTCCTGGCCCGCGAGCATCTCCGCGAGCTCGATGAACATCGCTTCCGAAATCCGGGCCTTCTCGTCGGCCTCGAGACGGCGCACCTCGCCGATGCGCTCGCCGCGGTCCTTCTCGACCACTTGGTCCTCGATGCGCGAGAAGATTTTCACGTCGATGACCACGCCCTCCATGCCGGGTGGGACCTTGAGCGACGAGTCCTTCACATCCTTCGCCTTCTCGCCGAAGATGGCCGTCAGGAGCTTCTCTTCGGGGCTGAGCTCGGTTTCACCCTTCGGCGTGATCTTGCCGACCAGGATGTCGCCCGCCTTCACGTGCGCCCCGATGCGGACGATGCCCCGCTCGTCCAGATCGACCAGCGACTCCTCGGCCACGTTCGGGATCTCGCGGGTGATTTCCTCGCGACCTCGCTTGGTGTCGCGGACGTGGAGCTCGAGCTCCTGGATGTGGATCGACGAGTACACGTCGTCCTTCACCAGGCGCTCGGAGAGCACGATGGCGTCCTCGAAGTTGTGCCCGTACCACGGCATGAAGGCGACCAGCACGTTCGCGCCGAGCGCCAGCTCGCCGCGCTCCGTGCCGGCCCCGTCAGCGACGATCTGCCCCGCCTTCACCTTCTGGCCCACGTGCACGAGCGGCCGCTGGTTGATGGCGGTGTCCTGGTTGGTCCGCCAGAACTTCTTCAGGCGGTAGCGGTCGTGCTGCTTGAGCCGCGCCAGGGGATGATCACCGGCCTTCACGTCTTCCTCGCCGGCGTCGATGATGATCTCATCGGCGGTGACGCGCGTGACCACACCCGCACGCCGGGCGATCACCACCGCACCCGAGTCGCGGGCCACCGTCTCCTCCAGCCCGGTGCCCACCAAGGGGGACTGGGGGAAGAGGAGCGGCACCGATTGCCGCTGCATATTCGAGCCCATGAGCGCACGGTTGGCGTCGTCGTGCTCGAGGAACGGAATGAGGGCAGCGGCGATCGAGACGAGCTGCTCGGGCGCCACGTCCATGAAGTCGATCCGCGAGGGCGGGAGCAGCGGATAGTCGTCCCGCTTGCGGCACAGCACCAGATCGTCCGCGAAATGGCCGTCCTCGGTGAGCCGGGCGTTCGCCTGCGCCACCGCGTATTCCTCTTCTTCGGAGGCCGACAGCCAGCGGATCTCGTCCGTCACCTTGCCGTTCTTCACTACCCGGTAGGGCGTCTCGATGAAGCCGAGATCATTCACCCGGGCGTAGCACGAGAGGCTCGTGATGAGCCCGATGTTCGGGCCTTCCGGCGTCTCGATCGGGCACATCCGGCCGTACTGGCTGTAGTGCACGTCGCGCACCTCGAAGCCCGCGCGCTCGCGAGTCAGGCCGCCCGGCCCGAGGGCCGAAAGGCGCCGCTTGTGCGTGAGCTCGGCGAGCGGATTGGTCTGATCCATGAACTGCGACAGCTGCGAGCTGCCGAAGAACGCCTGGATCACGGCGCTCACGGTGCGCGCGTTCACGAGATCGTCGAGCGTGATGCGCTCGGGATCGTTGTTGATGCTCATCCGCTCCTTGATGAGCCGCGCCATGCGCGACAGGCCCACCGAGAACTGGTTGGCGATCAGCTCGCCCACCGAGCGCACCCGGCGGTTGCCGAGGTGGTCGATGTCGTCGGTGTAGCCGCGCCCTTCGCGCAGCTCGATCAGGTACCGGATGATCGCGATGAAGTCGTCCTCGGTGAGGACCGTGTGGTCCTTCGAGACGTTCACCTTGAGCCGCTGGTTGATCTTGTAGCGGCCCACCCGTCCCAGGTCGTAGCGCTTGGGATGGAAGAACAGACGCTCGAGCGCCTGGCGCGCGGTCTCCAGATTGGGCGCCTCGCCCGGCCGCAGCAGGGCATAGATCTGCTCCAAGGCCTCGGCCTCCGTGTGGGTCGGGTCCTTGAGCAACGTGTTCTTGATGAGCGGTGACTCGCTGCGGCCCGGAGGCAGCAGCACGTCCACCTTCGTGGCACCGGCCTTCAGCAGCTTCTTTTTCAGCGAGTCGGACAGCTCGCGCCCCGCCTCGGTCACGACTTCCCCCGTCTCCGGGTCGGCGACGTCAAAGGCGAGGATGTACGCGCCCTGGCGCTCGCGCGTCGTGGTCGGCTGCGCCTCGTCCCGCAGATCGAGCGCCGTGTACCCCGCGAAGACCTTCACCTTGCTGATCCCCGCGCGCCGGAAGGTGTTGAACTTCTCGAGCGTGAGCTCGTCGCCCACCTTGCCCAGCGGCTCACCCTTCTTGTTCTCCGGGTCGGGCACGTCGGCGGCGAGCAGGGTCCCGAGCACCTCGCGCTTCTGCGCGCGGCCCTCGAGCTTGCCGGTGATATCGATCTCCTTCGTCGCGTAAAACAGCTTCAGAATGTCGGCATTGGTGCCGTACCCGAACGCCCGCAACAGCGCCGTGGCCGGGAACTTCTTCTTCTTGTCGATGTGGACGTAGATCACGTCGTGGATGTCGATCGTGAACTCGACCCACGAGCCCCGGAACGGGATGATGCGCGCCGAGAACAGGCGCTGCCCGTTCGGATGGATGCTCTCCTCGAACACGAC
Organism: uncultured Gemmatimonadaceae bacterium; assembly: GCA_964465315.1. Lineage (GTDB taxonomy): Bacteria > Gemmatimonadota > Gemmatimonadetes > Gemmatimonadales > GWC2-71-9 > AG41. Next base: position 3,715 of record CAYXIK010000052.1, on the reverse strand, counting down.
GCCCGGCGAGCGATGCAGCTGCGACACGATCACGCGCTCGGCGCCATTGATCACGAACGTGCCGAGTGGCGTGAGGATCGGGAGCTCACCGAGATAGACTTCCTTCTCGATGATGTTCTTCGGCCGCTTGGTCTTCGTGGTCTCCCCGACCTCTTCCATGACCACGAGCTGCAGCGTGGCCTTCAAGGGGACGGAGTACGTCATGTCCCGCTCGATGCACTCCTCCACGGAGTACTTCGGCTCCCCGAGCGCGTACTTCACGAACTCGAGTGAGTAGTTCCCGTTCACATCCTGGATCGGGAAGACGTCCTTGAACACCCGCTCGAGCCCGACGTCGGTGCGCTCGGCGCCCTTGCCGTCCGGCTGCAGCAGCGATTGGAACGCCCGCGTCTGGATGTCGAGGAGATGCGGCATCGGCATCCCCTGGTCGAGCTTGGCAAACGACAACACCGGCAGCGTCTTCGTCATGTCAAAACCTCAGGCAAATGCGAAAAGCCCCCAGCCCCGGAACGGAATGCCGGCCCGGGGTCGACCGAGGGGCTCGTGGAAGCGAGCAGGAGTGTGCCAAATCCGCGCATGTCGTCGACCAAAGAAGACCCGAGAGTCGCCGGCGGGCCCCAATGACCCGCCGCGTCCGCCCCCCCGTGTCTACTTCAGTTCGACAACCGCGCCCTGTGCTTCGAGCTTCTTCTTGATCTCTTCGGCTTCCTGCTTGGACACGCCTTCCTTCACGGTGCCGGGCGCGCCCTCCACCAGATCCTTGGCCTCCTTCAGGCCCAGGCTGGTGATCGCCCGGATCTCTTTGATCACCTGGATCTTCTTCTCGCCACCACTCTTCAGGATGACCGTAAACTCGGTCTTCTCCTCGGCGGCCGGCGCTGCTGCGCCCCCCCCTCCGCCGCCGGCGCCTGCCGCGGGCGCCGCCGGAGCCGCGATCGTGACGTTGAACTTCTCCTTGAACGCCTCGATCAGCTCCGCTAATTCAAACACCGACATGTTCCCGATGGCCGCGAGGATTTCGTCCTTGCTCAGACTCGTCTGCGTCGCCATAGCCCTAGTCTCCCGCCTGAATTAAGAAGCCGCGCTTTCGGCGCGCTTCGCCCGAAGCGCCTCAAGGGCGCCCACCACGTTCATCAGCACGCCGTTCAACGCACCCACGAGGCCGGCCATGGGCGCCTGGAGCGCGCCGCCCAGCTGGCCCAGTAGCTCCTGGCGCGAGGGCAGGCTGGCGAGCCGCTTCACCTGCGCCGCCGTCATCGCGTTGCCATCCACCAATCCCACCTTGATAGCGGGTTTCTCGAACTCCTTCGCGAAGTCCGCTAACACCTTGGCCGCGGCCACCGGGTCCACGCCCGCCCCGGTGAGCACCAGGCCGGTCGGTCCCGCGAGGTGCTCCTCGAGCCCCGGGACCTGGGCGTCGCCCAGAGCGCGGCGCGCCAGCGTGTTCTTGACCACGACGAAGTCCGTCCCTGCCTGCCGCAGGCGGCGCCGCAGCTGAGTCATCTGCGCGACGTCGAGTCCCGTGAAGTCGGTGACGTACAGCGTGGTCGAGCGCCGCAAACGGGTCGCCAGCGCCGTTACCGTCTCCTGCTTTTGCGCCTTGGTCCTGATCATGCGAACACCGCCGGGTCGAGGGGCACGCCGGGCCCCATCGAGCTCGACACCGTCACCGACCGGATATAATGGCCTTTGGCGGCCGGCGGCTTCGCCCGCACGATCGCCTCCATGAAGGCGTGCACGTTCTGCTCGAGCGCTTCCGCGCTGAATGACTTCTTGCCGATGGCCGCGTGCACGATGCCGCTCTTGTCCACCCGAAACTCGATCTTCCCCGCCTTCAATTCTTTGACCGCCCGCGCCACGTCCATTGTCACGGTCCCGGCCTTGGGATTGGGCATCAGACCCCGGGGCCCGAGCACCTTGCCGAGGGGACCGAGCTGCCCCATCACGTCCGGGGTCGCGACGATCACGTCCGTGTCGAGCCAGCCATCCTTGATCTTCTGCACGAACTCGACGCCGACGTAGTCGGCGCCCGCGGCCTCCGCCTCCTTGGCCTTGTCGCCTTGCGCGATGACCAGCACCCGAATCTTCTTGCCGGTGCCGTTCGGCAGACTGACGGTGCCGCGCACGACCTGGTCCGCGTGTTTGGGATCGACCCCCAAGCGGACGGCGACGTCAACGGATTCGTCGAACTTGGCGTACGCCGCCGCCTTCACCTTGTCGACCGCCTCGCGGATCGGGTACAGCTTCCGCGGCTCGATGGTCGCGACGGCGGCCCGAAAGTGCTTCCCGTGCGTGCGCATCAGTCCGTCACCTCGAGGCCCATCGAGCGGGCAGTGCCCGCCACCATTTTCATGGCCGCGTCGAGGTCGTTCGCGTTCAAGTCGGGCATCTTGATCTCGGCGATCTTCTTGAGCTGCGCGCGCGTCACCTTCCCCACCTTTTGCCTGTTGGACGTGGGCGACCCCTTCTCGATGCCCGCCTCCTTTTTCAGAAGCACGGCCGCCGGGGGGGTCTTGGTGATGAAGGTGAACGTGCGATCCTTGAAAATCGTGACCTCGACCGGGGTGATCATCCCGGCCTGGCTCCCGGTACGCGCGTTGAACTGCTTCACGAACTCCATGATGTTCACGCCATGAGGCCCGAGCGCGGTGCCCACCGGCGGGGCGGGCGTCGCCTGCCCGGCCGGGACCTGAAGCTTCACCATGGCGGCAATAGGCTTGGCCATCTAGTGCGCCTTCAGCTGTAAGTAGTCGAGCTCCACGGAGGTCGGCCGGCCGAACAGCGAGACCGCGACCCGCACCTTCCCCTTTTCGGGGATCACTTCCTCGACGGTGCCCGAGAAATCGGAGAACGGTCCCTCGCTGATCTCCACCACCTGGCCCACCAGGAACGGGATCGTCTCCTGCGGCTCCTCTTCCTTCACCGCTTCCTCGATCCCGAGGAGGCGGTTCACCTCTTCGGGGCGGAGCGGCATCGGCAGCCGTCCGGTCCCGACGAACTTGATGACACCCTGGATGCCGTTGATCACGTGGATCGTCTCCTGGTTCAAGACCATGTCCACGAGGACGTAGCCCGGGTAGATCTTGCGCTCCGCCGTCACCTTCTTGCCGTTCTTGATCTCCACCACTTCCTGGGTGGGGACCAGGGCCTGCCGGATCGGCTTGTCGTCCGTCCGCGGGTCGTCCTTGATGCGCCGCTCGATCAGCGAGCGCACCTTGTTCTCGTGCCCCGCGGTCGTCTGAATGGCGTACCAGCGGTGCTCCGACATCAAAACAGCTTCGACACGACGGTCACGAAGATCAGTTGGAGAAGCCAATCCATCACCCCGATCAGCACGCCGAGAATCAACACGAACACGATGATGACCCCGGTGGCCTTCTTGAGCTCGTCCCACGTCGGCCATGTGACCTTGCGGACTTCCGCCGGCACGTCGACCCACACGAACTGCCAGGCGCGCCGCAGCCAACTGTGGCCGGTCCTTTCCAGTGCCTCCGTCGCCACTACTTCGATTCCTTATGCGGCTGATGCTTGTTGCACCGCGGGCAGTACTTTTTCCACTCCGCCCGCTCGGGGTGCTTCCGCCTGTTCTTGGTCGTGAAGTAGTTCCGACTCTTACAGGTCGTGCACTCCATGATGATGTTTTCCCGCGGCATCGCCCCGCCTTACTTCAGGATTTTTGTGACCACGCCGGCGCCGACGGTGCGGCCGCCTTCGC
>CAYXIK010000051.1:0-13431 GCA_964465315.1 uncultured Gemmatimonadaceae bacterium | reverse complement strand
GGAGCAGGACCGCGGTCAGCGCGGCGGGCGGTGCCGCGCGCGGCGCCGCGGGCGCGCTGGCGCAGCCGCCCAAGCTGCTCAGGACCTCGGCGTCCGCGCCGAAGTCGCGCAGATCGGCCCAATCTCGCGGCGTGGGACGAAACGCGACGCAGTTGCGGCGAATCAGATCCGCAACCTCGCTTTTCGAGATCAGCGGATTCGACAGCAACCGGATCACGTCCGTCTTGCGGAGCGGCTGAGATCCCTGCGTCGCGCCGGGTGAGGTCACGACGGATGTCAGTGCGCCGAGCAGTACGCCGACCCAGGCCTTCATGGCCGCGGACACCCCGAGCGCTCGAACCGTCGCTCGACCTGGTCGGCATCGGCGTACAGGTTGCGGTCGCGGGCGGTGCGCGCGGAATCGAGAGACGTGCCGCCGTCCTTGCGGGCGGCATTGTACGACGTCCAGCGTTCCTCCACCAGGACGAGCCCGCGCGCCAGCTCCGGGCACTGCATCTGCCGGCTCGCGAACAGACGCGCGCGCAGATCGAAAGCCGCGATCGCCAGCGTGAGCGTGTCCGCCGCCCGATCGAGCCGTGCCTCCGGCGTGGCCACCGCGGCGTCCAGGGCGGATGGACGAGAGCTCGACGACGGGGGCGACGCCAGCGCCGAGTAGAGCCGGAACAATCCCGCGATCGCGAGCAATCCCACCACCCCGTACACGCCGACCTGCACCGCCCGCTTCGCCCGGAAGAGGTTGGACGGCGTACGCCGCGCCGGAGCGATCGCATCGCCGAACTGGTCGGGCAACAACACTCGTGGCGATTGCCGTGGCCGGCGCAATGCCGGAACGCTCGGTTCGGTCGCTGGAGGAGGTGCGTGTTCGCGGACCGCCGTGGCCGCGGTGGCGAACGTCGGTGGACCGGCGCGGACCACTGCCTGATCGGATCGATGGTTGTCCCAGGCGAGGCAGGTGCGCATGCTGCCGTCCGGGCCGATAGAGGATGGATCCACGACCTCGTAGAACGACAGGCACCGGTGCGCCCAGGCGCCGCCGGTCGCCGGGCTGAACACGCCGCCCCGACCGGGCCCGACCTTCAAGGCGAGCTGCAACGGCTGAGGGAATAGCGCCGTGTGTGCTTCGGCCTCCGCGAGCGACAGCCCGACCTCGTCGGATTCGTCCTCCTCGGTCCCCTCACTCACGTCGCTCTCTTCATCGCTCCCCTCACCGCGGTACCAGCCGACGAGCTGCTCGCCCGTCGCCCGCAGCACGCTTTGCGCCACGACCCATCCCTGCACCAGCGCTCCTTTGGCGGTGTCACCGGGGCTCGCGGGGAGTCGAATCGTCGACTCGACCACGACGTACGGTTCCCCGGTGTCCGGAGACAGGAAGAGCTGTCCGGTCAAGAGCCCGGAGCACGGGGCGGGCACCGCCGCGCAATGATCCTGCACGGCCGCCAACGCTCGTTGTGTGATGAAGATGAAAGACGGGACTGTACTCGCCGTCCCGGTGTGAATCGGTTGCCAGAGGATGGAAGCCTCGACCGGCATCGGCTGGGCCGGACGGTCGGGGGAGGCCTTGGTGGAATCCTGACGCGCACCCGCGTCAGACGGCGCGCCGGGTGCGCGAAACCGCGCTACCCGGCCCCGTACGCCATCCACCACTCGCTTCCACATACGGCTACCGGGCGCCCAAGTGAACCAGCCTTGAAATAGCCCTCGCAGGGCGGCGCGTCAACTGCCCGCATATGCCTGCATCATCCGATACCAGAACTCGAGGGCGTCGTAGAAGCTCTGCACGCCGATGCGCTCGTCGCGGCCATGCGCACGGACGTCGTTCTGCTCTTCGAAGACGGCTGACACACCGTACGTGGGAATCCCGGCGTTGCGCAGGAAGAGGCCATCCGTGGCGCCGGCCTCCATGATGGGCACGATCGGGACCTTCGGGAATTGTTCCGCCACCAGCCGCTCGAGCGGCGTCATGATCTGGGGCGTGAGGGGGGACGGTGGGCTCGGGATGGGCGTGTACAGCGTGCGGACGGTGACCCGCTCGTCGCCGGCGAGCCGCCGCAGGGTGGCCTCGACCTCCGAAGCTGGCTCACCGGGCAGAATGCGGCAGTTTACCGTCGCCCGGGCCGACTGGGGGAGCGCGTTCTCGGCGTGTCCCGCCTCGAGCATCGTGGCGACGCACGTGGTACGGAGCTTCGAGTTGTAGAACGGCACGGCCGACAGGCGGGCGACGGCTCCGGAGTCCGGCGGATCTTTGAGGACGCCCCGCATGTCGTCGGCCAGCCGGCCGGTATCGATCGCCGCCGAGCGCTCGAAGAAGGCGCGGGAGACTTCGTTGAGCTTCACGGGAAACTGGTATTGCGCCAGGCGCTCGAGCAGCGGCGCGAGGCGATAGATGGGGTTGTCCGCGGGGCGCGGCAACGAGCTGTGCCCGCCCTTGTCGGTCGCCTCGAGCGCGTACGTGGCGTACACCTTTTCACTGGCCTGCACGGCGAACATCACGCGCTTCCCGTCGCGCAGCACCCCGCCACCGGCATCGGTGTTCAGGGCGAAGGCCCCGTCGATCAAGTCACGATGCTTGGTCACGAGCCACTGGATACAGCTGCCCGCCGTTTCCTCGTCACCTGTGAGCACCAGAATCAGGTCGCGCGACGGCTTGAAGCCGGCCCGCTTGAGCCGGATGAAGTCGTCGACGAGGACCGCGTCGCCGACTTTGTCATCGGTGGTGCCGCGGCCGTAGAAGTACCCGTCCTTCTCGAGGAAGGTGAACGGATCGATCGACCAGTCCGACCGGCGCGCGGGCACGACGTCGAGATGCGCAAAGACAATGATCGGGCGGCCACCCGATCCCGTGCCGCGGTAGCGCGCCACCAGGTTTCCATGCTTCGCGTCAGGCCCTATGAGCACCTGAACGTCCGCGGTCTGGAATCCCGCGGCCAGGAGCCGCTGCGCCATGGCGCGCGCCGCGCGCGGCGTGTTGCCGAGGGAGTCGGTGGTGTTGATCTCGATCAGCTCCCGGAAGATATCGCGCGCCAGGGTGCGGTCGGCCGGGGACGCCTGCGACTGGGCCCGTCCCGTGGCGGGGAGGGAAGCGGCGAGCGTCGCGCACCACAGCGCCAGGATCGATCGTTTCATCCGACCCTCGCGATCGCGTCGATCTCGACGCGCACGGCCTTGGGCAGCGCGGCCGCCTGCACGGTCGAACGCGCGGGCTTGTGGGCGACGAAGTGCTTGGCGTACACCTCGTTCATCGCGGGGAAATCCGCCATGTCGAGGAGGTACACGGTGGTCTTGACGACGCGGCTCAAGGAGGAGCCCGCTGCCGTGAGGACCGCCGCGAGGTTCTTGAGCACCTGGTCGACCTGCTCGGCGGTGGTCTTGCCGACGACGGCGCTCGTCTTGGGATCGATCGGGATCTGTCCGGCTGTATACACCATCCCGTCGACTACCACCGCCTGGCTGTACGGCCCGATCGCCTTGGGGGCGCCGTCCGCGCTCACGATTCCCAGTCCCGTGTGTGCCATCAGAAGAGTCCCTCGATCGTCCCGTCCGGGTGCACCCGGATCTTTTCCGCCGCGGGCGTCTTGGACAGCCCGGGCATGGTCATGATGTCGCCCGCCAGCGCCACGACGAACCCGGCGCCGGCGGAAGGAAGAATGTCCCGTACCTGCAGGGTGAATCCGCTCGGAGCGCCCAGCTTGGTGGGGTCGTCGGAGAACGAGTACTGTGTTTTCGCCATGCACACCGGTGTGTCCCCAAGCCCGAGCGCGGGAAGCTGCTCGAGCGCCCGCTCCGCAGCCGGGGAGCACGCCACGCCGGCGGCTCCGTAGATCTCCTTCGCGATCGTCTCGATCTTTTCTCGGATCGGCCGGCGCTCGTCATAGAGCGGCTTGAACTTTGCCGTGCGCGCGTCGAGGAGCTTCAATACCGCCTCCGCCACCGCGACGCCGCCTTCCCCGCCCTTCTCCCAGACTTCGCACAGCTCCACGCCGACGTTCTCCGCCGCGCACTCTGCCCGCACCGCCTCGAGCTCGGTGTCCGTGTCGGAGACGAAGCGATTGAGCGCCACGATCACCGGTACGCCGAATTTCTTTACGTTGCGGATGTGGCGGCGGACATTGGCGGCGCCCCGCTTCACCGCCTCGACGTCCTCCTTGCCGAGGGCGTCCTTCTTCACGCCGCCGTGCATCTTGAGCGCCCGCACCGTCGCGACCAGGATCGCGGCCTCCGGATTGAGTCCCGCCATCCGGCACTTGATGTCGAAGAACTTCTCGGCACCGAGATCCGCGCCGAACCCGGCCTCGGTCAGGACGTAGTCGCACAGCGACATGGCGAGCTTGGTGGCGACGACCGAATTGCACCCGTGCGCGATGTTGCCGAACGGGCCGCAGTGAATGAACGCGGGCCCGCCCTCGAGTGTCTGCACGAGGTTGGGGTTCACCGCATCCTTGAGCAGCAGGGTCATGGCCCCGGGCGCCTTCAGGTCGCTCGCGCGCACCGGCTTCTTGTCGGCGGTGAGCCCGACGATGATGCGGGCGAGGCGCTGCTCCAGGTCCTCGATGCCGGTGGCGAGCGCCATGATAGCCATGATCTCGGAGCCCGGGATGATCACGAAGCGCTCTTCCCGCGCGGGCCCCGCGTTCAACCCGCCCAGCCCGACGATGGTGTTGCGGAGCGCGCGGTCGTTCATGTCGATGGTGCGGGGCCACGTGATGCGCCGGGTGTCGAGACCGAGGGCGTTGCCGTGATGCAAATGCGCGTCGAGCATGGCGGACAGGAGGTTGTGCGCGCTTGCGATGGCGTGGAAGTCACCCGTGAAGTGGAGATTGATGTCCTCCATCGGGACGACCTGCGCGTACCCGCCCCCCGCCGCCCCGCCCTTCACGCCGAACACGGGTCCGAGCGACGGCTCCCGGATGCAGAGGGCGACCCGCTTGCCCAGCTTCCGAAGCGCCTGAGTGACCCCGACGGTTACCGTCGATTTCCCTTCACCCGCAGGGGTGGGATTGATCCCCGTCACCAGCACCAACCGGCCGCTCGGCTTGCGGCGGGCGAGCGCCCGGAGCCGCACCTTGGCTTTGTATTTGCCGTACAGCTCGACCTCGTCCTCCACGAGCCCCAGCTCTGCGGCGATGTCGGCCACCGGGCGGAGCTTGGCCGCCTGGGCGATGGCGATGTCGCTCGGCACTTTGACCGTCGTGGTCACGGTTCCTCCCGCGCGATGAGCGTGGTGGCGATCCGCGTGCCGAACGCACGGGCCGCATTGTCCGTGGTCTGCCGCTCGATGGTCTCCACCGTTTCGCGTCGCGCCCCCGCGAGCCCCGCGGCGACCGCGCGCACGAACGCCGGCTCGTTTCGCTGGCCGCGATGCGGCACCGGGGCGAGATAGGGCGCGTCCGTCTCCACTAATAGGCGGTTAGACGGATAGTCGGTTAGTGGCACCGCGGGATTCCAGTTCTTGAACGTGATCATTCCGGAGAAGGAAAAGTACGCCCCAATCGCCAGCCCCGCTTCGACGACTTTGGGGCCCGAGCTGAACGAGTGCAGCACTACGGTGGCGCCGCCGGACCGGAGCATCGCGGCGACGTCGTCGTCCGCTTCGCGGGCGTGCACGACCACCGGCTTGCCCGTCGCCGCGCCGAGCGCAAGCTGAGCCTCGAACGCGCGGCGCTGCGCGTCCCGAGGCGAGTGCTCGTAATGGTAATCGAGGCCGGTCTCACCGAGCGCCACCACTTCAGGGAGGGCCAGGAGATCCTTCACGCGGGCGGCCACGTCGTCGGACCACGTGCGCGCCTCGTGGGGATGAAGGCCGGCGGTCGCGGAGAGACCGGTTCGTGCCGTGGCGAGCGCCACGGCGCGCTCGCTTTCGGCCGGCGTCCCGCCGATCACCACGATGTGCGCCACCTGCGCCGCGCGGGCGCGCGCGAGCACGGCGTCCCGGTCCACGTCGAACGCCCCATCGCCGAGGTGGCAGTGGGCGTCGACCAGCACTTCAGACGGCCGCTTTGGAGCGAGCGGCGCTTCCTGCCCCTCCACCGGCGGCCGGACCCGGCGAAGAGAGTGGGCCGGGCGAGTCCGCACCGCCGTGCCGGAAGATCCGCGCGCCGCGCGCGTCCTGCCCGGGCCACCGCTTCTCGATGTACATGAGGAGGGGCGCCGCGATGTAGATCGACGAGAATGTGCCGGTGAAGATCGCGAACGTCATGACCAGCGCGAACGGCCGCAGCACTTCTCCCGCCAGGAGCACGAGGGCGACGGTCGTCGCCATCGTGGTGCCGTGCGTGAGCACCGACCGGGGCAGCGTCTCGTTGATCGACAAGTTCAGGATTTCGTACAGGTTCTGACGCCGGAACTTGCGCAGGTTTTCCCGCACGCGATCGAAAATGATGATCGTGTCGTTCAGGGAATAGCCGACCATGGTAAGCACCGCGCCTACCACCACGAGGCTCACCTCGAGATCGAGATACCGAATGAAAGCGATGGTGGTGAGGATGTCGTGGAACGTCGCGAGCACCGCGGCGAGGCCAAAGCGCCACTCGAACCGGAACGCGAGATAGATGAGGGTGACGATGAACGAGAAGAAGATCGCCAGGAATGCCTTGCCCTGGAGCTCGCGCCCCACCTTCGGGCCGACTGCTTCGGTCCGCACGATCTTGAAGGACGTGTCGGGCGACGTGCCGAGGGCGCGTCCCAGAGCCGAGTCCACGGCGGCCGCCGTCGCCTCGGTCGTCCCCTCGGCGGCTGTCGAGGCTCCGATCCGCGCCCGGATCACGTACTCCTTCGGCCCGCCGAACTGCTGGATCTCCGCGTCGCGGATCCCGGCGGCGTCGAGCGCGCTTCGGATCCGCTCCGTCCCAACCGGCTGCGCCGTCTGCACCTGGACGAGCGTGCCACCGGTGAACTCGATCGAGTAGTTCAGCCCGCGCACCAGAAACAGGGAGAAGCCGGGCAGAATGATCGCCGCCGTGAGCCCGTAGGCCCACCGGCGCCACTTGATGAAATCGTAATCGGCGTTGGCGAAGAGTCTGATCATCTCACACGCTCAGGGTGACCATGTCCGGCCGGCGATCGATCCAGATCATGTAGAAGGTCCGGACCACGAAGACGGCGGTGATAAACGACGCGAGGATCCCGATTATCAGCGTGATGGCGAAGCCCTGCACCGGTCCCGTCCCGACGAGCCACAGAATGAACGCCGTAAGGAGCGTGCTGATGTTAGAGTCAATGATGGCACTCATGGCGTGCTTGAACCCCTCGTCGACGGCGGTGCGCACGAGCTTGTCGTGCTGCAGCTCCTCGCGGATCCGCTCGAAGATCAGCACGTTCGCGTCCACCGCGATGCCGACGGACAGCACCAGACCCGCGAGCCCCGGTAAGGTGAGCGTGAACCCGAATCCGGCGAGACCGGCAAGCGTGAACACGACATAGAGGCCGAGGGCGGCGACCGCCAGGGCCCCCGACAGGCGGTAATAGCCCACCATGATCAGGATGACGAGCGCCACGCCGACGGCGCCGGCGCGGATCGCGTCCGTGATCGAGTCTTGGCCCAGGGACGGCCCGATCGTGCGCTCTTCGATGATCGTGAGCGGGGCCGGCAGGGCGCCGGCCTTGAGGACCAGTGCCAAATCCTGCGCCTCCTGGAGCGGCTTTGCCCCCAGCTCGATCTGGCCTCGCTGGCCGATCTGGCTCTTGATCACGGGAGGCTGGCCCACGACGCGTCCGTCGAGGATGATCGCCATGTAGTCGTTGACGTGACGCCCGGTCTCTCGCTCGAAGATGCGACCGCCACGGCGTGACAGGGTAAAGGTGACCACCGACTGGTTAGTCAGCTGGTCGCGCTGGGCCTTGGAGTCCTGCAGCTCCTCGCCCGTGATGATGGGCCGGTCTTCCACGGCGTACAGCGTCCGGTAGCTGCGTCCGGCGCGCGCCAATACCTCCGTGCCCCACTTGAGCTCGATCCCGCGCGGAATGAGCCGCTGCACCTCCGGTCGCGCGAGCAGGCTCTCAGCGACCGGCACGTTCTCTTCCGGGACGAGATACTCGCCCGGCAGCTGCCCCTGGAAGAGGAGTGAGGAGAGCGCCCCGGGAGCGTTGGCCTCGCTCGTGTCCTTCGGCGCCGCCTTGCCCTTCGGCGTCTTCGCCTTGGCCTTGGTCGTATCCTTGCCAAACAGCTGCGTCACGCTCGCCGCCGCGGCCCCTTGTCCGGCCGCTTTCACCCCAGCCAGACGCAGCGCCTTGTCGATCTCGGGGAGCGCGTCGCGAAACTTGTTCTGCATGTCGGTGATGCGGAACTCGAGGAACGCCGTGCGCTGGATGATGCTCTTGGCGCGCGCCGGGTCCTTTTCGCCCGCCAGCTCGACGATGAGACGGCAGCGTCCCTGGATCTGCACCACCGGCTCGGTGGTGCCGAACTCGTCGATCCGGGTGCGCACTACACGCGTGGCCCGCTGAATCGCGTCTGCGCAGTCGGGCACGGGGCCCTTGGACTGATCGACCTCGAGCGCTAGGTGGATGCCGCCCTGAAGGTCGAGCCCGAGATTGATCGGCACGCGGCGGACCGTCGTGTCCTTCATACGACCCGTGGCAGGGTCGCGCACGCGTTGCGTGACGTTGGTCGGGATCAAGGCCCACATGCTCAGGACCAGGAGGATGCCGACGGCGAAGAGTCTCGAGCGGATCGTCCGGAACATCGCGTCTCCCCTACCCGTTGAGGGCCGAGCGTGCCGCCACCGCGTCCCGCTCGATCTGGTCCACCAGCGCCTGCCGCGACGGGAATGTCTGCGTATCCCGCAACCGGCGCACCCATTGCACTACCACCGTCTCACCGTACAGGTCCCCGGTGAAATCAAACAGGTGGATCTCGAGGCCGCGCGCCTGCACGCCAAAGGTGGGGCGCGACCCCTGATTCATCATACCACCGTATCTCGCCCTTCCCCCTTCTCCCTTCCCCGGCAGTTCTACCCACACTGCGTACACCCCGTCGGGTGGCAGCAGCTTGCGCGGATCGGGCGACGTCAAGTTGATCGTCGGAACACCGATCGTCCGGCCCCGCCCTGCCCCGCGCTCCACGACGCCCCGCAAGCTGTACGGCCTCCCCAGCCCCCGCGCCGCCGAGTCCAGGTCGCCGTGCGCGACAGCGGTGCGGATCAGCGACGAGGAGATGGGCTGGCCATCCTCCGTCACGGCGGCCACCACCTCCACGGCGAACCCGTCTTCGCGCGCGAGCCGCCGGACGAGCTCCACGTCGCCCGAGCGCCCCCGCCCGAACCCGTGGTCGTAGCCGAGCACCAGATCGTTCACCTCGAACCGCGCCCGCAGCACGTCCCGCACGAAGTCCTCGGGGCCTAGCCGCGCGAGCGCGGGCGTGAACGAAATCACCTCGACCCGCTCGATCCCCACCTCCGCGGCCAGCGCCCGCCTCTCCTCGGGTAGCGTCAAGAGCCGCGGGGCCGCGCTCGGGTTCACGACCTCGAGCGGGTGCGGATCGAACGTCACGAGCAGGCTCGGCCGCTTTGCGGCGCGCCCGCGCCGCACCACTTCGTTCAACACCGCCCGGTGGCCGCGATGTATCCCGTCGAACGTGCCGACCGTCGCGACCGTGCCGCTCACGGCTCCGCCACCACCACGCGGGGCTTGAGCCGGTCCCCCACGCACTCCGCCACCGCGACGAGCTGCCCATCGGAGAAGAGGGCAACCGTTCCCCCTTCCCCCGTCCCCGCAGGGATCGGTCGCCCGTGAATAACGGCGCCACGCCCCGCAGTGTCGAGGTCGCGGCGCGGCAGGTCGCGGACCAATTCCCCCGGGTCACGCAGATCCTGGGGTGTCACCGCCTGCGGCGCCAGGGCCTCCGCCAGCCGGTACGGACCCACGCGGGTCCGCGTCAGTGCGGCGAGGTGCGCGCCGCACCCCAGAGCTTCGCCGACATCCCGGGCGAGGCTCCGCAGATACGTCCCGCCGCTCACGGTCGCTCGAAACCCGATATCGGGAGCCGTAAAGCTGAGCATCTCGAGTTCCAAAACGTTCACCCGTCTCGGTGCGGGAGCCACGGTCTCGCCCCGACGAGCCCGGCGATACGCCCGCTCGCCCTCGATCTTCACCGCCGAATAGGCCGGCGGGCGTTGCTCGTACGCTCCACGGAACCCCGCCAGCACCCGCTCGACGTCCGCCCGCTCCAGCGAACGCCACGCCTCCGAGGTCGCGATCGGGGTGCCGGTCGCATCGTCGGTCGTGGTCGTCGTTCCCAACCGCATCACACCTTCGTACGCCTTGTCCCACCCTGCGGCGAACGTCGCCAGGCGCGTGGCCCTCCCCACCACGATCACGAGCAACCCCACAGCGAACGGATCGAGCGTGCCCAGGTGGCCTACCCGGTCGGTGCCGAGGGCGCGGCGCACGCAGTCGACCACGTCATGGGACGTGTGGGTGTCGGGGCCCTCCCCTCCCGGCTTCGCGACGAGCACTACCCCGGAAATCAGCCCGCGTCCTCCTTGAGGTCGCGCAGCACCCGATCGATACGTTGGGCATGCTCGAGGCCCCGGTCGAGCTCGAACTTGAGCTCGGGGGTCACCCGCAAGGTGAGCTCGCGAGCGAGCTGCGCACGCAGGAACCGGGCGGCGCTCGTCAGGCCCTCGAGCGACTTCCCCTTCTCCTCCTCGCTCCCCATCACGCTGACGCGCACCCGCGCGTGCGACAGGTCGAGAGAAACCTCGACTGCCGTGACGGTCACGAACCCGATCCGGGGATCGCGGACGTTCCCGGTCAGGAAGGCCGCCACCGTCTGGCGAATCGCTTCGGCCACGCGCTCGGGGCGGTGGCTCGTCCGTCGTGCCATGTCAGAAGAAACTCGTGCTGGTGTCCACGATGCGGGCGCCGTCGGCCCCCTCGATCAGGCGGTCCGCCTCCCGCAACACACTCTCCGCGTGGCCGCGGTCGGTCGAGACCACGCAGACCGTAAGCTCGGCGCGCTGCCACAGGTCGTGGTGGGCGGTCTCCGCCGCGGACACGTTGAACCGGTGATGGAGGCGATCCTTCAAGCTCTTCAACACGTGCCGCTTGTCCTTGAGGGAGTGGCACGCCGCCAGGTGCAGCTCCCAGGTCATGACGCCCACGATCACGCTGGCGTCAACGAGCGGGCGACCTCCTCGATCCGATATGCCTCGATCAGGTCGCCGACCTTCAGGTCGTTGAAGTTCTCGACACCGATCCCGCACTCGAAGCCCTCCCGCACCTCGCGGACGTCGTCCTTGAAGCGCTTGAGGGAGGCGAGCGTTCCGTCGTACACCTCGACGCCGTCCCGGATCACGCGCACGCGCGCGGTGCGCGGAATGACGCCCGACCGCACGAAGCTCCCGCCGATCGTACCGACCTTCGCGATCTTGAACAGCTGTCGGACCTCCGCCTCGCCCAGGACCACTTCCTTCTTCTCCGGCGCGAGCAGGCCCGCCATCGCGGCCTTCACCTCTTCCACCGCCTCGTAGATGATGCGGTAGGTCCGGATCTCCACCTTCTCCCGCTCGGCCGAGCCGCGGGCGTTCGAGTCGGGCCGGACGTGGAACCCGATGATGATGGCGTTCGACGCCTTGGCGAGCAGCACGTCGGAGTCGGTGATCGCACCCACGCCCCGGTGCACGACCTCCACCTTGACCTCCGGCGTCGACAGCTGGGCGAGCGCATCCGCCAGAGCTTCGGCGGGACCGCCCTGATCGGCCTTGATGATGATGCGGAGCGTGGCCGCTCCGCCTTCCGCCCGCTCGGCCATGAAGTCCTCGAGGGTCTTCACACGGCCCGAGCGGCGGTGTTGCGCTTCCCGCTCGAGGCGCTGCCGCTTCTGCGCGATGTCGCGCGCCGCCGCCGCGTCGACCATCACCTGGAACGTGTCCCCGGCCTCGGGCACGCCCTCGAAGCCCAGCACCTGCACGGGCGTGGACGGACCGGCCGCGTCGACCGTCTGGCCCCGCTCGTCGTACATGGCGCGCACCCGCCCGTAGAACTGTCCACAGATGAAGTCGTCGCCGCCATGCAGCGTTCCGTTCTGGACGAGCACAGTGGCGAGCGGGCCCTTCCCCGGGTCGAGGGTCGCCTCGAGCACCGTGCCCTGCGCCTTGCGCGCGGGGTTCGCCTTCAGGTCGAGCAGCTCGGCCTGCAGCAGGATCTGATCGAGCAGCTCCTGCACGTTCTTGCCGGTCTTGGCGGAGATCGGCGTCGCGAGCGTCGTCCCACCGAACTCCTCCAGCACCACGCCGTGCGCCAGGAGATCCTGCTTGACCTTCTGCACGTTGGCGGTGGGGAGGTCGATCTTGTTGATCGCCACTACGATCGGTACCCCGGCGTTCTTGGCGTGCGAGATCGCCTCGATCGTCTGCGGCATGATCGCGTCATCGGCCGCGACCACGAGCACGACGATATCCGTCACCTGCGCGCCGCGGGCGCGCATCGCGGTGAACGCCTCGTGACCGGGCGTGTCGAGGAACGTGATCGAGCGGCCGTCCTTCAGCTTGACCTGGTAGGCGCCGATGTGCTGCGTGATCCCGCCGGCCTCTCCCGCCACGACGTTGGCCTTCCGGACGTAGTCGAGCAGCGACGTCTTGCCGTGGTCGACGTGCCCCATCACGGTGACGACCGGCGAGCGTTGCTCGAGCGCCTCGCCTTCGTCCTTCGCGGCGTCCTCCGGCGCGGCGACCGCGTACTCCTCCTCCCGGACGGCCTGGAAGCCGAAGGCCGACGAGATGAGCTCGATCATGTCGAAGTCGAGTCGCTGGTTGATCGTCACCATCTGCCCGAGCTCCTTGAAGGCGAAGGCAACGATCTCCTTGGCGGGCACCTTGAGGATGTTCGCCAGCTCAGAGACGGTGATGAACTCCGTCACGCGCACGAGGGTCTTCTCGCGCTCCTTCTCCTCGCGCCGCTTCTCCTCGAGCTGCTCGCGCAGGCTCGGGCCCTCCTCGCGGCGGTGGACGCCCTTCCGGGCCACCGGCCCTTTGATCGAGGCAAGCGTGCGCGAAATGTTCTGCGCCACGGCCTCCTGATCCACGAGGGACTTCTTGCCCTTCTTACGCTTCTTGCCCTTCTCGCGCCGCCGCTCCTCCAGCGGAATCGCGCCCGGCGCGGCGGATGCGACGGGACGCGGAGGCGCGGGCACGGCGCCTCCGGGAGTGGCGCTCGCGACCGGTTTGGGCCGGACGGGCGTCGGGATCACGGAGCGCGGCGGCGTGAACGCAGCCGCGTGCTGCGGCGCGAGGGGGGGAGGAGCAGCGGTTGCGGCGGACGCCGCGGCGAGCGGCGGCTCCGCACCAGGCTCGTCCGCGGCCGGTAGATCCCGGAACAAGGCGGCGGCCCGCTCTTCCAGCGACGGCTTCTCCTCGGCGTCGACGGCCTTGGCGGCCTCGAGGGCCTCGCGCGCCTTGAGCTCGCGCTCCGCCTCGATGGCCGCTTCCGCCTGCGCCT
>CAYXIK010000050.1:0-15788 GCA_964465315.1 uncultured Gemmatimonadaceae bacterium | reverse complement strand
AAGGCCGACTTCATGCGGGTGTGGGAGCGGATCCGCGAGGCCTACGAGAAGGATGAGCCGGTCTCGGGCACGCTGGTGAAGAAGATCAAGGGTGGTGTGGTGGTTGACCTGATGGGCGTGGACGCGTTCCTCCCCGGCAGCCAAATCGCGTTGCGCCGGGTGCCTAACATCGACGAGCTGCTCGGCCAGAGCTTCGAGTTCAAGATCATCAAGCTGAACAAGCGGCGCCGCAACATCGTTGTGAGCCGCCGCGTGCTGCTCGAAGCCGAGCGCAAGACCAAGCGCGACGTCCTCATGAAGGAGCTGCAGGTCGGCCAGGTGCGCAAGGGCATCGTCAAGAACATCACCGACTTCGGCGCCTTCATCGACCTCGGGGGTGTGGACGGCCTGCTCCACATCACGGACATGAGCTACGGGCGTGTGTCGCATCCGTCCGAGATGGTGCACATCGGGCAGGAGGTCGAAGTCAAGGTCCTCGACATCGATTGGGAGCGCGAGCGCATCAGCCTGGGCCTGAAGCAGCTGCAGCCTTACCCCTGGAAGAACGTGGCCGCGAAGTACCCGGTGGGCACGCGCGTACAGGGCAAGGTGGTGTCGATTACCAACTACGGGGCGTTCGTCGAGCTCGAGCCGGGGATCGAGGGGCTGGTCCATATCTCCGAGATGAGCTGGACGCGCAACGTGCGGCATCCCTCGAAGATCGTGTCGATCGGCGAGACAATCGAGGCGGTGGTGCTGAAGGTCGACGAGACCGAGGAAAAGGTCTCGCTCGGGATGAAGCAGACCGAAGAGGACCCCTGGATGGCGCTGCCGCAGAAGTATCCGGTCGGCATGCGCATCAAGGGCAAGGTGCGGAACCTCACCTCGTTCGGCGCGTTCGTGGAGATCGAGCCCGGCATCGACGGGTTGATCCACATCTCCGACATGTCGTGGACCAAGCGGGTACAGCATCCGTCCGAGGTCGTGAAAAAGGGCGACGAGGTCGAGGTGTTGATCCTGAACGTCGACGCGGAGAACAAGCGGATCTCGCTGGGCCTGAAACAGGCGCAGGAAGACCCGTGGCTCCGGATCGGCGAGACGTACCCGGTGGGCACCGAGCTGCGCGGCCGCGTCCTGCGACTCATGGACAAGGGCGTCGTCGTGGATCTGGGGCACGACATCGAGGGCTTCGTCCCGATGTCGCAGCTCGGTATCCCCGACATCCAAAACCCCGCCGACGCGGTCAAGGAAGGGCAGGCGATCGAGCTGAAGGTGCTCGAGGTCGACCCCATCCACCATCGGATCGTTCTCGCGGCCACTGGGTGGCCCAAAGAAGACAGCGCGCCGGAACCGAGCAAGCAGAATACGCAACAGCTAGACGCCTAGACGCACCGGCGTGCACCGTTTGAGTGGTCAGGCAAGGCTCTTCCTGACCACTTTTTGCTGTTTACCGCTGTGCGGCTGCGCGTCTAGTATTAGCCGTCCTGTTTCCTGCTCCCGGTCCACTCTAGATTCACGTCATTATGAGCATGCGCGAGAAGCTCGAATTGCTGCAGCAAAAGCGCGCCGAGTCCGAGCTCGGCGGCGGAGCCGACCGGATCGCGGCGCAGCACGAGAAGGGCAAGATGACCGCCCGCGAGCGGCTCGACGTGCTGCTCGACCCAGGCACGTTCGTGGAGCTCGACCGGTTCGTGACTCACCGCTCGACTGACTTCGGCCTGGCGGATCAGAGATATCTGGGCGACGGCGTCGTGACGGGCTACGGACGGATCGAGGGCCGCCTGGCCTATGTCTTTGCACAGGACTTCACCGTGTTCGGCGGCTCCCTCTCCGAAGCGCACGCGGAGAAGATCTGCAAGGTGATGGACCTGGCGCTCAGGACCGGCGCCCCGATCATCGGTTTGAACGACTCGGGAGGAGCCCGGATTCAGGAAGGTGTCGTGTCGCTCGGCGGCTACGCCGACATCTTCCTGCGCAACACGCTGGCGTCGGGCGTCGTGCCCCAGATCAGCGCGGTGCTGGGGCCCTGCGCGGGCGGCGCCGTCTACAGCCCGGCCATCACGGACTTCGTCTTCATGGTGCGCGGCATCTCGTACATGTTCGTAACCGGGCCCAGCGTCGTGAAGACGGTGACGCATGAGGAGGTGGACTTCGAGGCGCTCGGCGGGGCGGACGTGCACGGCGCCACATCCGGCGTCGCGCATTTCGTCCACGACTCCGAGCTCGAGTCCATCGCGGGCATCCGCGCGCTCCTGACCTACCTTCCCTCCAACAACCTCGACGATCCGCCGCTCCGACCGACGAACGACCCCGCGGATCGGCGCGACGAAGAGCTGCTCGACGTGGTGCCGGACAGCCCCACTAAGCCCTACGACATGCACGACGTGATTCGGCGCGTGGTGGACGACGGCGTGTTTCTGGAGATCCACCGGGACTTCGCGGGGAACCTGCTCGTCGGGTTCGCCCGCTTGGGTGGGCGGCCGGTGGGCGTGATCGCTAACCAGCCCGCCGTGCTCGCCGGCGTGCTCGACATCAATGCGTCCCTCAAGGGCGCGCGGTTCATCCGATTCTGCGACGCCTTCAACATCCCGCTCGTCACTTTCGAAGACGTGCCGGGATTCCTGCCCGGCGTCGCCCAGGAGCACGGCGGGATCATCAAGCACGGCGCCAAGCTCTTGTTCGCGTACTGCGAGGCGACCGTTCCGAAGCTTACGGTGATCGTGCGGAAGGCGTATGGCGGCGCGTACGACGTGATGAACTCGAAGCACGTCCGGGGAGACTACAATGTCGCCTGGCCTACGGCGGAGATCGCCGTCATGGGTCCGAAGGGCGCGGTCGAAATCCTCTACAAGGACGAGGCCACGGAGGCGCGCGAGGTCGAGTACCGGGAGAAATTCGCCCACCCATACCTGGCGGCGGCGCGCGGCTATGTGGACGACATCATCGATCCCCGTGACACGAGACCACGCCTGATCGAGGCGCTGGGGGCGCTCGCCACCAAGCGAGACCGGAATCCGTCGAAGAAGCATGGCAACATCCCTCTCTAGCGCGCTCCTCCTGATTGCGCTGCTGCAGGCGCCGGTGCCGGGTGGACCGCAGGACTCACTCGCCGCGCTCCGCGAACGGACAGCGCGCGACTCGACCGATGCCGAGCTGTGGCTCCTGATGGGCCGCGCATACCTGGAGCTGGGCGCCGAGGCGCACGGGCCGGGGCACCGGGCGCCCGAGGACAGCGCTTGGGCCCGTGCCGTGCTCGACACGGCGGACGCCGCGCTCGCGCGCGCCGCTTCGATCGCCGGACCGCTGGGCACGAGCGCCGTCGGCGACAGTGCGCGCGTACTGCGCGTGGGGACGTGGGCGGCGCGGTCATGGGGCGCGTGGGAAGCAGCCGGAGTCGAGGCGGGGCAACAGTCCCTGGGGCCGCTACCCACCGACCTGCGGTTGCCGGCGGTACTGGAGGAGCTGGGGGAGAATCTGCTGCGAGCCTGCCCGACGGGCGGCGTCTTGTTGACCGCAGGCGGCGCCGATTCGTACGCCGCCTGGTACATGCGGTTTGCCCGTAACCTGCGGCCCGATCTGATCGTCCTGCCGCTTGCCACGTGGCGTGCCGATGCGCCGCTGCGCGCTCGGCTGGCGCGGGATCTCAAGCTCGTGCGGCGCGCCGACACGGATCCCTGGCTCCGGGAGCTTGTACGGCGCCGTCCCGTGTGCGTGAGCATGGGATTCGATCGCCCTCCCGAGGCGCGCCCACGGATCGCATGGCAGCCACGTACGCTCCAATGGGTCGCGGGGGCGGAGCACGGCTCAGCGCGCGCGCGCGTCCCACCGCGTGACTTCGTGTTCGCCGCGCTGCGCCTGGCGCTCGACGACCACGACCCCTGGGCCGGCGTGGCGCTCGCCGCCTATACTCGGGCCGCGCGCGCCACGCCGGGGCTGTGCGAGGCGATGGCGACGTTCAAGGTCGCGAGCGACGTGGCCAGTTGCCGGCGCTGAGATGACGGCGATCAAGCGCGTCCTCGTCGCGAACCGCGGCGAAATCGCCCTCCGGATCATCCGGGCGTGCCACGAGGAGGGGTTGGAGGCTGTCGCCGTGTATTCCGAGGCCGACCGGCTGTCGCCCCACGTCCGCGCCGCCAACCTCGCCGTTCCGATCGGGCCCCCGCCGGCCGCGCAATCGTACCTGGACATCGCGAAGCTCATGGAGGCGGCTCGGCGCACCGACTGTCAGGCGGTGCACCCCGGCTACGGCTTCCTGTCCGAACGTGCGCCGTTCGCCGACGCCGTTGCCACGGCGGGCCTCGTCTTCATCGGCCCGTCGGCCTCCGCCATCCGCGCCATGGGAGACAAGACCGAAGCCCGGCGTCGCATGCAGGCGGCCGGTGTCCCCATCGTGCCCGGCACCACCCGGCCGCTGGCGGACCACGCGCAGGCCCGGCCGGAAGCGGCCCGCCTGGGATACCCCGTCCTCCTCAAGGCGGCGGCCGGGGGTGGGGGCAAGGGAATGCGGCTCGTGCGTGCGGAGACCGAGCTCGAGTCGGCGTTCGAAGCGGCAGCGAGCGAAGCGCAAAAGGCGTTCGGCGCCGGGGAGGTGTACCTCGAGAAGCTGCTTGACCGCCCGCGCCACATCGAGATCCAGATCCTGGCGGACCAGTTCGGTCGGGTCGTGTCGCTGGGCGAGCGTGAGTGCAGCATCCAGCGTCGCCATCAGAAGCTCATCGAGGAGGCGCCGTCGCTGGCGGTCACGCCGGCGCTGCGCCGAAGGATGAGCGAGGCCGCCACGGCGGCCGCGGGCGCCGTGGGCTATCTGGGGGCGGGCACGATCGAGTTCCTGCTCGCGCCGACCGGTGAGTTCTACTTCCTCGAGATGAATACCCGACTTCAAGTGGAGCATCCGGTCACCGAGGTGGTGTACGGCGTGGACATCGTGCGCGAGCAGCTCCGCGTGGCGATGGGCCACCCGCTGCGGGTGCATGCGGGCACGCTCCAGCCGCGTGGCCACGCCATCGAGTGTCGCATCACGTCCGAGGACCCCTTCAACCGCTTTCTGCCCGCGACGGGCGTGCTGCGCTACCTGCGGGTACCGGGTGGTCCGGGCGTGCGCTGGGACGGAGGCATCGAGGCAGGAAACGAGATCACACTGCACTACGACCCGTTGCTCGCGAAGCTCATCGTCTGGGGCGAGACGCGTCAGGTCGCCTTGGAGCGCATGCGGCGCGCCCTGCGCGAGCTCGTTATCGTCGGCATCCCGTCCTCCCAGGCGTTTCACCTTCGCGTGATGGACGACGCCGAGTTCCAGCGGGGGGACGTGGACATCACCTACCTCGAGCGCGTGGGGGACCGGCTGTTGGCCAGCGGGGTGCGGTCGGACCTCGCGCGGCCGCTCGCCGTCGTAGCGGCGCTGCTCGCCGAGGAACGGCGCGCCACCGCCGGCGCATCGTCAACGACGGCGGGCCAGCTAGCCCGCCCCTCGGGTTGGCTCGTCGCCGCGCGCCGGGAGGCGCTCGGGCAATGAACGACGTCGTCGCTATCACCGGGATCGCGGCCGGCGGAGACGGCGTAGGTCGTCTGGCGGACGGGCGCGCGGTGTTCGTGGCTCGGACGGCGCCGGGCGAAAGGGTTCGGCTGCGGGAAGGGATGAAGCTCCACAAGCGCTTCGCCCGCGGTGAGCTGGCCGAAGTCGTGGCACCGGGCGCCACGCGCGTGACGCCGCCCTGTCCTCATTACGTCCAGGACCACTGCGGTGGCTGCCAGTTGCAGCACTTGTCCTACGAGAGCCAGCTCGCCGCCAAGCGAGCCATTGTCGGAGACGCTTTGCGACGGGTCGGCAAGGTCGACATCGAGGATCCGGAGATCGTGGAAGCGGTCGAGGAATGGCGCTACCGGGCGAAAATGAGTCTGGCGGTAAAGACCGTCGGCCGGTCGGGCCGTCGGACGGTGGGACTGCATCCGTACGACCGGCCGGCATCCGTATTTCCACTCCTCGATTGTCATATCACGGATTTCCGCTTGATGGCATTGTGGCGCGAGGTGCGGGCGCGACTCGAGCTCCTGCCACCGCGACTCACACGCCTCACCCTGCGGCTCGATCGGGAAGGCAGGCGTCACGTGGTCGCGGAGTCGGCGGGGGAGCCCTGGGGGACCGCGGCGGCGCTCCGCGCGGCGCTCCCGGGCGGCGAGGATGTGATCTGCTGGTGGCAGCCGGTGGACGGGGCGGCGCGCGTTCTCGCGGGTCCGGCGACCGGATTCCCGGCGACGGCGTTCGAGCAGGTGAACCCGGAGATGGGCTCGATCGCGCGCGCCTGGGCCGTCGAGCAGCTCGGTGACGTTCGGGGGGCGGTGGTCTGGGACCTCTACGGGGGCATCGGCGACACCGCGGTGCTGCTCGCCGACAGGGGGGCGCACGTGGTGAGCGTCGACGCCGACGAGAAGGCAATCGACTGGGCTCGGCGACGCTCGATGCCCGCGCCGGTGCGCTTCATCGCTGGTCGGGCGGAGGACGTGCTCCCGACGCTGCCTGAGCCGAGTGCGGTGGTGGTGAATCCCCCGCGGGCGGGGCTCCACTGGAACGTCACACTCCGGCTCGCCGGGCAGCCGGTGGGACGGCTCATCTACGTTTCCTGCGATCCCGCGACGCTCGCTCGGGACGTCTACCGGTTGGGGGTGAATTACCGCGTCCGCGCGGTCCGGGCATTCGATCTGTTCCCGCAGACGGCCCATGTGGAGACAGTCGCAGTGTTGGAGGCGGCGTGAAGTACTTCGTCACCATCGGCGCTCAGACGATCGAGGTGGAGGTGGAAGGAGGGCGCGTCCTCGTAGGTGGGGGAACGTTCGAAACGCACCTCGCCGCGGTGACCGGAACGCCGCTGTATCACCTCCTGCTCGGGGGGGAATCGTGGACGGTCGCGGCGCAGCCGCTCGACGGGTTGGGGCGCTGGGCGTTGGGACTAGTCGG
The DNA here is from genome assembly GCA_964465315.1 of uncultured Gemmatimonadaceae bacterium. Classification (GTDB taxonomy): domain Bacteria; phylum Gemmatimonadota; class Gemmatimonadetes; order Gemmatimonadales; family GWC2-71-9; genus AG41. Next base: position 8,857 of record CAYXIK010000050.1, on the reverse strand, counting down.
GGAGCGGGTGGAGGTGACCGCCGTGGACGAACGGACCCACCAGATACAAGCCCTCACAGGGCGCGGCCGGCCGGCTGTCGCTGAAGGCACGGTGCGGGCACCCATGCCCGGCCTCATTGTTCGCATCGAGGTCGCCGAGGGACAGCGCGTGGAGGCGGGAGCGGGGCTCGTCGTCGTCGAGGCGATGAAGATGGAGAACGACGTGCGCGCGTCGCGGGCGGCGGTAGTCCAGAGCGTTCACGTCACCGTGGGCCAGCCGGTGGAAAAAGGTGCCCCGCTCGTGACGCTCGCGAACGCGGAACTGTCGGGTTGACAGGCCCTTACGGCCCGGGTATAGTTCGCGGCTGTCGCATAAACCGGACCCACGCAAAGGGCGGGAATGAAGACGTTCAGCCTGCGAAAAGAGGACGTGACGCGCCGCTGGTACGTGGTTGACGCGGCCGGGCAGCCACTTGGCCGCCTCGCGAGCCGAGTCGCGCAGATCCTCCGCGGGAAGCACAAGCCCACCTTCACACCGCACCTGAACGGCGGTGACTGCGTGGTGGTCGTGAATGCGGCCAAGGTCAAGCTGACCGGGCGCAAGCTCGACCAGAAGCGGTACTTCAGGCATACGGGGTACATGGGGCACGAGCGGTTCGCTCCGCTCAAGGACGTCCTCCGTTCGCATCCCGACCGGGTGATCGAGCGCGCGGTGTGGGGGATGTTGCCGAAGACGACCCTGTCGCGACAAAAGGTCAAGCAGATGCTCAAGGTGTATGCCGGCCCCGAGCACCCGCATGCGGCGCAGCAGCCCGAGCCGTTGAGCCCCGCGGAGGCTGGATGAGCTCCGGAATCACGCCGGAGCTTCGCTGGCACGCGATCGGCCGCCGCAAGGTCGGGGTGGCGCGCGTGTACCTCACGCCGGGGTCGGGGAAGTGGAACATCAACGGGCGCACGCTGGGGGATTATTTCCCCCGGCCGTCGCTCGTGTCGCACATCCAGCAGCCCTTCACGGCGACCGACACCCTCGGCGCGTTCGACGTTCGAGCGCTGGTGCGGGGCGGCGGCGTGACGGGGCAGGCGGGCGCGCTGCGGCTCGGCATCGCCCGGGCGCTGTGCCTCGCGGACGATCGGCATCGCAAGAAGCTGCGGGAGAACGGATTGTTGACGCGCGATCCACGGGTGGTGGAGCGAAAGAAGCCCGGCCGCGCGGGAGCGCGGAAGCGGTTCCAGTTCAGCAAGAGATAGTAGAACGGATTACATCACACACGCCGTTTGATCCGGTCTGGGTCCCCGCCAGGCGGGGTGGCACCGGAGACGAGAGCGGCGGCGGACAAAACCCACGAGAGGGAGTGCATGCAGCCGACGTTGGAGCACCTGCTGGAAGCGGGCGTTCATTTCGGTCACCAGACGCGCCGTTGGAATCCCAAGATGCGCCGGTTCATCTTCGCCGAGCGGTCAGGGATCTACATCATCGATCTCCAGAAGACACTCCGGCAGATCCAGGAGGCGCAGGAGCTGCTGCGGGGAGTCGTCTTGAAGGGTGAAGGTGTCCTCTTCGTCTGCACCAAGAAGCAGCTCAAGAACATCCTGCAGGCCGAGGCGCAGCGGTGCGGCGCCTTTTACGTCACGGAGCGCTGGCTCGGTGGCACGCTCACGAACTTCCAGACGATCAAGAAGCAGATCAAGCGTTTGAAAGAGCTCGAGCAGGGAACGGCCGAGGGCGAGTTCGAGAACTACACGAAGAAAGAACAGCTGCTCTTCGATCGCGAGCGGGTCAAGCTCGAGAAGTATCTCTCGGGCATCAAGAACATGAGCCGGCTGCCGGGTGCGCTCTTCGTGGTGGACTCCAAGAAGGAGCGCATCGCGGTCGCGGAAGCGAACAAGCTCGGCATTCCCGTGGTCGCCATCGTGGACACGAACGCGGATCCCGACCTGATCGACGTGCCGATCCCCGGGAACGACGACGCGATCCGGGCGGTCTCGTTGATCACCGCGGCGATCTCGGACGTTATCGGCGAGGCGCGACGGCAGTCGCCGCTTCGGGAGGCGGTGGAGGAAGGGGAGGGCGTGACGTATTCCACCGAGACCGGCGTGGAGACGGAAGCCGAAGCGGACAAGAAGAAGAAGCCGGCGCGGCGCAAGCGGCGGCCCAAGCCGGAAGCGATTGCCGCGCGGCTCAAGACCGACGAGACGCCTGCCCCGGCGGAGTCGAGCGGCGCGGGCGAGGGCTAATACGCCGGGCGTGTCGTCCGGCGGACAACCGACCGCCGCCCTTCGAGCCCACCGGCGCGAGGGCGGCGTTTTCATGAGGAGTTAGGAGGAATGACGACCGTGAAAGAGATCCCGGCGAAACTGGTGGCGGAACTCCGTGCCCGCACCGGCGCCGGAATGATGGACTGCAAGAAGGCCCTGGAGGAGACGAGCGGCGACCTCGAGAAGGCGGTCGACGTGCTCCGTAAGAAGGGTGCAGCCAAGGCGGAGAAGCGTGCCGGCCGGGAGGCGACCCAGGGCCTGATCGGCTCCTACGTGCACCATGACGGCTCGATCGGCGTACTGGTCGAGCTCAATTGCGAGACGGATTTCGTCGCGCGCACGGCGGCCTTCAAGGAACTGGCCAAAGAGCTGGCCCTGCACGTCGCGTCCGCCAAGCCGCTCGCCGTCCGAATCGAGGACCTGCCCGCCGAGCTCGTCGAGCGGGAGCGACGCGTATACGCGGAGCAGGTCGCCCAGCACAAGAAGCCGGAGAACATCCGGGCCAAGATCGTCGACGGCATGCTGAAGAAGTTCTACGAGGACCACGTCTTGCTCGAGCAGAAGTATGTGCGGGACGAGACACGCACGATCGGCGAGCTCGTCAAGGAGCTGTCCGCCAAGACCGGCGAGAACATTCAGCTGCGTCGCTTCGTTCGGTTCGAACGCGGAGGGGCGTGAGTGGCGACGGCTCCCCGGCCCACCCTCGCGTACCCGCGTGCCCTCCTCAAGATCTCGGGTGAGGCGTTCGCGGGGACGCGGGGGGCGGGCGGGGGAATCGATTTCGGATTCATCGACCATCTCGCCGAGGAGCTGAAGCGCGTCGCGAGCGTGGGGGTGCAGCTCGGCCTGGTCGTGGGTGGCGGCAATATCCTCCGCGGCACGGCGGCGAGCGAGCAGGGAATGGATCGCGTCTCCGCCGACTACATGGGGATGCTCGCGACCGTGATCAACGCCCTCGCCCTCCAGGACATACTCGAAAAGAAAGGCGTCGACACGCGCGTGATGTCGGCCATCCGCATGGAGGAGCTCGCGGAACCCTATATCCGACGCCGCGCCGTGCGCCACCTGGAGAAGGGGCGGATGGTCATCTTCGCCGGCGGGACGGGAAATCCATATTTTTCCACCGATACGGCGGCGGTCCTGCGCGCGCTCGAGATCGAGGCCAAGGTGCTTCTCAAGGCCACGAATGTGGACGGCGTCTACACGGCGGATCCAAATAAGGACCCGAAGGCCAAGTTTCTTCCGGAGCTGTCGTTTCAGCAGGCGCTGGTGAAGGGATACGCGGTGATGGACGCGAACGCGTTCGGCCTGTGCAAGGAGAACAAGCTCCCCATCGTCGTTTTCAACATCAACCAGCCCGGCGCGACGGCCAGGGTGTTGGCGGGCGAGCGCGTCGGCACCATCGTGCAATGAGCACCCTCTCGGACCACGTCAAACAGGCGAAGCAGGCGATGGACAAGGCGGTGGACGCCGTGAAGCGCGAGTTTTCCACCGTCCGCACGGGCAAGGCCACCACGTCGCTCCTCGATCTCGTGCGCGTCGAAGCTTACGGCAGCGAAGTGCCGCTCAATCAGGTGGCGAGCGTGGCGGCACCGGAGCCCAAGCTCCTCACCATCCAGCCCTGGGACAAATCGGTCTTGAAGGCGATCGAGAAGGCGATTCTCGCATCCGACCTGGGTCTCACCCCGTCGAACGACGGCAACATCATCCGGATTCCGCTCCCCCCGCTCACGGAAGAGCGGCGTCGCGAGCTGGTCAAGGTCATCCACAAGTTCGCGGAGGAAGGCCGCGTGGCCGTGCGGCATGCCCGCACGGAAGCCATCAGCCGCATCAAGAAGACGGAGCACGTGTCCGACGACGAGAAAAAGCATACAGAGAAGGACGTCCAGAAGCTGCACGACGAGCATCTGCGGCTCGTGGACGAAGCGGTCAAGGGCAAGGAAGCGGAGATCATGGAGGTCTAGGATGGCGGACGACCTGCTTGCGCAGATCCGCGTCAACGGAGCCGTCCCGCGCCACATCGCGGTGATCATGGACGGCAACGGGCGCTGGGCGCGCGAGCGCAGCCTGCCGCGGCCTCTGGGTCACCGCGCCGGCATGAAAGCGGTGCGCGAGGTGGTGGAGGGCGCGATCGAAGCGGGCGTGGAGGTCCTGACGCTGTTCGCCTTTTCGGAAGAGAACTGGCAGCGACCCGCCACGGAAATTTCGGCGCTGATGCAGCTCCTCGAGGAATACATCGCGCGTGAGGTGGCGGAGCTGCGCGACCGGGGGGTAGCCGTCCACGTGCTGGGAGACCGCACGCGGCTCGCCCCCGGGGCGCGGGCGGCGGTGGAGCGTATCGAGCGAGAGACAGGCGCCGGAGTGCGGCTCGCCCTCAACCTGTGCATTTCGTACTCGTCCCGTGCCGAACTGGCGCGCGCCGCGCGCCTCCTGGCCGAAGACGTCCTCAAGGGTGTCAAGCGGCTGGAGGATATCGACGAGGACGCCATGCGGGAGCGTCTGTACACGGCGCCGTGGAGCGATCCCGACCTCTTGATTCGCACGTCAGGCGAATGCCGGCTCTCCAATTTCCTCCTCTGGCAGCTTGCGTACACGGAGCTGTACATCACGCCGGTGCTGTGGCCGGACGTGACGCGACGCGAGCTGTTCCAGGCCATCCTCGACTATCAGCGGCGCGATCGCCGGTTCGGCAAAGTCACCGCGTGATATCCCAGAACCTCCTCGTGCGCATCGGCGTCGCCGTGCCGGCGATTGCGGCGACTCTCGTCGTCGTGGCGCTGGGCGGGTGGTGGCTGGCGGGCGTGCTCGCGATCCTGGGTATTCTCGGTACCCGTGAGGTCTACGACTTCGCACGCAAACAGGGAATCGAAGCGCTCGAGTGGGTCGGGTTCACCGCCGCGGCGGTCGGGCCCCTCGCCACATACTGGGTGAAGACTTCCGCCGACTGGGAGCCGGTTGTCTACGCCTGGGCTGTTTGGCTGATCATCGCCCTGATCGTAGCCGCCGCGCGGGGGCCGAACCATCACCCGCTCACCGCGGTGTCGGTCACGCTCTTCGGCGCGCTGTATGCCTCTGCGCTGCTCAGCTTCATCGTGGCGATCCGCCACGGCCCGCACGTGGACGCTCACCCGCGAGGCTCAGTGGCACTCGCGGTCCTCCCGCTCGCAATCACGTGGGTGTGTGATACCTGCGCGATGGCCGGTGGCGCGCTCGTGGGAGGTGCCAAGCTCGCTCCCGTGTTGTCCCCGCGAAAAACGTGGGCCGGAGCCGTCGCGGGAGTCGCGGGCGGGGTCGTAACCGCTCTGCTCTACGGGTCCCTCGTGCTTGAGCGTGTTGCCCTGCACTTGAGCGTCGCGCAACTGCTCACGCTGGGTCTGGTGGTGGCCGTCGTCGCCCAGGTCGGCGATGTGGCCGAATCTCTCTTCAAGCGGGAAGCCGGCGTGAAAGACTCGTCGTCGCTCATCCCCGGCCACGGCGGCGTGCTCGACCGGCTCGACTCGCTGTATTTCGTCCTGCCCGTGACCGCCGGACTCTTGAGGGCGTTCGGTCTCGCATGAGCGTCGGCGTCGCGATCCTCGGCTCCACCGGCTCGATCGGGTGCTCGGCGTTGCAGGTGCTTGCGCGCCAGCGGGATCGGTTCCGCGTCACGGCGCTCACGGCCCACTCGAACGTGGAGCTGCTCGAGCGACAAGCCGCGGAATGGAAACCGGCGTACGTGGGCATCGTGAATGGCGGCAAGGGAGAGACAGGACGGGGGGAGGGAACCGCATGTCTCGTTGAAGCCGCGACGCGGCCCGACGTGCAAATCGTGGTGAACGGGATCGTGGGCGCCGCAGGGCTCGAGGCCACGCTCGCGGCGCTCGAGGCCGGGAAGCGCGTGGCGCTCGCGAACAAGGAGACGCTGGTCATGGCGGGCGAGCTCGTCACGCGGGCTGCACGTCGGGGCGGCGGAGAGATCGTGCCGGTCGACTCCGAGCACAGCGCCGTCCTGCAGTGCATCACGGGCCGCCGCCCGACAGAGCTGGCGCGGCTCATTCTCACGGCGTCCGGCGGCCCGTTCCGGACGTGGACTCCCGAGCGGGTCGCGGACGCGACCGTCGACGAGGCCCTTCGTCATCCGACCTGGAAGATGGGCAAGAAGATCACTGTTGATTCCGCCACGCTCGTGAACAAGGCGCTCGAGGTGATCGAGGCCCACTTCCTGTTCGGGCTGCCCTACGAAGCCGTCGAGGTCGTGGTCCATCCTCAGTCGGTGGTGCACGCGTTCGTCGAGTTCGTGGACGGCTCCGTCCTCGCCCAGGTCGGGTTCCCCACCATGGAGCTCCCAATTCTGTACGCGCTCACGCATCCCGACCGCGTGCCCGACGCGGGAGCGCGGCGGTTCGACCCGGTCGCCGCGGGGACGCTCACCTTCGAGCCGGTGCACCCGCACCTGTACCCCGCGTACGGATTGGGGCGCGCGGCGGCCGCGATGGGTGGCACGGCACCCACCGCGTTCAACGCCGCGAACGAAGTGGCGGTGGAGCTGTTCCTGGAGGGGCGCATCCGGTTCGGCCGCATCGCGGAAGCCGTAGCGCGCGTGTTGGAGGGGCATCGGCCGACGGACGCGACGTCGCTCGAGGCCGTGCTGGCCGCCGACGCCGACGCGCGCCGGCTCGCCCGGGACGCCGCATGCTCCTGACGTTCGGCGCAGTCGTTGTCGTCCTGGGCGTCCTGATCTTCGTGCACGAAATGGGGCATTTCGTCGCCGCCAAGGCGCTCGGCATCCAGGTGTTGCGCTTTTCGCTCGGCTTCGGTCGGCCGATCCTGAGCTGGCGACGGGGGGAGACCGAGTACTGGATCTCGCGCGTGCCCCTCGGCGGCTACGTGAAGATGGCCGGGCTCGAGGAGGAGGGTGTGGCTGGGTCCCTCGAGGGAGGCAAGTCCGATGTGCCAATCGATCCGGTCCGCGCCTTCGACCGCCAGCCGGTGTGGAAGCGGACCATCGTGATCGTCGCCGGCGTGACGATGAATCTCGTGTTCGCGTTCCTCGTGTACACGGGCATCGCCGCCACGGCGGGATCGCCGGAGCTGGCCAGCACACGGATCGACTCGGTGAACGTGCGCCGCTTGCCGCCTGGAGCGCAAGCGCTCGCCGGCCTCAAGTTCGGCGATCAAATCGTGCGCGTGAACGGCGACACGGTCCGTTCGTGGAATGTGCTGCTCGATCACGTGCTGAGAGGCGCCGCGACCTTCAGGATCGAGATCGCGGGCCGTCCTCAGCCGATCGTCGTGCGGCTGGCGGACCATGGCCTCGGCACGCGTCAGGCGCTGGCGCAAGCGCTCGTACGACTCGACCCGCCCCAGCTCGGGATTCTCGAACCCGGCCGGCCAGCCATTCGGGCGGGCCTGAAGCCGGGAGACCTCCTGCTCAGGGTCGACGGTGATACCCTGCGGTCGTGGAGCGACGTGCTCCACGCCGTCTGGCGCAGCCCCGGGAAACCCCTGGAGTTCGACGTGCTACGCGGCGGGAACACGCTACGGGTGGCCGTGACGCCCGAAGTAAGAACCGAGACCGACACGGCGTCGCCTCGTCCGCACGTGTATGGCGCGATCGGCGCCGGGCAGGATCCTCCGACGATCCACGTGCGTGAGCCCCTGGGTCACGCGGTCATCTCGGGAGTCCAGGAAACCGGTGCCCAGATGCTCCTCATCCTCGGCTTCTTGAAGGGGCTCGTCCTTCATGAGACGTCGGTGCGCGACGTGGGGAGCATCATCCAGGTGACCCAGATTTCCGGCCAGGTTGCGCGGCTCGGCCTCGACTGGTTTCTCACGTTCCTCGCGCTGTTTTCGGTCAATCTGGCGATTCTAAACCTCTTGCCCATCCCGCTCCTCGACGGCGGCCAGCTCATGTTCCTCATCGCCGAAGCCGTCCGGCGTAGGCCGCTCTCGATCGAGCTACGAACGCGGCTGATGCAGGTGGGATTCGTCATCCTCGTCGCCGTAATGATCCTCGCGATCACGAACGATGTCCTCCGGATCCTCCCCCGTTAAGGACGCCCTCGAGGCGTACGTTGCGGGGCGCGTGAAAGCGGAACGCCTCGTGATCGCCGTCGCCGCGGCGTACTATGGGCGACAAGGCGTGCGTGGGATCCGGGACGGATTGGGTCCACTGATCGAGATCATCGACCGGGTCTCACCGGGCGTCGTGGAGATCGGCGGTGTGGTCGGAGGCGCGCAAGGGTTCGATATCCGCCTGGTCGAGCGATCGTTTCCCAAACAGTACGAGCGGGAACTCCGGCGTGCGGCCGAGGCCTACCTCGCGAGCCACCGGACAACGGGCGTGATTGGAGACCCGCCCGCCCCGCCCCCGGCTTCAACGCGGGGCGTGTTCGCTCGGCTCGTGGGAGCGATCCGGCGGCTGTTCAGCGTCTCAGCCTGACCACCGCCGCCTCAGCCGGTACCAGAACCCGTCGGGCTCCCGGCTTTCGACGCTGGCGAGATCCGCGAGCAGGGCCGCCGCATCGCGGTACCGATCGTCCGGATGCTTCGCGAGGCATTTCATCACCACCCGCTCGAAGCGCTTCGAGAGCTCCGGCCGCCTCTTGCGGAGGGAGGGCGGGGCATCCTCCACGTGCATCCG
>CAYXIK010000049.1:0-16769 GCA_964465315.1 uncultured Gemmatimonadaceae bacterium | reverse complement strand
TCGTTCTCCATCGGCTACAAGCACATCATGGAGGAGATCCCCACCCCGCCGCTCGAGACCTACGATCAGCGCACGCTCTTCGAAATCATCAAGAAGATGATGGCGAAGTCTCCCGACGCCCGGTTCCAGAGCGCGGACGAGTTGGTGCAGGCGCTCGAGGCTGGGGGAGGCTTCGCCGCGATTGGTCTCGCCACCGCTCCCACCAAGGCGATCCCCTCGCTCGCGGGCGCGCGGCTGGTCGGCGCCCCGACGACACCGCTGCCGCGCGTGTCCGGGAAGCCGGAAGACATCCACAAGCGGTCTGTGGCCGCGGGCATCGGGCTCTGGGTGGTGGTCGTCGCGATCGGTCTCGGCGCGCCCGGGCTCTATGCGTACAGGAAAGGCCTCCTGTTCTTCGCGCGCGCGACGCCGGCCGACTCGACCAGGCCGTCGGCCGCCGACACGGTAGCGCAGCGTCTCCTCGCCGACACCGGCCTTCCCTCGGCGGACACGGCCACGCAGCCGACCGCGGCGCGCCCGGACACGTCGCACGGGCGTTCCGTGGCTCCCGGGACTCCCGGCCACCTCAGTCTCCAGGGCCTGCCCAAGGGGGCGCGCGTGACGCTCAACGGGCTGCCGTTCCGCGGCCCCCAGGGCGACGTGCCGCCGGGCACGTACCGGATGGCGGTTCGTGCACCCGGGTTTGCGCCGTACGATCGCCAGGTCGTCATCACGCCTGGCGCGCCGTCGACCATCAAGGTCGAGCTCGAGTCCGAGGACGAGAGCGCGCAAGCCGGTGCCGGGCCGTGCGACACGTACGGCCCGGCCTACAATCAGGACCACATGTGCTGGGACGCCCGGCCCGTGCCGCTTTCGTCCACGCTCATTCCCATTCCGCCCGGCGCCACCGTGATCCCGCGCCCGGCGATCCTCCTCGTGCACGTCTCCCGCGATGGCGAGACGATCGAGGCCCGCCTGTACTCTCGCTCCAACCTAGACACGTTCAACGATCAGGCGCTGGACGTCGCGAAGACTCTGCGGTGGAACCCCGCGCAAAAGAACGGCGAGCCGGTCGATGCGTGGGTCCAATGGCCGTTCCAGCCGGTGAGGCAATAATCCACATCGATCCGACCGCCTTCATCGCTCCGGGCGCGGTGGTGCTCGGAGACGTGACGCTGGGCGCGCGCGCCAGCGTGTGGTACGGTGCCGTCCTTCGGGGCGACGTGGACGCGATTGTCGTGGGCGAGGCAAGCAACCTCCAGGACGGCACGATCGTCCACGTCGACTCGGGTCTCCCGGCGCGCATCGGCGCGCGCGTCGGCGTAGGCCATCGTGCCATTCTGCATGGGTGCACGGTGGAGGACGACTGCCTGATCGGCATGGGCAGCGTCCTGCTGAACGGAGTGCACATCGGCACCGGCAGTGTCGTGGCAGCGGGTGCTGTCGTGCCCGAGGGCACACACGTGCCGCCCGGCTCACTCGTCGTCGGCGTCCCAGCACGGGTCACACGGCGCGTGGATGACGGCCTACGAGAGCGTATCGAGGACACCTGGCGGCACTATGTGGAGGAGGCAAAGCGGCACCGAGCCGGCGCGTTCCCGATCGTGGGAACAAGTTTGTGATGTGAATTGTTGAACGTGGCGCGCGGCCGCGGTTGTCACGAGGTGTTGCCCGGACGCGCCGACGCGTCTACCTTGACCCTCCGCGCTTTTCTGCGGTGCGCGCTGTTAAATTCACACAGACCACCAGTTTGGTGAGCAAGCTCACCTCCGTGAGGGACGAGCCCGCATGACTGCTTCCACCCGTACCGGCACGCTCGATCTGAGCCCGAACGCCGTCACCGTGCTCGAGCGGCGTTACCTGGTGAAGGACGACCACGGGAAGCCCATCGAGGGGCCCGAGGACCTATTCTGGCGGGTGGCTCGCACCATCGCCGAGCCCGACCGCGCCTACGGCGCGTCGGACAAGGCGGTCGAGGGGCTCGCGGAGACGTTCTTCGAGCTGATGGCCACGCGGGCCTGGATGCCGAACTCGCCGACGCTGATGAACGCGGGGCGACCTCTGGGACAGCTCTCGGCGTGCTTCGTGCTGCCGGTGGACGACGCGCTCTCGAACGGCCAGAGCGGCATCTACGACACATTGCGCGCCATGGCGCTGGTACACCAGTCGGGCGGGGGCACGGGGTTCTCGTTTTCCCGCCTGCGCCCCAAGAACGACGTCGTGCGCTCGACGATGGGCGTCGCGTCCGGTCCGGTGTCGTTCATGAAGCTGTACGATGCGTCGACGGACGTGGTGAAGCAGGGCGGGACCCGCCGGGGCGCCAACATGGGTATCCTGCGTGTCGACCACCCCGACGTCCTGGAATTCATTGGCTGCAAGGACGATCTCACGCAGGTCACGAACTTCAATATCTCCGTCGCGGTCACGGACGCATTCATGAAAGCCGTCGAGGACGGGACCGGCTACGACCTGATCCATCCGCGCACCGGCGCCGTGGTAGGCCAGCTTGACGCCCGTACCGTGTTTCGCAAGATCGTGCACGGCGCGTGGAAGACCGGTGAGCCCGGTGTGTACTTCATCGACCGCGCGAACCACTACAACCCGGTGCAGCACCTCGGGAGCTACGAGGCCACCAACCCCTGCGGCGAGCAGCCGCTCCTTCCGTACGACGTCTGTAATCTCGGCTCGATCAACCTCGGCCGGTTCGTGAAGGACGGCGCTGTGGATTGGGATCGTCTCCGGACGGTGGTGCACCTCTGCACGCATTTCCTCGACAACGTGATCGATGCGAACAAGTACCCGCTCGACGAAATCAACAGCCTCGCCAAGCGGATCCGCCGCATCGGACTCGGGGTCATGGGTTGGGCGGATCTGCTGGTGCGGCTCGGCATCCCGTACAACTCCGACGACGGCGTCACTCTGGGCCGCAAGGTCATGGACTTCGTGGATGCGGAGGCGAAGGCGGCCTCCGAGAAGTTGGCGGAGCAGCGCGGTGTCTTCGCCGAGTGGGAGCGGTCGATCTGGGGGCCGGATGCCACGTGCGCGCGTGGCCCGAAGGGTGAGCGCGTGCGCCCGATGCGCCGCCTGCGCAACTGCAATCTCACCACCGTGGCGCCAACCGGAACGATCTCCATCATCGCCGGCTGCTCGTCGGGTATCGAGCCGCTGTTCGCGATCGCGTTCATGCGAAATCAAGCCGGCGTGCTCATGCCCGACGTCAACGAAGACTTCGTGGCGATCGCGAAGGAGGAGGGGTGGTACTCGGAGGGTCTGGTGCAGCAGATCGCCGAGGCGGGCCACATCCACTTCGACGCGGTGCCCGCGAAGTGGCAGCGTGTGTTCGTCACCGCGCACGACGTGACACCGGAGTGGCACATCCAGATGCAGGCTGCGTTCCAGGAGTTTACGGACTCCGCGATCTCGAAGACGTGCAACTTCTCGAACGACGCGACCGAAGAGTACGTGGAGAAGATCTATCGCTACGCCTATAAGCTGGGCTGCAAGGGCGTGACCGTGTACCGCGACGGGGCCCGCGAGATGCAGGTCCTGTCCACCGGGTCGACGGCGAAGAAGGTGCAGGAGCAGGCGGCGGCCTCGGGGGCGGAGGCGATGGGCCGGATCGCCGAGCTCGAGGCCGAGTTGTCACGCACACGCGACCAGCTGCACGACGCTGAGGCCGAGAACCTGCAGCGGCGCGCTAAGCGGTCACGTCCCGATCTCCTCAAAGGCGCGACCCGGCGAGTGGAAACGCCGCTCGGAACGATGTACGTGAACATCACCGAGGACGATAAGGGCCAGCCGTTTGAGGTCTTCATCTCCCTCGGGAAGGCCGGCGGGGCGTTGATGGCCGATGTCGAGGCCATCGGGCGGCTCATCTCGCTGGCGCTACGCTCGGGCATCCCCATGCGCGAGGTCTATCGCCAGCTGCGCGGGATCTCGTCCGACCGGGTTGTGGGCCTGGGGCCGAACAAGGTACTCTCGGTGCCCGACGCGATCGGCATCGCGATCGAGAAGTGGATGCAGGAGAAACAAGGCATCCAGCAGGACCTGCTCGGTGGCGTGGTCCCTCCAGCGGCCGTGCGGGTGAGCATCGAAACCCCCGACGGGACCGTGCCGGAACGCGCCAGTGAGGCGCAGCACTTCATCGGAGCCTGTCCCGACTGCGGCTCACAGCTCGCGTTCATCGAGGGCTGCGCCAAGTGCCACGTCTGTGGCTTCTCGGAGTGCGGCTGAGGTAGTCGCTTTCCCCCTAGGGGCGCTGAGACCCGATCGGGGTCCCGGGAGGCGTCGCGGGCCCCGGACGATGGGGCGTGGCGGCCTCCCGGCGGCCGAGGAACCGCTCGATGTCCGCCGCCGCCATCTGACGGTGTGCTTGCGTCTCGGCGTCGGCAGTACGCCCCGTGGCGGCGGCCACCAGGCGTCCGATTCGCCGTAGTCCCCACTCGCCCCCCGCCCGAGCATCTGGTGTGGCGCGCTCATCGCCCGCGAGCGCGATTAACTGATCGACCACCACTCGCTGCACCACGCGCTCAAGCGCCGGGTGGTCCGTACGAGCTGCACCTCGTGGAGCCCACGTGCGCTCCACGATGCGGCCCACGACCTCCGTGAGACTCGGCTCGCGCGCGTCGCGGTCGTGGAACGCGGCGAGTCGGGCCGTGCGCGCCGGTGCGAGCAGCCCACCGATCACCTGCGTGGCCAGCGCGCGCGCCGCTCCCAGCTGGTCGAATGCCGGCGCCGCCGCGGATGAAAACGCCCATGCGTCTCGCTCGTACCCGAACGGCGTAGGGGCCAGGAGCCGCAATACACGCTCCGGAACCGCCAGCTCCGCCGGCTGGACCGCATCGAGCAGGAGCTCGAGCGCTCGCCGCTGTCGGGTGGGAGGGATCAAGGCTGTCGGCGGCCGTGCGTCGCCACGTACGGCGTACTCGTACTCCATTCCCCCAACGGCTTTCACCGCGGCATCGAGCGTGAAGCGGTGGTGCAGGTACACGGTCGCGAAACGCTTGCTGAGGAGAGCCATCGGCTCGCCGGGGGCAATGGCCCGTTCGTCGAAGTGCTCGATCAGGAAGCGACGGACCGGCATCACCCGGGCGAGCTCCTCCACCGCATCCTTGCCGTTCACCCAGGTCGTGTTTTCCGGATACGAATTGTCCGACGCCTCGTCGGGGTTGGTGAGGAAGCGGACGCCGCTCCGAAGCTCATCCTGAACGATCGCGTTGAGCCCCGCCTCTTCGTGTCCAGGCGGGAAGGGTGTGTAGGCATACCGGATCGCGAGCGAGTCGTACGCTCCCGGTCCGTCGCGATAGGCCTGCGAGAGATCGAGTCGCCCGTTCGAGAGCCGGATGAGTGGGGCAGGGTAGGCCATCACCGAGGCGCGTCCGTCCGCGGCCGCGATGAAGTTGTGCGCGAGCCCGAGCGTGTGTCCGACCTCGTGCGCCGCGTGCTGGCGACGACGCGCCATGACGAACGCCTCGGCGCTCGCCGCCGTGTCGAGTCCCGTCAGCCACCGGGCGAGACCGGCGTCGCCCAGCGGGCCGGCCTGCCAGTCCGCCTCTGCGCGGGCCGGGAGCGTGCCCGCGTAGATGTTGTAGTCGGACGGAGAGCGCTCCGACTCCATGCGCACCGCCGCTTTGATGATCTCACCGGTCCGGGGGTCCACGAAGCTCGGTCCGATGGAGTAGCCGGGCGAGTCCCGGTGCACCCACTGGATGACGTTGTATCGCGCATCCAGCGGGTCCATGTCCGCGGGCATGTCCTCGAGGCGGAAGGCGTTCTTGAAACCCGCGGCTTCGAGCACGGAGCGCCACCACATGGCGCCTTGCTGGAACGCGCTGCGGTACGGCTCGGGAACGCCCGGATCCAGGTAGTAGACGATTGGCCGCACCGGCTCGCTCACCGGTGCCCCCGGGTCCTTCTTCTCGAGCCGGTGCCGGAGGATGTAGCGCGTCACGGGGTCCTGGTCGAACGGCCTCGCGTAGTCCCAGAACGACAGCGCGAACAGTCCGATGCGTGGGTCGAACCGGCGCGGGCGGTACCCGGGATCGGGCAGCTCGACGAACGACAGATGCTGACGCAGCGTCACCGCCCGTCCTTCCGGCGCGTGCGCCCGCACGGCGGGGCCCGGGTTGTCGCTCACGAAGGTAAGCGTCGCTTCGACCTCGGTGTTCCGCGGGAAGCCCTTCGTGCGGGGGAGGAAGACTGCGGCGCGGTCGTGGTCCAAGACGAAGGTACCCTGGGCGCGGAGTGCGCCACGGATGTCCATGACGTCGCTCAGGAAGAACTGCGTGGCGTCGACCAGCAACCGGTCGCCCTCTTGGGCCAGCACTTCGAAGGCGCCGACGGTGGACGTCGCGAACGATTCCCGAACGGACCGCGCCAGCGCTTCGTTGCCTCCGGTCGCGCGAAACGCCGGATTCTCGAGCACCAGGCTCACACGTGGGCCGGCGCGGTCGAAGCGGGCGAGCTGGGCATCCCCGATCGTGCCGCGGTCCAGGCCGAGATCCACATCGCCGATTCCCGTGGCGAGCGAAGGGAGGAAGAGGAATTCCTCCGCTGCGTGGGGCACCTCGAGCAGCAGCCGCCCACGTGCCCCGTCCCAGTAGAGCGGGAAGTACCCGTCCCGTTTCTCGAATGCCTTCGTGTAGTCGGTAATCGTCGGGAGCTGTGCCGGCAGGGCGCCGCCCCACAGGCTGACAACCACCGCCACCATCCATCCGGGTCGCATGGTAACCCTCCGTGGTATGCTGGGCGTCTCCGGGGAAAAAGTGACGGCCGACACGCGGAAACGGCGGCCTGGCGGCGGGGGCACGCGGTACCATGGGTCAGGCATCACACTGCGCGTGGCTCCGAGCGTGTGACTAATGTCACGACCCCTTGTCGCGAGACCGTGTTATTCTTTTAGGCGTGAGTATTCCCTTCCGTCCGATGACCCCCACGCGGCTCCAGGCCAAGGGCTGGGCCCGAGTCGGCAAACCCGGCGCTCACCTCCTGCGTCGTGGAGCCTGGTACCCCGTGGTTCGGATCTCCTCGAGTCACATTGTCGTGCTCGACGTGAACCGGCGCAACGTACCGGTCGACCGGCGCTTCCTCGAGATCCGCTACCATCCGCCAGAGCGCTGGAGCATCGTCCGCTGCGAGCCGCGCGAGATCCAACGGGTCGGGCGGCTGTTCCCCCTGACCTATGCCGTGTGCCCGGCCTGCCGCCACCGGCAGGCGTTCGAATCGGACGTGAAAGAGCTCAGTTGCGAGCGTTGCAAGAAAGCGGCGACCCTGGCGTGGGATGAGATGAGCTAACAAACGGCCGGTGAAAGGCCGGGGAAGGGGGAAGGGTGAGACGATCACTCTTCCCCCTTCTCTTTTCCCTTCCCCGGCCTCTCACCCTTCCCCGGCCTTAGAGGACTGCAACCCGGTCGCCGACGGCCACGATGCCCGATGCCACGCCGTAGCAGTAGAACCCCCGCATCCCACCATCTAGGAACTGCAGCGTCTCCTTCAGCACGTCGCTTTCCACCATTCCGCCGAGCGCCCAGCCGCTGAACGGCCGGCAGGGGTGGGCGACCTGAAGCACCTCGAGCCTGGCGAGCTCGTGTCCACCCTCCCCGAGTAGGGCCACGCCGCGTTCCAAGTCCTGGAACATGATGCGGCGCTCGGTCTCGACGACGATGTTCTCGCCGGCGCAGCCGGGCGTGACCCGGTCGCCGAACCGGTCGCGCATCGCGGCATAGTGCGATGTGAATCCCAGTGACACCCCGTGCGCGCCGTCTTCATTCTTGGTCTGCGGATGGGCCCGATGGTGCACGTCGACGACCCATGCGCCGTCGGTCGCCTGGCCCAGCACCCCGTCCGGCCCGATCGCCAAGTGACTCACCGTCAAGAGGCGTTCCGGGTCGTATACGCGGGTGGGCTTTTCACCGGTCTTGAGCGACGAGCGCTGGACCTGCAGGCGGACGATGCGTCCGAGTTCGCGCATAACGGAATCTACCAAAACATGATAAAATGTGGGTCGCCTCCCATGCGCGTCACGCTCGGTTGGGCTCGGTGTGCGGACAATGTGGCGGACGTTCTCCGTCGCGGGGCCTGGTATCCGGTCGTCGAAGAGACGTCGGACGGCCACGTGGTTGTCGAGGTCCGGCGGGAGCGCGTGCGACTCGCGCGTAGCGACGTCACGATCAGGACCGAGCCCCCCGACCATTGGAGTATTGTCGTTCGCACCGGCGTGCTGCGCCCAACCTTGGGAGCGCGCGGAAGCGAGGTCGTCACGACCTACGCCGTGTGCCCGCTCTGCCACTACCGCCAGGACTTCGCCGCGAAGCCGTCGACGTTGAAGTGCGTGCGCTGCGGCGCGACCTCACCTGTGGACTGGTCGGAGACCTGCTAGGTACGCGCTCGGTGGTGGGGCAGGGGTTGCGCGGCGAGTGACAGTAATTAATATGTTGACCATCAACATATTAATTATTTGACCGGCCTTCGATGAGCGATCGCTCCGAGCTTGCCCTGCAGTTGACCGATGCCCTGGTCGCCGCGCACGCCGCCGTGCAGCGCGCCGGCGACCGTGCGTTTCGTAGTTACGGTTTGTCGAACCGCGCCCACGCTGCGCTCGTTGCGGTGGACCTGGGCGGCGCGGACGGCGCGCGGCCCAAGGAGATCGCGGCGGAGTTGCGCGTGTCCCGCGCGGCCGCTACGACGTTCATCCAGCGCCTCGAAACGAAAGGTCTGGTCGAGACCACTCCCGACCCGGAGGACGACCGCGGTATCCGCGTGACGCTCACCCGCCACGGACTCGAGGTACTCCTGCGGGCGGGCCAGCTCGAGCGTCGGCTCGCGGCCCGGGCCATCGAAGGTCTGCCCGCCTCGACCATCGCTCGCACGGTGCACCTCCTCGAGGAGTTCAAGAGACGGCTCGAGGAAAAGCAGATTGGCGTGGTGCACTGACGCCCGCCTGGAGGCGACGGAGTCAGGTTTCAGATGTGCGTATCTTTATACGTGACGGCTCGCGCGGTGCCGGATCGCCCAGCGGGACAACACGGCACTTCAAGTCAGCGATCTACCTGACCGGCAGGTAACTACTTAGGCCGCGTCCTCGCGCCCCCCGAGGCTCGGGCGGCGGAACCCAATTTGAGAGTCCTGGCGAGCCCAGTTTTCCACAACGAGGCAGTCAACGTGGAATGTTGAAAACCGTCGATGCGCTGCACGCGTCCGCAGACGCCCTACGGAACGCCGGCCGCGTGGTCGTGGCCACCGGGGCAGGGATGTCGAGCGAGAGCGGCATCCCCACGTTCCGCGATGCGTTGACCGGCCTGTGGGCGCACTACGACCCTGAGGACCTCGCCACCGAGGAGGCCTTTCGCCGCAATCCGGCGCGGGTGTTCGGATGGTACGCACGGCGCCGGCGGCTCGTGCGCCAGGTCGTGCCGCACCCAGGGTATCACGCACTGGTCCACCTGGAGCGACGAGTCCCAGCGCTCTCGATCGTCACGCAGAACGTCGATGGTCTCCACCACCGGGTCGGGAGCACGCGTGTGCTGGAGCTGCACGGGTCGCTCGAACGGTTCTCGTGTGTGGACGCGCGGCATCCATTCCCTCCTGATCGGGTTCCCGAGCCAGCGATGGACGGCGAGTGCGAGCCGCCTCCCTGCCCCCGCTGCGGGTCGCCCGTCCGACCCGACGTTGTCTGGTTCGGGGAGCTGCTCCCCCAGCGGGTGATGACCGAGGCCTGGGACCTCGCGGCGAGCTGCGGGGTGATGCTGGTGGTAGGAACCTCCGGCCTGGTGCAGCCCGCCGCGCAGCTTCCTTTTATAGCCCGTGACGCGGGAGCGGTCGTGATCGAGGTGAATCCCGATGAGAGCGGCGTCTCGGCCGCCGCGCACCTCACATGCCGCGGGCTGGCAGGCGTCGTGCTTCCCGCCCTCGTGGCGACACTCAAGGAAGGGATCGAGCGCTGATGCGGCGCACCAAGATCGTGGCGACGCTGGGCCCGGCGACCGGGACGCCACAGGCCATCGCCGGATTGATCGACGCGGGGGCGAACGTTATTCGCGTGAACGCCTCGCACGGCACGCCGGCGATGCGCGCGGGCTGGATCGCGGCGGTGCGGCGCGCCGCGCAAGCCGCGGACGCCGCGGTGGCGGTGCTCGTGGACCTGCAGGGACCGCGCATCCGCGTCGGGAAGCTCCCCGAGCCACGGGTGCTCAAGACCGGCGAGAAGGTGGTGTTCGCCCCGGAGGACACGGCCCGTGGCGACGAGCTGCCGACGACCTATGCCAATCTCGCAGCCGATGTGCGCCCCGGCGCGCGCATCCTTCTGAACGATGGCCTCCTCTCGCTCGAGGTTACGGCCATCGTTCCGCCCCGCGTCGAGGGACGTGTCGTGGATGGCGGGACGCTGACGTCCAACAAGGGCATGAACCTCCCGGGCCTGCACGTATCTGCACCCGCCCTCACCGAGAAGGACCGCGAGGACGTGGCGGGGGCGGTCGCGGCTGGCGCCGACTATCTCGCTCTGTCGTTCGTCCGCCGGGCCGAGGACCTGGCCGAGCTGCGGGCGCTCGTTCCGCCGCACGTGAAGCTGGTCGCGAAGATCGAAAAGGCCACTGCCCTCGAGGACCTGGAGCGCATTCTCGACGCCTGCGACGCCGTGATGGTCGCGCGCGGCGATCTGGGCGTCGAGCTGCCGTTCGAGGAGGTCCCGGCGGTACAGAAGCGTCTGATCCGCGAAGCGAACCGCCACGGAAAGCCAGTGATCACGGCGACCCAGATGCTCGAGTCCATGGTGCACAACCCGCGTCCCACGCGCGCCGAGGCGTCGGACGTGGCCAACGCGATCCTCGATGGGACCGATGCCGTGATGCTCTCGGCCGAAACTGCGGTGGGGGAGTATCCGTTCGAGGCCGTGCGAGCGATGGACCGCATCATCCGCGAGATGGAGCGTCCGGGCGTTGCGGCGGGGATCGGCCCCGGCCGCGACGAGCGCCGGCCACTGCACGGCGAGACGGTGTCGGTCGAGGATGCGATCGCGCTCGGCACGAGCGCGGTTGCGCGGATGCTCCAGACGCCGCTCATCGTGACGCTCACCAAGGGCGGGTTCACGTCCCGCAAGGTGGCGGCGCTCCGCACACCGGTCCCGATCCTCGCCGTGACGACGGAGCCCACGACGTACCGGCAGCTCGCCTTGGTCTGGGGCGTGACGCCAGTCGTGGTGGACCGCGTCCCAGGGTATGACGCGATGCTCGCCGTCGTGCGCGACCTCATACTCAAGCGCGGCTACGCCCGCTCGGGCGACCGCATCGTGATGACGGCGGGCGTTCCATGGGAGGTGTCGGGGACCACGAACTTGCTCAAGGTCGAGGTCGTGTGACGTGAGGCTCGTGTTCTTGGGCACGGGGACGTCTTACGGAGTGCCACAAATTGGATGCACCTGCCGCACGTGCATGTCCACCGATCCGCGCGACCGGCGCTCCCGCACGGCCGCGCTGATCGAGGCCGAGGGCCGCCGGCTCCTCATCGATACGCCGCCCGAGTTGCGCTTGCAGCTGGTGGCTGCGGGCGTGGCGTCCGTCGATGCGGTGCTGTTCACGCACGCCCACGCCGACCACGTGCACGGGATCGACGACCTTCGCGCCATCTCGGCACGGCATCGGACTCCGCTCGACGTGTACGGAGCGGGGAGCACCCTAGCGGAACTCGCGCGCCGTTTCGGCTACATCTTCGATGGGACGCCGCCCCTTCCCGGAACCAGCAAGCCGGAGCTGGTGGCGCATCCGCTCGAGCCGGATCGCGAAACGGAGATTGCGGGGCTGCGCGTGCGCGCCCTCACGCTCCCCCACGGTGACCGCACGGTGTTCGGCTATCGGGTCGGGTCGATCGCTTACGTAACGGACGCGAAGTCGATCCCGGCCGAGGCCCTCGCGCGGCTCACCGGCCTTGAGGTACTGGTGCTGAACGCCCTCCTCCCTCGTCCGCACCCATTGCACCTCTCCGTTCCCGAAGCCGTCGCGGCCGCGCAGCAGATCGGCGCGCGGCGAACGTTCCTGACGCACCTCACCCACGACGCACCGCACGCCGAGCTGGCGGCGCGTCTGCCCGCCGGCATCGCGCCCGCCTACGACGGTCTGGTCATCGACCTGGCCGCGGTCTAGATTCGTCGCGGAGGAGGCGCGCGATGACCCCGACGCCCGACACGACTCTGCGGCGGTTTCAGAGCCCCGCCGTGCGCCAGAGCGCTGAGCTCGATGCCCTGGTGCGCCAGGCCGTGTTCGGCGGCCCGGAGGAGCGCGAGCAGGCCCGCTGGCTGATTTGGGAGATCGGGCAGCGCGCGGGTGTGCGTCCGGCGTCGATCCACGAGTTGTACCTCGCGCGGGGTCGCGGTGAAGCGCGGCCGTTCACGACCCCAGCGATGAACATCCGCGTCCTGTCGTATGACTCCGCGCGCGCCGTTTTTCGCGCGGCGAAGCGGCTGGACGTCGGCGCCCTGATCTGCGAGATCGCCCGCTCGGAGATCGGCTACACGGAGCAGCGACCGTCCGAGTACGTCGCCGTCATGACCGCGGCGGCATTGCGCGAGGGATTCACCGGCCCGCTGTTCATCCAGGGGGACCACGTCCAGGTCAACGCCAAGAAGTACGCCGCCGATGCCGAGGCGGAGCTCCAAGCGATCCGCACGCTCATCGAAGAAGAGCTGCATGCCGGCTTCTACAACATCGACGTCGACACGTCGACCCTCGTGGATCTGTCCCAGGCGACACTCGACCAGCAACAGCGGACCAATTACGAGCGCGCCGCGGAGCTCACCAAGTTCATCCGCGAGCGGGAGCCGCAGGGCGTGACGGTGTCGGTCGGGGCGGAGATCGGTGAGGTCGGTGGCAAGAACTCCGATGTCCATGAGCTCAAGGCGTTCATGGACGGCTATCTCCGGACGCTCGCGCGGCTGGGGCGCCTGACCGGGATTAGTAAGATCTCCGTCCAGACCGGGACGAGCCACGGGGGCGTCGTGCTCCCCGACGGGTCCATTGCGAAGGTGCAGCTCGACCTCGACGCCTTGAAGGCGCTCTCGGCCGACGCGCGCGGGCGATACGGCCTGGGGGGCGCGGTTCAGCATGGCGCTTCCACGCTCCCGCCGGACGCGTTCGGGCACTTCCCAAAATGCGAGGCCATCGAGATCCACCTGGCCACAAATTTTCAGAACATCGCGTTCGACCACCCGAGGCTACCGGCCGACCTTCGGCGCGAAATCAACGAGTGGGTGAAAGTCGAATGCAAGGACGAATGGAAGAAGGGAGACACGGAGGAGCAGTTCATTTACAAGAGCCGCAAGAAGGCGATCGGCCCGTTCAAGCAGCGGCTGTGGGACATGCCCGCCGACGTGCGGAGTGCCATCGGAGCGGATCTCGAGAAGACCTTCGCCTTCCTCTTCGAGCAGCTGCGGGTGACCGACACCCGCACGGTAACCGATCGGTACGTCAAGCCGCCGCTGCAGTCCCACACACGGCCGCGCGCGATGGTGGTGGCGGCCCCCGATGATCTCGAGGCGGGCGAATGAGCGAACACGACGAAGGCCAGCGGGGGGGCTCGGCGTTCGGACCGTTCCTGCTCGGTGTGAGTCTTGGCGCCGTGCTGGGCTTTCTCTTCGCACCCGAGCCCGGCGAGGTGGCCCGGGGTCGCCTGTCGCGGCGACTCCGCGGTCTGCGTGATCTCGCGGCGGAGAAGGCCGGCGAGATCGGGGACCTCCTCCACCGCGTCGAAGAGGCCGACGAGGAGCCCCCGGCCACGACGCGCGCGGCGCTCGAGCGACGGCTAGGCGATGCGAAGCGTCGCCGCCGAGGGACGCGGCCCGGTCGCGGGGGAGGCGCCGCCCTGCCGCGCCCCGATGAGGGGGACGAGCCGGTCGCGTGAAGGCCGAAGGCGGCTGGCACCAGTCGCTGACCGGGATCGCCCGCCGCACTTTCGAGGCGGCCTTCGAAGACAACATTCCGTTCCTCGCCAGCGCCCTGTCGTTTGACCTCCTCCTCACCATCATCCCGTTTGTGGCGCTGCTCCTGGCGACGGTCGGCTATTTGGTGCAGCACCAGGTTACGGCGCATCAAGTGGATTTGCACGAGCTGCTGGCCCGCCTGCTCCCCACCACGGTCGGCGGCACCACGGATAGGGCCTTCGAGCAGGTCGAGAGCGCGCTCGCCAGCGTCGTGCGCCAACGCGTTCGGCTGACCGCGGTCGGTCTCCCGCTCTTCCTGTGGTTTTCGACGCGCCTGTTCGGTGGCCTCCGCGCGGCATTGAACGAGGTGTTCGACACCGACGAGCGCCGTTCCTGGCCCGTCGCCAAGCTGCTCGATCTCGCCATGGTGCTGTGCGCCGGAACGCTCCTTGTCCTCGGGGGCTTCGTAGCCACCTGGGAGGCGCGCAACGCGGGCAGCGTGAGCCACAGCTTCCTGCTCGACTGGCTGTGGCGCTTCAGTCTCGAGACAACGTCGTTCGCGCTGGGCGTAGCGCTGTTCTTCGTCATCTTCAAGCTCCTGCCCAGTCGCCGGATCCACTGGCGCACCGCCCTCGTGGCGGCCGTGTTTTGCTCCCTCGGCTTCGAAGTCGCCAAGCGCCTGTATGCGCTGTACGTCACGCGGTTCGCGACCCTCGATCGGGTCGCCTCCGATGCCAACATCGTCGCGTTGTTCCTCTTTCTGCTGTGGGTCTACTACACAGCCTATCTGTTCCTGCTCGGTGGCGAGGTGGCGGAGATGTACGACCTGATCCGGATGCGCCGCTCCCAGCGGGTTCGGTTGGGATGACCGCGCGCCCGATCGATCTGCGGAGCGACACGGTCACGCGGCCGTCGGCCGCGATGCGCCGCGCCATCGCCGAGGCGGAGGTCGGCGACGACGTCTTGGACCATGACCCCACGACGCGTCGCCTCGAGCAGCGGGTGGCCGAGCTGCTCGGCAAGGACGAAGCGCTGTTCTTCCCGTCGGGCACGCAGGCGAACCAGACGGCCGTAGGGCTGCTCGCGCGGGCCGGCGGCGAGCTGTTACTCGAAGCAGACGCCCACCTCGTGCACTACGAGCTGGGCGGAGTAGCCGCCAATTGGGGCGTGCAGATCCGTCCGGTCGCCACGCCCGACGGGCTCCTGACCCCCGAGCGGGTGCAGTCGGCACTCCGGCCCGTATCGCCACACGTGCCGCGCGCCAGCGTCGTTGCAGTCGAGAACACGCACAACGCTTCGGGCGGCCGGGTGATGCCACCTGCGATCATGGACCGCATCGTGGCGGTCGCGCGGGGAGCAGGGCTACCCGTCCACCTGGACGGAGCCCGGCTCTGGAATGCGGCCACCGCGCTCGGCGTGCCCCTCGCGCGCCTTGCGGCCGGCGCTGCGACCGTGATGGTGAGCTTCTCGAAGGGCCTGGGCTGCCCCGTCGGCTCCTGCCTCGCGTTCGCGACCGTCGAGCGGGCACGCGCGTGGGAGATCCGCAAACGGCTGGGCGGCGGCATGCGCCAGTCGGGCGTGCTGGCGGCGGCCGCGTTGTACGCACTGGACCACCATCTCGACCGCCTCGCCGAGGATCACGCAAACGCGCGCCTCCTGGCGGAGCGGCTCGGCGATTGCCGGACCGTTCGCGCCTCCGTGCCCGAGACGAACATCGTCATGATCGATCTGGTGAGGGAGTCCGATACCGCCGAAGTCGTGATCCCGAGGCTAGCACGCGCGGGCGTGCTCGTCGTGCCGTTCGGTCCCAGGCGGCTGCGCGCAGTGACCCATCTGGACGTCGGGCGGGCGGACGTGGAGCGCGCGGCCGACCTCCTCGTGGCCACGCTCGTGTGAGCCGAGCCGCTAGGGTGCCCGACCCCCAGCGCATTATCTTGAGGTGATGAGTACGGGCGGTCCGCTGCGTCAGGCCATACCCATCGCCCGGTCGATCCTCTGGGGCTCTGCCAGCGAGGGCGCCAAGCGGCCGGGTAACATCGCCTTCCCTGTCTTCTTTGCGCAGGCCGCCCTCAACGCCGTACACGAGCACGTCGCGACGCCGACGCGTCCGGGGCAGGGGGTCCTCGGCTTCCTCATCGGCGATTTGTGCGAATGTCCCGATACGAACGTCTCATACCTCGTGATCGATGCCGCCCTGCGCCTGAACCAGGCGATCTACGGCGACCGAACGCGTGATGTGATCACGCGCCTCTGGGATCGGATCGAGCAACAGCTCGAGCAGCAGAAGGCGCACCTCATCGGCTGGTACCACACGCATCCGCCCCTGCCGTTGAGCCTCACCCCCCACGACGTCGAAACGCATGAGCAGTACTTCAGCGAGCCGTGGCAGGTCGCCTTGCTGCTCGGGACGGATCCGGCGGAGCCGACGGCTGCCTTCTTTCGCGCCGGGAGCGAAGAAGAATGGGTGGCCACGCCGCTGCCGTTCTACGAGCTGCTGGGGCCCGACTCCATTCGGCCGGACGGGAAGAAGCGGTCCTTCATGACGTGGAGGAACTATCGGGCGTTCGGCGCGGCGGCGCCGGCGCACGCCCCAGCGGCGAAGCCGCCGTCGGAGCCCAAGTTCACGCCCGCCTCGGAGAGGCCGAACGCACCTCCCAGGCCAGCGCCGCCCCCGCCGCCCGCGCCGGGACCGTCGCCGCAGAAGCCCGACGACACCCACGAACTCAAGTTTCTCACGGCCGCTGAAGACATGGGACATCACGCGCGTTCTTCGGGGTCGCACGCGCGCTCCTCGGGGCCTCACGCGCCACCGACGCCACCCAGACCGGAAGATCGAAGCGAGCTCAAGTTCCTCACGGCGGCGGAGGACGCGCCGCCGCCGGCG
>CAYXIK010000048.1:14723-17651 GCA_964465315.1 uncultured Gemmatimonadaceae bacterium | reverse complement strand
CGTCATGTACCGGCGCAGCGCGAAGATCGCCACCCCGAAGGCGACGACTACCAGGATGCGCAACACACCGATGAAGGACATGTGCCCCTCCTAAGAATGGGCTCCGCATGAAAATTTGCCCCTCCGCGACCCGTTTCGCATATTAGCGTCATGGGAATCCTGGGCGGACTGGGGTTCGCCGCGATCTTCTACGCCGCCGCCGAGTACGAGCACATGACCGGCTGGAAGTGGGCGCTCGCCAGCATTGCGCTCTCGGCGACCGTCAAAGGGCTGTTCCCCCTCTCCTTCATTTTCGTTCTCCCCGCACAGTTCGGCCTGTTTGTTGTGCTTGCGTGGATGAACATCAGGCGAAAGGCCGAGATGGAAGTCGATCGGGCTGCCTCGGCGGAAGAAGATCGTCGCCGGCGGCAGGAGCGTGCGAAACTCGCCCAGCAGCAAGTGGACCCTGACCGGGCAGCCCGCGAGGCCGCCCGCGAGGCCGCCGAGGAAGCGGCCCGCCGCGAGCGACAGGAGCGGGTCAAGCGGGCCCGCGAAGAGCGCGAGCGCGAGGAACGCGAGCAGGCGGAAAAGGGTAAGTCGACGCCGGGGCAATAGTTCAGCGAGTTACACTCTGCGCCAGCTTCCACGCGGTCGACGCGCCAAGCCCCAACCACAGCAGGTCCCAAAAGCTGAACAGTGCCCCGAGCATGGGAAGGAAGCCTTCGCGCCCCAAGATCTTGTCCGAGTACAACCGCACCAGCCGCTCGCGCTCGGCTGGCGTCGCCGCCGAATCACGGGCCCGAGCCTCGGCAATGATCCGGCCCTGCAGCTCGAAAGCGATCAAAGCGCGGACGTCCGCCCGCGCCGTGTCGGCCCCCCGGCGGGGCAGTGTGTCGAGCGCGGCCTGAAGGTCCGGCGAAAATGTTCGGTGGGTGGTCATGTCGATCATATAGACCGCCGTGGTTGCCTCCGGATTTCGCACGATCTCGTCCACGAGAATCGGTCGGAGCGCGAACACGAGAATCAATGCCTTGGCGAGGATCACCGTACCGATGGTCAGCACGACTGCGAGAGTGCCGAGCGACGGGCTCGACGTGCGCGCCGCCCGCGCAATCGCGATCCCGATAAGACCGCCCGCCCCCCAACCCGCCAGGCTAACCGGGTTGTGAACCACGTACACGAGCAGGGTCCACAGCACGGCGTACAGGCTGCCAACAATTAGACCCGTCAGGACGGGACTCGAGCCGCCCGACTCCGCCTGGGGCGCGCGGGGCTTGGCGCCGTACACCTTGGGCGCGGGAGTGCGTGGTCTCCCGAGCGGAGGAGTGCCGGGGGTGGGGCCGGTACCGGTCATGGCCACGCTTCCTGGTCGAGGGCGCCGAAGCGGTACGGCCCCCAATGTTTGCTTCGGAGAGTGGCGGCGCAACAGGGAAGGGCAAGACTACCCAGGCCACCGCTGAATCAGCCTCAGAAAGACGAATTAAGTTGTGATCGCCATTCTCTCGAGTCAAATGTGACAGGCATCCGCGAGCACGTCCCCCTCGCCCCCTACACCACGCTCGGCCTCGGCGGCGCCGCGCGCTACTTCGCCGAGTGCGCGAGCGAGGATCAAATCCGCGCGGCCCTTGCTTTCGGCTCTGACCGGCGGCAGCCCGTCTACATCCTCGGCGGCGGCAGCAACGTCGTGTTCCCAGACGCGGGATTTGCGGGCGTGGTTCTGCGCGTCACCATCGACGGCCTCGAATACAGGGACAGCGCGAGTCCCGAAGTGACGGCGGGCGCCGGCGTCGATTGGGATGTCCTGGTATCCGGCGCGGTCGAGCGAGGATGGACCGGGATCGAATGCCTGTCCGGTATTCCCGGTACCGTCGGAGGCACGCCGATCCAGAACGTGGGCGCGTACGGCCAGGAGATCTCGGAAACCCTCGTCAGCGTCACCTGTCTCGATCGGAAGACCCTCGAGCGCCGCACCTTTACCGCTCGGGAGTGCGTCTTCGCCTACCGTGACAGCCGCTTCAAGCGGGGAGACCGCGGTCGCTACGTGGTGCTCGACGTCACCTTCCGCTTGGCGCGGGATCGGACCCCACGGATCCGCTACGCCGAGCTCCGGGACGCGGTCGCCCGCCAGGCTTCTCTCGAAGCGGTCCCACCGGCCCAAGCCGTGGGGCTCGTCCGCGACGCGGTGCTCGCCCTCCGGCGCGGCAAGTCCATGGTCCTGGACCCGAGCGATCCAAACACGCGATCGGTCGGCTCGTTCTTCACGAATCCGGTGCTCTCGCCTCCCGCCTTCGCGCGGCTCGAGGAGCGTTGGCAGGATACGGGGCAGGGGTCAGCGATTCCCACGTTTCCGGCCGACGGAGGCGTGAAAGTCCCGGCCGCCTGGCTGGTCGAGCGGGCGGGGTTCCCCAAGGGATACCGCCGCGGTGGCGCCGGCATCTCGAGCCGCCATGCGCTCGCGCTCGTCAACTTCGGGGGCACGAGCGCGGAGCTGGTGGCGCTGGCGGAGAGTGTACGCGAAGGGGTGGAAGCGCGCTTTGGCGTCCGGCTCGAGTTCGAGCCCGAGGTGATCGGGTGAGAACAGGACAGCGGGGGCCTTATCGTCGCGAGTGAACTCGCGGCTCGGCCCTGCCCGTCAACGGGCGGTATGACGCTCTAGCGGCAGGCGCCGAGCCGCGGCCTTAGCCGCGCGTCATGGCCGGCCCGTGAGGCCTATGCCGAACTGCACGAGCGTCACGGTGGCCTGGTCCACCGCCGGAGCACCGTTGAATTTCACACCGCCGAACCACGTGCCGTACGACACGTTCAGGAACGGGGTGAGAAACAGCCCGGGACCGACTCGAGCCTCGTAGCCAATTCCCAGCTGAGGACCGAACCCCGTCGAGGTGATCACGTCGGTGCCGTCGTCGGCCCGGTGGGTGACGTAACCGAAGCCCCCCTTCAGATACAGCG
>CAYXIK010000048.1:9508-14623 GCA_964465315.1 uncultured Gemmatimonadaceae bacterium | reverse complement strand
GTGCCGTCGTCGGCCCGGTGGGTGACGTAACCGAAGCCCCCCTTCAGATACAGCGACGTGCGGCGACGGCCGGGATACCAGTACGCGGCGGCGCCGAGCGACGCCAGCGTCTGGTGCACGCCGGTCGTGTTCCGCCGCCATCCCGCGCCCTCGCCCGCGATCACCACGTGCCGGCTCAGCGCACCGCCCAGCCGCAGATGAGCGGTGAGGCCCGGTTGATGCTCGGCCTTACAGATCGGGCAGGAAACGCGTGCCCATCCCTCTCCCAAGCCGACGGCATACCACAAGCCGCCGCGCGAGGGCGTCCCCTGCGCCGCCAATTCAACTGCGAGCGCGAGCACGACCACGCACAAGAGGAGCACCGGACGCACCATAGGTGCGCCATTGCTAAAGCCCTGTGCCCCTCGACGAGGTGACACCTGTCACAGCCGGGTGGCTCGGGCGCGGGCGATGCTGGTGGGAAGGACGTATGAAGCCTCGGTACTTGCTCTTCAGCCTCGCCCTGCTGCCCACGTTGGCCTGTCGCGACTCGCTCGTCATCACGCCGGGTGGCGGCACGCCAACGGGGAACGCCCAGTCGTACGGCATCTGGACGCCGGGCCCGCGCGACGACTGTACCGCTGCAATCCACAACGGCTACTCGGTCGTCGGACCGGATGGGAAGCTCTATCCCACCTGGCATCCCCCGATCGATCCGGCGACCGGCTGCTCGTTCGGGCACGACCACGGGCGCGACCCGCGCGGCTCGGCGCTGTACGCTGCCGTGGGGCCCATTCCGTTCGGATACGCGAACGAGCAGCTCGACGTCTACGATCCAGCCAACCCGCGGCACGAAGACCACTTCGGGCACAAGATCGAGTGGGAGAACAACGTCCTCATGCACTTTCGGAGCGCGGCGGCGGACCAGCTATTTGAGATCCGGTGCGACGTCCTGACCAAGCTCCATCAGGGCACGCACTCGAAGGATGCCTTCACCAACAACCTGCACGAGCTGGCCTACCACATCCACTGCACGGACGGGACCGAGCTGCACGTCACGATCCTCGCGGCGATCGGCGATCCGGGACAGTTCACGCGCTCGTGCGACGGCTCGACCGACGTGGTCGTGGGGCCGCCGACGCCCGCGAATTCCCCCGCAGGCGGCGGCCGCCGCCTGATCCCTGACCGCACGTGCGTCAATCAGTTCATTCTCGTGCCGCCCGGCCAGCAGTCGGACTTCGGCGCGTTGCACGAGAGCTGGCAGACGTCGAACAGCATCGAGCGCGAGGACGGCCACGGCCTGGCGTTTTTCAACCCGTATTTCCAGGTGTTCCTGCCGAGCCGGTTCCACGATCCAGCGCTGACGACGCTCGTGGGCCGGCCGATCGACGTCTGCTACGAGGTGACGCCCTCAGGGAATCGCGCGCAGGGGGAACCCTGTGACCTGTCCACGAGCAATGGAACCGTGACGGGCGTGACCTTCGACAACCCGGCTTCCGTGTTCAACGGGGTGGACCGCGTGGTGGACGTCAATTCGAATGTGGTGGACAACGCGGACGGCCCGGAGGTGTGGTACACCGATCCCTTCGGGAGGCACGGACGCACGCAGCCGTTCCCGGGATCTATCCGTCAGTTCGTCGCGCGTATCGACAACACACGGGGAGGACTCGAGGCCTCGGGCCCCACGCTGGGTCGGAATCGCGACTACGGCGGGCCGCGGGTGCACGCCCCCAACTGAGCGGTTACGCCTTTCCCGCCACCTCCCCGATCGCGCTGATCAGGTCGTTGAAGTCGTAGGGCTTCATCACGGCGGGCTGCCCGCAGTCATCGAGGAAGCGGCGCGTCTCGTCGCGCGCGCGGTCGCCGGTGACGAACACGAACCGCTCCGCGAGCTGGGGGCGCTGCTCGCGCAGCTGCTCGTACAACGCGCGCCCGCCCAGGCGCGGCATCTGCAGGTCGGTCACGACCGCGTCGAACCGGTCGCTCGCGGGGCCGAGCCGCTCGATCGCCTCGAGTCCGTTCTCGACCGCCACAACCTCGTGACCCTCACGCTCGAGCAGCAAGCGCATCGCCTGCCGGTTTACCGCGTCGTCGTCCACCACCAGGATGCGGAGCTTGGGGAGCGCCGGCGTCGGGGCGGTGGTGCGCGCCAGTGGGGCGAGCACGCTCTTCGGGAGCGTGACCACCACTTCGGCACCGCCCCCCGGGCGCGGCCGGAGCCGGAGAGTCCCCCCGGACGACTGGGCCAAGGCGCGCGCGAGCGCGAACTCGATCTCGCCGCCCCCGGCGCTCTGCGTGAACCGAAACGGCGTCACCAGGCGCTGCTCCGCCTCGACGGACAACGGCACCCCGGAATCCCAGAGCGAGATCGCCAGTGACGGCCCGCTCTCGGTCACGGCGATGCGCAGCTCGCGCGGCGGCTGGCTGTCGCGCAACCGCCGGAGCGCAAAGTCCAGGAGCTTCATCAGCATTTCGGTGAGCTGGGCCATGGGGCAGGCCACCATCGGGAGCTCGTGTGGGATGCTGCGCACCAGCTTGACGCCGAGCTCTTTCAGCGTCCCCTCACGCTCGGCGAGCACGCCGTTCAGCACGATGGAGCAGTCTGACGGCTCCGCCGCGCCGATCGGGTGCTGGGCCAGTTCGAGGAAATGCTGTGTGATCTCGGCCGCGCGGCGCACTTCGCCGTGTAGCATCATCAATGCGCGCGCGCGCTCGGGGTCAAGCGGGCTGCCGTGCAGGAGGTCGGCCAGGGCCCCGATCGCCGCCAGTCGATTGTTCAACGCGTTGAGGACGTTGGCCGAGCCTTCGTCCAGCACCACGTGCCGCACTTCGGGAGGGCCGAACCGCGGGGTCGGTGGGGGCGGCACGACCGGCGCGGGCGCGGGCGCGGTGCGCGCCGCGCGCGCGCGGCCGACGAGTGCGCCGACGAACGCACCGATCAACGCACCGAATCCGAATGCAACCCACAGTTCCATGGGGCCCCAATTTAGTGCGCGCTCGCGCGTCGTGCCCGCGCCGATTCCGCGGCGGGAGTGTGATCGGGCTCACCGGTTGACCCTCTCCGGGGCCGAACCTAGCTTTAGTTCTTCTTGTTAACCCGCCCTGGTGGTGAAACTGGTAGACACACTGTCTTGAGGGGGCAGCGCCGCAAGGCATCCCGGTTCGAATCCGGGCCAGGGCATCCGGTCGTGATAGCGCGATAGTAGAAGGCTCGATTGGTATTCCCGAACGGCCAGCGTGCATCGGCGCTGGCCGTTGTCTTTTGAACGAGGTAGGGAGGGCGTGCGAAGACCTACCAACGCTGTCTCACCCTGCGCTCGAAGTCGTCCGCGGCCGCCGGACTGCTCTTGATCGCCAATTACATGCTGGCATTCGGGGATATTCCGTGGCAACCGGGGCAGGAACAAGCCTTCTTTGTCGGCCTCGTCATGGTGCTCATTACGAACGCGGGGAGGACCTTCGGGATCGATCACTGGCTCGCGCGCGCATCAGGCCTGGCTCCTACAGTCTGATCACCTTCATTCCCGTTTCCTCCACCGGGAACGTGAGAAGCGCGCCGAGGTGTCGAATGTGTACGGTAGCGCAACGGCCACGATTCCTCCCCGATGCGTGAGTGCACTCGCGGATCCGACGAATCTTATCCTGGCTCATTGTTCAAGAAAAATGCTAAGGCTGGTCCGCCAGAATGGCGCGATCGGCGAGCTGCCGCAGGACGGCGATCGCTGCGCGTCGCGCCGCCGGTGTGTAGGACGCGAGCAGTCGCGCGTTGGTACGCACGATGGCACGACGGTGGCGCTCGTAGCGGCGCTTCCCTTCACGCGAGGCGACGATCTTCTTGGCGCGCCGGTCGTGCTCGGGGCGCGACCACTCGACGAGGCCCCGTCTCGTCATGCCCGAGATGATCCGGCTCGTGGTGCTCTTGTCGAGCCGAAGGCCCTGCGCGAGCTCCGTGAGACTGCTTCCGTCGGAGGAGACCAGGAGGTCGAGGGTGTACGCCTGGACCACCGTGAGCCCGGACTTGAGGGCCTGATCGCGGTCCCGGAACTGGTAAATGCGAATGAATGCCGTCGCCGCCTCATAGAGCGCCCCGGCATCCCGTTGCAGTGATGACGACCGAGTTCGTCCCACCATTTCCTGACGCTCCCGAATATAGTTGGCATTGACAACTAATCAAGTGACGTCTACAATAACGATCGTGAAACGTCATTTGCTCGTCATCGTGACGACTATCGTTCCCGCGCTCCTCGGCGCTCAAACGGGACGGGGTCCGTACGCGCGCATCGCGGTCTTGCGCTCCCACGACGGACAGACGGTCGAGTTCGAAGCCGGCTACATGCGACACCTGGCGTGGCATCAGCAGGCCCGGGACCCGTGGGCCTGGTATGGCTGGAGCGTTTGGGCCGGCGAACGAAACCGGTGGTTCGTCTACGCGACGTTTGGGCACTCGGCCACGAGCCTGGACAGCGCGGTTGCCCCAGCGGACGACGAGCGGGACAACGTTCTCAACGTCGCGCCGCACGTCGAATGGATGGGGAACGCGGTCTACGAGTACTTGCCGGGGCTCTCGCGTGGCACGGGTGAACCGACACCGACCCCTCGGCTCGAGCTCACGACCGTGGACTTGGTACCCGGGTCAGCCAAGGCGTTTGAGGCGGCCGTGAGCGAGGGCCAGTCGACACTGCAGGAAGAGACGCTCTGGTATCGGATGGTGGTGGGCGGAGCCGCTCCGCGCTTCGTCCGGCTGCGTCCGCGGGCCAGCCTGTCGGCGGTTCTCGATGGACGGAGTGAGCAGGCGCTCCCCGACGGGGCCAACCACTTGATCGCGCGAATGACCGTCGAGATCCTGACGCTGCGACCAACGATGAGCCTTGGCCTCGGGGCGCCCACTCGAGATTGATGGCGGCGGCGCAACTACTTAAGGTGCTGCGACGGAGCTCGATGATTTCTGGCCCCGATGCGTGCGCATTCGATGTCGCCAGTGCATCGTGGGGTGCGAGACGGTTGGAGGAGCGCACGCGCTTTTCGGGAGGGTATCGGCCAATGAAGGAGACGCCCCAGCAGTACACCCAACGCATTCTGACCTACCTCGGTGGACGAGATCCACTCGATGTCCAGGCGCAGACCGCCAACCGACTC
>CAYXIK010000048.1:0-9408 GCA_964465315.1 uncultured Gemmatimonadaceae bacterium | reverse complement strand
CTACCTCGGTGGACGAGATCCACTCGATGTCCAGGCGCAGACCGCCAACCGACTCGAGCGTCTGATCGATGGCGCATCGGCGTCCCGGCTGCGCGCGCGGCCCGCGCCTGGAAAGTGGTCTATCGCGGAGATCGTCGCGCACCTTGCCGATTCAGAGATCGTCATCAGCTGGCGGATCCGGGCGATTCTCACGGCGCCCGGAACCGCCATTCCGGCGTTCGATCAGGATGCTTGGGTTGTCGCCGGGCATTACGACCAGCGCGATCATCGCAAATCGATCGAGGTCATTCGCGTGCTGCGCGAGATGAATCTGGCGCTGTACAAGACACTGACGCCGGAGCAATGGAAACAGCATGGGATGCATTCGGAGCGGGGCGTGGAAACCGTGGAGCACATCGTCCGCTTATACGCGGGTCATGACTTGAACCACATCCGCCAAATCGAGCAGATCCTGGCGTCGAGCGGACCCTAGCTGCGCCCGCGCCGCTCGCTCAGTGTTCGGTTGGAGCGGTCGCCGGGGGTGCCGCACCCCACCGACGCGCGACCTCGAGGCCTGACATACATGCGGAGAGCCACAGTACCCCCGCAGCGTACCCCCCCACCACGTCGCTGAAGTAGTGCACGCCCAGGTAGAGTCGGCTGAGTCCAATGGCCACGACGAGCAGCGCGGCACAGAGGACGATCGAGATCCGCGTGCTACGACGATGGCTCCACAGGACCACGAGCAGGTAGGCGAGCATGCCGTAGCCGATGAGCGAGACCATCGCATGGCCGCTCGGGAAGCTCCAGCTGTAATGACGGAGGAACGCGGCGGCATACGGTGGCCGCGGGCGCCGGATTGCGAGCTTGAGCGCCGCAGCGAGGAGGCCGCCGCCGGTGAAGGCAGCCAGCCAGCCGGCAAGGAAGATCCACTGACGGCGAGCGGCGAGGAGGAGGCCCACGCCGAGCGCCAAAGGAGTCAGCGTCACTGGCGAACCCAAGAGGCTGATCGTATTGAAAATTGCGTACCCGGCGGGTGTGGCATGTGCGTGCACCCACTCGAGCAGGGAGAGGTCGAACTGCGTGAGAGGGTCATAGTGAATGACGTCTTCCGTTACCGCGCCGAAGAGCCACAGGCCCGCGAGGCTGATCGCCAACCCGATGGTGAGGTGGAGCCCCAAGTATTCACCGCGTGCAAAGCGGGCGGCCACAAACGTCCAGGCTCGTGGGTAGCGCACCTTGAGCTGCTGGAGCGCGGGCCCGGCAAGGGCCCGCTGCCACGCCGACTTCGTGCGCTCGACGAGCCGGGCGCGGTTCCTCTCGAACCAGCGCCACCCGAGCACGAGCCCCACGACGAGGGCGACGAGGAGCGCGCCCGCCACGCTGGCCTGACCGATGTAGTGGTCGAGCCGTGGCAGGTGGCCGAACACAAGGCCGGGGGTGCCGAAGATCACGTTGCGTCCCTCGCCAACGAGTCTCTCGAGCGTGGAATGTAGTGACATTCGACGTTGTCTCTGCTACTCTTGGTTCGAGCCGAGCTCCCGGAGATCGAATTGCATCAGCGCGGGGAGATCAGACGATGGAACAACATCGACGCGACGCAGGGCGAGCCATCTCACCGAGCACGTTTGGAACGGGCAGGATTGTGCTGCGCTGCCATCGGTTTACCGTCTCAGCCGTCACGTTGCCGGCGGGGCTCACGCTGAGCCTACATGCCCATCGTCATGACCAGCTCGGCCTCGTCATGGCCGGACAGTATGAGGAAATGTTTGCGACCGGGGTGGCCAGGCTGCGGGCCGGCAGTGTGCTGTGGCGTCGCGCGGGCGAGCTGCACGCCAATGTCATCGGGGCGCGTCCCGCTGAAGTCATGCTAGTCGATCTCAAGCCGGCGTCCTCCGAGACGCTCTGTCTCTCCACGGTCGACCCGGCGGTATACTTTGCGCCCGGGCCGTTCGAGGAGATTCGCCACGGCCTTGTATCCGAGCTCCGCTCCTCAGACCCCGCCTCTCGGGTCGCCATCGAGGCCTTGGTCTGCCTGCTCGCCGCGCGGGCCGGTCGGCGTCGTTCGGCGTCCGGCGCAACCGTGCCCACGTGGTTGTCGCGTGCCGTGGCACTGATAGACGCCGGGTATCCGCAAAGAATACGCCTGTCGCGGCTCGCGGCAGCAGCGGGCGTTCACGCGGTGACCGTCGCCGCCGCCTTTCGCCGACACTTCGGTAAGTCGGTAGGCCAGTACGTTAGGGACCTGCGTATCGCCCATGCTCGCGAGGCGCTCGAGAATACGCCACGCACCATCGCGGCCATAGCGCTGGAAGCCGGTTTCTACGATGAGTCGCACATGGGCCGCGTGTTCCGGCGTCGATTTGGCGTCCCGCCCGGGGCTCTGAGACACCGCACACGCGAGATCTGGCGGCACTAAGCGCGTACCAGTGGCACTGCGCGCGTCCTATCCCCAAACAGCGGGGCCAACGCAGGTTTGGTCGGGAATCCGACATGCGAATGCCCGCGCTGTTGCGCACCATTGCGAGCGTCCTGCTCGGCTACATCGTGATCGTGGTCTGCACGACCATCGGTTTCAAGCCGCTTGGTGGGATCGTTCACTTGCGCGCACCTCTTCCCATACAAGTGGCAGGGGCGCTCGTCGCCATCGTCTCCGGGCTTCTAGGAGGGGTAACCGCCGCGCTGGTCGCGGGCAGGCATCCAGTTCGTCACGCCGCGGCGGTCCTGATTTTTCTCTCCATCGACACCGCCGTCGTGCTCTCACGCCCCGACGCCGATCCTGTCTGGTTTGAGCTATCAGGCAGCGCCACGCTCATGCTGGCGACGGTGGCGGGAGGGGTGGTGTATAGTCTCGCGACGCGGCGTCACCAGGAAGGGGAGCCCTGAGGCGTCCAGCACCTTGGTCATCAGGCCACTAGTACCGGAACGTGTACTGCACCTTGGCGGACAGCCGGTTGGAATCAAAGGTCCACGGCCGACCGCCCATCGGGACATCGACGTTGTGGGTGTAGGTGAGGAAGAAGTCGCCGCTCGGGCGGAACGTCCATCGGATCCGGATATCGGCACCGAGCTGGCGCGAGGCGTTGTCGTACTGGGTGAAGGTGTTGACCTCGAAGTTGGGGGAGAGGGCTACGCGCAGCCGCGTGCCATAGCGCTCGAGCACGAAGGGGACGGGCACGGTGCGCGGCACGACCGCGCCCTGATCGCGCTCGCCCGAGAGCTCGACGATGACGAGCGGCGAGGGCTTGAGGAGCACCGTGCCCACATACTGGCTCAAGTGGCCGTTGTAGAACGCGCCCCCCCAATAGGAGAGGGTCCAGCTGACCCGACGCTTCGCCGCGCGCAAGTAGTCGATGCGGTAGCGTAGGAACCGGTAGGTGCCGGTGGGGACGGTATCGCCCGGCGCGACCCCGAACGGCGCATCCAGACGCTCACCCTCCGGATGGGCGGCGATGGCGAAGCGATCGCCGCTTTGCAGGCTCAGGTTGAGCGGCGCTAACCGTCCGAACGCCGATTGCCATCGGCCGTTCAAGTCGGCGACAAGGACGCCGATGAGCTCGAACGTCGCGCGGTAGAGCCAGCGGGCGAGCCCGGGGGCGGTGGCCCGGGGGCTGTAGTTGAGCGCGAGATTCCACTCTTGGATACCGGGGCGCGGCACGAAGCCGAGCGCCGGTTGGAAGCCGTCGCCCACACGGCGGTAGCCGAGAAAGTTGTTCCAGGTATCGTTCGGGTAGAAGAGGCTCACGCCCGCCGCCGTCTTCGATCCCGCGAAGTTCCGCCCGTCGAGCGTCAGGCCCCAGAGGCCGAGCTGCGCGTTCTTGTCGCCGAGCGCGTGCGAGGTCGCGAGCAAGAGGTCCGCCCCGGCGAGCCAGCTGCCCGAAGCCCCCGTGGGGTCGCCCACGGTACCGATGAGCCCGAGGGACGACTCCCCGAAGATGTTTTGCTTGACCCGCACCGCGCCCATTTCGGTCGCCGGCACGAGGCCCGGCACGGCGCCGGTGCGCGCCGCGAGGACGCCGAAGCTCATCTCCCCCACGCGGCCCGACTCCTTCGTGCCCACCTGGAGCGGCACGGTCAGCCCGTTATAGAGGCCGATGCGCCGGCTCCAGAATGGCATGACGTCAGGGGCGATGCCGGGCCCGAAGTCGAAGATGTCTGTGCCTTCGAGGAAGTACGACCGCTTCTCCGGGTAGAAGAGGGGGAAGCGGTGGACGGTGGTGCCGCGCTGATCGACCTCGGTTTCGGCGAAGTCCGTGTTGACGGTGAGGTAGGCGAGCGTGTTCGTGCCGAGGCGCTGGGTGGCATCGAGGCTCCCCGCGACGGTGTTGAGGGCGGTGGTGGCGGGGGCTGGAACGCCACTCGCCATCGTGAGCGCCGGACGCACGCTCAGGCCGCGATCCAGACTGAAGCCCGGGACCTCGACAAGCAGGCCGGCGCGACTCATTTGCGTGATGCGCCAGTCGCGGCTCGGATAGGCCCAGCGCTGGGTCTCAAGTTTCCGCTCCACACGGCGCTGCACATTGAAGCCCCATTCGGTAAGGCCCGGTTTGTAGAGCAGGCTCTTCACCGGAATGCGAATCTCGACCGACCACCCTGCTCGGGACCGCGCGGCGGCCGCTTCCCAAATGGTATCCCAGTTGGCGTTCTCTCGCGCGCCGAGGCGTTGCGCCTGCTCCGTGATGAGGGCTTCGTAGCGGGCACCGTTCGGGTTCACCGCGAACACGTATCCCGATTGCTCGTTCAAGAATGGATCGAGCACAAGGCGCACGTGGTCTTCGGTCGTGAGGTCGGCGTCGCGCGCGCGGGAGAAGCTCGTGATCCGGCCCGGGTCGGTATCGTCGCACCGAATGCCGAACACCAACACATCGGTGTTCGCGAGCACTTTTACCACCGTGCGCTCGGGCGGGCTGGCGCCTTGAGTGGGCTCGAATTCGGTCAGGACCGCCGAATCGGCCGTGGCCCAGACCCCCTCACGCATGCGCCCATCGAGCACGAGCTCCTCGGTGAGCGGGGTCACCCGGAGCCGAGGCCGATCACGGAGCTGTGCCGACAGCGTCGTCCCCGCCGCGCTCGCCAGCACGACGGCCGGGATCAGAGCCGCCACGCGCCACGCCCCACGCGCTAGCTTCACGCGGGATTAGTCCCATCCGGACTGAGCTTCCTTACGCGACGCGAGCGTTGTAAGAAAACCGCGGGTCGTGGGGACTGCTTAGAGATCGGGCCGTTTCGACCGGAGTCCGCGGAGGGCGATGCCGGAGTCCAACCACAGAGCCGTTGACGCCGCCATCGACCGCGTGGTCCGCGAGCACGGAGACGTGCTCGAGCGCGTCGTGTGGGGCTACGTCGACAACGCGCCCGACCGCGATGACCTCATGCAGGAGATCCTGATGGCGCTCTGGCGCGCGCTGCCTCGGTTTCGCGGCGAGTCGTCGGAGCGTACGTTCGTGCTCCGGGTCGCCCACAACCGCGGCATCACATTCTCGATCCGTCGCCGTCGCTTCGAGGGGCTGCCCGAGGATGGCCAGCTCCCGGATCCGGCGCCGCTCGTCGAGGAGAGTCTAATCGAGGAGCAGCGCCGGGACCGGCTGTTCCAGGGCATCCGGCGGCTTCCGGAAGCCCAACGCCAGGCGGTCATGCTGCGCCTCGAGGGGCTCTCGCAGCGCGAGATCGCGGAGCTGCAGGACACGAGCGAGACGAACGTGGGCGTCCGCCTCACGCGCGCGCGAAAATCGCTTCGCACCCTGCTCGGCGAGGACGACGGATGAGCGAGCGAACGTCGCCGGGCGAATGGGAGCGCTGGCAGGCCGACTGGCAGCGCGCCGGAAGGGTGGAGAAGGCGGCTCAGGATGCGCCCCGGCAGATCGCCAGGGCTCGCCGCGGGTTGATCGTCGCGCGGCTCATCGAAAGCGCCGTCGCGGGAGCTGCCATCCTCGTCACCGCGGCCGCGCTCCGGCACGCGGGGAATCGCTTCGAGGCCGGCCTGGGGCTCGTGGTCGGCATCAGCATCGCGGCGCTCTGGCTTCAGCGGATGCGCCTGCGCGCGAGGGAGGACGCGGGCGTGGCCGGGAGCAGTCCAGAGCATCTGGCCGCGCTCACGAGCGTGCGGCGCGAGCAAGTCCGACTCGCGCACTTCATCTGGATCGTCCTCTCCCTCGAGCTCGTGTTCCTCACGCCATGGTGGGTGATCGGCAGTCGGGTCCACCACAGAACGCTCACGGACGGCGGCTCATGGGAGACCGTGTGGCTCCCGATCGCAGGGCTGCTCGCCCTGTTCGTCTGGTCGTGGCGGCTGCGCCGGCGCGCGCGAGCGGAGCTTCAGGACCTTGAACGCTTACGCGCACAGTACCGCGACCCTTCACCCTGAGGAGATTACGATGCACCGCACATCCATTGTCCTTGCAGCGATCGCTGCGGCGCTCGTCGCGGCGTCCGCGTCCGCGCAGACGCTGACGACGGGCACAGACAAGATCCAAGCCGTGGAGTTCCTCGTGGGCACGTGGAACTGCAAGCACACCGTTGGGGACTTCTCCGGGACGTATGTCACGACGTACGCATCGACGCTCGGGGACCGCTGGCTCAAACAGACGTACGACTTCCCCGCGGCGGGCGCAGATGCACCGGTGCACGCCGAGTACTTTCTCAGCTACGACCCCCGGATCGACCAATGGGTCCGCTTCGGGGCCCACAGCAATGGCCAGTACTACGGCGTGATCGGCAAGCGGGCGGACAACGTCTGGTCGTGGCGCTACGTCCTGCCCGGACCATCAGGCAGCGTCGTGTGGACGAAACAATCGGACGTCGAGTATACGGTGGATGGGCCGAGCTATCCTCAGAACGGCAAGCTCGTCACCGAGCACCACACGTGTCGCAAGGGGTCGTAAGCCACTAGGTCAATACAGCCTTGAGCTGTCGCACGTAATACCGGCTCGACACGACCGTCACGCCGCTCCGTAGCGTGACGGCGTAGCTCCCTTTGCCATAACGCTCGAGGCTCGCGATAGCCTGAACGTTGACCAGAGCGGAGCGCCGGATGCGCACGAAGCGTCCCGCACCGAGCCGGCTCGCGAGGCGTATCAGGGGCCCGCGGATCAGGTGCTCGCGAGCGGCGACGTGCAGCCGAACATAGTTGCCGGCTGCCTCGATCCAGTCGATCGCCGCCGTCTGCACGAACCGCAGCTTCCCTCCCTCCTCGACGACCAGACGCTCGAGCGGAGGGCGAGCCGCTCCGTCCCCCTCCCGCGACGCCCTCTCACGCACCACCGCATCGAGCCGGTCGGCGGAGTCCCCCCGCTTCCGGGACACTGCCGCTGTCGCGCGGTCCATCGCATCCCGGAAGCGGTCCGGATCGATCGGCTTAAGCAGGTAATCGACCGCGTGTACGTCGAACGCGCGTAAGGCGTGCTTGTCGTACGCCGTCACAAAGATCACCGCCGGCATCAGGTCGGCGCCCACCCGCTCGATCACGTCGAACCCGGTCAGCCCCGGCATCTGCACGTCGAGCAGCACTAGGTCGGGAGCCCGCTCGACCACCGCTTCCACGGCGTCGGTGCCATTGCCACATTCGCCCACGATCTCGATGCCGGGGAAGCGCTCGAGCTCGTGACGTACGCCACGCCGTGCCAGCGGCTCGTCGTCCACGATCAGCACGCGCATCACGGCTGCGTGTGAAACGGCAGGGTGATTTCCACCGCCACCCCACCCTGAGGGGGAGCGTATAACGCGAGCCGCTGGCGGTCCCCATAGAGGCGCAGCAGCCGTTCGCGCGTGTTCGCGAGCCCGATACCGTCCCGTGCCGCCGGGCTGGCGTCGAGACCCCGCCCGTCATCGCGGACGACGATCACGAGGAGCTTGTCTTGACGCCGTGCCCGAATCACGATTTCCCCATCGGCGGCGCCATCCGCGAGGCCGTGGCGGAAGGCGTTCTCGACGAGCGGTTGGAGCAGGAGCGTGGGGACGAGCGCCTCCCGCGCGACCGGCTCGATCTCGAAGCGCACGCGGAACCGATCTTCGAAGCGCGCCCGCTGGATGCCCAGGTACGCCTCGAGCAGGTCGAGCTCCGCCGCGAGCGGGACCTCGTGCCGCTCCCCACCGGCGATGGTCCGCCGCAGCAACTCGCTCAAGCGCAGCACCATCTGCTTGGCTCGTGGCGGGTGATCTACTGTCAAGACGGAGATCGCGTTGAGCGTATTGAAGAGGAAGTGCGGCTGGAGCTGCGCGCGCAGCGCGTCGAGGCGCGCGGCGCTGAGCGATGCCTCGAGCTGTGCGGCTTGCAGGCGCTCCGCTCGGTACAAGCGCTGGAACTCGGCGGCCCAGTACACGGCGGCGATCACCCAGTAGTACAGAAAGCCCGTAAACGTCCCCCAGACCACCCCGGGGCCACGAGCGACGAGCCACGCAGCGCCCTGCGCGGCGGGCAGGATGCCGCTCACGCGCAGCAGTGCGAAGTGGACGAGATACGTCGTCGTGATCTGTAGAGGTGCGACGATTGCCATCAAACCGAGGTGGTGCCACACCGCCGCGTGACCGCCCTCGCGCGATAGCGGCCAGCGCCGCGCGGCGGCAAGGATGGCGGGCGCGTACGCGGCCCAGACGAGCCAGTACACGAACTCGTGCAGCAGATCCCACTGCCAGTCGATGGGCGAACCGCGGGAGACGCGCACCAGTCCGTTTTGGGTGGCGAAGAACACGGCCACCATGAGAAATGCCCCGACGATCTTCGCGCGGAACACCCAGGAGCGGTTCACCCAAACATGATGTCGAGGAGGTCACCGCCCGGCAACCCGCGCACCGCTCGTCACGAGAACGGCACCACTCGTCACGATCCTCGATCCGGTCGGCACTCGGTCGTTGCTCCCCGCGTGCCGGGACGCGTAGCGTGACCACGTCACCATCATCTCCCCGGGGAGCCCATGAACCGAACGTTGCTACTCTGCATCGTGCTGCTCGTCGCCGGCGTTACCCGCGCTCACGGGCAAACCAACGCGGATTCCGCGGCGATCCGCGCTACGGCACACGACTACATCGATGGTTGGTACGAGGGCGACGCGGCGCGCATGGAGGGCGCGCTGCATTCTCATCTGGCCAAGCGGCTCGTGTACGAAGACCAAGCCGGCCGCAGTCGGCTCCTCGATCTCACGGCGATGGAGCTGGTGCAATCGACGCGGGCGGGAGTCGGCAAGATTCCGCGGGCGCAGTGGCGCGACAGCGTGACGATCCTGGACGTGTTCGGCAACGCCGCAATGGTACGCATCGACGCGACGACCTGGGTCGATTACCTCGAGGAGGTGAAATGGAACGGGCGCTGGGTGATCGTGAACGTGGTGTGGGTGAACCGGCCGGCGGCGCACTGAAGAGGGATCAGCTGGTCTGGGGGCTCGTGCCGTTCCCCGCGCGGTTGGCGATCACGGCTGAGTTCGTCATCGCGGCACT
>CAYXIK010000047.1:11467-17799 GCA_964465315.1 uncultured Gemmatimonadaceae bacterium | reverse complement strand
AGAGCT
The DNA here is from genome assembly GCA_964465315.1 of uncultured Gemmatimonadaceae bacterium. Taxonomy (GTDB): domain Bacteria; phylum Gemmatimonadota; class Gemmatimonadetes; order Gemmatimonadales; family GWC2-71-9; genus AG41. Next base: position 17,793 of record CAYXIK010000047.1, on the reverse strand, counting down.
CCGGCCGCCTCTTGCGGAGGGAGGGCGGGGCATCCTCCACGTGCATCCGGGCCAGCTCGAACCAGTCGGCCGAGGCGAACGGCACCTCGCCGGTTGCCGCCTTGTACAGCGTGACGCCCAGCGCATAGAAGTCCACGCGCTGATCGAGCGGTCGCCCCTGAGCCTGTTCGGGGGAGAGGTACTGCGGCGTCCCGATGGTCATGTTCACGCCGGTCGAGGCCACGTACCCCGACAGCGCCCGGGCGATGCCGAAGTCCGAGAGCACGGCGCTCCCGTCCGCCCCGATCAGGATATTGTCGGGCTTCAGATCGCGGTGAATCACGCCTTGGCCGTGGGCGAACGCGAGGGCGCGGGCCACGTCGGCCGCGATCCGGACGATGTCCACCTCCGGGAGCGGGCCGTCGCGAGCGAGGCGCGCAGCCAGCGAGTCGACGCAGAGGTCCATCGCGAAATACACATAGTTGCCGGAGCGCGCGACAAAGCGAATGTGGATGATGTTCGGGTGCCGGAGCTTGGCGGAGGTCTCGGCCTCGTTCCGGAACCGGCTCTCGAACTGGGGGTCACCGGCAAAGCGGGGCATCAGAACTTTGACCGCGACCCGGGCGCCGTCCAGTTCGCGCCCGACGAAGACCCAGGCGAACCCGCCCTGGCCGATCAGCTGCTCGAGGTCGTAGGGGCCGACCGTCCGGCCGACGAGGTCGGTGGCGGCCGGCAAAGCGGGCAAGGCGTCGGTCACGAGGGCTTTACAAACGTTTATGGGCGGTCTAAGTTACTGCGCTCTCAACAATTAGGGAACTGGATCAGATGTACGACAAGACGACGCCGGTCAGGAAGTACGGGCGGCACGAGGGGGACACGGGGTCGGCCCCGGTCCAGATCGCGCTGCTCACCGAGCGGATCAACAGCCTCACCGATCACTTCCGGGTGCACGCCAAGGACTTTCACGGCCAGCGCGGGCTGCTCAAGATGGTCTCGCAGCGCCGCCGTCTGCTCGAGTACCTGAAGCGCGCCGACCTGGAACGCTATCGGCAGCTCATCGACGAGCTGGGTCTCCGCCATTAACACCGCTGGCGTCGCGCTGGGCGCCCCGGAAGAGCACCGGGGCGCCTCGCGCATTTCTCCGTGCTCTAGACAGGCAATCTGGTGAAACACGTCGAACGCAACTTTGCCGGCCGGGTCCTGAAGCTCGAGACGGGCCGCCTGGCCAAGCAGGCCGCCGGCTCGTGCCTCCTGCAGTTCGGGGAGACGGTCGTGCTCGCCGCGGTAACGGTGTCGGACAACGTTTCGACCCTCCCGTTCTTTCCGCTGACCGTCGAATACCGCGAGAAGGCCTACGCCGCCGGGAAGATCCCCGGCGGCTTTTTGAAGCGCGAGGGGCGGCCGTCCGACGACGAGATCCTCGCGGCCCGCGTGATTGACAGGTCGGTCCGGCCGCTTTTCCCCGAGGGCTTCAAGAACGAGGTGCAGGTCTTCGTCTACGTCCTATCGGCCGATCAGGAGAACGATGCCGATGTGCTCGGCCTGACGGCCGCGTCTGCGGCCCTCACGATGTCGAAGGTACCGTGGAACGGGCCAATCGCCGCCGTGCGCGTGGGGCGGGTGGAAGGGGCGTGGATCCTGAACCCGACGTTTCAGCAGGTCGATTTCTCCGATGTCGACATCGTGGTGTCGGGCTCACGGGATTCGATCGTGATGGTCGAAGGTGGGACCCTCGAGCTCACCGAGGCCGAGATCGTCAAGGCATTGGAGCTGGCGCACAAGGGAATCCGGGACCTCCTCGACGCGGAGGAGGAGCTGATCGCGGAGAAGCGACAGCCGAAGATGGAGTGGACCAGGGTCGAACCGCCACCGGAGCTGGTGGCGCGAGTGAAGGCCCTCGCCGAGGCGCGCGTCGCCGAAGCGCTCAACCTGTCCGAGAAGGCGGAGCGGACCCAGGCCCTCGCGGCACTGAAGGTGACGGTGCAGGAGCAGATCGGCGCCGAATTCCCGGAGAATGCCAAGGACGTAGCCACCGTGCTCGAGGACATCGAGTATCGCACGATGCGGGAGCAGGTGCTCTCCCGCGGGGAGCGCGTCGACGGGCGAGACGTCGACACCGTGCGGGCGATCACGTGCGAAGTCGGCGTCATGCCGCGCACCCACGGGTCGGCGCTCTTTACCCGCGGCCAGACGCAAGCGCTGGTTTCGGTGACCCTGGGCACGGTGGACGACGAGCAGCGGATCGACTCGATCGACGTGCCGCAGGAGACATCGAAGTCCTTCATGCTGCACTACAACTTCCCGCCGTTCTCCACCGGTGAGGTGAAGCCGGTGCGCGGCACGTCGCGGCGCGAGGTCGGCCACGGCGCGTTGGCCGAACGAGCACTCCAGGCCGTCCTTCCGCTACGGGAGGAATTTCCTTACACCATCCGGATCGTGTCGGATATCCTCGAGTCGAACGGGTCGTCGTCCATGGCGACGGTGTGCGGCGGGTCGCTCGCCCTGTTCGACGCGGGCGTGCCCGTGACCTCCGCATGCGCGGGGATCGCCATGGGCCTCATCAAAGAAGGCGACCGCGTCGCGGTGCTCACGGACATCCTCGGAACGGAAGACCACCTGGGCGATATGGACTTCAAGGTGGCGGGGACCCGGCAGGGCGTCACGTCGATCCAGATGGACATCAAGATCGGCGGGCTCGACTTCAAGATCATCAGCGAGGCGCTCGAGAAGGCCAAACGAGCCCGGTTGCATATCCTCGACGTGATGGAACAGGCAATCCCGAAGCCTCGCTCGCAGCTGTCCAAGTACGCGCCGCGCATTATTACGATTCAGATCCGACCGGACAAGATCGGCGACCTGATCGGGCCCAAGGGGAAGACCATCCGCGCCATTCAGGAGCAGACCGGCGCCGAGATCAACGTCGACGACAGCGGACTCGTGACGATCTCCGCCGTCGGCGAGGGCGGCGAGCGGGCCCGCGACATGGTGCAGGCACTGGTGCAGGAGCCCGAGGTCGGGAAGGTGTACGAAGGCGTGGTGAAGAGCACGACCGCCTTCGGCGCCTTCGTGGAGATTCTGCCGGGGGTGGAAGGACTGCTGCACATCTCCGAGCTGCAGCACGGCCGGACGGAGCGCACGGAGGACGTGGTGAAGAGGGGAGACCACGTCCGCGTGAAGCTCCTCGAGGTGGACGAGCGCGGACGCATGCGGTTGTCACGGAAGGCGCTGCTGGAGAAGCCGGAGCCCGCGCGCTCCCACTGATGGAGACGGTCCGGCTCGACCGGGAGATTTTTCAGACCACCGCGCCGAGCGGGGTCATCGTGCTGTCCGAGCGGGTACCGAGCGTGCGGTCGGCGGCCGTGGGTATCTGGGTACGAAGCGCCAGCGCCCACGAGCCCCGCCCGAAGATGGGTGTCTCGCACCTGCTCGAGCACATGGTCTTCAAGGGCACGGAGCGGCGCACCGCCCAGCAGATTGCGTTTGCCCTCGAGTCCCGCGGCGGCTCGCTCGACGCGTACACGTCCCGTGACACCACCGCGTTCCAGGCCCGCGTCCTCGACACGGATCTCCCGCAGGCGCTGGACGTGCTCACCGACCTCGTTCGCAACCCGGTGCTCCGGGCGGGCGACCTCGAGCTCGAGCGCAATGTGGTGCTCGAGGAGATCAACACGGTCGAGGACACTCCGGACGACCAGGTCTTCGACTTCTCATACCAGGCCCTCTGGCCCAAGCATCCCTACGGCTACTCGATTCTCGGCACGCGCGACACCGTCAGCGCACTCTCGACGGACGATTTGAAGCAGCTGCACGGGCGAGCGTACTTTCCGGCCAATTGTGTCATCGCGGCGGCAGGCAACCTCACGCACGAACAGCTGCTGGAGGAGCTCGCGAAGCAAGGTTGGTTCGAGGGAGAACGCAGTAGCCGACAACCAGCAACGCCGTCCAGTGTTGCCGTTCCGCCGGCAGTCCGCAGCAGCGAGTCCCGTCATCACAAGGACACCGCCCAGACCCACATCGTGTTCGCGACCGACTCGGTGCCTTACGCCGATCGCCGCAAGTACGCCTTGCTGGTGCTGGCGAACGTGTTCGGCGGCGGGATGTCCAGCCGCCTGTTTCAGCGGATCCGAGAGGAGCTGGGCCTGGCCTACGGGATCTACGCGTTCACGAGCTTCTACCGAGAGGTCGGCGTGACCGGTGTGTACGTGGGTACCCAGCCCAAGACGGCGACCCAGGCTGCGGCGGCGATCCGCGAGGAGTACGCGAAGCTCGCGCGCGAAGGCCTGCGGGGCGAGGCGCTCGCCGAAGCCAAACAGCAGACCCGCGGCCAACTCATGCTGTCTCTGGAGAGTCCGTCCGCGCGGATGTATCGTTTGGCCGGCTTTCCCGTCCACGGCGAGGCCTACCAGAGCCTCGATCAGGTCCTGGCCGCTGTGGGCGGCCTGAGCGAGGACGCGGTCGGGGCGGTGGCGGCGGAGTTCTTAGCTCCCGAGCGCCAGACGGTGGTCTGGTTGGGGCCGGAGCGCGCGGCGTAGGACGGCTATCACGGAGAGCGCATGATCGTCGGCGTGCCGAAAGAGATCAAGACAGCCGAAAACCGGGTGGCGCTGGTGCCTGCGGGCGCGGAGTCGCTGGTGGGCGACGGGCACTCCGTGCTGGTGGAACAGGGGGCGGGTCTCGGCTCGGGCTTCGGCGACGACGCATATCGCGCGGCGGGCGCGACGCTGGTACCCAAGGCCGCCGACGTCTGGGCCAAGGCCGAGATGATCGTCAAGGTCAAGGAACCGGTCGAGCCCGAGTGGCCCTGCATGCGCAAGGGTCAGGTGGTGTTCACCTACTTCCACTTCGCCGCGTCCGAGGCACTGACGCGAGCGGTGATCAAGTCGGGCATCGTGGCGATCGCCTACGAGACCGTGCAGCTCGATTCGGGAGAGCTGCCGTTGCTCACCCCGATGAGCGAGGTCGCCGGGCGGATGGCGGTGCAGGAGGGCGCCAAGTACCTGGAAAAGGTTTACGGCGGGAGCGGCATTCTGCTGGGCGGCGTCCCGGGCGTCCTCCCCGCTGAGGTGCTGATCATCGGGGGCGGCGTGGTCGGCGCCAATGCGGCGAAGATGGCCGCCGGGCTGGGCGCGCGCGTCACCCTGCTCGACCTCTCGCTCGACCGCCTGCGATACCTCTCCGATGTGCTTCCCTCGAACGTCGATCTTCTGTACTCGAACCGTCACAATCTCGTCGAGCAACTCCGCCGGGCCGACCTGGTGATCGGGGCAGTCCTGCTGCCGGGCGCCAAGGCGCCGAAACTGGTGAGGCGCGACGACCTGAAGCTCATGAAGCCGGGTTCGGTGATCGTGGACGTGGCCGTCGATCAGGGCGGGTGCATCGAGACCATCAGACCGACGACCCACGAGCAGCCCACGTACGTCGTGGATGGGATCATTCACTACGCCGTGGCGAACATGCCGGGCGGGGTGCCGCGCACGTCGACCCTGGGGCTCACGAACGCGACGTTCCCGTACGCGAAGCGTCTGGCCCGCAAGGGCTGGAAACAGGCGTGCAAGGACGACCACGCGCTGTTCCTGGGCCTCAACGTGGTCGAAGGCAAGGTGGTCTATCCCGCAGTCGCCGAGGCATTCGGGCTTCCCTCGGCGGACGCGAAGAGTATGGTCTGAAAGGCGCGATCAACCCGTGCGAGCGGTTCCTGCCGTCGTGTGCTTCCTCGTAGTCGCACCCGCCGCCAGTCAGTCGCAGGTGACGAACGCCGAGCTTGGCTACCGCCTCACCTTGCCCGACGGCTTCACGGAGTTCCCCGAAGGGCGCTCCCAGAAGGATGTCGTCGATTGCTGGACGGAAGCCACGCCGACATCAACGGATGGCCCGATCGTCCTGTGCGTCCAGCGTCTGCACGGCATATTGCCGCGGGAGGCGATGCGGCAGGAAGACGTTCCGGCGACGGCGCAGGTCGTGACCTTCAAGTGGAAGACCTTCGACATCAGTGGACTGAGAACGCTCGCCTCGCAGGCAGGCAAGCAGGTGTTCGTGCTGGTCGCTCAAGTGCCGCTCAAGCCCGAGGCGGTGCAGCTGTTCGCTGGGGGGCCCGCGGATCAGGCAGCGCGTGGGCAGGAGATTCTGGTCTCTACACTCGGCACGCTCGAGGGCGAGACGAACTGGCTCACCACGGCTGAGCGGTCCGAGCGTCTTGGCCGCATCGTCGGGCTCGCGATCGGCGTCGCCCTCGGCGCGATCGCCGTAGGCATCTGGCGAACGCGGCGTCGCGCCAACACGGCATGATGGTCAGGCGGCACCTCCCCCTCCCACCCCCGGTCCAGGTGCTGCGACTGCCGCACCACGAC
>CAYXIK010000047.1:0-11367 GCA_964465315.1 uncultured Gemmatimonadaceae bacterium | reverse complement strand
GCGGCACCTCCCCCTCCCACCCCCGGTCCAGGTGCTGCGACTGCCGCACCACGACGGGCTGCCGCTTCCGGCCCGACAGTCGGCCGGCGCCGCGGGCTACGACCTGGCCAGCGCCGATGCCGACTTCACGCTCCAACCGCTCGAGCGTCGTTTGGTCCGCACCGGGCTCGCGCTCGCCATCCCGCCCGGGTACGAAGCGCAGGTGCGCCCCCGGTCCGGCCTCGCGTTGAAGCACGGACTCACGCTGCCGAACACACCGGCGACCATCGACTCCGACTACCGTGGCGAACTCCTGGTCGCGATGATCAACCTCGGCACCGAGCCCGTCGCGGTCCAGCGAGGCATGCGGATCGCGCAGCTGGTGTTTCAGCGCGTGGAAGCCGTGGAGCTCGAAGAGGTCGCTGAGCTGCCGCCCAGCGATCGCGGGCACGGGGGGTTCGGGAGCACGGGGGTGTGACGAACGGATGCCTGATACGTTGTACCGCGCATGATTCGGAAACTGCCCTCAGGTTTGTACCGCCTTTATTCCCTCCGGAAGGATCCCAAGACCGGTCGACGCCGGAACCTGGGCACGTTCAAGACGAGGGCTGCGGCGGAGCAGCACGAGCGAGAGATCGAATTCTTCAAGCGCCGGCGCGGGCGCGCGCCCGACCGCCGACCATAGCGAGCCTTTCACTCGCGCGTTACGCTTCCGAACGTTTGTAACCGAGGGTAAGGCGTGGCGGACATCCGCGGGGCGCTGGGGCAGGTACTGGGACCCACCTACCGGGTGGAGCGCGAAGTCCGGCCGGTCGGGGATTGTCGCTTGTTCGTGGCGCTCGACCAGGACACGGGGGCCGAGCTGTTGGTGAAGGTCCTGCCTACCTCGTTGTCGCTCGGGGTCGACGAGTCCCGGTTCTCGACCAACCTCGTTGCCTTGGGCGACCGCTTGTCCCATCCCGGGCTCGTCGTCCCGCGCGGCGGCGGGCGCGCCGGCTCGTTCGTCTATCACACCAGGCCGTTCGTGCAGGGTACCACGCTGCGCGCGTGGCTCGCTCGCCAGGGCGCGTTGCCGTTGCGGCGCGTCGTCGAGATCCTGCACCAGGTGCTCGCGGCACTCGCGCACGCGCACGCGGCGGGCGTCGCACACGGAGACTTGAAACCGGAGCACGTGCTGCTGGGGGACGGGCAGGTCCTCATTGCGGACACGGGCATCTTCAGCACGGTGGAGCGCTCCCTCGATTCCAGCGTTCGCGGAAAGGCCTACGGCGCCATCGTGGCGGCGCTCTGCACCACCGAATACCTGGCCCCCGAGCGCCGGAATGGCGCCGCGGGCGTCGGCCCGCGCGACGACATGTTCGCCGTGGGCGTGATCCTGCACGAGATGCTGACCGGGCGACCGCCCGCCGATGGGGCGGCTTCACCAGAGGAGGTCCGCTCGGTGCCGCCGTGGCTCGACGAGTTAGGCCGGCGGTGTCGAGTCCCCGAGCCGGCGTCGCGCTGGGCGGACGCGTCCGCGGCGCTCGCCAACGGGAGCTGGCCCTCGGCAGGAGGCGATGTGCCGTGACGCAGGAGCCGGTCGTGAGACCTCCGGTTCTCTGCTACCACCGTGTCGGCGGACCGCGCGAGCTGGGCGTCACGCGTGTGGCCCGGTCAATCTTCGAGCGGCAGATGAGGGCTCTCGCACGCGCGGGATGGGCGACCCTCACCCTCAGCGAGTTCCACCGTCAGCTGCGGTCGGGTGGGTCGCCCGTGCGCGGGCCGCGGTCGTTCCTGCTCTCGTTCGACGACGGCTACGCCTCGCTTGCGGAGCACGCATATCCGGTCCTCGCGGACGCGGGGTTCACAGCCATCACGTTTCTCGTGACCGACTTCGTCGGCCGCGACAACACCTGGGATGTCCCCTACACGTGGCGCCGTCTCAGGCACCTCGATTGGGGCACCATCGCGCATTGGCAGGCACGCGGATTCGAGTTCGCGTCCCATTCGGCGTCGCACGCGCGTTTGACGTGGCTGTCGGATAGCGAGATGAGCGCGGAGCTTGAACGGTCGCGCGAGACGCTGCTTCGCCGACTGGGTCCTTCAGCAGGCCAGGCCGTGGCCTACCCGTTCGGGGCGCGCGACGAGCGAGTCGAGCGGTGGGCGCAGACGGCGGGCTACGAGCTGGGGTTCGGTGGTGTGCGCGGGAACGGCTCGCTCCTCAATCTCTCTCGTGTACCCGTGTATCTGTGGGACGCGGGAGACGTTCCGCTCGGCCTCCGGGACGACTCGCTGGGTACGCTCGGGAGGCTGGTGGCGCACGTGGCGAACCGGTGCGCGGTGGGGACCAGCGTGATACAACGCGTCAGGTCACTGGTGTCAGCGGCCCCAGCTACTCAGCCCCCGACACCTGACACCGCCTCACAATAGGTTTCCCGTTCCCACCGCCGCGCCCATCGCGTGGTATCCCTTGTCCACGTAGATCGTGGCCCCCGTAATCCCGGTGCCCAGTGGGCTCGCAAGAAACGCGGCCGTCGTCCCCACTTCGCGGGCCGTCAAGGGCTCCGTCAAGGGGGCGTTGGCGGCGTAGTACTCGACCATCCGTTCGATTTTGCCGATCGCGCTCGCGGCCCGGGAGGCGAGCGGCCCGGCCGAGATCGTGTTGACACGAATGCCGTGCTTGCGCCCCGCTTCGAACGCGAGCGTCCGGGTGTCGCTCTCGAGGGCCGCCTTCGCGGACGACATCCCGCCCCCGTATCCTGGGACCACGCGCTCACTCGCCATGTACGTAAGGGATAGGAACGACCCGCCGGGCCGCATGAGGGGGCCCAGCCGGGCGACGAGGGAGACGAGGGAATACGCACTCACGCTCACGGCGGCCAGATAGCCGCGGCGGCTCGTCTCGAGCAGCGGTTTCTTCACCTCGGGCCCGTTGGCGAGCGAGTGGACCACGATGTCGAGCGGCCGATCGCCGAAATCCTGCGCCACCCGCTGTGCCAGCCCGGCCACGGAGAAGTCCCCGACATCCTTGTAGCGCTTGTTGCCCCGGATCTCGTCCGGGGCATCCACGAGCGTGTCGTATGCGGCGTCCAGCGGATAAATCTTCTCGAACTGGAGCAGGGAGCCGTCCGGTAGGCGGCGTGAGTCATCGATCTTTCCGCGCTCGAGCAGGTTCAGAAAGATATTGAGGGCCGGGGGCCAGGTGCCGGTGCACACGGTCGCGCCACCTTCCGCCAACGCTTTGGCGATCGCGAAACCGTAGCCGCCGTCGTCCGCCACGCCCGCCACCAAAGCGCGCTTGCCGCGGAGATCGATCGCTAGCATTAGATGAAGAACCTCGCCGCCACCGGAATCAATTGTGGATGCTTGACTAACGCGTGCGCGAAGACTCGACCCAACGTCCGCTTCCCGCTCGGTATCGCGTTGACGGTGCGCGCGAGGGAATTGAAGAACTCGTCGTCCAAGTCCTCGAGCGCCTGTTTGATCCGGTAGTACTTGAAGTGGTCGTCGCCGAGCAGCCGCATCCACTCGGTGTGGTACGCCGAGAGGCGGCGGGCGCTCGTATCCCCCGCGCAGACCGCGGCCGCCGCGGTGCGGCCCGCCAGCCGGCCCGCCTTCATGGCGTTCACGATTCCACCGCCCGACAACGGATTGATCATATGCGCGGCATCTCCAGCGACGAGAACGCCATCCCTGTACGTCTGCTTGATGGTGGTGTGCGTGATCACGCCGCCGACGGTATAACCTGCTCTCTCGCCGCTGGGGTACCGTCGAGCGATCCAGTCATCGAGGTATTCTCGGGCGTTCCGGCCGTCGGCCTTCAGGGCCACGAGCCCCAGACCGACGTTGGCGATTCCCAGCGCGCGGGGGAAGACCCACGCGTACCCGCCGGGAGCGATCCGGTCGCCAAACTGCAGGTAGATGGCGTCGGGATCGATGTCGATGCCCCGGAGCACGTATTGCGCGCATGACTCCATGTCGCGCGCGGGCACGCGGGTGTCGAGCCCGGCCCAACGGCCGACCATGGCTTCCACGCCGTCGGCGCCGATCACTACGCGGGCGCGCAGGACGTCGCCTCCCGAGGCGTCACGCAGCCGAACGTGCCAGCGGCCGTCGGCCGCCCGGCTCATGCCGGCGGCCTCGGTGCCGACCAGGACTTCCACGCCGTCGCTCGCGGCGCGCGCGGCCAGAAACGCGTCAAAGCGCGTGCGATCGAGAATCCATCCCACATCACGCTCCGCGACTTTCACTTCGGTATCGTCCGGCGCGAGAAAGATCACGCGAGTAATCTTGCGCGCGACCCACGGCGCCCCGACCGGGTCCGCGAATTCGCGCAACCCCGCGTCGCCCACGCCCTCCGCGCACCGCACGGGCGTTCCGATGGTGGCGTCGCGCTCTAGCAACACCACGTCGAGGGCCGGGGCGGCGCGCTTCGCTTCCAGCGCTGCGAGCGAGCCGGCCGGGCCTGCACCTATGACCAGCACGTCGGTGTCGCGCATCACGCGGCAACCATTTTGAGCGCGCCCACGGGGCAGGGGGCGATGCATTTGCGGCAGCCGGTACAGGTGCCGCGATCCACGACCAGGTCGGAGAGCTCCAGGTGAATCGCTTCCGGCGGGCACAATGGCAGGCATAGACCGCAGCGGTCGCACACCCGAAGGTCCACAACGGCGATCTCGGACGGCGTCCGCGCGGGTCGCATGGGCGAACGGTAGCGGCCCGTGTAAGACCCGTCAAGCATCAGCCTTGCTTGGAGTTACGCTTTTCATTAGCTTGAGGCGCTCGCGCGCGCCCGCCCGACCACTTTCACCAACGACTTCGTGCCCCTGTGCCCCTACGCTGGCCGAATTTGAAGCTCGGAGCCTGGAGCCCGGCGAATGAGATCGCCGTGGATCTGGGCACCGCCAACACCCTGATCTACGTGAAGGGTGAGGGCATCGTCTTGAACGAGCCGTCGGTCGTCGCGATCGAAAAGTCCACGGGGAAGATCAAAGGCATCGGGCTCGAGGCGAAGCGGATGCTCGGCCGGACGCCGGACGGCATCCTCGCGGTACGGCCCCTGAAGGACGGCGTCATCGCTGACTTCGATGTGACCGAGAAGATGCTGCGGTTCTTCCTCAAGACCATCATCGATCGCCATCTGTTCCGCGTCAAACCGAAAGTGATCGTCTGCGTGCCGAGCGGAATCACCGAGGTGGAAAAGCGGGCCGTGCGAGACTCGGCGCAGTCGGCCGGCGCGAAGGAAGTCTACATGGTCGCCGAGCCGATGGCGGCGGCGATCGGCGTGGGGCTCCCGGTCGAGACGCCGACCGGGAACATGGTGATCGACATCGGGGGCGGCACGACCGAGATCGCCGTGATCGCGCTCTCGGGGATCGTCTCGGACACCTCCATCCGCACGGGCGGCGACGAGCTCGACCAGGCGATCGTGCAATTCATGCGCAAGAATTACAACCTCTTGATCGGCGAACCCACGGCGGAGCAGATCAAAATCCAGATTGGATCCGCCGCGCCGGTCGGGGAAGAGCGCGAGATGGAGGTGAAGGGCCGCGATCTCGTCTCGGGAATCCCGAAGATCGTGCGCGTGCACTCGAGCGAGATTCGCGAGGCCGTCCAGGAGCCGATCCAACAGATCGTGGACGCGGTGCGCCGGGCGCTCGAGATCACGCCACCCGAGTTGGCGTCGGATATCGTGGATCGTGGGATCGTGATGACCGGTGGGGGCGCCCTGATCCGCGGTCTGGACGTGTTGCTGCAGCAGGAGACGGGCCTGCCGATCCACCTCGACGAGGACCCGATGACCTGCGTCGTGCGGGGGACGGGACGGATCCTCGACGACCCGGAGAAATACCGCAACGTTCTGACCACCTGACCCGATGGCGCTCGGAGCGGACCGCTACGCGTCGCGCGCCGACACGCTCGCCTTTATCGGGTGCGTCCTGCTGTCCGTCGCCGCAATGAGCCTCCCCGAGCGCGTCCGCGATCCCCTGGCGCGTGGGCTGCGCCAGACCGTGCTCGCGCCGTTCCTGGCGCTCCAGCAGCGGACCGAGCTCCTCTCGGCGTCGCTGTTGCGGTACGAAGTCGTGGTGGCGCAGCGTGACTCCGCGGCCCTGGCGGCCACCTTCTTGCCCGAGTTGCGAGGGGAAAACGCCCGCCTCCGAGGCCTCCTGGGTCTGGGGCAACGTCTGTCGAGCGGCTACATCCCCGCCGAGGTGCTACATGAGCCCGAACCCAGCGGGAACCTCACGTTCATCATCTCCGCCGGAAGGAAGCAGGGCGTGAAACCGCTCACGGCCGTCGTGAGTCCCGAGGGTCTCGTCGGAATCGTGAGCTCGGTGGACGCGCAGACCGGCGTGGTGGTCACCTGGGCGCACCCCGACTTCCGGGCGAGCGCCATGGCGGCGGACGGGAGCGTCTATGGCATCGTCGCGCCGCACGGCACGGATGGACCCCGGGTTTGGCTGCTCGAGTTGCAGGGCGTGGCCTATCGACAGCTCGTGCCCAACGGGACGGTCATCCTTACGTCCGGATTGGGTGGCGTGCTCCCGCGAGGAATCCCGATCGGGACCGTCGTGGGGGTTGCGGGTGAGGCCGAAGGGTGGGAGAGGACGTACCTCGTGCGGCCCGCCGTGCACCCGGCCGCAGTGACGCACGTTATGATCCTCAGCGGGCCACCGAGCCGGGGTGACCTCCGCTCGGTGTTCGAGTCGGGCGGCGGGGGAGCCGGAGGAGCCGGCGGCGGGGAGACACGGTGAGGCGCACCGACAAGTACCGGTTCTACGTCATTCTCGGCGTGCTCGTGGTCCTGCAATTCTCGCTGCGCGGCCGGCTCGGAGACGACCGCGTGGCTCCGGACTTTCTCCTGCTGGCGCTGTTGATCTACACGATCCGCGCCCGGCCCGGGCCCAGCGCCGCGGCAGGGTTTCTCGTCGGCCTGGTGCGGGACGCGCTCACACCGGCGTCGTTCGGGGCAGGCGCGCTCGCGCACACGCTCGTGGGGTATCTCTCCTCCTGGAGCAAGGCGGTCTTTTTCGCGGAGAACCTGTTCGTGAACGGTTGCCTGTTCTTCGCCGGCACGTGGTTCCGCAACCTGGCGGTGGCGCTCGCCTCAGGAAAGCTCAAGGGCGGCCTGCTCGGCTGGGAGCTCCTGGTATGGTCGCCGATTCAGAGTCTGACCACCGCCGTGGCCGGCGTCCTAGTCCTCTGGTTGTTCGGGCGACACCTCGCGATCCGCCTGAGCGACGTCACGTGAGCTCGTTCCACCCCCACCTGCTCGATCGGCGGCTGCGCCTGGCCCGCGGCGTGGTGTGGGGCGCGCTGGCGACGCTCGTGATCGTGTTCTTCCGGACGCAGATCCTCGAGCACTCGGCGTTCCAACTCCAATCCGAGACCAACCGGCTCCGCCCGATTCCACTGCCCGCGCCCCGGGGGATCATCACCGACCGCAACGGCAAGATCCTCGCGGAGAACGTGACCGGCTACACGGTCTCGCTCCTGCCGGCGGCCGATCAAGACTCGCTGCGCGCCACCCTACGGCGCCTCGCCGCGATCGTGAAGCTCGACAGCCAGGCGATCGAGCGCGTGCTGGTGCGGTATCGCCGGACGCCGTACCTGCCGATCTCGGTGTTGCCGAGCGCCACATTCGACGTGGTATCTGCCCTGGAGGAGCGGCGCCTGCTGTTTCCGGGATTGTTGATCCAGCCGGAGCCGAAGCGGCACTACCCGGATAGCTCGCTCGTGGCCCATCTGGTGGGCTATGTGGGCGAAATCACGGAATCCGAGCGCGCGCAACAGCGCGTCGCGGCGGTACGGCTGGGCGGGCTCCTCGGCAAGGACGGACTTGAGCGCCAATACGACGACTCGCTGCGCGGCGCGGATGGGGTTCGTTTCGTGGAGGTGAGCGCCCTGGGACACGTCGTGCGGGAAGCCGGGGCGGCCTCTCGCCTGCCACCGGTGCCCGGCAGACCCCTGCACACCACGATCGACCTCGACCTGCAGCGCTACATCGCGCAGATCTTCCCGGCTGGGCAACGCGGAGCGGTCCTCGCTATGAACCCGAACACGGGAGAGATCCTCGCGTTGTACAGCGCACCCGGGTACAACCCGAACGCGTTTGTGGGCGGTGTCGATCCGGACTACTGGCGCCGGCTGAACGAGAGTGAAGCCCACCCGCTGTTCGACCGGACGATCCAGGCGCGGTATCCCCCGGGCTCCACCTGGAAGCTGGCCGTCGCCACGATGGCGTTGAGACGCGGCATCGTCACGCTCCGGTCCCGGATGCCGATCCCGTGTCGCGGCGGGTTGCAGTACGGCAACCGCTTCTTCCGATGCTGGTCCGGGCAGGGCCACGGCGACCTCACGCTCGCGGATGCGATTGCCCAGAGCTGCGACGTGTTCTTCTATCAACTCGGGCTGAAGCTGGGCCTCACCTCCCTGCTTGAGGATGCCAGCGGACTCGGCTTCCATTCGCGGACGGGCATCGATCTCCCGGGCGAGCGCGCCGCTGAATTCCCCGCCGGGACGGACTACTACGATCGCGTCTACGGCCCCCGCCGCTGGACGTCGGCCGTCACCCTCAATCTAGCCATCGGCCAGGGGGAGAACGCGCAGACGCTGGTTAATATGGTGCGGTTCTACCAGATGCTCGCGAGTGACGGCCGCTCCCGCGCGCCGTACCTCGTTCGCCCGACCGGGGGGCCGGGGGGCCCGGCGGTGACCCTCGGGCTCACGCCCGATCAGCTCGCCGGCCTGCGGCAGGCAATGATTAGCGTGGTGGAGCGCGGCACCGCGCGGGGCGCGGGGCGTTTCGGCGGCAGCATCGCGATCGCCGGCAAGACCGGCACGGCCCAGAATCCGCACGGGCCCGCGCACGGTTGGTTCATCGGCTTTGCGCCCGCCGAGAAGCCGGAGATCGTCGTGGGCGCCATCGTGGAGTTCGCCCGAGAAGGGCCGTACGTCGCGCCGCTCGTGACACGTGTAATCGGTCGGTATCTGGGCGTCGACACGACCGCGGCCTCGAACATCCGGATCGTGTTACCGACTGACACCGCCCCGCACCCCATGCAGCTCCTGCCTGGTCCCCCCACCGAGGACACCACCTTCACGCCCTCCGACACGGGCGTGACTTCACCGGATACCGCTCATGCGGCCGCCGATTCGGGAAATCGATAGGCCGCTCGCGGCGGTCGTCCTCGGCCTCGCGGCGTATGGGATCGCGACGCTCTATTCGGCGGGCCAGACCGATGTCCCGACCTTCGTCGAGACGATCTGGCACAAGCAGCTGATCTGGCTCGGCTTTGGCATCGTCGCCGCCGTGCTGATGTACCGCACGTCGCCACGGTTGCTCGAGTGGGCGACGCCCTACGCCTATGGCGTGGGCGTGACGGTGTTGGTCTGGACCTTGTTCGCGGGCGTGGGGGCGGGTACCGCCGCGAGTGAGCGGTCATGGCTCGCGATCGCCGGCGTGCGACTGGGGCAACCGGCGGAGATCGCGAAGCTCTCGGTTGTGCTGATGCTCGCGCGCTGGCTCGCCGAGCAACGCGAGGCGCCCACGACCTTGCGGCAGCTCGCGTACCTGCCGTTCCCGTTTCCCTTCTTCGGACGGCCCGCCGGCTACCCACTGCTCAGTCCCTGCGTGATCGCCGGTATCCCGGCGCTCCTCGTCGCGAAGCAGCCGGACCTCGGGAGCGCGATGGTGTTCATCGCCATCTTGTTTACGATGCTGTATTGGGCGGGCGCCAAGATGTCCCTGCTGTTGCTATTAGGCTCACCCGTGATCGGGCTGGTGCTGGCCTTCTCGACCGTGGCGTGGGGCGCCTGGATTGTGGTGCTCATCGCGCTCCTGATCTGGTGGCGGCCATACGTGTGGGAGGGGCTGGCGGTCATGCTCGCGAACCTGGTCATGGGGGTCATCGCCGTCCCCTTCTGGCAGCGGCTGGCACCCTACCAACAGAACCGGTTGCTGGCGTTCCTGAACCCGCACGAAGATCCCCGCGCAACCGGCTGGCACGTGATCCAGTCCAAGATCGCGATCGGGTCGGGCGGGTTCCTGGGGCAGGGGTTCACCCACGGGCCCCAGAAGCGCCTAGCATTCCTGCCCGCCCAGTTCACCGACTTCATCTTTTCCGTGGTCGGTGAGGAGCTCGGCTTCGTGGGAGTGGTCATGGCCCTCGCGTTGTTCGGGGCACTGCTTTTCATCCTGATCCGGATCGCCCGGCGCGCCACCGACCCCTATTCCAGCCTGTGCGTGTTCGGCGTCACCGGCATGTTGTTCACCCACATTCTCGAAAACGTCGGGATGACCGTGAACCTCCTGCCCATCACCGGAATCCCGCTCCCGTTCTTTTCGTACGGCGGCTCCTTCCTGCTCGCCTGCTTCATGGCGGTGGGCATCTCGCTTCGCGTCGCGTGGGAATCACGCCAGTCGGGCTACGCTGAACTCTGACAATGAGTTAGGCGGTCGGGGCTGGCGCCGGATGAGGGCCCCTCACAGATTGTCGCCTTCAAGTCCCCCCTATGGCGCGAATGGCCTGGTTCAAAAAAGAGCGCAAACCGCGCACGTCCGAACGGGTGAAGCTGGAGATTCCGGCCGATGCCTGGGAGAAATGCGACGCGTGCGGGCACATCGACATCAAGGACCGGTTCGTCCGCGCCTTCAATGTTTGCCCCAACTGCGGGCACCATCGCCGCATTTCCGCCCAGGAGTACGTCGATCTGCTGGTGGATGAGGGCTCCTGGCACGAGTTGGACGGGAAGCTGCGCTCCACCGACCCCCTCGGTTTCGAGAGCTACAAGCAGCGCCTCGAGCTGGCGATTGGGAAGGCGGGACCCCTGGAGGCGGTCCGGACCGGCTATGGACGCTTGGACGGCATGCCGCTGGACCTCGCCGTGATGGACTTCAACTTCATGGGTGGGTCGATGGGATCCGTCGTCGGAGAGAAAATCGCCCGCCTCACGCGGCGCTCGGTCGAGCGGCGGATCCCGCTGGCGATCGTTTCGGCGTCCGGGGGCGCGCGCATGCAGGAAGGCGTCCTGTCGCTGATGCAGATGGCCAAGACGTCGGTCGAGATCGCCCGGCTGCGCGCGGCGCGGGTCCCCTTCATCTCGATCCTTACCAACCCCACCACCGGAGGCGTCTCGGCGTCCTACGCGATGCAGGGGGACGTGATTCTGGCGGAGCCGGGCGCGGTCGTCGGTTTCGCGGGGCCGCGGGTGATCAAGCAGACGATCGGCCAGGACCTGCCCGAGGGCTTCCAGACCGCCGAGTTCCTGGTGGAGCACGGCATGATCGACGCGGTCGTGCCGCGCAGTGACCTACGGGATACGACCGCTCAGCTGCTCCGTCACATGGCCGGAAGGCAGCCGGCCGAGGCCGCCGACTGATCCGCACCGGGCTGTCCTTCGAGGACG
>CAYXIK010000046.1:0-17885 GCA_964465315.1 uncultured Gemmatimonadaceae bacterium | reverse complement strand
ATGCGCCAGGCGGAAATGGGCATCGCGGAAATGCGCAAGCATGTCGACACCATGGTCGTCGTGCCGAACGAGCGGTTGCTCGCGGTCGTGGGCAAGGGCATCCCCTTCCAGGACGCCCTCAAGAAGGCCGATGAGGTCCTGCTGCACGCCACGCAGGGCATCTCTTCGCTCATCACGGTCACCGGCATCGTGAACGTAGATTTCGCCGACGTGCGCACGGTGATGCAGAACGGCGGCGCGGCGATCATGGGCACGGGCATGGGGCGGGGCGAGAACCGTGCGATGGAGGCGGTGCAACAGGCGATCTCCTCCCCGCTGCTCGACAATATCTCGATCACCGGCGCCACCGGCGTCCTCATCAACATCACCGGCGGCGAGGACCTGACGCTCGGTGAGGTCACGCAGATCTCCGACGTGGTGAAGGACGCGGCCGGGGAAGAGGCCGAGATCATCTTCGGGACCGTGAACGACCCGGCCATGCACGGCGAGATCCGCGTGACAGTCATCGCGACCGGGTTCGACAAACCCGCGGGCGCGGAGGTGCCGGCGCGGGGAGCGCCGGGCGTCCTCCCTTTCCGCGAACGGGCGACGCGGCCCGCGGCGGCGGCGGCCGCGGGGATGGGGACAGGGTACGTGCGACCGGCCGAGCAGACGGCCCGCCGGTCGGCGCCTCCTCCTCAGCCCCCGCCCCCATCGGAGATGAACGAGCTCGAGATCCCCACGTTCATCCGGCGGCAAATGGACTGATGGGCTGGCGGCTGAGCCATTACGTCGCCGCCGGCGCGCTCGTCGCCGGCGGCCTCGTCTGGGCCGCGCGTGACGCGTGGCCCTGGCGACGGCCGCTCACGGCGCGTCCCATCGTCGTGGATGCGGCGTACGTCGACTTCACCGAGAAGCTGGGCCGGCGCGAGACGCTGGGCGACGTGCTGGCGCGCGGCGGCGTGCGGGGGCGCGACTACGCGGAGTTGCTTCGCGCGGCGAAGAACCTGCCCGTGAGGCGGCTGCGACCTGGCCTCGCCTTCCACTTTCGCCGCTTGAAGGCCGATAGCGTGACGACGAGCGTCACCGTTCGGTTGTCGCCCGAGCGCCGGCTCGGCTTCTTGCGTGGAGCGAACGGCTGGGCCGAAGCCGTCGAGACCATCCCGTGGACCATCACCCGACTGCGGGTGACGGGCGTGATCGAAACCTCGCTCTACGACGCGCTCGACAAGGCCGTGGCCGACACGTTCCTTCCCGCCGTCGAGCGGCGCCAGCTGGCCTGGGCGATCGCCGACGTGTACGACTGGGAAGTTGACTTCACGCGCGACGTCCGCCCGGGCGACCGCTTCACGGTGCTGTTCGAGCGTCTGGAGTCGTCGGAGGGCGAGCGACGCTTCGGGCGCATTCTGTCGGGGCGCGTGGACGTGGCCCGCGCGCCGCAGTACGCCTTCTTCTTCGAGGATCCGGACCAAAGCGGGGGTCGTGGCGTGACGGGGTTTTACGACGAGCGCGGTCGCTCGCTCCGGCGCGCGTTCCTGCGGGCGCCGCTCCAGTTCCGCCGTGTCTCGAGCCGCTTCGGCGCCCGTTTTCATCCCATCCTGCATCGTTGGCGTGCGCACGAGGGCGTCGACTTTTCCGCGCCGTACGGCACGCCGGTGCGCGCCACCGCCGACGGCATCGTGACGCGGGTCGGCCGGGAGGACGGCGGCTACGGCAACGTGATCGACCTCCGTCACGCGAACGGGATCCGCACGCGGTACGGGCACCTGTCGGCGTTCGCGCAAGGCCTGCACACCGGTGAGCGCGTGGAACAAGGGGAGACGATCGGGTACGTCGGATCCACGGGGCTGTCGACCGGACCGCACTTGCACTACGAATTCCTGGTCAACGGCCGGCCGACCAACCCGCAGCGCAAAGACATGGGTACCGGAACGCCGGTCCCGAAGCGCCTCCAGGCGGCGTACGTGACCGTTCGCGACCATCTGCTCACCCAACTCGAGCCCAAGACACCCCCCCCACTTCCGGCAGCTCCCGCGGTCGCCACCACGCGCGATTAGCTTCCCCTTCATCTGTGGAGGTCTACCCCGCCGTTGACATCCAGGGCGGGCGCGTCGCGCGCTCCGCCGCCCGAGACCCCGTCGCTCTGGTGCACGGGTATGCCCGCGACGGCGCCCGCTGGGTCCACGTCGTCGATCTCGATCGCGCGCTCGGCCGGGGAGAGAACCACGCGCTGGTCCGCCGCGTCCTCGCGAAGGCGACGCTGCCGGTGCAGGTCGGCGGAGGTCTCGTCACCGAAATGGAGATCGCCGAGGCCCTGGCGTGGGGGGCACGCCGCGTCATCATCGGCAGCGCGGCAGCGCTCGACGGCGTAGCGATGGCGCGACTGATCGGGCGATACGGTGCAGAACGGCTCGCCGTCGGCATCGATGCACGGGACGGGCGGGTGGCACCACGCGGGTCGACTACGGTGCTCGACGTCTCACCACTTGAGCTCGCACGCCGGGTGCTGGCTGTTGGCGTGCGGACGATCGTGTACGCCGACGCGGTGCGGGACGGGACGCTCGCGGGGACCGACGTCGAGAGCGCCCGGAACGTTGCGGCGCTGGGAGGCGGCGTCCACGTGATCGTGTCGGGTGGCATCGCGTCCCTCGACGACCTGCGGCGCGCGCGGGACGCCGGGCTCGCGGGCGCGATCGTGGGCCGGGCGTTACATGAAGGACGATTCACTCTACGAGAGGCGCTGGCGTGCGTCGCCGCGTGACGCTCGGGCTCGCCGCGTTGCGTGCCACCGGCCTCGGCGCGGTCGCGCTCCTCGTGTGGAACCCGACGGCCACGCACCACGAGTCTGAGGGAACGGGGACCGGGCCGCTGGTGTTGCTCGATGCCTCGCTCAGCATGGCCGGGCGGAACGGTCGCTGGCGCGAGGCCTTGGACTCGGCCCGGGTGCTCGCCAAGGGTGAAGCGACGATCTGGCGTTTCGGGGAGCGCGTGACCGGATTTGACACCTTGCCGCCGGGCGGCGGCGCCACCCGGCTCGCCCCCGCCATCGCGGCGGCCGCGGCGCGGGGCGGCCCGATCGCCGTCGTCACGGACGGCGCGGTGAGCGATATCGGCGATATCCCACCGGATCTCCTCCGACGCGCTCGAATCGTGGTCCTGCCTCGCGCGCCGCTCTTCGACGCGTTCGTTGCGGATGTCGAGGCGCCACGGAGAGTCGGGGCGGGCGATACCGTCCGGGTCAAGGTGAGTTACGGCACGGCCGGGAGAAAGGCCGGTGAGAAGCCGGGGAAGGGGGAAGGGGGAAAGGCGATGCTCGTGGTTAGAATGGCGGGTCGAAGGGTGTTTTCGCGGCCGGTCGAGCTTCCCGACAGCGGCATCGCGTCCACCGAGGTCACAGTTCCCCCTTCCCCTTTCCCGGGCCGTTCACCGGCCTCTCTCCCCGCCGGCTGGCAGGAACTCGAGGTGCGGCTTGAAAGTGTCGCCGGCGATTCCGAGCCTCGGGACGACGCCCGGCGGGTCGCCATCGAAGTGAGCCCCCAGCCCTCCGTCGTGCTCCTCGCGTCGCCGCCCGACTGGGAGACGCGGTTCCTCGCGCGGACGCTGGCGGACGTAGCGCGCCTGCCCGTTCGGGCGTTCGTCGAGACGGAGCGGCCCGGCAAAGGCTGGCGAGATGCGGCGTCGCTCGAACGCCGGCCGCTGAGCGAAGTGGCCCGGGCCGTGGCCTCGGCGCAGCTCGTGATCGAGGCGGGGGACCCCGCGGCGTTCACCGGGTTCGGGCCCAGGGGCGCGATCATGCTTTGGCCCACCACGAGCCGGCTGGACGGAGACTGGTACGTGCAACCGCCCGGAGCTTCGTTGCTCGCCACGGAGCTTGCCGGTGTGCCCTGGGACTCGGTCCCGCCTGCGGCGTCCCTCGCCGAGCTCCCAACCGACAGCTCGGCCGCGGTCGCGCTGACCGCTCGACTCGCCCGTCGTGGACCGCCGCGCCCCGTGCTGCTTTTGTCGGAGCGCGATGGGAGGCGGCGCGCCGTGATCGCAGCGGGCGGGCTGTATCGCTGGGCGTTCCGCGGCGGGGCGAGCGGCGAAGCATATCGGGCGTTGATGGCGGGACTCGCGGACTGGCTCCTGAATCAGGGAGCAGGGCACGGGGAGCGGTTTCTTCCGATGACCTACGAGACTCCGAACGGGATGCCCAGCGTGTGGCGCTGGGCGGGGTCGGGCGCGCCGCGAGACATCGTGCTGTCGGTCGACGCGGAGGGGCGACAACGCGCGGACACGTTGCGCTTCGATGCGGGTGGACGGGCGGAGCTGCGCCTTCCACCGGGGGCCTACCGATACTCCGCCCCAGACGGACCGGAGCGAGGCCTGATCGTGGTGGACGAGTATTCGGATGAGTGGCGGCCAACGGCTGCGGTGCTCGCCTCCCGGCCGGGAGCCGCCGAGGGTCGGCTGGTGCCAGTGGCGATGCGGGACCGCTGGTGGCTCTTTGTGCTCGCGATCGGCGCGTTTACCGCCGAATGGGCGTGGCGACGACGCCAGGGGCTTCCGTGAACGGCCGGGGCAGGGGGAAGGGGGAAGGGGTGGGCTTTTGGCGACGACTGGCGGAGGCGTTACGCGGGGCGTCCGGCGTCGATACCGCGGCGGCCGAGCGGATCCTGCTCGAGGCGGATTTCGGCGTCGAAGCGACTGATGCAATCCTCGCCGAGGTGTCGCGGGCGGACGGCGACTTTCGTTCCGCGCTCGAGCGCGCGGTGGTCGCGACGTTGGGCACGCCCGCGGGTGTGGATCCGGGCGTGGTAGCTCGCGCAGCAGTACCACCCACGGTGATTCTCGTCTTCGGCGTGAACGGCGTGGGAAAGACCACCGCCGTCGCGAAGCTCGGCCGGCGCCTCGCGCGCGAGGGGCGAAGCGTCCTCCTCGCCGCGGCGGACACGTTCCGCGCGGGCGCGACGTTGCAGCTCAAAGTGTGGGCGGAGCGGCTGGGCGTACCGTGCGTAACCGGCACCGGCGATCCCGCGGCGGTGGCATTCGACGCGATCGCGGCGGCGCGCGCCCGGCGGGGGGCTGGCGCCTCCGACACCGTG
Organism: uncultured Gemmatimonadaceae bacterium; assembly: GCA_964465315.1. GTDB lineage: Bacteria > Gemmatimonadota > Gemmatimonadetes > Gemmatimonadales > GWC2-71-9 > AG41. The sequence continues at coordinate 12,822 of CAYXIK010000046.1, read as the reverse complement.
CTCGTGGACACCGCCGGGCGGCTGCACACGGAGGAGCGCCTGCTCGAAGAGCTGAAGAAGGTGGTACGCGTGGTCGCGAAGCAGCAGCCCGGCGCGCCGCACGAATCGTTGCTCGTGGTCGACGCCACCGTGGGGCAGAACGCGGTGCACCAGGCGCGCGCGTTCGCAGCGGCGGTGCCGCTCACGGGCCTGATCGTCACCAAGCTCGATGGGACCGCGAAAGGTGGGAGCGTGGTCGCGTTGCAGCGTGCCGTCGCCGTCCCGATCCGGTTTCTCGGAACCGGAGAAGCGCTCGACGACCTCGAGGTGTTCGAGGCCGCCCGCTACGCACGTCGACTCGTCTCGCAATGACGCTCCAGCTCACGATGTCGGTGAAGTACCTGAAGGGCGTGGGGCCGAGGCGGGCCGAGGCACTCGCGCGACTGGGCATCCGGAGCGTGGGCGACCTGCTGTACCACGCGCCCCATCGCTATCTCGACGCGACGACGGTCACGCCGCTCGCGAGGGCGCACGTCGGGCAGGAGGTCACCTGCGTCGGCCGCGTCGTGAGCACCGGGATCCTACCGACGCGCCGGGGCCTGCGCGTGTTCCGGGCGGTGCTCCGCGACGAGAGCGGTCCGCTCGAGTGCGCTTGGCCGGGCCAACCTTTCCTCGAGCGGCAGATCAAGAAGGATCAGCTCCTGCTCGTCACCGGGCCGGTGCGCTACTACCACGGTCGCCAGCTCGTGCCCCGTGAGTTCGTGATTCTCGCGGATGCGGGCGAGAGCGGCCCGGACCACGGAGGGGGGCTGGTGCTGCCGGTGTATCCGGCGACGGAAGGGCTCACGCACCGTCAGATCCGCGGTCTCCTGAGTCAGCACTTGGACGCGCTGCTCGCTCTGGTGCACGATCCGCACCCATCGGCCCTGCGGGCCGCGGTGGGACTGCCCGAGCTTCGCGCCGCGCTCGCGGCGGTGCACCGGCCGACGAGCCTGGCCGAGGCGGAAGCGGGCCGGCGCCGGCTCGCGTTCGACGAGCTGTTCGACCAGCAGCTCGTGCAGGCGCGTGCCCGCGCGCTCGCGAAGCGGGCCCGCGCGGGAATCCGGTTTGCGCTCAAGAAGGAGCTCACTACTCGCCTCAAGGACCACCTGCCCTTCGAACTGACGGCGGATCAGCGCCGCGCCATCCGGGAAATCGCGGATGACATGACCGCGCCGCTACGGATGCACCGCCTGCTGATGGGCGACGTGGGCACCGGGAAGACCGTCGTCGCGCTGTTCGCCATGCTCCTGGCGGTCGAGAACGACTACCAGGCCGCGATCATGGCGCCCACCGAGCTCTTGGCGGAGCAGCACGTGACCACGCTCACGCGCCTACTCGAGCCGCTCGCCGTGAGGCCCGATCTCCTGATCGGACGCCTCACGCCGGCGGAGAAGACGGCCGCGCGCGAGCGGATCGCCGCAGGCGCATCGCGGGTGGTGGTAGGGACGCACGCGCTCATCCAGGAATCGGTCCGGTTCCGGCGCCTCGGCCTCGCCGTGATCGACGAGCAACACCGCTTCGGCGTGGAGCAGCGCGCGGGGCTCGTCGAGAAAGGCGATGCGCCCGACGTCCTGCTCCTTTCCGCGACGCCGATCCCGCGCTCGCTCGCCCTCACTTTGTACGGGGACCTGGACGTCACCCAGCTGCACGAACGCCCGCCCGGACGCGGTACCGTCAAGACCGCCCTCCGCTCGGAGGCCGCGCGCCAGAAGATCTACGAGTTCATGCGGACGGAGTGCGCGGCCGGGAGGCAGGCGTACGTCATCTATCCGGTGATCGACGAGTCCGAGCGGGCCGACTTGAAGGCCGCGACTACCATGGCCGGCCGGCTCGCCAAGGTATTCCCGGAGCTCGAAGTCGGCCTGGTGCACGGTCGGCTGAAGCCCGAGGAGCGCGACGCGACGATGCGGGGATTTCGTGACAACGCGGTGCACGTGCTGGTCGCGACCAGTGTCATCGAGGTGGGAATCGATGTCGCGAACGCGACGGTGATGCTGATCGAGCACGCCGAGCGGTTCGGGTTGGCCCAACTGCACCAGCTGCGCGGACGCGTGGGACGGGGAGCCGCGGCCAGTCACTGCATCCTTCTCTCCGACGCTCTCGAGGCCGCGGCCCGGCTCCAAGCGTTCGCCGAGACCACGGACGGCTTCAAGATCGCGGAGCTCGATCTCCAGGAGCGCGGCATGGGTGAGCTCGCCGGTGCGCGCCAGTCGGGAGGCGTCCCGCTCCGGTACGCGAACTTCGCGACCGACCTGCCGCTGCTCGAGGCGGCGCGCCGGGCGGCGGGCGAGATCATCGCGCGGGATCCGACGCTGGCGGGGCGGGAGCACGCGGTGTACCGAGAACGGATCGTGCAGCGATATGAGCGCGGGTTTGAGTTGTTTCGAGTCGGCTGAGAAGCGTGCGTAGTGCGGGGTGCGTGGTTGCCACCGGAGAAAACCACGCACCACGTACCACGCACCCTCCGCGTTGACAGTTCCTCCACCCGCCACTAAGATGCCCGACCCCATGCCTCCCCTCCATCGGATCGAAGAGCTGCCCCAACTCGTCGGCCAGGCCGTCACCACCCGCGGCTGGGTCATGACCACGCGCTCGTCCGGCAAGATCGCGTTCGTCACGCTGCGCGACGGCACCGGGTACTTGCAGGTGGTGCTCTCGAAGAAGGACGTACCGGAAGCGGCGTGGGCGGCGTTCGGGACGCTCACGCAAGAGACATCCGTGGAGGTCACGGGCGCCGTGCGTGCCGATGCGCGCGCGCCGGGCGGCGTCGAGCTGACGGCGCAGGACCTCACGGTGTTGGGTCCGAGCCCCGACTTCCCGATCACGCCCAAGGAGCACGGCACCGCCTTCCTGTTCGAGCACCGCCACCTCTGGCTCCGGAGCCGGCGGCAGGTGGCTATCGCGCGCGTGCGGCACGTAGTTGTGCAGGCCATCCGAGACTTCTTCTACGAGCGGCACTTTACGCTGGTGGACACGCCGATTCTCACGGGATCGATCGGCGAGCACGCGGGCACGCTGTTCGCCACCGACTACTTCGACCTCGGGAAGGCCTACCTCGCACAGACGGGTCAACTCTACGTCGAGGCGGCGGCGGCGGCGCTCGGCAAGGTGTATTGCTTCGGGCCAACGTTCCGGGCGGAGAAATCGAAGACCCGTCGCCATTTGACCGAGTTCTGGATGGTCGAGCCCGAGGTGGCCTGGAACGACTCCGAGGCCAACATGAAGCTGCAGGAAGAGTTCGTCTCCTACATCGTGGCTCGGTCTCTCGACGGCCGGAAAGCGGAGCTCGCGGAGCTCGAGCGCGATGTAAAGCCGCTCGCGGCAGTGCAGCCGCCGTTCCCCCGTATCTCATATAGCGACGCGGTGGCCAAGCTCCAGTCGCTCGGCAGCGACATCACATGGGGACAAGATCTGGGCGGCGAGGCGGAGACGCTGCTCGCGAAACAGTACGACCGACCCGTCATGGTGTTCAACTACCCGAAGGCCGTGAAGGCCTTCTATATGAAGGAAAGCCCCGCCGACCCCCGCACCGTGCTCAACAACGACATGCTCGCGCCCGAGGGCTATGGAGAGATCATCGGCGGGAGCCAGCGCGAGGACGACTACGACAAGCTGCTGGCGCGGATCCGCGCGGAGAAGCTACCGGAGGACGCCTATAGCTGGTATCTCGATCTCCGAAAATACGGCACCTTCGTGCATGCGGGGTTCGGGCTCGGCGTGGAGCGCACGGTGGCGTGGATCTGCGGAATCCCGCACATCCGGGAGGCGATCGCGTTTCCGAGGACGCTGTATAAGCTGTGGCCGTAACAACAAACGCGACGGAATGACGGAACGACGGAAAGGGGATGAGGAGCCAGTGTTGCATCTCCGTTCCGTCATTCCGTCGCCTTTCTCTCATCCCACAGCCGGTCCAGCTCCTCGAGGCTCGCTCGACCCAACTTCAGGCCCCGGTCGCCGGCGAGCCGTTCGATTCCCTCGAACCGTCGCGTGAATTTGGCGTTCGCGCGCTCGAGCGCCGCGCCGGGATCCGCCCCAAGCTTGCGGGAGAGATTCACGACGGCGAACAGGAGATCGCCTACTTCCTCTTCAATCGTTTTACGTTGCCCGCCGCCCATTGCGCGCTCGAGCTCGGAGAGCTCCTCCTTCACTTTGGCGATGGGCCCCCACGCGTCGGGCCAATCGAACCCCACCCCCGCGGCCCGTTCCTGCAGGCGATGCGCCCTCACGAGCGGTGGCAGCGACCGTGGCAAGCCACGGAGCGTACCTTTCCGCACTCCCCTCCGCCTGTTTTTCACTGGTTCCTCCGATCGCGTCCAACCGCTTCATCGTCTTGCATTTAGCCAGCGAGCCGGGTTATCATACCCGCGCCTGTGAACGGGTCAATCCGCGGGCGCTCGGCCCCGCCCCGCCCCCCTCGTGCGTGGGTCGAGGTGAATCTTGCCGCCGTCGCCGAGAATGCCCGCACGGTCGCCCGGGTTGCCGGCACGCGGCTCCTCCCGGTGGTTAAGGCCAACGCCTACGGGGTAGGAGCCGTCGCCGTGTCCAAGGCCCTCGAGGCGCTCGATCCCTGGGGTTATGGCGTCGCGACCCTCGAAGAAGGTGCGGAGCTCCGCGCCGCGGGCATCACGCGTCCGGTCGTCGTGTTCATGCCGGGACAGGCCTCACTCTTCGCTGAGTACGAACGGTTCCGGTTGACGCCTGCGCTCGGCGACGCGGCGGCGATCATCGAGTGGACCGGTCGCGGAGGGGGCCCCCGTCCCTTCCACCTGGAGATCGACACCGGGATGGGTCGCTCGGGTGTGCGGTGGGACGAGATCGACGCTGTTCGTTCCGCTGCGAACACGCCGGCGCTCGAAGGGTGCTACACGCAGTTTCACTCGGCGGACCGCCGCGACGGGTCGGCCGAGCTGCAGCTCGAGCGATTCGAGCGGGCAGTGGCGCGGCTCGAGCGGCGGCCGATCGTGCTTCACGTCGCAAACAGCGCCGCCGCGCTCGCCGACCGACGCTTCGCGTTCGACCTGGTGCGGCCGGGCGTGTTCCTGTACGGCGGCGCCCCCGGGAAGGGCTTCCCCGAGCCACGGCCCGTGGTGAGCGTGCGGGCTCGCGTGCTCACGGTGCGGCGCGTGGCCGCGGGAGAGAGCGTGAGCTACAACGCGACTTGGCGCGCGACGCGCGCCACGACCGTCGCGACGCTCGGCATCGGATACGCGGACGGCGTGCGGCGCGCGGTGGGGCTCTCAGGCCGGGGGGCGGTCCTGCTGGGCGACGACGACCGGCGTTGCCCGATCATCGGGGCGGTCACGATGGACCTGATGATGGTGGACACTGGAGACCGCCCAGCGCGCGTGGGAGACGTGGCGACGCTGATCGGGGAAGGGAACGACAGGGGCGGGGGGGAACGCATCAGCCTGGAGGAGTTCTCCGCCTGGAGCGGCGAGCTGCAGCGCGCGGTACTCACCTCTCTCGGCCCGCGCTTGCCCCGCATCTACGATTGAAGCGCGCCGCCATCATCGTGCTCGACGGGCTCGGCATCGGGCCCTGTCCGGACCAGGCTGCCTACGGCGATGGGGGGAGTGACACCCTCGGCAACGTGGCGCGCGCGGTAGGTGGGCTCAGGTTGCCGAACCTGGAGCGGTTGGGATTGGGCAAGGCTCGAACGATCGCCGGGCTTGCGCCCGGGGTTAGCGCGGCGGCGGCGTACGGCGTCGCGCTCCCGGCGTCCGCGGGCAAGGACTCGACCACCGGACACTGGGAGATCTGCGGAGTCCTGCTCGAGCGGCCATTCCGGACCTACCCGCGGGGATTCCCGCGAGAGCTCCTGGAGGAATTCGCGCGCCGGACCGGGCGAGGGTGGCTGGGGAACAAGGCGGCGTCCGGCACGCAGATCATTGTGGAGCTGGGCGAAGAGCATCAGCGGACCGGGAAGTGGATCGTCTACACGTCGGCCGACTCCGTCTTCCAGGTGGCGGCGCACGAGACGACCGTGCCGCTCGCGGAGCTCTACCGGGCGTGCGAGACCGCGCGCGCAATGCTGGTGGACGAGCACGCGGTGAGCCGGGTGATCGCGCGCCCGTTCACGGGGAAGCCCGGAACGTACGTGCGCACGCCGCGCCGGAAAGACTTCTCTATTGCGCCGGTCGGTGAGACGCTGCTCGATCGGCTGGCGGCGGCGGGGGTCCCGCGCATCGGGATCGGCAAGGTGGACGACCTGTTCGCGGGCCGGAACATCACCAGCGAGCACACACCCACCAACGCCGACGCGTATCGGTTGATCGAGCAGGCGCTCGAGCGGAGCGGGACGGGCTTCATCTTCGTGAACGTGATCGAATTCGACCAGAGCTGGGGGCACCGGAACGACGTGGCGGGGTTTCATGAAGGATTGCGGGAGCTCGACGCCTGGATCCCCCGGCTCGAGGCCCGCGTGACCGGAGACGACCTGATCATTCTGACCGCCGACCACGGCAACGATCCGACCACGCCTTCGACGGACCACTCGCGGGAGGCGGTGCCGGTGCTGGCGCTCGGCCCGCGTGTCCGGCCGGTGGCGTTGGGCGAGCGACGGACGTTCGCGGACCTCGGGGCGACCGTCGCGGAGTACTTCGGCGTAGCGTCGACCGTCGGCACGTCCTTCCTGCGGGAGCTCCGGGCGTGACGGCCGAGCTGGTGCGCCGGGCGCGCGAGGTGCAGAAGAACGCGTACTGTCCGTACAGCAAGTTCCGGGTGGGCGCGGCACTCCAGGCGGCGGACGGGCGAGTCTACGTGGGCACCAACGTGGAGAGCGCGTCCTACGGGCTCACGATCTGCGCCGAGCGCATGGCGATCGGCGCCGCGGTGGCCGACGGAGCGCGAGGGTTCAGCCGGATCGTCGTGGCGACCGACGTGGATCCCCCGGCCTCGCCGTGCGGCGCATGCCGTCAGCTCCTGGCCGAGTTCGGGTTGGACCTGGAGGTGATCGCGGTGGGCCCGAAGACCGAACGGCGCTGGGTGCTACGCGATCTCCTGCCCGACGCGTTCGCGAAGGCGACGCTCACCAAGTGAAGCGGCGCCGCCTCGTCCTGATCGGCGCCGTTGTGGTCGCCGCGGCGTGCGTCGAGGACCTCACGGCGCCAGGCGCGTGCCCAGCCTATTGCCCGTCCCGCAAGCTGACCATCGTGGATACGGTGCTCGCGAGCAACATCTCGCGGGACTCGTCGTTTCGAGGCTACGTGCTGCCGCACCGGTCCGCGCTGATGCTCGCGGCCAACCTGCCGGGCATCGTCGACGGTCGAGCGATCTTCCGGATCAACGGACCTGGAAGTCGTTTCCGAACCAACCCCAACGATACGACCACGGGCGCCATCCTGGGATCGGATTCGGCCCGCATGCAACTGTACATCACCCGCCGCGATAAGGCGGCGACGAACCTGACATTGCAGTTCTTTCGACTCCCCAAGACCATCGATTCGACGACCACCTTCGCCGATCTGACCGGCCCCTTCAACGATTCGCTGGTGCGCACGCTGAACATCGACACGCTGCTCGCGAAACCGAACCGCAAGGACTCGGTGACGGGTGACAGCGCGGTGGTGGACACCGTCAACCATCGGCTGGTGCTGTCCCTCAAGTTCGACTCAGTGGCGGCGCGCTATGTCGCCAATGATTCAGGAAGCGTCGCCTACGGGATCCGGGTCAGCGCGGATTCGCTCGCGAGCATCGCGATCGGCACGGGCAACTCGGGACCCTCATTGACGTGGTACATTCGGGTAGACTCGTTGGGCGTCCCGGTGCACCGGAACGCGGGTAGCTTCGGGACACGGTTCACAAGCTCCCTGCGCAATCCGCCGCCCGCGCCGATCGACTCGTCGCTCGCGGTGGGCGGCGTGCCGTCGGCGCGGAGCATCCTGCGCGTGGCGTTCCCGAGGTTCATTCGCGACTCGGGGCAAATCATCCGTGGGACGCTCATCCTCGTGCCGGCCGTGCCGGCGCGCGGCACGCCGATCGACTCGTTCACCGTGGAGGTGCACACGGTGCTCGTCGATCTGGGAGCCAAGTCGCCCATCGCGGTGGACGCGACGCGCACGGACACGACCATGATCCGGATCGGCGCGACCGACACGGTGCGAATCGAAGTCACGAACCTGCTGCAGTTCTGGGCCGCGGATTCGACGCAGCCGAACACGCTCGTTCTCAAGGCGAGAGACGAAGCCCAGTCGTACGCGGAGGTGCGGTTCTATCCTTCAAAGGCGGCCGCGTTTCGCCCGGCGCTCGAGGTGACGTTCATACGAAGGTTCCCGTTCGGAGGGCGATGATGCGGAAGTCGGTTAGACGGTTAGGCGGTTGGACGGTTAGAGGAGCTGTTCTCGCGTCGCTGCTTCTAACCGTCTATCCGCCTAACCGTCTGTATTGCCAGGACTCCCAATTCGGGATCCTCGGACTGGGCACGCCCGGGCGGTACGAGTCCGTGCGCGCCCGCTCGACCGCTGGCGCCTTCGCCCCGTTTGACCCCTTGTCGCCGTTGACGGAGGCTCCGCTCGCGGATATGAACGTGCTCACGGCGAGCGCGATGGAGGGCACCTCGTACCGCGACGCCGACTTTGGCGGGAGCACGTCGCATCTACGGAGCACCCGCTTCCCGCTGCTGAACGCTGCGGGGCGCGTGGCGCCACGCCTGGCGCTCTCGGCTGGGTTCACGACCTATCTCGACAAATCGTGGGACGTACGGCTGCGTGACTCCTCGCTGTTACGCGGCGTGATGCAACATTACACCGATGAGCTGACGAGCGACGGAAGCGTGACGGATCTGCGGCTGGCCGCCGCCAGCCGGCTGACGCGCCGCCTCGCGATCGGTGCGGGCATCCATCTGCTCTCAGGCTCCACGCGCGAGACCGCCGAACGGCGCTTCGACGACACGACGTTCCACACCGTGCAACAGCTCGCCGAGGTGCGCTACAGCGGGCTCGGCTTCTCGGGAAGTGTCCTGGTCGGCGTCCTGCCCGGGCTTTCCCTCTCTGGCTGGGTGCGGTCCGACGGCCGGCTGCGCGCCAAGGCGGCCGACACCACGAGCGCCCTCACGGACCTGCCCCGTGGGGCCGGTGGCGGTGTGCTGATCGCGCTGAGCCCGAGAGTACGCGTGGGCGGATCGGTCGCCTGGCGCTCCTGGTCGCGCACGGGCCCGGGGGCATTCAACACGTGGAGCTGGGCTGGTGGGGCCGAAATCGGGTCGCGCATGCCGCTCCGGCTCGGCGTCCGAGGCGGCCAGCTGCCGTTCGGGCCCGGGACTCAGGCGCCCACCGAATTCGCGGTGGCCGGGGGAACCGGGCGGACGTTCGCCCAAGGCCGGGCCTCGATAGACCTGGGGGTCGAGCGTCTGGAGCGCCGCGCGACGGGGCTCACCGAGCGCGTGTGGACGGTGCTCGTGGGCATCACCGTGCGGCCGTGAACGTCTACTTCCACACCTTCGGCTGCAAAGCAAACCAATACGACACGGCGCTGGTGCGCCGGGCGTTCGAGGAAGCAGGCGCGGCCGTGGTCGAGGACGCGGCCGCCGCGGATCTCGCCGTGGTCAACTCCTGCACCGTGACGCGTGAGAGCGAGGTGAAGCTGGGACGCCTGGTGCGGCGGCTCGCGCGGCAGAGCGGCCTTCTCGAGACGGTCGTGATGGGCTGCGCCGCCGCGCTCGACGACGGCTGGATCGCCGGTTTGCCCTCCGTGCGGGCCGTGGTGGGCGGCGCGGAGCCTGCGCAGGTCTTGCGCGCGGCTGGCCTCCAGTCCCCCCTCTCCGCTACGCGGAGAGGGGGAACGAGCGACCGGTTTCGCGGCCTCCTCAAGATCCAGGACGGCTGCGATGAGCACTGCACCTTCTGCGCGACGACCATCGCGCGGGGCGCGAATCGCTCGCGATCGATCGCGGAGCTGGTGGACGAGGCGCGGGCGCTCGCGGAGCATCATGCGGAGATCGTGCTGACGGGCGTGCATATCGGGACGTGGGGGCAAGACCGGTCGGCTGACCCCGGGCGGTCGGCCCGGGGTCAGCCGCGCCTGGGCGACCTCCTTGAGGCCTTGATCTCCGCCCTCCCATCCGTTCGCTTCCGGCTCTCGTCCATCGAGGCGACCGAGGTCGACGACACGATCGCCCGGCTCCTGATCGAGGCTCCGGGGCACCTCGCGGCCCACCTGCACGCGCCGCTCCAGTCGGGATCCGATCGTATTCTCAAACGGATGGGCCGCCACTGGTACACCGCTGGATCGTACCGCGCGCGGCTCGAGTGGCTCGTGGCGCGGCTGCCGGTGCTCGGGCTCGGCGCGGACATCATCGCCGGGTTCCCGGGCGAGACGGACGCCGACCACCGCGCCACTCTCGCGCTCGTGGACGCGCTGCCATTCACGTACCTGCATGTGTTTCCTTACAGCGAGCGTCCGGGTGCCGCCGCCGGACGGTTGCCCAACCCGGTGGCGCCCCCGGTCGTGCGCCAGCGGGCGAGCGAGCTGCGCGACCTTGGTGAAAGGAAGGCCCGCGCCTATCGCACGACGCGCCTGGGCCAGCGGGCAGACGGCGTCGTGAGCGGCCGGGGGAGCGGCAAGGTGGAGCTTCTCACGGAGGACTATCTTTCCGTCTATCTTCCCAGCAACGAATGGTCCGGTCGCGCCCGCTGCGAGGTGACGGTTCGCTAGCCATGCCGCGCGTCTATATCGAAACCTACGGCTGCCAGATGAACGTCTCGGACTCCGAGCTCATGCTCGGCGTGCTGCGGCAGGAGGGCTACGTAGCCGCCACCGGGCCCGCCGAGGCGGACGTGGTGCTGGTGAACACGTGTGCCGTGCGGGATCACGCCGAGCAGAAGGTGCTCTCCCGCCTGGGAGAGCTGAAGCAGGTGAAGCGGCCCGGCGGCGTGCTCGGCGTGGTCGGCTGCATGGCGCAGCGGCTCGGTCCCCGGCTGCTCGAGCGGGTGCCTCAGGTGGATCTCGTGGTGGGCCCGGACGGCTACCGGGGGCTGCCGGAGCTCATCGCCCGGGCCCGCGCGGGCGAGCGCGGGACCGACGTGACGTTCAAGAGCTGGGAGCATTACGAGGACGTGCCGCCGGTGCGGGAGACGACCGCCTCCGCGTACGTCACGGTGCAACGAGGCTGCGATTATCGGTGCACCTTCTGCATCGTTCCGATGACGCGCGGACCCGAGCGCAGCCGCAAGTTGACCGACGTGGTGCGCGAGGTGACAGACCTCGCCCGCACCGGCACCACGGAGGTCACGCTCCTTGGCCAGACGGTCAATAGCTATCACGATGGCACGCACGACTTCGCGGACCTACTACGGGCGGTCGGCGCGGTCGCAGGTATCCGGCGGGTGCGCTTTACCTCCCCCTATCCCACGGACTTCACCGACGGCGTCGTCGCGGCGATGGCAGAGACGCCCGCGGTGTGCGAGCACGTCCACCTGCCGGTGCAGAGCGGCAGCTCGCGGGTGCTCAAGCGCATGCTACGGCGGTACGATCGCGACCGTTATCTCGACGTGGTGGCGGCGCTACGGCACGCGATGCCCGGCATCGCGCTCACGACCGACATCATCGTCGGATTCCCGGGCGAAACTGAGGAGGATTTCTCGGCAACGTTGTCGCTCGTGGCACAGGTGGGGTTCGACGACGCGTACACGTTCAAGTATTCGCCACGCGACGGGACGCCGGCGACCCGACTCAAGGACGCCGTGCCCGACGAGGTGGCGGGCGAGCGGCTCGAACGGCTCATCGCAGTCGTGCGACGGCTCGCACGCCAGAAGAACGTGGGTCTCGTGGGCACGACTCACGAAATTCTGGTCGAAGGCCGCGCCAAGCGTGGGGGCTTCCTCCAGGGCCGCACCCGCACCAATAAGGTGGCGCTCGTGTCGGGCCCCGATGGCTGGATCGGCGGCTATCGCTCGGTGCGGCTCACCGGCACCACCGGCTCCACGTTCACGGCCCAACCGCTCCGGCGGGGGCAGGAGCTCACCGTCGTGGGGTGACGAACGTGACGTACGAGGTGCTGCAGCGGGAGTACGAGAAGCTCCGTCCCCAGCTGCCCCGGTTCTGCGGCTGCGACACCTGCCGCGGCGACGTGCTCGTGTTCGCGCTCAACCGGTTGTCGCCGAACTACGTTTCTACGTCTCAGGGCGAAGTGCTGGTCGAACTGCGGCTCGACAGCGACCAGGAGAAGGCCAAGCTCGACGTCGCGCTGCTCGAGGGGTTCCGTCGGGTGGGACTGGCGCCGCGCTGCGGGGCGAGGCCGGTGCAGCTCCTCTAATCGGTTAGAGCGGCCCCGTCCGGTGCGGCCGCCGATTCTCTTCGTCACAATCGGATTCGCGCTCGGCTTGTGGGGCGGGCTCGACGCATCAGCAGTGCGTGGTGCGTGGTACGTGGTTGCACCCGTGCTCGTCGGAGCCGCCGTGCTCCACCGCAAGGCGCCGCTCGGCGCTGCGATCGGAGTCATGCTCGTCGCCGGGATGGGGTGGGGAACTGCGGCGACGAAAGAGCGGGCGGCTACATGCGTGGGCCGGTGGAATGCAGGGGAAGGCCGGTGGACGGCCGGGGAAAGGTGGAAGGCTGGGGAAGGGGGAAGCGCTCGCGCCGCGATCGTGCGGCTCGCGGATCCCGTTTCCACGACGGGTGGCGTCGTCGATGCGGACGTCGTGCCCGGCACCTGCGGCGGCGAGCTGCGGTTGCGCTGGCCCGAGAGCACGCCAGCGCGCGGCGGCACGACATGGGTGGTGGCGGGCCGGTGGACGGGTGGGGGTGGGGGTGGGGGGGGCGCGGGTCGAGGCGTGCTGGTGGTACGGCGCGCTCGCCAGCTCGATC
>CAYXIK010000045.1:0-18798 GCA_964465315.1 uncultured Gemmatimonadaceae bacterium | reverse complement strand
CCCTCGCACGTGGCCTCGACGAGCTGGGGCTTGGCGAGCGGCGTCTCGAGATACGCCACCACACAGCGATAGCGCGCGGTTCGGCCCTCCTCGGGGATGGCGGCCAGCCGCTCGAGCAGCAGGGCGTTGTTGGCGGCGTCACCCGTCCCCGCTCCGTGCATCTGTGCCCATCGCGCCGAGAACACCCCGGGAGCACCCTCGAGCGCATCCACCTCGAGTCCCGAGTCCTCGGCGAGGGTCGGCACGCCGGCGCGCTTGGCGAAATAGCGGGCCTTGGCGACCGCATTCTCGGCAAAGCTCGTCCCGCGCTCCAAGTCGGGCTCGTCGGGTAAGCGCTCGAGGAATCGATCCGGCGGGAACGCGAGCTCGAATGGGAGGCCGGCGAACAGATCGCGCATCTCCCGAATCTTTCCCTCGTTCCGGGTGGCAATGAGCAGCTTCATGGCGGTCGGGGACCCGGCGCTGGTCACGGCTTGGCGCGGCGCAGCCGGGCGATCAAATCCGTCGTGGAATAGCCCTCGACCAAGGGCACCCGCACGACGCGCCCCCCCCATCCTTCCACTTGGTCCGCACCCACAATCGCGTCGCGGGCGTAGTCCGCCCCCTTCACGAGCACGTCCGGCCGGAGACGCTCGATCAGGGCGAGCGGGGTCTCTTCGTCGAACAGCACCACGCAGTCCACCGCGGCGAGCGCCGCGATGAGGCGGGCGCGCTCCACGCCCGGCACCAGGGGCCGGTCGCCTCCCTTCTGCAGGTGGCGCACGGACGCGTCGCTGTTCACGCCTACGACGAGCGCCTCCCCCTCGCGGCGCGCAGCCTCGAGCAACGCCACGTGTCCCACGTGCAACAGGTCGAACACGCCGTTCGTGAACACCACCGGGCCGCGCGCCCGCTTCCGCCAGCGGACCGCTTCCGTCAGCGTACGGACTTTTTCAGCCGTGCTCAGGCGACCCCCTTCTCATCCGCGGCGACGCCGGCTCGCAGGGCCCACTTGAGCAGCGGCGGCGTGACGAGTGTCGTGGCGATCACCACGAACAGGATCGCACTGAACAGCCGGTTCGAGAGGATTCCCGCCGTCAGCCCGATCTGGGCGAAGATCAGCCCGACCTCGCCACGCGGCGCCATCCCGACGCCCACCGCGCGTCGGTTGAACCGGAGCCATGGCACCGCCCACCCGCTCGCCAGCTTGCCGATCATCGCAATCGCGAACAACACGCCGCTGATCGCGAGGGTCTGGCGATTCTCCGCCACGAAGGGGTTCCACACACGCACGTCGACCGCGGCGCCGATGCTCAGGAAGAAGATCGGCGTGAACACGTCCGCCACGGGTTTGATGCGCTCCTCGATGACGTCGAACTGGTTGGTCTCCGACAGGATCAAGCCGGCGGCGAACGCGCCGATGATGAGCGCCGTCCCGGCGCGCTGCGCCACGACGCAGAGGAGCAGAAGGAAGGCGAACGCGGACACGACCAGCACGCCACGCACCCGCATCTGGTTGATCAACCCGAACAAGCGGGGCGCGAGCCGCAACCCGATCCATAGCGCCAGAACGAAGAACGCGACGGCGACGCCCAACGTACGCAGCGCGCCGTGCAGGCTGAACGCCGCACCGGCCGCGAGCCCCGATACCACGCCCAAAATCACGAGGCCCAGGACATCGTCGATCACCGCCGCCCCCAGAATCAGCCGCGCTTCGAGGCTGCGCAGGACGTTCAGGTCCGTCAGCACCCGGGCCGTGATCCCGACCGACGTCGCGGTGAGTGCCGCGCCGACAAAGACCGCGGTGGAGAGCGGGTCGGCGGCAGGGTGCTCATAGCCGTGCCAGCCGGAGCGCCAGTAGAGAAACCCGAGTAGGAACGGTACGGCGACGCCGACGACCGCCACGGCGCCGGCGGCCGGACCATCGCGCATCATCGCCTTCAGGTCGGACGCAAGCCCGATCTCGAACAGCAGAACCACGACGCCGACTTCCGCAAGCAGGCGGAACACCGGTGTGAGCGCGTCGTCGACGGCGGTGGGGATCACCCTGAGGAGCCCTGCCCCGAGGAGGACCCCGGCCAGGAGCTCGCCCATCACGGCGGGCTGGCGCATGCGCTCGAACGCCTCGCCGGCGAACTTCCCGACGAGGAGCATGACCGCGAGAACGGTGAAAAAGCGGGCGACGTCCAGGTCGCCCGCCGCGCCGAGCAGGAACGGGAGACCCGCTGCAAGCGCCCAGCGGAAGGAGCGCGGGCTAAAGGGGCTGCGTCGCCTTAGGATGGAAGTTGAACGTGTGGTTGAAGAACGGCAGGTCGACCGTCTCCGAGTATTCGGTCTCGATCACGATCTCCCGAGGCGAGGCGCGGCGGGCGATACGGACCTGCTGGGCCTCAGCCGGGAGCCCGATGTCGGTGGCGGCTGCCTGGATCCGGCGGCGGATGGTGCCATCGTCGAGCGACGGAGCGAGCTGCGCCTGCGACTGCATCTCGTCGAGCAGCCGGTAATACCGGAAGAAGAGCTCGCCGATGTTGACCCCATAATAGAGTGCGCCGACGAATATGAGCAGCGAGAAGAGACAGCCGAGCGAGCTGGCGCCGCGGCGATCGGGAAGCCACGACCGGCGCGTCACCATTGCGATTGCGCCCCGTCCACCAGGTCCTGCACGAGCTTCCGAAGCGCGACCTTGCGACCGTCGGCCTCTTGCGGCGGCGCGTACGGACCCACTTCGCTCAGGCCCTGTCGCTGCCAGAGGGTTTTCCCCTCGCGCTGATCGAGGATTTCGACGTCGATCGTGATCTGCACCTGCCGCTGCGTCACATCGGTGCGGCCGGGACCCCCCTGAATCGAGAGCGGCACGTCGGCGTCGTAGCGGACGACCTTGCCGCGCACGACGGCATCGGCGCTGTTCTCGCCCGCGGGCCGTAGCCCGAGCCGCCCCTGAAACGCCTCGAGCACGGCGTCGTTCACTTCCTTCGTGAGCGCCGGTTCAGCGGTCTGGTTGTCGAACGGGAGAATGGCGACGGTCTTGATATTCGGCAGGCCGCCGCCCTTGAACCCGTAGACACAGCCCGAAAGGGAGAGTGCAAGGGCGCTAACGGCGCCCACGCCAAATCGCAGGATCGAACACCGCGGTCGTGTCAACCGAGACCACCGTGAGCTCAAAACGGGCCCGCCCTTCCGGAAAATCGATGCGGGCGCTCGCCGGCATCCCGTAAACGTCGAGTTGCGTCCGGCTGCGCGCCAGCACCTTGCCCTGCTGCCGCCACTCGGCTTCGAGAACACGGGGACTGCTCCGAGTCTGCCGGTAATCGAGCGTGTCCTCGCGCTGCACGAACCGCCAGATTTGAAACGATGAGTCGGGGCTCCCATCGCGAAACACCGTGGCGTCCGTCTTCGGCGGCCGGACGACGCCGAGACCCGCCCACAACATGCGCACGGCGGGCACGAGCGAGTGAAAGTTCTTCTCCGGGTCCGCCCAGATCGTGGAATCGGCCACCACCGCCGCTGCTCCGGCGCCGAGCCCCAGCGGTCCTACGTAATCGAAGCGCAACGAATCGGGCGGCGCAATGCGTGCCTGCCCTCGGCCACCCCATCGTTTCTCGTCGTCCTGGTACTTCCATCGGAATCGAATCGCCATGCGGGCGCGAGGCTCCGTGGAGCCCGCCCACACGACGGCACTGTCTCGATTACCCGCGGCGAGCGGCATCGGCACGAGCGGCGCGACGCGCGGACAGCCCGCCAACACGGCACACGCGCCAATGTAGAGGAGGGCTTTCCGCCGGTCAAGCAGAACACGTTGCAGTCTCAACAGTTAAACCTGATGTGCTGGCCCGGAGAGATCATGTCGAGCCTCTACAGGCGCACCGGATCGGGAATCGGTTTGAGCAGGTCGACGACATGGGTCGGGATGCGCGTGAGCGCGTGCTGATGGGTGAGCGAGACGAGCGACGTCACGCCCGTGGCGAGGAGCTCGCCCGTGGCGGCGCGCTCGACAGCGTACCCGAACGTCACCCGCCGGGACGCCAGCTCGCGCACCCAGCAGCGTACCTGAACCAGGTCGTCGTAGCGCGCCGCGCCGCGATAGCGCACGCTCACTTCGGAGACCGCGAGATACACGCCCTGCTGCTCGAGCTCCTTGTAGCTCAAGCCGGTCTCGCGCATCAGCTCCGTGCGGGCTCGATCGAACCAGATCAGGTAATTGGCGTGGTAGACGACGCCCATCTGGTCGGTCTCGGAATAATTGACGCGCAGGGTTATCGAGGTGATCACGGCGGGCAACATCCACGCGACGTCTCGAAAAGTCAAATGCCACAGGCGCTTGCGGGCCTCCGCCGACGTTCCTAGCTTGGGACCGTGTCTCTCCCCGCGCGCGTCGTCGTCGTCGCCGACGCTCATCTCGGACAGGTTCCCCCGGCGGTCGGCACCGCGTTCCATCGTTTTCTCGACTGCGTCCCGGACCTGGGAGACGCGCTCGTCATCAACGGGGATCTGTTCGATTTCTGGTTCGAGTACGGCGCCGTGATTCCCCGCCGTCACTTCGGGACAGTCGCCAAGCTCCATGCGCTGCTGGGTCGCGGGATTCCGATCACGTTCGTCGGCGGGAACCACGATCGGTGGGGCGGCGATTTCCTGATTCACGACCTGGGAATCGCCTTCTATCCGGGGCAGGCCGAGGTGGAGCTCGCGGGGCGGCGCGCGTTCGTGGCCCACGGCGACGGGCTCACCGAGCAACACTGGAGCGCTCGTTTCATGCACCGCGTCACCCGTCACCCCGCCACCATCCGCGCGTTCCGGATGCTGCATCCCGACCTCGGGTTCTGGGTCGCGCAGAAGCTGTCACGCCGGCTCGCCGACCATACGGGCGACCGGGCGGTGCTCGATCGTGCCGAGCGCGCGCAGGCGCAGTACGCCGAGGAGCTGCTCGGCCAGCGCCCGGATCTCGACCTCGTCATCCTCGCGCACACGCATCGTCCGGCGCTGATGCAGCTGCCGAACGGGCGAGCGTATCTCAATCCGGGAGCATTCCTCGACGGGGGGCGGTACGCGCTCGTGACGCCCGATGGCGTCAAGCTCAAGACGTTTCTCTGAGAGGTCAGCCCAACTGCACCATCTCGACGTGCTGCAGCTTCTCTCCCAAAAACCTGGCCCCCACTTTGCGGAAGTGCGGCTCATCATCCGACACCACGAAGCGGTGCGTCGGATGCTGGCTCGAATCAGACGCGAGCTTGCGCTGCGCCAAGTCCTGGGCGACGACCCGCGCGGTCTCCTCGGCGCTGTCCACCAGGCGCACGTCGGGCCCGAGCACCCGCGCGAGCAACGGCTTGAGCAGCGGATAGTGGGTGCAACCCAGCACCACGACGTCCACTCCGGCCCGGCGCAACGGCTCGAGATACTCTCGCGCGATGAGCTCTGTGGCGGAATGGTCGAACCACCCTTCTTCCACGAGGGGCACGAACAGGGGGCAGGCGCGCGCACACACCGCGGCGTCCGGCCGGAGGCGCTTGATCGCCCGCTCGTAGGCGCCGCTCGCGATCGTCCCGGCGGTGCCGATCACGCCAATGTTTCCGGACCGCGTCGCGCCGACGGCGGCGCGGGCGCCCGGCTCGATCACACCGACCAGCGGGACCGGCGAGCGCTCCTCCAGGTATTCGAGCGCTTGGGCGCTGATAGTATTGCACGCCACCACCAACGCTTTGACGCCGCGGCCGAGCAGGTAGGTCAGAATCTCGCCCGCGTATCGGCGCACGGTGTCGGGTGACTTGGGCCCGTAGGGAACACGGGCGGTGTCACCGAAGTAAATGACCGACTCATGCGGCATGCGCTCGAAGACCGCGCGGGCGACCGTGAGGCCGCCGATGCCGGAGTCGAAGACGCCGAGCGGTGCCGCGTTCACGGACGAAGCGGCAGGCTGACGCCCACGCCCAGACCCCGCCCCCTTCCACGTTCAGGGAACGCCCGGATCTTCAGGTCCTTGGGAAAGTCCTGCAGATGAGCAGAGACGAACGCTTCGGCACCCGAGAAGAAGTGATTGAAGATCCAGAGCACGAGCCAGTCCTGCACTTCCTGCCGCTTGGCTCCGATATTGGGCCAGTTTGTCTCTTTGAGGTAGTGATACTCCGACTGTGCCTTCAGCGTCATCATCGCCGTGACGCCCTCCCACATCGCGAACATCGCGCCGGTCACGCGCCGGCCCGTGGCCGCCTGACCCCATCCAGGCAGGATGAAGGACCGGAGGAAGGCACCCATCGGACGGATGCGATGCGCGGTGTCGGTCGGCACGACCGTGGCACCGGTGGTGACGATCGGCGGCTGCCGGGTGGTGTCGGGGACCTGGCCGCACAGTCGGGCGGTCGGACCGACAGACAGTAATGCGGTGAGCACGAGAACAGTCCGACCCTCCGACCGTCCGACCGTCCGAGTCACCGCGCCACCAGCACTTTCAATCGAGCGGGATCCACCCGCACCGTGCACTCCCGTGCCTCCGGCTCGCGCAGCTCTCCGTCGAGATGCAGGACCAGCGGCCCGTCGAGCGATCGAATCGTGACCTCGCGCGTCTGAAACAAGGCGACCTCCCGCATGGTGCCGTGCGTTCCGCGCATCACGCGCGGCACGGCCAGGAGGAAGCGCGGCAACGACACGCGCCGGACGAGGCAAACATCCAGCCGGCCGTCGCCCGGGAGCGCCTGCGGCGCGAACCGATAGCTGCCGCCGGCCGTGGTCCCGTTGCACACCTCCACCATCATCATGTACCCCGTCTCCGAGAATCCGCGCGCCCGCACCTCGAAGCGCGGCGGGCGGAACCGTGCGAAGGCGCGGAACACCGGTACAAAATAGGACGCGAACCCGGAAAGCCCGGGCATCCCGTTCCGTACCCGCACGACTTCAGGTCCGAAGCCGAATCCGACGCTGTTCACGAAGTACTCTCCGCACGCGCGCCCCGCGTCGAACGTCGCGGTCTGCGCCGTCACCAGCCGCTGCACCGCGCGGACGGGACTGTGCCGGTCGACGCCCGTCAGCTTCGCGAAGTCGTTGCCGGTGCCGATCGGGACGACCCCGAGAGCGGTCTCGCCGCCGTGCTCGAGCAGCCCGTTCGCCACCTCGTGCACGGTCCCGTCGCCGCCAACGGCCACCACGCAGTGAGCGCCCGCCCGGGCGGCGCGCCCCGCCAGCTCGGTCCCGTGACCGGGCCGGTCCGTCCGCGCCACCTCGATGGCCCACCCCTGACGGCGAAATTCGCGCGCGATCGGGTCCAGGGCGCGCGCCGCCGCGCCGCGCCCCGCGGCAGGGTTCACGACGACGTGGGCGTGGATCAGAAGCTCCCATTATAAAGCCGCGAGGCCCGATCCGGCAGCCGGATCGGGCCTCGCCCAACGATAAACGGTAGACCGGTGATCTACGACCGCGTCACCGTATACTGACCGCACGCCGTAAACTGTATCGTGACGTTCGTCGTGACGCCGTTCTTTGTCACTACGGCCATCAGCGTCCCCGCGTCGAGGCGGGGCTCGACGGTGCACGTCGCATTGAAGTGCAGCTGCGGGTTGGTCGTCACGGAGAGCGAGTAGCTGAAGGCGCCGGACGTCCACGTGGACGTGCCGGTCAGGTTCCAATTACCGCTCGGCAGCGAGTCCGGCTTGATGGAGCCCGCCACGTCGGCGGTGAAGGTCGCCGACCACGTCCGGATGTGCGTCGCCGTCGCGCCATTCGCGAAGGTGTAGTCGGTGCGGAACCCCGTCTCGGAACGCTGGAGCTGCGACGAGGTCCCCGACACGGTGCGCGCACCGTTCTCGACGGCGGTTCTGGTCAAGTGGGTGGTGGTATTGGTGATGCTCCGGCTGAAATTCGTGTACACGGTCTTCAGCGCGAGATCGGTGACGGTGGGCGTTGGATCCACGAAATCGATGGTGCCACCCAGCGTCGCGGTGTACGGCGGATTGCTGAAGGTGCAGCCGGTGAAGTCGAAGCGCATCGAATCGGGCACGGGATCGCCGTCCGAGTTCGTGGGCGAGGCCGGGCTCTTGGTCGGCGTGCAGTTGGCGGTGCCCGCCGGCAGGACCGGCGAGGCGGCCATCGGACCGACACCGAGCGGCACGCCGCTGGACGTGTTGAACGACGCGCCCTCTGAGAGCGCTGCGGCGTCGGTGGCTACTTCCTCGCCGACTGCAGCGGCTTCAAGTTGGGTCAGCTGGTTAGTCGGAGACGTCGCGTTGTTACACGCCGCGAACAGCGCGGCGACCAGCGAGCCGGCGACGAGGCGCCAGGCACTCCGTGAGATGCTGCGCATACGGCTGAAACCTCCGGTGGTTCGAGTGCAGGGCGCGGGTCGTCGGGAACGCCGGTTAGACGACGCGCGAGTTGCAGCCGTTAACGACCCTTCACCCAGCCGCGCTCGCAGATAGACTGCCCTTCCCCGACTCGGGTCACTGCGGCGGCGCTGACGCGGCCCGTGTGACCTGGCGCACACGCGGCGCGTTGCCGGGGCTCGCACGGGATCCTAGATTGGCGTCCCATGTCCGCTCCCATCCGGCCGGGGGGACGCCGATTCGATGACGACGAGGTGTCCCGGATCCTCGAGCGCGCCGCAGAGATGCAACACCGCGCGCCGCTGGCGCCCCGCGAGACCTCCGGCATGACGCTCGCGGAGCTCGAGCAGGTGGCCTCGGAGGCCGGGATCGATCCGCAGCATGTGCGGGACGCCGCGGCCGCGCTGGAGCGCGACGTTCCCGCCCTGTCGGGTGGCCGAGCGTTGCTCGGCGCGCCTATCCGCCTCGAGCTGGAGCGGGTGGTCGAGGGGGAAATCGCGCCGGGCGCGTACGAGGCGTTCGCTGAGACCATCCGCCACACGATTTCGAGCCCGGGCTACGTCTCGACGCTCGGTAAGAGCTTCGAGTGGAACTCCGCCAATCCCCAGCGGGTGCTCCGGGTGACGATCACACCGCGCGCCGGCCGCACCCTCATCCGTATCGAGGAGCGGTTCGGCAATCTGGTGGGCGGACTGTTCGGCGGCATCGTGGGCGGTGCGGGCGGCGGAGGGGGTGGGACGGCGCTGGGTGTGATCGGCGGCGCGTTCCACAATATCGGCTTGGCGCTCGTGGCGGCGGGTGCCGCGCTGGTCGGATCGTTTCTCCTGGCGCGGACGATTTTCCGCGGCGTGGTCCGACAGCGCGCGCGACAGCTCGGCCAGCTGCTCGACGCCCTGGTCGAGCAGACCGGGGCGCGCTAGGCGCGAGTGAACTCGCGCCGCTGCAGCGGCCGCGCCGAGCCGCGGCTTCAGCCGCGATCACGGCTTCAGGTACCCTTTCGCCTGCAGTAGCTCCGCGTTGAGAATGGCGGCGCCCGCGGCGCCGCGGACGGTGTTGTGGCTCAGCGCCACGAAGCGATGCCCCAACACACCGTCGCGCGCGATCCGGCCCACCGTGACGCTCATGCCCCGCCCCGCATCGCGGTCGAGACGCGGCTGCGGGCGATCGGGCTCGTCGCGCACGACGATCGGCCGCTCGGGCGCGCTCGGCAAGCGGAGCTCCTGCGGAAGCCCCCGAAAGGTCTCGAAGGCATCCCGGAGCTCCACCGGATCCGCCGGGCGACCGAGCGTCACGCGGATGGCCGCGAGGTGCCCGTCGCTGACGTTGACGCGGTGGCATTGGGCGCTCACGGGAAAGCTGGCCGGCGCCACGCGTCCCCCCTGGAGCCGCCCCAGGATCTTTCGCGTCTCCTGCTCGATCTTCTCCTCTTCGCCCGCAATGAACGGGATCACGTTGCCCGTAATGTCGAGGGCGGGCACGCCGGGATACCCGGCGCCCGAGAGCGCCTGGAGCGTGGTCACGACTACCGCCTCGACGCCAAACCGCGCGGCGAGCGGGGCCAGGGTCAGCGCGATCATTACGGCGGAGCAGTTGGGGTTGGTGACGATAAACCCCCGCCCCGAGCTCATGGTATCGCGGCAGGTATCGAGTAACCCCAGGTGGTCCGGGTTCACTTCAGGAATGATCAGCGGCACCGGATCGCTCATGCGGTGGGCCGAGGAATTGCTGACCACGGGATAGCCGGCCTGCGCAAAGCGCGTCTCCACCGGACCGGCCAAGTCCGCCGGGAGGCTCGAGAACACGACGTCGCAGTCGAGCGGTGGCTCTGGTGCCTGAACGGGGAGGCCGCGCGCGGCGGCCGGCACGTCACCCGGCAGACGCCAGCTGCACGCCTCGGCGTAGGGCTTCCCTTCCGAGCGGTCGGACGCGGCCAGTGCGGACACGGTGAAGGACGGGTGGCCCTCGAGCAGCTGCACGAACCGCTGGCCCACCGTTCCGGTAGCGCCGAGAATGCCGACTCGGATCGTATGCGGCACGCGCGCTCCTTTCATGGGCGCGGGATAGATATGAACTTACACCGATGCGAGCGCGCGTGACCGTGCGGGTGCCCGGGTCGACCTCGAACCTCGGGGCGGGGTTCGACTGCGTCGGCGTGGCCGTAGACCGATGGCTGTGCGTCACGGTCACCACGGGTTCCGGCGCGGCCCCCACGATCGAACGTCGTGGCACGCTCAGCACGCTGGACATTACGCCGTCCGCGGATCTGCTGTATCGCGGTTTCGCGGCCGCGTGCGCGAAACGGGGCCGGGCGGTTCCATCCGGTCTCGCGCTCTCAGTGGACTCGGATATCCCGGTGGCGCGCGGACTCGGATCCTCTGCCGCGGCTACGGTGGCCGGAGGGGCTGCTGCCACGGCGCTCCTCGGGCTCGAGCTCGACCGCGACGAGCTCACCGCCCTCTGCGCCGCGCTCGAAGGACATCCCGACAACGTGGCGCCCGCCGTGCACGGCGGCGCCAACCTCGTGCTGCCGGGTCCGATCGTTACCCGGCTCGTCATGCACGAGTCGCTCGCCCTCGCGTTGGCCGTCCCGGACTTCACTGTGGAGACCAAACATGCCCGCGCCGTGCTGCCCCCCACCCTCCCCCACGCGCAGGCCGTGCGCGCAGCGGCGAACGGCGCCGCCCTGGTGCACGGACTCGCGCACGCGGACGCGCGGCTCCTGGCCGCGGCCCTCGACGACGTCCTCCACGTGCCGTTCCGCGTCCAGCTCGTCCCCGGGTACGCGGAGGTTACGGCCGCGGCGCGAGCCGCCGGCGCCTACGGCGCGACCTTGTCCGGCTCCGGACCGACTGTGGTCGCCGTGACGCCACGGGCCCGCGCCGCCGCCGTGGGAGACGCGATGGTACGAGCGTGGCGCGCCCGCGGCACGGGTGCGCAAAGCTTCGTGACCACCCGCCCCGCGGGTGGCTTTGACACGGACTGACGCCCCCCCCCGCCCCCGCGCTTCCCGATGGCCCGTGCGTCTCATCCTCCCCACATACACAAGTTCGGCGGCGCGTCGCTCGCCGACGCGGCCGGCGTTCGGCGCGCAGTGGAGATCGTGCTCGCGCACCGGCCCGCACGCCTAGTGGTGGTGGTGTCGGCCATGGGGGGTGTAACGGACGCGCTGCTCGAGGCGGCCCGGCGCGCCACGGAGGGCGAAACGTCTCACGTGCGCACCGCAGCCGAGACGCTTCGGGCGCAGCACACGCGGGCGGCCCGCGCGCTCGTCCCCGCGGGCGAACGACTCAACCAGCTGCTCGCCCAGGTCGACGCCGCGGTCGACGAGCTCAAGCCGCTCGGCGGCGGGCTCGGCATCCTGCGCGAGCTCACCCCGCGCACGATCGACTACCTCGTGGCGCGCGGGGAGCGGCTCTCGGCGCTGTTGTTCGCCGCGGCGCTCGAGGCGGCCGGCTGGCCGGTCGCATACGTCGACGCGACCGAAGTGGTCCAGACCGACGGCACGTTCGGCAACGCATCCCCCGACCTCAGGCGCACCGAACGCGCCGCGCGCCGGGTCCTTTCGCCCCTGCTGGCACGCGGCACAGTGCCGGTCATCCCAGGGTTCCTCGGCGCGACCCCCGATGGTCAAGTGGCCACGCTCGGGCGTGGCGGCTCTGACCTCACCGCCACGTTGCTCGCCCGGGTGCTCGGCGCCCGAGAGGTCTCCCTCTGGAAGGACGTTCCCGGTCTGCTCACGGCCGACCCCCGCATCGTGCCGGACGCGCGTGTGGTGCCACAGGTCCACGTGCGTGAGGCGGCGGAGCTGGCCTACTACGGCGCCAAGGTGCTGCACCCCCGCGCGCTCATTCCGGTCCTCAAGCGCCCGGTTGCGATCCGCATCCGGCCGTTTGCCGATCCCGCATCGCTCGGCACTGAAATCTCCCGTCGCCGTACGCTCGAGCAGTATCCCGTGAAAGCGCTCTCGGCCATTCCGGGTCAGGCCCTGCTCACGGTGACGGGCAGCGGGATGCTGGGCGTGCCCGGGATCGCGGCCCGGACATTTGCAGCCGTGCACCACGAGGGGATTTCAGTCTCCCTCATCAGCCAGGCTTCGTCCGAGCACTCGATCTGCTTCAGCGTTCCGGCCGAGAGCGCTCAGCGAGCGCGGAAGAGCCTCGAGCAGACGTTCGAGCGGGAGATCGAGCGCCAGGAAATCGACGGCGTCGAGCTCCGCAGCGGACTCGCGACGCTCGTGGTGGTGGGACTCGGCATGGCGGGAACGCCGGGGATCGCGGCCCGCGTGTTCTCCGCCCTCGCCGAGGCCGGCATCAACGTGATCGCTACCGCGCAGGGATCGTCGGAGCTCAACCTTTCCCTGGTGCTAGACGCCCGGGACGCCGCGCCGGCCCAGCGGGCGGTCCACCTCGCTTTCCAGCTCTCGAAGATCGGCGGCGGTGCGTTGGCGCAACCCGAGCGGACCGACGTCGTGTTGCTGGGCTTCGGCCAGATCGGGCGGGCGCTGGCACCGATGATCGCGAAAGTCAAGCGCAAGGAGGGGGGGCTCACGCTGCGCGTCGTCGGGTTGATCGATCGTAGTGGGCTGGTATTCGACGCGCGCGGACTGTCTCCCCGTCGGCTCGCGACGCTCGCCGCGGCCAAGGCGAAACGGACTCCCCTCGCGAAAGCTCCCGGGGGGCGCCGGGCGAGCGCGGGGGATGCGGTGGCGTTCGTGGCTCGCCATGCGCTGGCCAACCCGATCCTCGTGGACCTCACCGCCGACGACACGACCGAGACGCTCAAGGCCGCGCTCGCAGCGGGCATGCACGTGGTGCTCGCGAACAAGCGCCCCGTGGCCGCGGACCGGCGCACCTACGACGCCCTGCTCGCCGCCGCTCAGGCGTGCGGCCGCCGCGTCATGCTCGAAGCGACCGTCGGGGCCGGTCTTCCGATCATCGACACCTACCGGAAGCTCGTCGAGTCGGGCGATCGGGTGCTCAAGATCGAGGGCTGTCCCTCAGGGACGCTCGGGTATGTGTTCGGCGAGATGGGCCGGGGTGCGCCGTTCTCAGCGGCATTACGTGGCGCCATCGCCGAAGGTTATCCCGAGCCCGATCCCCGCGACGACCTCTCCGGGATGGACGTGGCACGCAAGGCGCTCATCCTCGGACGGCTGCTCGGATTCGGCGGCGAGCTCGGTGACATCGCCGTTGAATCGCTCGTCCCAGACGGTGCGGAACGGCTTTCGGTGCGGGATTTTCTCGACACGCTCGAGCGATTCGACGCTGCGTGGGCGAAGCGTGTCGCCACGGCACGCGCGCGCCGTGGCGTGTTGCGTTATCGCGCGATCGTGACGCGACGCCGGGTGCGCGTGGGGCTCGTGGTGGTGGAGGCGTCGAGTCCGATGGCGTCGCTCAACGGCACCGACAACCAGTTTATCTTCACGACCGTGCGTTACAAGAAGAATCCGCTCGTGATCACCGGTCCCGGAGCCGGGCCGGCCGTGACGGCGGGCGGCATTCTGAACGACGTGCTGCAGCTCGCCGGCGCATGAGCGCACCCCCCACCTGGCAGGTGTGCGCCGCCTGCGGCAGCGAGATTCCCGAAACCGATCCTCATCCTCGGTGCCCACGCTGTG
The DNA here is from genome assembly GCA_964465315.1 of uncultured Gemmatimonadaceae bacterium. Classification (GTDB taxonomy): domain Bacteria; phylum Gemmatimonadota; class Gemmatimonadetes; order Gemmatimonadales; family GWC2-71-9; genus AG41. Next base: position 4,899 of record CAYXIK010000045.1, on the reverse strand, counting down.
GCGGCCTGCTCGAAGTGCGCCACCGGCCGCCGGCGCAGGGTGGGAACGCGCTGCGCGCGACCTTCGATGCGCGCCGGGGCGCGTGGCGTGGCGCCCTCGCGTCGGGCGTGTGGCGCTTCGGCGAGGCGGTGCTCCCAACCGCGGGCGACCAGGTCCTCACCTATCCCGAAGGCAATACGCCGCTGCTCACGAGCGCGCCGGTAGCGCGCTGGGCCGACTCGCCGGCGCTCCTCCTCAAGCACGAGGGTCACAACCCCACCGGCTCGTTCAAGGATCGCGGCATGACCGTGGGCGTGACCCAGGCGCGACGCATCGGTGCCCGCGCCGTGTCGTGCGCCTCCACCGGTAATACCGCGGCGTCGCTTGCGGCGTATGCCGCGCTTGCCGGCCTGCGCGCGCTCGTCCTCGTCCCGAAGGACCAGGTGGCCGCGGGCAAGCTCGCCCAGGCGCTCGCCTACGGGGCGCGCACGCTGCTCGTCCGCGGCATTTTCGACCAGTGCCTGGAGCTCGCCGACGCGGCGAGCGAGCGACTCGGCGTCTACCTCCTGAACTCCGTCAATCCGTTCCGGCTCGAGGGTCAGAAGACCATCGTGCTGGAGCTGCTCCAGCAGCTCTCCTGGGACCCACCGGACTGGATCGTGGTGCCCGCGGGCAACCTGGGCAACACGGCCGCGTTCGGGAAGGCGCTCGAGGAGGCGCGCGCCTGGGGCCTGATCGATCGGGTCCCGCACCTCGCCGCCGTGCAGGCCGAGGGCGCGGCGCCGTTCGCGTCGAGCTTTCGCTCGGGGTTCGCGCGCCGCGAGCGGGTGACGCCGCAGACCGTGGCCACGGCGATCAACATCGGCAACCCCGTCTCCTACGACCGTGCGGCGCGCGCGATCAGAGAAACGAACGGAGTCGTGACGGCCGTCAGTGACGACGACATCCTCGAGGCGAAGGCGGTGGTGGACGCCGCGGGGATCGGATGCGAGCCGGCGAGCGCCGCGGCCGTGGCCGGCGTCCGGCGCCTCGTGAGCGAGGGTGTGATCCGTGCGGCCGATCGCGTGGTCGCCGTGCTGACGGGCCACGTGCTGAAGGACCCGGGGACCGTCGTCCGCTACCACCAGGAGAGCGAGCCGCGGCCGGCGCGCGCCAATCGGCCAATCGAAATCGACGTAAATCTCGCGGACGTCGAACGGGCTATGCGGGACTGAGCGGGCGCGCGCAGGGCCGACGCCATCACACTCCCAGCAAGTACTCCTCGTCCCAGGCGACGTCGAACTCGCCCCGGCAGCGACGGCACTCGAGGCGGCGCGGCCGGCCGCGCAGGGCGGCCCGCTCCCGGCAGCTCGGGCACACGCCGTAGTGGGGGCCCCAGTCGGCCGGGAGCTCGCCGGCGCGCTCGGGACGCGGTACCACGGACCACTGCGTCGGGGGCCGCGAGACGACCTGAACCAGATAGTGGGGGACCTTGAGGGGCCGGCGGTTGACGTCGAGAATGGCTTCGAGGCGAGCGAGGCGGGCCACCCGGTACCAGGCCCCGCGGCGCAACGCGCAGTTTACGTCCACCTGGAGACGACCCCATTGCATGCCGGTCACGACGAGAACTTACCTCTTCGGCTATTTCGCCGAGCGTGACGCCGGCTACACACCCGGCGGCAAGTTGTCTTAAGGATCGGTATGATGCCCCATCATCATGTCCGCCATCTCTTCAGCGCCCCCGGAGCGCAGGGTGGCCTCCTGGTCCTGCTGGTAGAGTGTGTCCGTCGGATCCACGGCGGGCCACGTCGCGCCCCGATCGGGCACGAACAATCCGGCCACCGCCCCCATGCCGCCGTCACGGATCGGTCGCCCCGTCGGATTCTCGTATACTGCGGTTAGGCGGTAGCGGTGCTCCGGGGTCACGTGCACGCCCAGGCGGCGCCAGTTGTAAAACCGGGCGAGGGGAAACGTGATGACCCGCCCCGCCCCGTCGGTCTCCGGCGCGCCGTGCCAAAGCACCTTACCCGTCGTCATGTCCTTCAGCTCGAGGCTCACGCCGTAGTCGTGGAGGTGACCCCCCAGCCCGAGGATCGTGCCCGAAATGGCGGGGCTGCCCTCCCAGAAGCGCTCCGTGCGGCCCGGCGCCAGATCGAATGCTTTGCTTCCCGTGGGCGGTCGGCCGAGCGGGTACTGCACGTCGATTGCCCAGGGGTAGGTACGATAGAGTGGCCACGGGAGGCCGCCGCGGACGTAGCGCAAGACCAGCCGCACGCGCACGGCGTGGTAGGCGACGGCCGACGAATTGGCGAGCATGGCCCCGGCGATCAGCCGCTGCCCGCGCGTAAGGGGCAACCCGAACAGGAGCCGCGGGACTGTGATCTTGGGGGTCTCTCGACTCGCGGCGAGAAGATGGAGGCCGATCGGAAGGAACAACTCACGGTGATCGGGATCGCTCAGGTTGAAATGATGGAGCATCTTCTGGGGCAGCAGGCGTCCCTCGACATCCAGAACTTCCACTTGAGCGCTGTGCAGGGAAGCGTCCACAGGGACAAGGACCTTGCAGAGGGGCAGCCCGACCATTGCCTCCACGCCGCCATGCGCCGCCGGCACGTCCACGGGGGGCAGCTCGATCACGAGCCGGTGGGCGGCCACGTCGACGAGCACAGCCGCGGGTGGCAGTCCTTCCGGACCGGGACCGCGCAGCGCTGCTACCAGCCAGACCACGAAGAGGAGAGCGGCCGGCATGGCAACTCCGGGGATCAGGTGACGGAACGGGCGGCTGGCGGCGGTGCCGCAGGGACGGCACAACTTACCGGGTCTAGTGGCTTTTCGCGACTTGTATCAGTGGGCGTCTTGCCCGGGGAACTGCAGGGTGCGTGGGGGGGCGCGGCCGGTTGGCGGCGCCGCAGGGAGTGGCCGGGAGCCCACAATCCAGTCCTCGCTCCTCAGAGCCGAACGGAGACGGGGGCACGGCTCACTCCTGCGGGCCGCCGGGTAGTAGTGCAAGCAGGATGCCACGCGGGACCGGCAAGGCACTGGGAGGGGCTGAGAGCCAGGTGATGCGCATCAGTCGCATCCCTGTAGCCGGGGTGCGACGAGCCTGGGCCTGGCGCGGGTCCAAAGCCAGTTGGATGGGACATCGGCGTGTCACTCAACAACTCTGAGAAACGCGGCTTGGCAGGTCTGCACTACCAGTGGGTGTGGGCGCTCCCACTGCTCTGCGCCTGTGCCTTCCCACCAGAGCGGGTCGTGACAGGAGTCCTCACGAGGATCGAGCGACGCCAGGACTTGGAAACCGTCTGCCACCTGGCCCTCCGGCTTGACGATCCGAACGCCTGTCACGAGCCCCCCGTGTGCTGCTCGTACAGGGTCACAGTGCGCGATTCGACCGGTCACCAGGAATACTTCTACGCCTTCTGGCCCGATTACGCCCCCGGATTGAAGTGGATGGAGCTCCGGCGCGTCTCGTTCCACCTGCACCGGCAGGAGATCATGGAGTTTCCCTGCAGCATGTACGGGTGCCGCAGCTTCCTCGACTACGCGCTCCAGTCGGACGACGACTGGAAGGTGCTCGAGTGAGGGGGCTTGGCAGGAGCGCGTAGGGATCGAACCGCTGCGCGATAAACGACGGTTCGACCTTACTTGAAGTTCGCTTGAGACGCCCCCTCCATCATCCTGTAGACACATCCCACGAGGGCCGATATGCGGATACTGCATTGCGCCATCTTGGTTGCCGGCTTAGCGGCTTTCGCCACAGCGCTCATTGCACAAGAGCCCGATACGCTCACTCCCGCGCAGCGAGCGGGTCGGGCGCTCGCCCGCCTTGGGGCCGGCCAACCGGTGCGGATCATCACACGCGACGATGAATTCATCGAAGGGTCAGTAGTGACCACCTCACCGAGTCTCGTTACGGTGCGCACCGACCGGTCGGTGATCGATATTCCTGTCCCGAGCGTGGACTCGCTCTGGGTAAAGCGCGGCACTCACGCGGGAAAGGGAGCTCTGATCGGCGCCGTACCCGGCGTTGTATTTCTTGGCGCCGTACTCGCAACCTCTGGAGGCCCCAACGGCGAAGCCCGTGACATAAGGAATTTTACCGGTGCGATCACCGGCCTACTCCTTCTGGGGGGTGGCATAGCGGTTGGCGCGATCATCGGCGCGGCGACTCCCAAGTGGCAGCTGCAGGCGCCGTGAATTGCCTTAAGGCGGCCGACGTCTTCGGACCGTCGTCGAGAACGAGACACAAGTCAAGTCCAACAATCCGTCTTGTGAAAGCCGCAGAAAGGAATGGCTTGGCAACAAGTAAGAAGCCCGCGACTATCCCGGCTGAAAACAGAACAATGCTGATAAGGGCGCCGAGCCAGTAGACGCGAGCCCCACGCCAACACCGTAGGAGGTAGATACCAACGAATAGTACACCGAGGACGACGGTAGGGAAAAAGACGATGCTGTCCAAGGCCTCACGCCTTGGCTTTGGTACCGCTTCCTGCTCTCTCTTCTGAATCGGCCCTTCCAGTAGCCTAAGGCAGCAGATGGGCAGCAAACGGCTGTCGCCCAAACGGCCTAGCAAAACTTCCCGCGGGTAAGTGGCGGTGGCGGGAGCGGGTAGGGATCGAACCTACCGAGGTCCTAACGGACCCCAGCTGGTTTTGAAGACCAGTCGGACCACCAGGCCCGATCCGCCCCCAGACATGCGGCGCTTGAAGTTAAGTGACCAGCCTTCGATGGCAAACCGAGGCCCTCGGAAAACGACAAGGCCCCGGATCGCTCCGGGGCCTAAGAAAACCGTTTGCGAGGTTCGCCGCCTACTGGCAGGCGGGCGCGCCTTCCGTAACCGCCGGCGCCACTGCCGCCGTATTCACGAAAATCGCACAGGTCACAACCGGGTTCGTGAGGTTGACGTTCGTGATCGTCGCGCTCCAACCGCCACCGGCCACC
>CAYXIK010000044.1:0-19287 GCA_964465315.1 uncultured Gemmatimonadaceae bacterium | reverse complement strand
GTAAACTCCCAAGGAGGGATTCTCGTATGAAGCGTCTCACGCTGTTGTTGTTGGGCTTGGCGCTGGGCGTCACCTCGACGGCCAGCGCGCAAGGCCTGACGATGCAGATGTCGAACGGCTGGTCGTTCTCGTTCTCGGGGAACGTGAACGCCTTTTGGGTCTATTCGAAGCAGACGAATAGCGGCCCCGGCTACTCCAATGTTCGGACTGGTCTGCTCCCGGCATTCGCCACGTTCTCGGCGAGCGGGAAAGAGGCCGGCTTGAATCTCGGAGTGCACTTCGGCTTCGCGCCACAGATCCAGAACCCCGGGTTCACGCACGACAACTTCGGCGCCGGCACGCAGGCGGGCGCCCAAATCGACATGCGCCAGGTATACCTGACCATCGGCTTCAAGGATGGGTCGCAGATCCTCGCTGGTCGAGAGTTGAGCTTGTTCGGGCGTCAGAACATCCTGCAGGACATGACGCTGTTCGGCGTCGGCGCGGTGGGCGACCCGACGAGCGGCGGCACCACCCTCGGGCGCATCGGCTACGGTTACATCTATCCCAACTTCAACGCGCAGATTACGTACAGTACCAAGCCGGGCCAGGCGCAATTCAGCATCGGGGCGTTCCAACCGAGCGCGATACCCGGCCATGGCATCCTGCAGATTCCGCGGGTCGAGGCCGAATTCACCTACAACCAGAAGTCCGGCAATAACCGGTATCTCTTCTGGGCTGGCGGTCTCTGGCAGACAGCGAAGACCGCTCCGACGGGCGGGACTTCTGTCAGCCCGGTCGGCGGCACTGCCGGTCTCAAAGCCGATATCTCCGACCTCTCGGTGGTCGTCAATGGGTATATCGGCAAGGGCCTCGGAACGGTGTTGATGTTCTCGGGCGTCGCGGGTGGTCCTGTCGCGGCTGGCGGCACGGAGCTGCGGACGTCTGACGGCGGTTACGCTCAGCTCCTGTACAAGGTCGGACCGAAGACCAATGTGGGTGCGAGCTGGGGCTTCAGCCGTTTGAAGAACAACAGCGCCACCGTCGCGGCTGGTGGCGATGGCAACAGCGCTGTGCGTACACAATGGACCATGACCACCATTGGTATCTACCACCAGTGGACCAAGTCCCTGAAGCTGGTGTTTGAGGGCAGCCGTGAGCAGGAGGGCGTCGGCGCAGCCGCTCCGGCGCAGGTAGATGTGTCCGGCGGCTTCATGCTGTTCTTCTAGGACGTTTGGGTAGCGGAAACGCGAAGAGGCCGGGAGCGATCCCGGCCTCTTTCGTTTCCCCGCTACGCGTTCTCTTCACGTTCTTTTTCTCTACGCTTCTACTTGTATCTGTAAGTAATCCTGCCCCGCGTGAGGTCGTACGGCGAGAGATCGACCGCGACCCGATCACCTTGCAGGATGCGGATGTAATTCTTCCGCATCTTGCCGCTGACGTACGCCAGCACCTCGTGCCCGTTCTCGAGCTTCACCCGGAAGGTCGTATTGGGGAGGACCTCGGTGACCGTGCCCATCATCTGTATCGCGTCGCCAGCCACGCCGCCCGTCGCCCTCCTTGTCCCGTCGTGCCGCGGGCGACGTCACGCCCGCAGGCTGTGGGGGTCCATGGTATCATCGCGCGGCGATTCCGGACCGCGCTGAATGTACGAGGCATGGCGGCCGCACGTTTGGCACGTGAGCGTCACCCGTTCCGCCAGTGATGTGTCCTTCCCACCCCCACCCCCACCCCCACCCCCCCGGCGCCGGGGCACCCGCATGATCGAGCGCGTGGCGCAGGAGGGACAGACGAGGGGCACATGCTGGCGATCTGCCGCGATCAGCGCCAGTGCTTCCGGCGCTCGGTACTCCTTGACTCCGCGTCGCCCCACGGCCGCTGTTGCACCTCCGAGACCGAAATGTAGCCCCCCCTGGAAGGCCACCGCAGCGCCTTGACACCTCCGCTCGGAGGCGTATCTCTCACGCAGGTCGGCGGTTGCCCCCCCGCCCCCTCTCCAGCGCTCCGCGGGCCCCGGAGGCCACATGAATCGTCCCCAGTACGAGCCCCTCGCCGAGATCGAGGTGGATGCCGCCCGGCCCGAGCTCCAGGGGTTCACGCTCACCGGCCAGGGTCCCGATCACACCGAGTACCAGCTCGACCTCCGGTTTGAGATGCCCCTCGATCCCCGCACGCGCACCGTGCTGGGGGAGCTTCTGTCGCACTCCGACCTCACCATCTCGCGGCGCTCGGCTGGCGGGATCGCGGCGGCCCTTCGGGCGCGCCGTGAGCGCGCTCACAAGCCCTGATCACGGCGCGTCACGGCGACCCGGGCCGCGCGTCGAGTATCCTTTCCCTCCTTTCTCCCTAACAGGCCACTCGTGCGCCTCGGGACGCTTGCGCTTGTCACCCTTGCCGCCCTCGCCGGGAGCAGCGCGTGCGTCCGTTCTACTCAGCCTGAGCGCCTGGCCCCGTCTGACGTTGCGACGCTCGAGACGCAAGCCGCCGCGCATCCGGATGATCAAGCACTCGGTCTCCGCCTCGCCAAAGCGTACTACGCTGGCGACCGGTTCACGGAGGCACTTCCGCTGCTCGAGCGCTTGGTCCAAGCGGAACCCACCAGCCAGGAGGCGCAAGCCTATCTCGGCCTCACGTACGAGGGCCTGACCCGGTTCGACGAGGCGCGGGCGGTGTACACGCGCCTGCTCGCGTCCAAGCGCCCCCCCGACCGCGACGTGCGACGGCTGCTGTCAGGGCGGTTGGCGCTCTTGACCCGCAAGGAGCTGCAGCTTGCCGCCCGTCAGGCGATCGCTCGCGAATCTCTGCTCACGCGCACGCCGCCCGATCCCAACACTATCGCCGTGATGCCGTTCCACTACGCCGGCTCGGACAGCACCTACCGGCCGCTCGAGCGGGGACTCGCGGCGGTGGTGGTGACGGATCTCTCCCGGGTACGTCAGCTCAAGCTGGTCGAGCGGGCCCGAATGCAGGTCCTGCTCGACGAGCTGCAGCTCGTGGAGCGGGGCAGCGTGGACGCCGCAACCGGGGCGCGCTCCGGCCGGCTGGTCGGGGCGGCGCAGGTGGTTCAGGGCCAGTTCACGACCGGACCCACGGCCCAGCTCCGCCTCGACGCCACGGTGGTGCGGGCGGCGGACGTCCAGATCGCCGCGGCGGGCTCATCGGCCGACCGGCTGCAGGCGTTGTTCGACATCGAAAAGGCGGTTGTGTTCCAGCTGCTCGACCGGTTGGGGATCACGCTCACCCCCGCCGAGCGGGTGGCGATCAGCGAGCGTCCGACGCGAGACCTCGAGGCGTTCCTGCTGTACAGCCGGGGCCTCGAAGCGGAGGATCGGGGAGACTTTGTCGCCGCGGCGCAGGCGTTCCAGGGAGCGGCCCGGATCGACCCGGGCTTCCGCGCCGCGGGGCAGCAGGCGGCGACGAGTCAGGACGCGCAGGCGGCCACGGCCGCCCCCGCGATCGATATCGCGATCCCGCCGCCTGGTCTTGGCCCGGGACCGTTGGCCGGTCCCGGGGCCGGCACCTTGTTTACGGCGATCAACGCCGCGGTGCCCTCCGGCGCGAATGTGCTCCAGGCCACGGCGAGCGGCTCCCCGAGCGGCCCGCCGCCCAGCGATCCAAACCGCATCTGCGAAGGCGCGAACTGCGCGGGTCCGGCACTTTCCGCGCTGGTTGGCACGATCATCATCATCGTCACCCGCCCCTAGGCATGACGCGTCCGGCTTTCGCGCTTCTCGCCGCCACGCTCGGCACCGTCACCAGTGTGGTCCCGCTCGCGGCACAGGGGTCGGATGCGCTGTACGCGCGCTTCAATGCGCTCACGGGTTGGGAGGTGCGAGGGTACGCGTTCGACCCGTGGTCGGGCGCGAATGCCGGGGATCAGCCGAAGTCGGTCTCGGAGTGGAGCGTGCCGTTCGTCGTCGCCGCACCGGTCGCGGGCCGGCTGTCCGTGGACATGACCACACGATATGCGAGCGGTCAGGTCGAGAGCTACTCCGGTGCACGGGCGAGGCTCAGCGGCTTCACGGACACGCAGGTGCGCTTCCTCTACACCATGAACCGCGACCGGCTGGTGGGCTCACTCCTGTTCAACCTGCCGACGGGCAAATCGACTGTGGATTCGACGCAATTCCGGGTCGCCGGCGCGATCGGCGGCAACTACCTCTCGTTTCCCGTCCCGAACTTCGGTACCGCCTTCGGCGTGACCGGCGGAGTGGCGTACGCGCAGAGCGTAGGGACGTGGAACGTCGGCTTCTCGACCAGCCTGCGCTACCTCGCCTCGTACCAGCCGTTCGTGAACGACCCGCTCTCGTACAACCCCGGCGTCGAAGGGCGCTTCCGCGTCGGGGCCGATCGGATCTTCGGGCGCGCATCGCGCCTTCTCCTCGGCCTGACCGTGAGCACGTTCTCGACCGATGTCTATTCCGGCTCGACCACGCCCAGCTTCGGCCGCTTTGGTCCCGGCACCCGCTTCATCGGCGAGGTCGCGTACGTCCGCGTGGTGGGTCGCTCGACGGTGACGGCGTCCGCATGGGACTACTACCGACTGGCCGGCGACACCGCCGGCGCGTCGAGCCCGGATACGAAGGAGAACGTGCTCAACGGCGAGCTGCGGGTGACATATCCGCTGACGCGAGGCGTGCAGGTAGAGCCGATGCTCGCGTTTCGGCAGTGGAGTCCCGCGGATTATCGCGGGGGTCGCCTCAAGTCGGGCGGCGTGCTCGTAACCGGCCGCCTCACCGAGAGGCTGTCGGCGACGGTTCAGGGTCGGTATGACGGCGGGTGGATCTATGCGCGAAGCAACGGATCCACCGCCGCCACGTTCCTGCAGGGTTACGGCGTGTCCGTTTTCCTGCGCTATGAGCGGTAAATGGGGAGTAGAACAGTCGGAATCCTTGACGCTTCGAAAGGTCGAGTGTAGCTTGGCGCGACCTTCAGCGTCGGAGCAGCGCGTTCGATGCCAGCCGAACTCGGCGGGTCACAGATTTCCTCGCTGCTCGAGGCCCTCCCCGGTATCGCAAGTGTCTTACGGAGTCCGGTCGCGGATGCGCTCGTCAAGGCGATCCGCGCTGCGGCCGGGATTGGGGAGTTCTCGGCAGAGGATGCCGAAGAGCTGGTACGGTACGCGGTCCGTCGAGGTCTGATCGGCCCGGAGGAGGGCGATCGGGTTCTGGCGGATGTCCAGGAACCGCTGAAGGCGAAGCGCAAAGCGGCGCGCGGCGCCAAGAGCAAGACCCCTCCTAAGAAGTCGGGGAAGAAGAGGTCTCGCCGCTAGACGGGTGTCGTGCGTCGCGCGTTGCGGATCGGAGCCGGCCTCTGGCTGGCTCTCGTCGTCATCACGTGCACCGAGCGCAGCCTCACCGGACCAGGGCGTCCGGGGAGCGCCGCGTTCAATTTCAGCGCGTGGGCCGCACCCACCCCCGGGACACCCCCGGTTCCGATCGACAGCCTCGAGATCACCCTCCAGCGCGCGAGCGACCGCTCGATCGCGCTTGACAGGCGCTTCGGCTTCCGCCCTGACACGCTGAAGGGCGACTCCCTGGTCGTGAGTGTGGATCTCGTGCAATCGCCGGAGACGCTCGCGATCAGCATTCGCATGTATGGCGGGGGGATCGACTGGTATCGCTTCACCGGCACCGTCGCAGTCACCGCGGGCGTCACCGCCCGGCCTTCCATCACCGGTCAATATGTCGGCACGGGCGCGAACGCGACGCGGGTTGTGATCCGTCCAGCGGACACGACCGCCGTGGGTGGAACGTCGCTACCCCTCCGGGCCATCGCGTTCGACGCCGTGGGTGACTCGATCCCCGACGTACCGATCGGATACCGGCTGAGCGACTCGACCCGCGGGACCGTGGCGTACCCGACGCCGTACACGGCCACGCTGACCGCGGCACGCTCGCTCCGCGACAGCGTGTGGGTCGTGGCGGAGACCCCCACGCATCTCAAGGACTCGACCCGCGTCCACCTCGTTCCCCAGCCGGCCCAGCTCATCAAAGTGGCGGGCGACAATCAGACGGGTGTGGTCGGCGGCGCGCTCGTGGGGCCCCTCGTCGTACGCCTGCTCGACGCACTCGGGGGCGGGTTCAAGGGCGACAGCGTGCGATGGTCCGTGAGCACTGGGAGCGCGACGCTCTCCGCGCTCGTCGGCGTCACCGACGACACGGGGTACGCTGTCATCCACGTGACGCCCACCGCGGTCGGCTCCCTGAGCGTGCTGGCCACCGCGAAGGGGATCAGCGGAGCCATCGCCGGATCACCGGCAACCTTCATCGCGATGGCCGGGTCCGGGGGGGTGAAGCGCGTCGCGATCAGCCCGAAGGTGGATACGGTCGCTTCCGGTACCGCCGTTCAGTACACGGCGACGCTATACGACTCGCTGGGGAACGTCGTCACGAGTTCCGTGCTCTGGTCGTCCAGCGCGCCGGGCGTCGCGACGGTGGACGGAAGCGGTCTCGCGACCACGCTGAGCGGCGACTCCACGAGGATCATCGCCGCCTCGAACGGCGTAGCCGATACGGCCCGTCTCTACGTCCGCGTGCTTCGGAGCCTCGGTTTGACGCCGGCGGATACCGTGATTACTGCGGTAGGCGATTCCGTGCGCCTGCGCACCGCCCCGCTCGACAACTTCGGTGCCCCGGTGACGGCGGGCCTGAAGGTCACGTTCGTATCGGCGTCACCGGGTGTGGTGCAAGTGGATACTGCCGGAAAGGTGATGATCATCGGCTCCGGCAACGGCGTCGTGGTGGCGAAGGACTCCGTCGCCCCGGGCAACGTGGTCCAAGGGTCGGCGACGCTCCGGGTAAACCAGGTGACGCGCCGGATCGCGAACGTGCCGCCCGACAGCGTGCTCGTCGGTGCGAGCGGTCAGACGCAGATCGTCGCCGCGGCCCTGGACTCGAACGGGTATGCCATTCCAGGGAAGACGTTCCGCTGGGCCACTCGGAACTCAGGGGTAGCGACCGTGAGCGGGTCGGGGCTCGTCACCGGTGGCGCGACGCTCGGCAGCACGTACGCAGTCGACTCCCTGGTCGAGCCGGTCGGCGTGTTCAAGGACTCGACCAAGGTCGTGGTCACGGCGGCCCCGCCGAAGCTGTTGCAATGGGCCTTCGACTCGACGGCCGTGGGCAACGGGGGGAACGTCTCGATTGGCCTGGCCGTCACCGCGCCCCCCACCGCGCCCCTGATCATCAGCATCACCTCGAGCGACTCGACGATCGCCAAGGCGAGCCCCAGCACGGTGACGATCGGCACCGGCGCATCCGCGACATCGGTGACGATCTATGGTCTCAAGGCGGGGCGGGCGGTGCTCACCGCCACCGACGCGTCGGGCCTGGGTTACTCGTCCAAGCAGATGGTGGTCGGGGTGGTGTCCACGATCACGTTCCGCGAGATCGCGAACCCTTGCTGCCAGCAACAGCACTTCTACTTGAACCAGAACGAGACCCACAAGGCTCAGGTCTGGCTGTCTGATCCAGCGCCGGCGGGCGGGTTGGGCATCACTTTCGTGTACGGACGCGGGCTCAGCGCAGTCACGCCGTCACCCGCGGTCATCCCGGCGGGCCAGCTCTCGGCCGATATCACGTTCCAGGGGCTCGCGCCGGGGCAGGGCGGCCTGCCGGATAGCGTCGTTCCGACCTCGGGCGGCTACCTCGGCAAGTTCTCGTACGTCTACGTGGCACCCGACAGCCTGCGGTTGACCCTGCCCTACCCGTACAACGGCATCGTGGGCGCGGGACAGGTGCTGCAGCCGACCCTTTCCTTCACGTATCAGATGGACCACCCGCTGTTTGTGTCGGCGACGCTCTCTTCGTCGATTGGCGTGACGCAAGCCAGGGACACGGTGCGGGCCGGCTCCACCTCGCAGCCTCTCACCGTGACCGCCAAGGCGCCCGGCGCGGACACACTCACCCTGTCTGCCCCCGGGTGGGTTTCCGCAAGCGCGGCGCTGATCTTCACGACGCCGCACCTCGGTGTGACCGGCTCGACCACTATGGTGGCGGGAGACCCGAACAGGGGCTCATGGGCCGCATACCCGCAGGACTCCCTGCGGGTCAGCCACAACACGGCGGACACTTTGCGGGCCACGCTGCTCTCCCGCGATTCGACCGTGGTCGCGGTCGACTCGCCGACCGCGCGGATCTCGCCGGGGAACTCGGGCCTCGGCGTCAACAACGCCTTGCGCGCCCAACCCGGCGCGGGCGGGCGGTCGGTCTGGCTGGTTGCGAGCGCCCCCGGCTATACCACCGATTCGTTCCTCGTGAGCGTGACGCAACCCACCTTGACGCTTGCCCTCGGGTATCCGTACGACGGCCGCGTCGCCGTCGGCACGATCTACCAGAATGCGGGGTACGTGAGCATCCCGTACGTGCGGCCAGACACGTTCTGGGTGGTGTTCCAGCATACGAGAAAGAACGTCGTGGCCGGCCCCGATTCCGTGGCGATTCCAAAGGGTGCGACCATCGGTTACTTCAACACGCGTGGTGACACGCTCGGCGGCACGGACACGATGTCGGTGGCGCGCGCGACCGGATACACGCTTCCGCCAGCGGTCGCCTTCCATGTGGACTCGATCCACGTGCGGCCGAACAGCTACCCCAGCCAACTGTTCACGATTTCGGCGCCACAGCAGGTGAACGCGTACGCCTACGATGCGATAAACCAGCAGGCCCGCCCCCTGGTCGCTCCCCTGCGGGTGGGCGTGACCGTGTCCGACACGGCGTTGCGGCTCGACTCCGCCGCGGTGACCATCCCCGCCGGCACCTACGTGAGCAACTATGACACGCTGCGGGTCCGCGGTGTGGACACGATCGGCGCCTACATACGGACCAGCGCCCCAGGCTCGACCGCTGACTCCGTCGGGCCGATCAAGGTCCTACCCACGCCTTTAACGGTCGCCTTCGGCTATCCCTACAACGGCTATGTGGGACGCGGGCTAGAGCTCCAGGGCAACTACATCTCGATCCCCGCGGCCGCCGTGAATACGGTGACGGTCGCGCTGCAGCGCTTTAACCCGACGACGGATTCGCTGACACCTGCCACCGTGCTGATTCCCAAGGGGTCGAACGCGAGTCAGGTCTTTTCTATCGTGGGTCTCGATTCCACCGGCACCGACTCCATGACCGCGGCGGCGCCCGGATTCGTCACGGCCCGCGCCACGATCACGCCCTCGCCGGTCCATATCGCGCTGCAAGGCGTCGCTACGAGTCACCTGACTACGGAGCCGCCACTGACGCTGGCTGCCTCTACGGTGAACCGGTCCACCGGAGTCGCCCAAAACGCCGCGGCAGCCGAGACGGTGTATGTGCAGTCGATCGACAGCACGGTAATCCGCATCGACTCGGCGGCGACGCTCGGTCGGGGAGACTCGGGCTGGTCGGTCGTTCCGGCGGGTCATTCGTTCGGGACCTTGCGGATCCGGTTCGTCGGCAGTGGCACGGCACGCATCAGAATCTCGGCCCGCGGGTTCTCGCCAGATTCGTCGCCGCCGATCTCGGTGACGGGCCCGTCGCTGCACCTCTCCTACACGACGGTGACCGCTGGGCTGAACCAGATCTTCCAAGGTGAGTTCGTGTACCTGGACAATCCGGTCACTGGAAGTCCACTGGTCGTGAGCCTCCAGCGCAGCGACAGCACGAATCCGAGCCAGGTCTTTGGCCTGAGCGCCACGTCGGTGACGATTCCGATCGGGTCGAGCTCGAGTCCGGCCTTCGAAGTCACGGGTCAGAATGCCGGCTCCGCCCTGCTGATTGCACGTGCGGCGGGCTACAGCCAGGCGACGGCAACCGTACCGATCGGCCAGCCCCGGCTCGCGACGAACTACACTACGCTGAGTCTCTACGTCGGGGCGCCGCCGACGCCCGTGACCGTTTACACGCAAGACCAGACCAGCGCATACAGAATCGTCGCGTCCGCGCTGCCCGTCGGGGACACGTCGAGCGCTCCGCAGGTCGTGATCGGCGACTCCGCCACGTTCACGATAGCCGCGCTTACCTCGTCTGGAAGCGTCGGCGTCCGGGGCCTCCAGAAGGGGTCGAGCTCGGTCTTTTTCTCGGCGCCCACTTATCGGTCGGACACGCTTCAAATCAGCGTCGACACGGCCACGCTCTCGCTCAGTTCGCCGCCAAATGGGCTTGGGCGGGGCCAGGCGGCACAGATGTCGGTCTCTATTCCGTTCAGCGCCACCACCGGCGTGACTGTGAGCCTGACTTCGTCAGCGCCCACGGTCCTCGCGGTGCCCCCCACAGTCACAATTCCGGCGAACGCGTCGTCAGCCACGTTCACCGTGACGGGCGGGAATCAGGGAACCGCGAACGTGGGCGCGACGGCGACCGGCTTCTACGCCGCGACCTTGCTCCCGGTAGCGGTCGGTTCGCCTAGGCTGGGGCTCAGCCTGGCATCTAATGTCATCGTTGGGCAGAAGCAGATGGTTACCGTGTACGCTGAGGACGCCAACGGCGTTGCACGGAACGTGTCGACGCCGTTGGCCGTGCCACTTGTGGCGAGCCTGCCGGGTCACGCGAGCTTCGACTCGAGCACGATCACGATTCCGACGGGGTCGTACTACGCGCAAACAGGTGTGACCTTCGATTCGGCGGCCACGTACACGATTAGCGCGAGTGCCGCCAACTACGCGGGGGCGAGCCAGCCGACGACCGCGACTGGCGCACTGGTCACGATGGTGAGCGGGCTCAAGTTCACGACGGCGACCGTGTCGATATTGGCGGGTCAGTACGTGACGTGGAAGAACTTGGACACGATGAATCACACCACGACGTCAGACACCGGATCGGCGCTGACGTGGGACAGCGGAAGTTTGGCGCCGGGCGCGACCTTCCAGGTCTACTTCCCGACGCCCGGCACCTACACGTACCATTGCGCCATTCACGGGGCGGTCATGAGTGGGACGGTGATCGTCCAGTGACCACGCGCCCCTAGACCCGAAACCCCCGCACTAGCCCCCGCAGCTTTTCGGCCGCCTGGAGCAGGTTACCGGCGGCAGCCGCCATTTCCTCGGTCGACGCGCCCTGCTGCTCGGTGGCGGCCGTCACCTGCTCCGCACCCGCGGCGTGGGTCGTCGAGCGAGTAGCCACTTGCTGGGCTTGCGCCTGCAGCTGGCCGGTGGTCTCGCGATTCGCCTGGGCGGCCATCCGCACGCGGGTTGCCGCCTGCTCCACCTGTTCGACTGCCGACGCGATCTCCGCGAGACCGCGGGCGGCCCCTTCGGCGACGGTCTCAATCCCGCGGACCTTGGCCTGACCAGCCGCCATAGTAGCCGTGACGTCCTCCATCTGCTCGCGGATGGAGCTGGTAGTGCGAGTCACCTCTTCGGCTGCGCGCGCCGATTCGTCTGCCAGCTGGCGGACTTCCTCTGCCACCACCGCGAAGCCGCGACCGTGCTCGCCCGCCCGGGCCGCCTCAATCGCCGCGTTCAGCGCGAGCAGGTTGGTCTGCGACGAGATGCGCTTGATCAGCTCCACGAAGTCGTCGATCGACTCGCCCAGCTCGCTCAGCTGGGCGATCTGCTTCGAGGTGGTCTGCACCACTTCTCGCACGTCGAGCAGGACCGAGCCGGCGGCGGCAACGTCGCCGCGGTGGCGCTCCGCCACGGAGCGGATCTCGCTCCCGAGCTGCGCCGCTCGCTCCGCCGCGTCCGCCATGTCACTGGTGGCCGTGCGGAGCTTCTCGAGGCCGCTGCCCATGGCTGCGACAGCGGCTCGTTGATGGTCGGCGCCGCCTGAGATCTCCACCATGGCCGTCGACACCTCGCTCGCGGACGCGGCGAGCTGCTCCCCGACGGCCGAGAGGTCTCCCGCCGCGCCGGCGATGCGGTCCGACTCCCCGATCACCTCGCGCACGATCTGGCGCAACCGGTCGCCCATGCGTTGCATCGCCTCCGCAAGCACGCGGAATTCGCGAGGCATATCCCCGGTGGTCACCGGTCGAAGGTCTCCGGCTCCGAATCGCTCCGCGGCCGTGACCAGCCGCCCGAGCGGGCCCTGCACCGACTGGAGCGTATAGCGCGAGAGGAAGAACCCGAGGACGACGAGCGCGGCGACGCCCACCCACAGCTTGCGCTCGCGATCGCCGGCGTCCGACGTCAATCGCTCGGCGGCTTTGGCGGCTTGTTGCGCCTGGCGGCGCGACAGGTCTCGAACGAGCCGCGTCAGCTCCGCCGCCTGCGGGCGGACGGCCGCTGCTCGCGCTACGGCCTCCTGGTCGCGCCCGAGGTCCCGCAGCGCGTGGGCGATGGAGTATTCGGTCTGGATCGCCGCGTGGAGCTGCTTCACACGGTTGATCGTGAGGCGGTCCTCGACGGCGAGCCCGGGAAAGGCTTCCAGGCGCCGCTGGTATTCGAACGCATCCTCGGCGCTCGCCTGGAATTCACGGCGGGCCTCCGCTCCGGGCGATGCAAGGTACTGCTCCGCGCCCCGGATCTCCTCGAGCACGCTCGTGACGAGCCCGCTCCCCACCTCCGTCGACGCGCGGAGCGCGTCGAGCTCGGTCTCCACGGCGTACCGCATCCGCCGCAGCGTGGTCGCGCCCGCGATCGCCGTAACGATCAGGCCCACCATCAGCAGGCCCAGGCCGAGCAGGATGCGCGCGCGGATGGTGTCGAGCGGACTCCGCATCATTGCTCTGCCTGCGTCACGAGCTCACCGTCGTGCACCACTCCGATCGCCACGGTCTTGCCCGGCACGTCCCCGTTGGCGTCGAACGCGATCGTGCCCGTCACGCCGTCGAACGCGGGGTTGCCGTGGCCCACGCGCGCCAGGTACGCGCGGATCGAGGCGCGGTCAGCGCCCACGCGGTCGAGGGCTCGCGCGAGCAGCAGCACGATGTCGTACGCCCCGGCGCCCCGGTGATCCGGTCGTTGGCCACCGAACGCGCGAGCGTACTCCGCCACGAAGGCGGCGTTGCGCTCGTCGCGACGGTCGGGCAGATAGGCGGACGAGACCCGCACGCCCTCGGCGAGCGGGCCGTCCGCCTCGATCCCCGTGAGCGCGTCTCCACCCACCGCCGGCCATCGTAGCCCGAGGGATCGCATCTCACGCAACGCGAGCTCCGCCCCCGGACGCTCCGCGGCGAGCACCAGGACGTCCACCCCCGCCCGGCGCATGCGCGACAGATAGGGCTCGAGCGACGTCGTCGAGGCCACGTACGGATCGGCTTCGACCACGGTGCCGCCGAGGCTGGCAAATTCCCCTGCGAATGTACCGCGGATGCCCCGCCCGTAGTCGTTATTGACGTAGATGATCCCTGCCCGCCTCGCGCCGAGCGCGTGCCAGGTGAAGCGAGCGAGACGTGGGCCATGCTGCAGATCGCTCGGGCACACACGAAAGACGTAGGGACTAATCCCGGACAAGGCAGGGCTCGATGCCGCCGGGGAGATCATCGCGACGGGACTCGCGCCACCGCCGTACACCCGCGCGGCCGCGATGGATGCGCTCGAGGTGAGATGTCCTACGACCGCCACGACGCTCGGGTCAGCGTACAGCCTCTCGGCCATGCGGACAGCGGTATCCTCGTTTCCAGAATCGTCGGCGATCCGCAGTTCGAGGGGGTGGCCGCGCACGCCACCCTTCGCATTGACCTGGTTCACCGCGAGCTGAGCGGCCCGGAGCATCGAGGCGCCCCGCGCCTGGGAGAATGGACCGGCGAGGCCAATTGCGATCGGGCCGCTGGGACGGGAGCACGCCGCCAAGCTGAGGGCGGCGAACACAAGAGCTGATGTTCGCAGAGGGTCCTCCAAGGGCCTCACCGTCAGGAGTGGACGTGAGGTCGGCGCGGGGCAAGGTTAAGCTGGCCGCCGAGGAAGCGCAACATTCCCCAGCCCGTCCACACAATTCCCACCGAGTTTTCCATACCCATGTGGACAAGTCTGATTTGCCGACGCGCCCGCCGCGAGTAGCTTGGTGCAAATGGAAGCGTCGCGCGCATTGTACCGGCTGGCCGGTGCCCTCGAGCAGCTGCTGGGCGCGCCTGACGCCGCGTGCTTCGAGAGCGCCTGGGAGGCCGCGTCCCTGGACCGGCTTGCAGGGGAAGCGCTGGGGCTCGCCCGTCGCTCGCACGCCGACGGGCTCGAGCCGGCGCTCCACCAGGTCGACCGTCGCTTGCTCGCCGTCCTGGACCGATGCCGGGCGTTTCCCGATCCGCATCTCGTGACCTTCCGGGTCCCGGAGCTCGAGCGATGGCAGCACGCGGCGGCGGCCGCGTTGGTCGGCGCGCGCTGGGGCATCGCGGGTCTGCGCACCGTCATCGCCGACACCGCGGCGCCGTTCGGGCGCCGGTATTTCGCATTCCTGGCGCTGGCCGAGCGCCACCCCGACGGTGCCTGGCCGCTGTTCGAGCGATACCTCGTGACGCCCGGGGCGCATCACGCGCTCGTCGCTGCCGCCGTAGAGGCCGCCCGTTATTACCCAGGACATTCCGATGTCCTCGTGCGTCTCTTCGACCGGATACGGCACGACCAGCTTCTGCGCCGGTTCCTTGCACCGAAGATCCTCGAGTCCCTGTACGTGCTGGGTGAAGAGTCGAGCCTCCCCCTGTTCGAGGAGCTCCTGGTCACCGGACACACGGATCCGGACGTCGACCGCTGCGAAGTGACCCGGGCGCTGGTCGCGGTTCGCCGCCTCACCGGCCGCGTGGCGCAGAGCTCCAAGTTCGCCGACGCCGAGGCCGCGACCGTGCGACGCACACTCGATGACGCGGAGCGCCGCTTCGAAAGCACCCCACATCGGATCGTCCCCATTGTCGTGATCTAAGGCCGAACCGGCCGCCGAATGAATTCCCACATCCTGTCGCGATACGCGCGGCCGCCGACCGTGTATGTCTCGTTGTGCCCCGCGCCATGGATGAGCACGACCTCCGCCGGCCCGCCCCCGGCCGCCGCTGCCACCTCCAGGCCCATTGACGTCGGCACGAGACGGTCCGCGTCGCCGTGGAATACGAGCATCGGGCAGTGAATGCGCTTGACGTTCGTGAGGTTGTCGAGGTGGAGCGTCAGGGTGAACCGCGGCAGTATTGCGTATAGGTGCCGAGCCATGGCGCGGGCACTGGTGAACGGCGATTCGAGCACTAGGCCTGCCACCGGGTGTCGTGCCGCTGTGTACGTCGCCACCGCGCTGCCGAGGGAGCGGCCGTACACGTAGATGCGTTGTGGGTCGACGCCCTGCCGCGCCGCGAGCCACGCGTACGCGGCGTCCGCGGCCGCGTACAGCCCGGTTTCGGTTGCCCGGCCGGCGCTGCCACCGTAGCCCGGGTAGTCTATGAGCAGGAGGGCGGTCCCGGGCGGCTGAAACTCCCGGACGATCGGCCAGATCGCCACGAGGTTCTCGCCGTTGCCGTAGAACCAGAGCAAACCGGGGGAGGTTAGGGGAGGTCGTAGGACGTTGCTCCTTGTCTCATCCACCGGCCTCAAAAACCACCCCACAAGTCTCGTCCCGTCCCCCGATACCAGCTCGACCCGTTCGCCATTCCCGACGCCCACACTCTTCGGATCGGGGACGGCGCCCCGTGGCGCCGGGAAAGCGAGCCGCTCCTGGAACTTCCAGGCCAGGAGCGCGAGCGCGGCGTACGAGAGCCCGAGGCCAACGGCAATCCGGAGCGCGAGCATCGGGGGAACTTAACTTGCACCCCGCGTCTCGAACACAAATCTTTGGTCCCGTGACCACCCAACTCACGTGCTCGTCGTGCCGTAACGAAATTCCGCGCGGCGCGGCGTTTTGCCCCGCGTGCGGCACCGCGTCTCCCACCGTGATCACCGATGAGCGAGTCGCAGCGGCCCCTCCGGTCACCACCGGCGGAACCCCGGTCGCCCCAACCGCCGAGCGGCTTGCCCGCGCGCTCGGCTCCAAGTACGAGGTGAAGCGGCTGATCGGGCGGGGCGGGTTCGCCGAGGTGTACGAGCTCTGGGACAAAGACCTGGATCGGCGCCTCGCCTGCAAGGTCCTCCATCCCGAAATCGCCTGGACGCCAGGCATGTTGGCACGGTTCCGACAGGAGGCCAAGGCGTTGGCCCGTCTGCAGCACCCTGCCATCATGCCGATCCATTTCACGGGCGATGGTGAAGGTCTGGTGTTCTACGTCATGCCCTTCGTGGAGGGGGAGTCCCTCGCGGACGCCCTGCGCCGTCGCGGTCACTATCCCGTGGACGAAGCCCTCAAGATCGCGGAGCCGGTGCTTCAGGCGCTCGGGCATGCCCACGCGCAGGGTTTAGTGCACCGCGACATCAAGCCGGACAACGTAATGCTCGACGCCAAGACCGGCCGCGCCCTGCTCGTGGATTTTGGGATCGCCAAGCTGCTCGATCCCGGCGCCGGCGGCGCCAAGACGGCCACGGGTTTCACGGTGGGTACCGTGCAGTACATGAGCCCGGAGCAGGCGCTCGGGCAGGCGAACATCGATGGGCGGAGCGACCTGTACGCCTTCGGAGCCATGCTGTACCAGATGGTGACGGGCACGCCGCCTTACAACGGCGACTCGAGCGCCGAGATCGTCGGAAAGCACCTGGCAGACCCGGTCCCTGTGGCGAGCGACGTCGACGCCAAGATCCCTCGCTGGCTCTCGAACGTGATCGTGAAATGCCTCGCGAAGAAGCCCGAGGACCGCTTCCAGAACGCAGAGGGTGTGCTCAAGGCGATCGACGCCGGTCGCGCCTCCGGGTCCACGCGACTCGTCGGCGCCCAGACATTGGAGCGGCAAGTTCGGCGGTCGGGTGAGATGCGGCGAGGAGCGGGCGCCTTGGGTTGGTGGGTGGCGGGAGGCGTCACGGTTCTGCTCGTGGGAGGATGGGCCGCCCGTCGCGCGGGATACGTGGGATCGGGTGTCGCTTATCTCCACAACGCGCTCATCGAGCCGGTCGAAGTCCTGCGTGGCGGCGTCCCGGTCGATACGGTCGCGCCGGACGCGACGGCTCGGCTCTGGATCGGGAAGGCAGGACGGGCTGAGCTGACCTGGCGCCTGATCCGTCCGGGCAACCCCCCGATCGGGGAGCCCCTCCAAGCGCCCGTCTCCGAGTTCCAGCGGGTGCGCGGCCGGCGGGTCGCCACCGTCACCGCGGACGCGGGCGGCCAGCGGTATTTCGCGCCGCTCGTGACCAACACGAGCCCTTCTGACATCACGCTCGAGGTCAACCCTGGCTCGGCGGCGAACGTGCGATGCAATTGCCTGGTGCCGAAAGGCGCCCCACGGACGCATGTCGGGTACTACCGTCTGTATCAGAACTCCGTGGTCGCCGCCTACAACAGCGCGCATCCCTACGTCGGGCCCCACGTCGACCGGCAAAGCTTCGCCGTCCGGGTTGACCCCCAGAGCGGCGTCGTGGTGCTGACGTTTTGAATCAGAGCGCCGTCATCGATCCGCAACTCGTCGTCCGGGCGCGCGGCGCGCTGCTCGGCCTGGTGGTGGGAAACCAGCTGGGCGTACCCACGGAAGGGCTGGGGACTGCTCAGGCCATCCGGGAGGCGTTCCCACAGGGCGTGCGCGACCTCGCGCGTCCGCCCAAGGGATCGCCGTTCGACGACGACGCCGCCATGGCCCTGCTTCTTGCCGAATCCCTCGCGGAGAAGGGCGATTTCGACGCGCAGGACGTGGCCCAGCGCTGGGTCAAGTGGATGAAGGTGGATGGTCGCGGGATCGGTTTGACGACGCAGCGCGCGCTTCGCCTCATCGAGCGTGGGACGGAGCCGTTCGAGGCAGGCCGCCTGACCCTCGGCCCGAGGTCAGCCTCGAACGGCTCCGTGATGCGTTGCGTGCCCGTCGCCCTCAGGTACCACGATAACGTCGACAAGCTCGTCCGGGTCTCGACCCAGCAGGCCGCGATCACTCACGCCGACGAACGCTGCACGTGGGGCGCGGCGGCGGTCAACCTCGCCGCGCGCGAGTTGCTGCACGGGAATCAGTATTTTCTCGAAGAGGTGCTCCACCGCCTCCAAGGAGCGGCGCCGCGAGCGTTGATCGAAGCCATCGGACGCGTGGCATGGGAGCAGCAAGCCGACCTTCCGCTCGCGGTCGTGGGAGAGGCCGGATACGTGGTGCACTGCGTGGAAATCGCGTTCTGGTGCGCCGTCCACCGGCCGTCGCTCGAGGACGCGCTCGTCTTCCTGGCCGAGGCTGGGGGTGACACGGACACGAACGCGGCGGTCGCCGGGGCGCTGTTGGGCGCGCGGGACGGTGAAACGGGTATCCCGCCGCGCTGGCTCGATCAGCTCGGCTCGGCCCGGGGCGTGGCAGGGCTCGCGGAGCGACTCGTCACGGCCTCGAGCCGCAGGGCGTGAGCCCCGCCTTATGGCTTTATCTTTGCGGTTGATTTCACGTAGGCGCTGATTCGGTCCATCACGTCTCGGTCCATGAGGGTGATGGATATCCAGCGGGCGGCGCCCCGTCCCCGCCAGCTGAACCGTACCGCACGCCGGCCATACGGCCACTCCCACCCGCTTTTTCCGATCGGACGGGGCCGGCCGAAGAGCCGGGTCAACTCCTTCTTCGTCCGGTCGACGAGCGGCACGCCTCGCTTGTCACCGAATCCCGCCGAGTCAAAGAATGCCACGACGTCGGCGTTGCCGTCGATGAAATGCGCGCTGAGATAGAAGCGAGCGGCATCCTTCGGGTCCCGGATTACCACGCCGCATTCCATCACCTGCGCGGTCCGGGGAGATGTTTGACACCGCAACACGTCGCTGTCCGCGAGTGCTCGCGCCCGCTCCACGAACGCCCGATAGCTGATGCCGGGTATGAAGCCGCGGTACACGGGCTGCGCGAGGGGGGCAGGGGGCGTCACCGGTTTAACGGGGGTTTGCGCGACTGCTACGCACTGGAAGGACGCGAGCGCAACCCACGCGGGGACGATGGAGCGCATGACCCAATATAAGAGGCCCAAACGCGAACGGGCCCGGGGAGCACACCGAGCCCGCTGCCGTGATCACCTCATGCCGCTCAGACCTTGCGAACGTTCTGCGCCTGCAAGCCTTTCGGACCCTGGGCGACCTCGAACTCGACCGTATCGCCCTCGGCCAAGCTGCGGAAGCCCTCAGCCTGGATCGCCGTGAAGTGGACGAACACGTCTGGACCAGACTCCTGCGCGATAAAGCCAAAGCCCTTCGCGTCGTTGAACCACTTCACCTTACCCTTTGCCATACCGTTTGGACCTCAGCACTAAGGGGCACTGCCCCGGACATGTTTCGACCCTGGTCACCGCGACCAGAGACGGGCTCAAACAAAAACCGCGAGACGTGTGGTCCCCGCGGAGCGCAGACAAACCGGTGACGGTGCCACGTATTGCTTGAACCGGGCCCTAAGGTAGGGGCCGTC
>CAYXIK010000043.1:0-21773 GCA_964465315.1 uncultured Gemmatimonadaceae bacterium | reverse complement strand
GGCAGGGGCGCGGAGCGTGACACGCTCCGATTCCTCGCGCTCTCGCTCGATGGCGCCGGGCGGCCGATCCCGATCGTCAACACCGATCCCGCCATGGCCTTGCTGCTCGATCCGCTCGGGCGGGACCGAACGCTCGAGCTCGTCCGACCGATTGTGCGGCCGTACCCCACGGGACTCTTCGTCGAGCGGCTGGGTCCGCTCACCGCCAACGACGCGTACGCCCGGCCCGACGTGTGGGAGACGTTTCGGCACGATCCGTACCACTCGCCCACCGTCGTCTGGGGCCGTGACGTAAACGTGCTCGTTGCGGGGCTCGCCCTGCAGATCGCGGCGCTTCCGTCCGGCTCGGACGCCGCGCCGCTCGCAGACGCGCTGCAACGGACCGTGACGGCGGTGGACGGTTCCGGGCTCCGGCACGCGGAGCTCTGGAGCTATAGAATCGACGGCGGCCGGCTCGTGCCCACACGCTACGGGACGAGCTCGGATGTCCAGCTATGGAGCCTGACTGACCTGGCCGTTCAGTATCTCCTCAACCACCATACACCATGACCTCCCTGCACCTGTTCGATCTCGTGGTCATCGCGGTCTACTTCCTCCTGCTGCTGGGGATCGGGTATTGGGCGGCCCGCCGGGAGAAGAACGTGAGCGCGGACTATTTTCTCGCGAGCCGCGACGTGGGGTGGTTCGCCGTCGGCGCGAGCCTATTCGCGTCGAACATCGGCAGCGAGCATCTGGTCGGTCTTGCGGGGACCGGCGCGGCCAGCGGGCTCGCGGTAGGCCACTTCGAATGGCTCGCCTGTCTCATTCTTCTGCTCCTCGGATGGCTGTTCGTCCCGTTCTACCTCCGGAGCGGCGTCTATACGATGCCGGAGTTCCTCGAGCGCCGGTTCAATCCGACGGCACGATCGTATTTCACCTGGGTGTCGATCATCGGGTACGTCCTGACGAAGATCAGCGTCACCTTGTTCGCGGGTGGCATCGTCGTGCGGGCGGTCACGGGCTGGAGCGTATGGACGAGCGCCGTGGTCTTGATCGTCATCACCGGGCTCTACACCGTGCTGGGCGGGCTGCGTGCCGTGATCTACACAGAGGTGATGCAGGCGGTGGTGCTGATCATCGGCTCCGCGGTGCTGGCGGTGATGGGCTTGCAGGCGGTCGGCGGGTGGAACGGGCTCGAGGCGCGAGTGCCGCCGGCCTTCTTCTCGATGTGGAAGCCCGTCAGCGACCCCGCCTTCCCCTGGACCGGTATCGTGTTCGGCGCTCCGATCCTGGGCGTCTGGTACTGGTGTACGGATCAGCACATCGTGCAACGCGTGCTGGCCGCCCGGAACGTCAGCGAGGCCCGTACCGGCACGATCTTCGCCGGCTACCTCAAGATCCTGCCGGTGTTCATCTTCGTGCTCCCGGGGATCATCGCCGCGGCACTGTTTACGGACGTCCGGGGCGGTGCGGCCGACACCGCCTATCCGGCGCTGGTGACGCGCCTCCTCCCGGTCGGCTTCAAGGGCCTGGTGCTCGCGGGAATGCTCGCAGCGCTCATGAGCTCGCTAGCCTCGGCGTTCAACTCTTGCTCGACCCTGCTTACGTGGGACGTCTATCGCAAGCTCCGGCCCGGCGCGAGCGAGGCGCGGCTCGTGGCGGTCGGACGGCTCACGACGGTCTTGCTCGTCGGGCTGGGCCTGCTCTGGATTCCGTTCATGAAGTACATCTCGCCACAGATTTACATCTATCTCCAGAGCGTACAGGCGTACATCGCCCCGCCCATCGCCGCGTGTTTCCTGCTGGGCGTGCTCTATCCGCGGCTGAACGGCGTGGGGGCGGTGACCGCGCTCTACACCGGGCTCGTGCTCGGCGTACTCCGCCTGGTGCTCGAGCTGGCCAAGGCGCACCTCACGAGCGGCACGGTGTGGGCCTGGTTCGCAGGCGTCAACTTCCTCCATTTTGCGGCCTTGCTCTTCGTGTTGTGCTCAGGGATCCTCATCGCAGTGAGCCTCGCGACACCCGCACCTCCAGCCATCAAGACCGTCGGGTTGACGTACGGCACGCCGGAAGTCACGGCCGTCCGCGTTCCGGCAGGCCCGCGCAGCTTGAACATCGCGCTGTCGATCGTGCTCGCGGCGACGATCGGCGTGCTGTGGTACGTGTTCCGGTGAGACAGCTTTGGAGGTTGGTGGAGGTTGGTGGAGGTTGGGGGAGGTTGATCGCGGCTGGGATGGCCTGCTGCGTGGCGGCGAGTTGCCGCCCCGACACAACCTCCCGAACCTCCCTTAACCTCCCCCAACGTGCCGCTCGATACCAGCCGGCCACGGCCCTCGGTCCCCTGTTCGCGGACGTCGAACTGTCAGGGATGTTTCCCGACTCGAAGACGTTTGTGGATGCGCGCCCGCTGCTCGCCCCGGCGCAACTCGTCGCGAAGTACGACTCGGCCCGGCGCGTCCCGGGATTCAATCTGCGCGCGTTTGTTGGGCAGTATTTCGAGATGCCCCAGACGGTCGCGGCCGATTTCCACTCGGACCGCTCGCAGTCCATGGAGGCGCACATCCGGGCGCTCTGGCCCGTGCTCACGCGAGCGCCGTCTCACGACACCGGCACGGCGTACTCTTCCCTTATGGCGCTCCCCGAGCCGTACGTCGTGCCGGGCGGGCGCTTCCGCGAGGTCTATTACTGGGACTCCTACTTCACCATGCTCGGGCTCATTCAGAGCGGCCGCACCGATCTGGTCCGCAGCATGCTCGACAACTTTGCCTACCTGGTCCGGACGGTCGGGCACATCCCGAATGGCAATCGGACATACTACCTCGGACGGAGTCAGCCTCCGTACTTCGCCGCTATGGTGGGGCTTTATGCGGGCGCGACGGACACCGCGCACGCCCTGGGCTATCTCGACGCGCTCGAGGCGGAGCACGCCTTCTGGATGGACGGCGCCGAGCGGGTCTCGCCGCGCGAGGCATACCGCCGCGTGGTGAAGCTGCGCGACGGATCGGTACTGAATCGGTACTGGGACGACGACCCCCAGCCGCGGCCGGAGTCCTTCCGACCCGATTACGAGGTCGGTCAGCCCGTTCCCGAGGAGCGGCGACAGCCGCTCTTCCGAAATATCCGCGCCACGGCCGAGAGCGGCTGGGACTTCTCGAGCCGATGGATGCGCGATCCGAAGGACCTGCGGACGCTCGAGACCACGGAGCTCGCGCCGGTCGATCTCAACAGCTTGCTCTATCACGCCGAGCGGATCATCGCCGCCCTGCGCGCGGCCCGTGGGCACCCGGGTGATGCGGAGATTGCGCGGCGATTCGGTATCGCGGCCGAGAATCGACGTCGCGCGCTGCTCGCGGCCGCATTCGACACCGCGAGCGGATTCTTCTATGATGTCCGTTGGCGCAGTGGTGAGCGCGTGACGGACCGTCCGACACTCGCCGCGGCGGCACCCCTCTACTTCGGGCTGGCCACACCCGAGCAGGGTCGCGCGGTGGCCGCGCGGCTCGAGCGGGACTTTCTCAAGCCCGGCGGGTTCGTCACGACGCTGATTGCGTCGGGCCAGCAATGGGACGCCCCGAACGGCTGGCCGCCGCTCGAGTGGCTCTCGATCGAGGGCGTGCGTCGGTACGGGCGCTCGGATCTTGCGGACACCGCCCGGGGGCGGTGGCTCGCGCTGAACCGGCGGATCTACGCGGCGACGGGCAAGATGACCGAGAAATACGACGTGGTGGACGTGCGGCGGCGCGCCGGTGGAGGCGAATACCCGACGCAGGACGGGTTCGGGTGGACCAACGGCGTGGCGCTCGCGTTGGGGGCGCAGGAGGGGACGCACTAGATTACAGGCTCACCCAACGCCGGTAGCCGTCCATGCGCCGTACCCGGTATTCACTCCTGTTCGCCATTCTGCTGCCCTCCAGCCTCCCGGCCCAGGCGCACGACCATCACGGTGAGGTGCTCGGGCACGTCACGTTCCCGGTGTCCTGTAACGCCCAGGCGCAGGCTGGCTTCGACCACGCTATGGCGCTGCTCCATTCGTTCTGGTGGGAGGAGGGCGCCCGCGCGTTCAAGGCGGTCGCCGTGGCGGACACGACGTGCGCCATGGCCTATTGGGGCATGGCCGTGAACGCGTGGGGCAATCCGTTCGTCGGCGGGCCGGCGGGTGAGAACCTGCGCAAGGGTGCCGCCGCGGCGATCCGCGCCCAGGCGGTTCCGGCGCCTACCGCGCGCGAGCGCGGATTCATCGCCGCGGTCGGCGCGCTCTACCGCGACTACGAAAACGTCGCGAACGCCAGGCGGCTGCAAGCGTACTCCGATACGCTCGCGCGCCTGTACCGCGATGTACCCAATGACCCCGAGGTGGCGATCTACTACGCCCTGTCCCTCGTCGCCACGGCGTCCGCGACCGACACGACATTCGCGCGGCAGAAGCAGGCCGCGGCGATCCTGAATCCGCTGTTCCGTCGGTTCCCCCAGCATCCGGGGCTGGCCCACTACATCATCCACGCGAACGACTCGCCCGAGCTCGCGCCTCTGGGGCTCGATGCCGCGCGGCGCTACGCGCAGATTGCCCCGTCCGCGCCGCATGCGCAGCACATGCCGTCGCACATCTTCATTCGGCTTGGCTTGTGGAACGAAACGATCGCCGCGAACCAGCGGGCCCTCGATGCGGGTATCACGTACGCGCGCGCGCAGAATCTGGGCGGCGTAGCGCCGGAGCAGTTTCACGCGATCGATTACATGGTGTACGGCTATCTGCAGGAAGGGCGGGACTCCACGGCGAGGCGCACCGTCGACGAGGGGCTGGCGCTCACCACCGCGATCACGAGTGACGCGCTGGTCACCAACTACAACCGCGTCGCAATGGAAGCCCGCGTCCCCCTCGAGCGCGACGATTGGGTGGCCGCGGCGCGCTTGCCCGTCCGCGCGGCGGGGAAGGGCGGCATCGCAGAAGCCCTGGGCCACTTCACGCGCGGCATCGGGGCCGCCCGGAGCGGCGACACTGCGCAGGCACGCGTCGAAATCGCCGCGCTCGCGGGGATCCAGGCCGCCATCGCGGGACAGACCGGCTACAACTGGTCGCGCATCGTGGACATCAGGAAGCAGGCAGTGACCGCGTGGGCGCTGTTCGCCGGCGGCGACACCGCGGGTGCGCTCCGCGAGGCCAAGGCCGCGGCCGATCTGGAGGACGTGACGGCGAAACATCCGGTCACGCCCGGTGAGCTCCTCCCGGCCCGGGAGCTCGAGGGCGACCTGCTGCTCGCCACCGGTCGCTACGGCGACGCCCGCGTCGCGTACGAGTCCACCCTCCGGCGCGAGCGCCGGCGATCGCGCAGCCTGTTCGGGCTCGCCCGGGCGGCGGAGCTCGCGGGCGATCGGTCCGCCGCGCGGGCCCGGTACGCGGAGTATCTGGCACAGATGCAAGGGGCCGACGGCGGCCGCCCGGCCGTTGAGACCGCGCGTCGCGCCCTGGCCCGGCTCTGACCATCTCCGCGCTCTCACTCGGCATCGTCCTGCTTGGTCTCGGGCGGGCGCCCGGGATCACCTGGAGTCCTCACGCGCCACTCGAGGGCTCACTCGTGATCCTCGAGGTCCGCTCCGACAGCATCGTGGACGTGCAGGGCACGCTCGGGGGCGAGGCTCTGCACTTCGAGCGCGTCGCGGACCGCTTCCACGCGCTCGGCGGCGTTCCGTTCGGATTGGACAGCGTGGTCGCGCAGGTCGTGCGGTCGCACGCCGATGGCGCGACCGACACGGCCACCCTCGCGCTCCCCGTGCGGCACCGTCGGCTGCCGGGCGAGCGGCTGCGCGTCGCTCCGGAGTTCGCGCGGCCGCCCGACTCATTGAAGGAGCGCATCCGCCTCGAGAGCGAGCTCGTGGACGGTGTCCGGGAGCGGGCACATGAAACCGCGCGCTTGTGGCATGAGCCGTTCGAGCCGCCGAGGGAAAGCGTGATCACCAGCGCCTTCGGCATCCCCCGCATCTTCAACGGGGCCGTGCGCAGCCGTCACTATGGCGTGGACTTCGCGGGACAATGGGGCGCGCCGGTCCACGCGGCGAACCGCGGCGCCGTGGCCCTGGTGGCCGATCTCTACTACAGCGGTACGACCGTGCTGATCGATCACGGCGCAGGTCTCGTCACCGGATACTTTCACCTGAGTCGCGTGCTGGTCGTGCCGGGCGACACGGTCGAGCGCGGCCAGCTGCTGGGCCGCGTGGGCGCGTCGGGGCGCGTGACCCGACCCCACCTCCACTGGTTTGCTGCCTACGGGGGAGTCACAGTGGATCCGTTCGACCTTCTCAAACTGGGAGCAGGGATAGAGTGGCGAGTGAATAGAAAAGGCAAGGGCTAGGCGCACAGACGCACAGCGGTGAACAGAACCGAGTGAACAGGTAATCCTGTTTACTCAAACTGCTCTCCCTTGTGCGTCTATGCGTCTAGCTTTGGCCGTCCTATCAGTTGAGGTACTCTTCCCTGTACATCTTGATGAGTTCAAAGAAGTAAGATAACGCCAGCGGTCCGATGAGCAGCCCGAGGATGCCGAAGAACGGGACGCCGGCGAGCGCGCCCAGGAGCGTGACAAGGGGATGGATGTTGGCCCAACGCTTGAAGATTCGCGGTCGGACCACGTAGTCCACATTTCCCACGACCACCGCGCCCCAGATGGCGAGCAGCACGCCCGGTCCCACTCGGCCGCTGACGATCAATGCCAGCGCACCGGGACCCCAGACGAGACCGCTTCCGACCACCGGCAGGATGGCGAACACCATCGTCACGACACCCCAGAACACCGCGTTCGGCAGGCCGGTCACCCAGAAGCCGATCCCGACCAACAGGCCCTGTAGCGCCGCGGTCAGGCCGGTGCCGATGATCGTCGCGCTCGTCACGTCGCGGAACCGCTGCCGCAGCTTCTCGGTGTTCTTGGCCGAGAAGGGGATGTAGGGCTGGACGGCCTCCCACGTGTCTTGCGGCTGGAGCAGCAGGTAAAAGAGACCGAACAAAGAGATCGTGAGATTCAAGGCGAGGCGGGCGGCGGTGCCGACGAGGCCGAAGGCCGATGAGCCGATCCACGCCACCACCTGGGTCCCCAGGTCGGCCAGGCGCGGTCCCAGGTCGATGCCGCCGAGCTTCAGCTCCCGCAAGCGGCCGAGCAGTGGGTTGCGAATCACCCCGCCGGCGATTTCCTGCGCCTGTCCAACGATGAGGCCCGCGAAGGAGACGCCGGGGACGACGATCAGGAACAGGGCGAGGGCGACCACGAACAGCGCGGCGAGGCGGGGTCGCATCCGCATGCCCAGCCAGTCGTGCACGGGAGCAAAGATGGCGTACAGCACGGGAATCCCGATGATCCCGGTAGCGTACGGCGCGAGCGCGATGATCAGCGCGGCGCCGAGCAACAGGACCACGAGGGCCGCCCGTCCGTGATTCGTGTCGATCAGCGGCATGCGCTAGTGTAGGACGATCCTGGCACCGGCGCTAGAGAGCGCTGAAGGCTCTCCCGGTCTAGAGCCGGCCCGGCGGTGTGAGGGGCGCAGGTGGTGCAGCGGTTTCGGGCTCGGGAGTGAAGTCCTCGCCGGGGTTCACGAATCGGTCCTGCTCGAAGCGGTACTGCTTGTCGTAGAGCTGCCGGTAGCGGCCGTGCCTGGCGAGGAGCTCCACGTGGGTCCCGCGCTCCACGATCTCCCCGCCTTCCATGACCAGGATCTGGTCGGCGCTACGGATCGTCGAGAGGCGGTGCGCGATGACGAAGGTGGTGCGCCCGTGGCGCAACGTGCGGAGCCCGTCCTGGATCGCGGCCTCACTCTCGGAGTCGAGGCTGGACGTGGCCTCGTCGAGGATCAGGATGCGCGGATCGGCCAGGATCGCACGGGCGATCGAGACTCGTTGGCGCTCCCCGCCGGACAGCTTCACGCCGCGTTCTCCCACCACGGTGTCGTACCCCTTCTCGAAGCGGCGGACGAACTCGTCGCAGTGCGCGATCCGCGCCGCCTCCTCGATCTCGTCGCGCGTGGCATGCGGCCGCGCGAACGCGATGTTCTCGGCGACCGTCCCGTCGAACAGGAAGTTGTCCTGCAGCACGACACCGAGCTGCCGGCGGTAGTCGGCGAGCCGGAGCGAACCGAGATCACGACCGTCGACCAGGATCCTGCCCGACCGAGGCCGGTTGAACGTCAGGACCAGGCTGATGAGCGTGCTCTTCCCGGCGCCGGAGGAGCCGACCAGCGCCGTGGTCGAGCCGGCGGGCGCGTGGAATGAGACGTCCTTCAGGACGTCCGTCCCCGCGGTGTACTCGAAGCTGACGTTTTCGAAGGCGATCTCACCCCGTACCCCGTCGAGCGCGGCGCGCGTGCCATCCTCGGCATCCTCGGTGACCAGCCGCCGGATCTCGCGGATGCGGTCGAGGCCGGCGAACGCCTCGGTGATCTGGGTGCCGATTGACGCGATGTTGATCAAGGGGAGGGCGACCAGGCCGATGAAGACGCCGTACATGAAAAAGTCACCGAGCGTCATCTGACCCGACAGGATAGCGTGTCCACCCTCGAGGATCATCAGGATGCCGATCGCGCCGATGATGATCGTGGCGAAGGCGCCGACCGTCGAGATGCCGGTCATCGTCGTGGCGATATTTCGGAACAGCGAGTTCGCTCCGCGGGTGAATACCAACCGTTCGCCCCGCTCTGCTCGGTAGGCCTTCACGATGCGGATGCCGCCCAGCGTTTCGCCCAACCGGCCAGTCAGGTCGGCGTTTAGCTTGCCGCGATCCCGAAACAGCGGCCTGAGCTTGGTGAACGCGTACGCCATCCCGCCCCCAAAGCACGCGAGGATGAGAATGGCGATCAGGGTGAGCCGCCAGTTGAGATAGAACAGCACGCCGAGCGCGATCGCCGCCGTCAAGAGGCCGCCCACGAGCTGCACCAGGCCCGTGCCGACGAGGTTACGGATGCCCTCGGCGTCGGTCATGATGCGCGAGATGAGAATCCCGCTCTTGGTAGAGTCGAAATAGCTGATTGGGAGCCGGAGTACGTAGGCCTGTACCGTGCGACGCATGTCGGTGATCGCCCGTTGGGCCGCGACGCCGAGCACCTGCGAGAGGCCGAATCCCGTGATCGCTTGGATCAGCGTGGCCCCGCCCGCCGCGAGCGCGAGCGGCAGCAGCAGCTCGGGATGGTGCTGCGTGATCACGCGATCGATCACCCACTTGGACGAAGAGGGGAGGACGAGCCCCGCCAGCCGGTTTACGAGCAGCAAACCGAGTCCCAGCGCCAGGCGATGCCGGTGCGCGTAGACCAGGCTCCGCGCTTCCTGCCAGGCGCCGGGGGTGATCGTCTTCTTGGGCGGGCGGGTCGGTTGGTCGGCCATGAAGG
Source organism: uncultured Gemmatimonadaceae bacterium (assembly GCA_964465315.1). GTDB lineage: Bacteria > Gemmatimonadota > Gemmatimonadetes > Gemmatimonadales > GWC2-71-9 > AG41. The sequence continues at coordinate 12,434 of CAYXIK010000043.1, read as the reverse complement.
TCAGCGGAAATCTAAGCAGGGCGGGGGCCCAACGAAGTACTTGACAGAGTCAAGTATATCCGAAACATTGCCGGCATGGAGGTCCGCGGGCTGGAGCAGCGTGTGGGAGCGGTCCGCCGCTTCAATCGGTTCTACACGCGGAAAATCGGCGTGCTGCGTGAGGGCGCGTACCGCAGCCCGTTCTCGCTGACGCAGGTGCGCGTGCTGTACGAGCTGGCGCATCGTGACCGGCCGACGGCCACCGAGCTGGGCCGCGACCTGGGCCTCGACGCCGGCTATCTGAGCCGCATCCTCCGCGGCTTCGAGAAGCGTGGCCTGGTCGCGAAGACGCGCTCCTCCTCTGATGGCCGCCGCAGTCATCTCGCCCTCACGGCACAGGGCAAGAAGGCGTTCGCGCCGCTCGACGCCCGCTCGCACCACGAGGTGGCGGTGATGCTCGCCGGTCTCCCGGGGAGCGAGCAGGGCCGCCTCGTCGGCGCAATGGAGCGCATCCAGAAGCTCCTGAGCGAGCGCGACGCCCGGCCGAGCGCCTGCGTCCTCCGTGAGCCGCAGCCGGGAGACCTGGGTTGGGTGGTGCAGCGCCACGGCGCGCTGTACGCCCAGGAGTACGGGTACGACGAGGAATTCGAGGGCTTGGTGGCCGAGATCGTGGCGCGCTACGTCCGGCGCTATGACGCTAGGCGCGAGCGATGCTGGATCGCGGAGCGGGACGGGGATCTCGTCGGCTGCGTATTTCTCGTCAAGAAGTCACGGACCGTCGCTCAGCTGCGACTGCTCCTCGTGGAGCCGGCGGCGCGAGGAGCAGGGCTCGGCACTCGGCTGGTAGGCGAGTGCGTGGGCTTCGCCCGTCAGGCGGGCTATCGGAAGCTGGTGCTCTGGACGCAAAGCGAGCTCGAGGCGGCGCGGCGCGTGTACGAGGCCGCGGGATTCCGCGTGACGCGCACGGAGCGGCACCACAGCTTCGGGAAAGCGCTCGTGGCGGAGATCTGGGAGCTCGTGTTGTGACGCAACCCGGGGGAGGGTTCAAGGATCACTTCTCGAACATCGCGGCCGCTTACGCCGCCCATCGCCCGTCGTACCCACCGGCGCTGATCGAGCGTCTCGCGCGCGTGGCGCCCGTCCGGCGCCTCGCGTGGGACGCGGGCTGCGGCTCGGGGCAGCTGTCGATGCTCCTGGCCGGTCGGTTCGAGCGCGTCTGGGCCACGGACGCGAGCAGCGAGCAGATCGCGCGCACGACAGCACATCCGAAGATTGCGTATCGCTGCGCGCCCGCCGAGTCGAGCGGTCTCCCGGACGGCGTCGTGGACCTGGCGACCGCGGCACAGGCCGCCCATTGGTTCGATCTCCCGTCGTACTACGCCGAGGTGCGGCGCGTGGCGCGGCCGGGCGGCATCCTCGCGCTGATTAGCTATGGCGTGATGTCAGTGGACGCAGACCTCGACGCGATCATCCAACCGTTCTACCACGATGTCCTCGGCTCCTACTGGCCCCCCGAGCGACGCCACGTGGATGAGGGCTATCGCTCGCTGTCGTTCCCGTTCGAGGAGCTGACCGACCCTGCGTCCCCGCTCGAGATCCGGCTCGAGTGGCGGCTCGAGGAGCTGTTGGGATATGTGGGCACGTGGTCTGCGGTCTGGGCGCTCACGCGTGCCGAAGGGCAAGCGCCGCTCGAGGCGTTCCACGAGGCACTGGCCCGCGCGTGGGGACCGGCGGAACGGATCCGTACCGTCCGCTGGCCCCTCGCGATCCGAGTTGGACGGGTGTGACGCGCCCGCGATTCCCCTAGAGACTCCGCAAGAACTGAAGCAGCGCGAAGCGCTCGCCCGCGGACAGCCGCAGGAAGCGGTCGCGGGCCCGCTGCCCCTGGCCATCGTGCGCGAGGATCGCGTCGCCGAGGCTCGTGGCGCGGCCGTCGTGGAGGAGCAGCGACCGCGTGCGGACCCCCCAGAGCGGGGCGGTGCGCATCTGGCGACCGCTGGCCGCGCCCTGAACGATCCCGTCGCCGAGGCCACCCATGTCGTGTAGCAGGAAATCCGAAAACGGCTGGAACACCTTGCGCGACAGCGCCGCCACCGGGCTGCTCCCGGTGACGAGGACCGGCGTGTGGCAGTTGGCGCAGCCGATGGTCGCGAAGATCCCGCTCCCCACGACCACCTGCAGCGACAGAGTCCCGCGAGGCGGCGGCGCGAGCAACGTCATGAAGTTGGTGAACTCTGTCACGCCCGTGCCATCGTCGTTCAGGTTCGGGAACGGGTTGAACGCGAGCGCCGAGCAGTTGCCCTGAGGACAGTTCTCGGTGGGGAACTCGGGATTCGTGATCCCCATCTCGTTCAGGTAGGCGTCGCCGGAAAACTGATGGAGTGTCGGGACCTGCGCTTTCCAGCCGAAGCGCCCCACGCGGGTCAGCCCGGTTCGGATCTCGCTGGTCCTGCTGGGCGTCCCTGCCGTCGAGGGGGACGTGGCGGCCTCGAGTCGCGCCAGCTGAATGAGCTCCTCGTCGGGCACCGCATCGACCAGGCCGAGGCCGAAGAGTGGCGTGGTGATTCGTTGCGCGGTTACCGTGGCCTCGAGGGGGACGACCTCGCCCGTGAAGGTAAAGCTCCCGGCCGACGTGGTGACCAACCCGATCCCATGGTCCTGGATCAGTGAGCCCCCGAAGTTGGTCATCGGATCGAACCCGCCGTTGACGATCCTCCCGAAGCGCGTCTCTTTCCGGCCCGTGGTGCCGCCCACGGGACCGTTATGGCAGGTGGCGCACGAGGCTTCGTTGAAGACGGGGCCCAGCCCGTCACTGATTGCCTCCACGGCCTCGAACTCCACTTTGCCGGTGTTGAAGAGCGCCAGCTCGGCGGCCGTGAGGTTGGTGAACGGATCCCCGAGCATCGTCGAGGCCGAGAGCCCCAGGGAGCGGGTGCCAACGGCGCTTGGCGGTGGCTGGGGCGCGGTGGCCGTCGGTATCGGCTGGTCGCACGCCGCCACCGCGAGCAGGACGGTCAGGAGGGGTGCTGAGCAGACACTGGAGGTGCGAGATCCGACGCGGCTGCGCTGGGGCATGGAAGCCTCCCTTGCAGTGGCAGCCGTGCGCCACGAGGTCGCGGTCTCGATTCGGGCTTGAAGCGGACCCTAGGGCAGCGAGCGTGACCCACGCGTGGTGTTGACCCACATCGACGACGACTGGAGCAGGATGTGGGATGCGACCGAGCGCAGGCCGTGAGGGATACTACGGATGTGCCGGTCTCATGCGGTGAGACCGGCTGCCACACCTGACCGAGGCCGCCGGTCGAATGTCGGGTTACGGGTGCTTCGTCGGGTCCTTCGCGGCAGCGTGCTGGAACAGCGGCAGGTACTGTCCGTACCCTTCGGCCGCCAGGCGCTCGACCGGGATGAAGCGAAGCGAGGCGGAGTTCATGCAGTATCGCACGCCGGAGGGCGGCGGCCCGTCGTCGAACACGTGCCCGAGGTGAGAATCGGCGTGCGCCGAGCGAACTTCCGTGCGCACCATAAAGAGCGAGCGGTCCACTTTCTCGCGCACGTTGGCGGCGTCGAGCGGCTTGGCGAAGCTCGGCCATCCCGTGCCCGAGTCGTACTTGTCGAGGGAGCTAAAGAGCGGCTCGCCCGACACGACGTCCACGTAGATGCCCGCTTGGTGGTTGTCCCAGTACTCGTTGCGGAACGCCGGCTCCGTCGCGTCGTGCTGTGTCACCTCGTACTGCAGCGGCGTGAGGGTGTTCTTGAGCTCCGCGTCGCTCAGCTTTTTGAAGTGCATCGGATTCCATCCTTTCGTGCCGCTCTGCGCCGAACCGACTTGGGCGACGGACGCGAGCATCGCGGCCACGCCGAGCACGATCCCAATCCTCATGGGTGGGCCTCCGTCGCTGGAGAGAGGGCGCTCAATTCATCGAGTAGCAAGAGGACATCCATATACGCCGTGCATAAAGATACGTGCGCACCGGTCGTGGCGGATTGCTCCTCTTCACTGAACGCCGTCCTCCGTTAATGTTGCCTTATGAGCGACGTGTTGGCTGTGGTCGTGCTCGCGGCCTGCGGGATCGTGGGCCTCCTCCTCATTCCCCTCGGCCTTCCCGGCCTGTGGGTGATGGTGTTGGGGTTTCTGGTGTTCGGCGGGCTCACGCAGTTCCGCTCCGAAAGCGTGGCGACGATCTTCATCGTCCTCGCGCTCGCGTTCGCCGGCGAGCTCATCGAGAGCTGGCTGGGCTTTCGTTTCGCCCGCCGCTATGGTGGCTCGCGCCGGGCCGGCTGGGGGGCGTTGGTCGGCGGGCTTGTGGGGGCTGTGGTCGGCGTTCCCGTCCCGGTGGTGGGGAGCGTCCTTGGCGCCTTTGTCGGCTCGTTCGGCGGTGCGGCGCTATTCGAGTACGCCTCTACGCGGCGGGCGGACGTGGCCGTGGGCGCCGGCTGGGGCGCGGTTGTGGGGCGGGCGGCGGCGGCCGCCGCGAAGATCGCCCTGGGGCTCGCGATCGGAGTGTTCAGCCTCGTGGCGGTACTGCGGCGATAGACGCCCCGGATATCGTGACAGTTCCCGAACCCGTAGAGCGCTGCGATGTAACTCACCCCTGTGCAGATTCCTGGGACGATGCGGTACACCTGGAGCGTCGCGCTCTTTGCGAGTGTTGTCATCGGCGGGGTGCCCGGCTCGATCGCCGCGCAGGGGTCGGCGGGTCGCCTCGCGGAGCGTGTCACGGCCGCGAGCGATACGTCGCAGAGCTACGCGCTGTACCTGCCGCCGGGCTACACGACAGCCCGCACGTGGCCGATCCTGTTCGTGCTCGACCCACGCGGCCGCGCGCTCCTCGCAGAGAAGCTGTTCGAAGACGCGGCCGCCCGCCTCGGCTGGGTGGTCATGAGCTCCTACAACACTCTCAGCGACGGGCCTCCAGAGCCGAACGTCAACGCCATGAACGCGATGCTCGCGTCGGCGCAGCGCCTGGCGATCGACCCGGCGCGCTTGTACCTCGCGGGCTTCTCTGGCACGGCGAGGGTGTCGCTGCGGTTTGCCGTCACGCTTCGCGGGCACGTGGCCGGTGTGATCGCGGTCGGCGGGGCGCTCGGGTTCGAGCTCGGCGGGCCGGAGACCGCCTTCGCGGGAGACTCCACGTTCGCGGTGTTTGGCGCCGCGGGCACGCGGGATTTCAACTACGAAGAAGTCTTCGCCCTGGGCGAGCGGTTTCGGACCACGCGTGTGCCGTTTCGCGTGACCGCCTTTGAAGGCCCGCACAGCTGGCCGCCCGCGACTGTGTGCGGGGACGCGCTCGACTGGCTCGAGCTCCGGGCCATGGTAGTCGGGCTACGGGCGGTCGACTCCGGCTGGGTGCGGACGCGCCTCACGGCGGAGCTTGCACGAGCGTCGGCCCTCGAGGCGCAGGGACACACTGCCGAAGCGCTGCGCCAGGACGACGCCATCGCACGTGATTACGCCCGTTGGCCGGAGGCGCGCCCGGCGATCGACCGAGCCGCGGCCCTCCGCGTCGACTCGAGAGTCATCCGGCACGAAGCCGAAGCCCATCGACTCGCGGAGCGTGACCAGCGCCAGGGGTTGGAGCTCGAGAAAACACTCGAGCATGAGCGGTCGCGGCGCGATCCTTCCGCGTCCGACGCCTTGGCGAAGCAGCTCCACATCGCGGACCTCCAGAAGACGGTCCAGCAGGGAGACAGCTTGGAGGCGGCGAGTGCGCGCCGTCAGCTGGCTCGGGTGTTCGTGTGGCTCGCCTTCTACGAGCCGCGGGGGTATCTCGGCAGCGGGACGCCGGACCGGGCGCTGCGCATGTTCGAAGCGGCCGCGACCATGGGCCCGATTCAGGGTGAGGGGTGCGGTCTCCTGCGTCAGGCGCTGACCGCTGCGACTGCGGAGCAGCGGGAGCGTCTCGCGGGCCAGTGCCCCCGCGAATAGGTCACTCCTTCGCTCGCTTCCCCCACTGCCACATGCCGGACATGGTCTGGACGCTCACCGGGTGGCCGAGCAAACGGGCGAGCGTGAGAATCTGCCCGCGGTGGTGCCCGTCGTGCACCATGTAGTAGGCGAGAAAGCTCACGGCGTCGTAGGGGAACCCGTCGATGCGACCTGGGCCCTCGAGCGCTGCCGCGGCGATCGTGAGTACGGCCCTCCGCTTGGCGCCGAGCGCGCGCGCGGCCTGCGCCCGGGTGACCCGGAATCGGTCGAGCTCGTCGGGAATCTGTACGCCAGAGGCCGCCCGCCGTAGATAGACGAGCCCACAATTGTGGAGGTGGGCAATGAGTGCGGCAACCGTTCGGAGCCTCGGCCCGGGTGGATCGGCCCGCCAGACCGCCGGGTGAAGCCGTTCGACGAGATACTGATTGACGCGCGCGCTGGCGGAATAGGCCCGGAGGAGCGCGGCGCCGACGTCGAGTGATTGGGGACGTCGGGTGGGACTCATGGGCGGCTCGGTTGTGAAGGCCGTTGAGAATATGCCGCATTCCGACCCGTCCGTGCCGCAAAAACGCCCTATCGAACTGACCCAGCCGCGCCTAACCTAGAGGCGGAGTGCAGAATGTGCAGCTTTGGGCGGGCTCATTCTGCTCCCCCTCGGACGGAGACGCTTACGGTTCCGGAATCGGTGCAGGCGCGCCGTAGCGAAGTGTTACGCCAGGCCAGCGTTGCCCTGCAGGGACGCACGGTCACGCTGTGGCAGGTTTCCTCACGCGCGGAAGTGGCACCCGTCCTCACGAGCGCGGCGCGCCCGGCGCCGGAGGAGACGGCACTGGACGTGGACCGCACGCTGCACCACTGGGGCGCCCCCATCATAGAAGGAAGCAGCTGGGTGGGTTGCCGGTTGGACCGAAGCGGGCATTGGTGCGTCGCTCCCGTGCGCAAGCAGCCGGCCGCGCCCCCGCCGGACGGCGTGGAGCGCCGCAGTCGCGAACGGATCACGCTGGAGCTGGCCGGCCTCTGCCTGGGCCTCGTGGACCAGGCGCCCCCCCCGAGCCGCCCGCGCCTCGCCGAACCGGATGCCCTCGCCGAGCTGATCCGCCAGCCCAGCGTCATCGCCCATGAAGTCGCCAATCCGCTCACCGCGGCCCTGGCGAGCCTGGACCTCTCGGTCGAGCTGGTGCGCGCGGCCGATTCGCTCGACGCCACGTTCCGGGGCGAGCTGCTGGAGGAGCTGGGCGGTGTGGGGGAGGGAATGGAGCAGGCGATCGAGTTCCTGCGCTCCATCCAGGACCGCGCCCGGGGCGGGCTGGCGCGCTCGGAGCGGTTCGACGCGGCGCAGGTCGCGCGCTCCTGCGTGGCGCTCGAGCGGCCCCTCGCGCGCAAGCGCGGCATCGCGCTCCAAGGCATCATTTCGGTGAGCGGGGTCTTCCTGCAGGGGGACCCCAACGCCCTCTACCAGGTGCTCACTAACCTGATTCGCAACGCCGTCTCCGCTTCGCTGGAGCGGAACACCCCGGTCGTGGTGACGCTCGGCCAGACCGGCGATGCCCTGCGCCTCGCCGTCCGTGACAACGGCGTCGGAATCGCCCCCGAGCTGCTGGAGCGGATCTTTGAGCCTGGCTTCACGACACGGGCGTTCGGCTCCGGATCAGGCACCGGCCTCACGGTCGTCCGTCAGATTGCCGAAGAGATGTTCAACGGCACGGTGGAGGTGGACTCGGCGGTGCGCCGGGGTACTACATTTACCGTGAATCTGCCGATTCCCCGACAGCGAACCCCGCGCGCACACTCATGACTGACCTGCGGTACCCGATCGGTCCCTTCCAGCCCGTGACCTCCCTCTCGCCCGCCCAGCGAGCGACGTGCATAGAGCAGATCGCCGCGGCGCCGGAAGGGTTCCGCCGCGCCGTGGCCGGTCTCGACGAACGTCAGCTCGACACGCCCTATCGGCCCGGCGGGTGGACGGTGCGCCAGGTGGTTCACCACGTGCCGGACAGCCACCTCAACGCCTACACGCGGTTCAAGCTCGCCTGCACCGAGGAGACGCCTACCATCAAAACGTACGACGAGGCTCGATGGGCGCAGCTCCCGGAGGCTCGCACGGCGCCGATCGACATCTCCCTCGACCTGCTCGCGTCCCTGCACCGGCGCTGGGTGTTGTTCCTCAAGGCGCTCGGCCCGGCCGACTTCTCCCGCACGGTGCGCCACCCCGATTGGGGCACGCCCACCGTCGACTTCCTGCTGGCGCAGTACGCCTGGCACGGTCGCCACCACACGGCGCACATCACGACCCTCCGGGATCGCATGGGATGGAGGTAGGCGAGACAGGGCGACGGGGGTCTTGCGTCGCGCGTCTGGCCCGTGCATTCTGGAATCGGCGGTGATCCACGCCCAACCTCGACGGCCCTCCCCCAGCGAGGGTCCCCGTGAGGCAAAGGGGGGCAGACTCCCGGATCGGCATCGAGCAAGCCTTTGAGTCGCCGCGGGGTGTCGCCGCTGGGGGGCGTGTGCCCGTGGCCTGACCAAAGGACGGACACGATGCCGACCAATAAGGATTTCAAGCGCCTCGTTCGCGGGCGCATGCAGAAGACGGGCGAATCCTACTCCACCGCCCGTGCCCAACTCGTCAAGCGCGCCAAGCCCGACACCAAACCGCGAGTGGACTACGCCAAGCTCGCGGGGATGATGAGCGATGCGGCGCTCAAGGCCAAGACCGGCTGCACCTGGGAGCGCTGGGTACATGCGCTGGATCGGGTCAAAGCCCACATGTGGCCGCACCGGCGCATCGCAGAGTACGTGCATGCAAAATACAGGACGCCGGACTGGTGGAGCCAGACCGTGACCGTGGGATACGAGCGGATCAAGGGCCTGCGCGCTATCGGGCAGCGCCGTGACGGGGGATTCGAAACGAGTAAGAGCAAGACGTTCGCGGTACCGCTCGCCCACCTGTATCGTGCGTTCAGCGACGCACGGACGCGCGCGCGCTGGCTGCCGGACGTGAGTCTCCAGGTCCGGACCGCGCGAGCAAACAAGTCCATGCGCATCACCTGGGCGGACCGGACCTCGGTCGAGATCGGCTTTTTCGGCAAGGGGGCGGCGAAGAGTCAGGTCGCCGTACAGCACAGCAAGCTGGCGGACCACGCCGCGGCGACGCGCCTCAAGCAGTACTGGACGGAGCGCCTCGGCGCGCTCGGGGAGGTGCTGACGACGAGATGAAGGTGACGCGGTCGAAGGAGGCTCTCGGCGCCGTGCTCGTGGTCGTCGTCGTGGCCGGGGGCCTCCTCGGATGTTCACGCCGGCGCACCTGCCGGGAGAAGCACGATCCCTCGTTCGGATGCTACGAGGCGTACTACAGCGCGATCGTCGCGCGTGCCGGCGTGGCCGCGGCGTTCGCCGACTTGAAGACGCATTACCCGACGGATCCGCGCGTCGAGACGCTGTGCCACGCCATCACGCATCACATCGGCCAGGCAGCGTTCGCTCGGTACTCGGGGATCCCGGAGGCGTTCGCGCACGGGGACGACTTCTGCGCGTCGGGCTACTATCACGGCGTGCTCCAGGGATACACGTCGGGAGCCGGGCGCGCGTCGTTGTTGGCGAATCTGGATGGGGTCTGTGCGGCGGTGCCCGGCAAGCAGCGCCACTCACTCGAGTACTACAACTGCGTGCACGGGCTCGGGCATGGCATCATGGCCATGACCGGCGACTCGTTGCTGGAGGCGCTGCGGGAGTGCGACGGGCTCACCGGTACGCTGGAGCAGGACGCCTGCCACAACGGGGTCTTCATGGAGAACCTGATCGTGGACGGTGAGCACGGCGGGCATTTCAGCAAGTACCTGAAGCCCGACGAGCCCCTCTATCCGTGCACCGCGGTGGACACGCGATACAAAGTGTCGTGCTTCGAGATTCAGACCTCATACGCGCTCGGCGCGACACGCGGCGATTTCGCCAAGGTTTTCGCGCTGTGCGCGAGGGTTGAGGCGTCGTTTCGCGCTACCTGCTACCAGAGCCTCGGCCGGGACGCCGCGGCGGTGAGCCTCAACCGCGTGCCGGAGACCGTGGCCAAGTGCGGTCTGGGGAAGGATGGGGAGCAGCGAGCCAACTGCGTCAGGGGCGCCACCCTCGACTTCCTCTACTTCTATCACGCGGACACCCAGGCACTCGAGCTCTGCGCGGCGCTCGATCCGGGGTTGCGTGACGCCTGTCGCGCGACCGTCGCGACCGCCTTCCGGCGATTCTAGGGCATGACCGGCAGGACGATGTGTGACGGCAGCGCCGCGGAGCAGTACACCCGGTGCGTGGCCTTCACGTAGTCGGCCGCCGTCGCCTGATAGATGCTCGGCACGAACTTCTGGGGGTTGCGGTCGATTACCGGAAACCAGGTCGACTGCACCTGGACCATGAGCCGGTGCCCCTTTAGGAACACGTGATCGTGGTCGCGGAGCGGGATGCGCCACTCGACCGGCTTGTTGGCGGGAAGCGCCCGCGGGTGCTCGAAGCTCTCGTTGTAGCGGCCGCGCCTGACCTCCATGGCGATCGGCAGCTCGTAGCCGTTCATGGATCTCGCGTACTCGCCAGGGGCGGGCCCGGCGTCGGGGTCCCAGCCGTTCGGCTGCGCGTTCTCTGGATAGACGTCGATCAGCTTGACCACGAAATCGGCGTCCGTGCCGGAGGTTGAGGCGAACAGGTCGGCCGCCACCTCGCCCGTGATCGTGAGGTCGTGCTCGAGCGGCGCGCTCACGAACGTGAGCACGTCCGGCCGCCCGTCCACGAAGCGCTGGTCCTGCACCTCCCAGGTGCGCCAGTCGGCGCCGGGGTAGGTGGGCGAGATCGGGCGGCGCCGGTAGGGCACCGGATGCGCGGGATCCGAGACGTATTCGCGGTACGCTGCACCACCGGTGGGACCCGGACGATCAAACGAGAGCGTCCCGTCGGCGTGCAGATACACGCTCGTAGCCTTGGCCTCGGGCGGCGGCCACGTCGCGTAGGTCTGCCAGCGGTTCGCGCCTGACTGGAAGGTGCTCGCGCGCCAGGCCGGCTTCTCGCCGGCGCCGTGCAGGTAGTAGCGGAAGAACGGGGCCTCGATCGTTTCGCGGAACTCGCGGGCCGTCTCGTGGCCGCCGAGGGCAACGAGCCCGATGCTGTCGCCCTTGGGAGTGTGCCACTCGCCGTGAAACCACGGGCCAGCGACCATGAAGTTCGTGTGGTCGGGGTCGTGTTCCGCGGCGTGACGGAAGATCTGCCAGGGGCCCCATGGGTCTTCCTGATCCCAGAATCCCGCGACGTTCAGGTTCGGCACCGTCGAGGCGTGCAGCTGGCTGACCCACGCTTCCTTCTTCCAGAACGCGTCGTAATCCGGGTGGGTGACGACCTCCTTCCAGAACGGGATGGACCCGTGCAGGTATTGGACGTCGACGTTCGAGAGTGGGCCGAGTGCTAAGTACCACGCGTAGGTGTCGTACGTCTCGAAAACGAAGTTCGTGTTCTTGTTCCTGTCCGCCTGCTCGAGCACCGAGTACTCGAATGCATAGCTCTCGCGCAGCGCCCCGTAGCGGTGCATGTCGTCGTTCATCCACTGGTCCACAGGCGCGGCCTGCTCGCTGATCGCTTTCAAGGTCGGGTGGGGGTGGAGCAGCGCCAGGGCGGTAGTGAGTCCGTCGTACGACACGCCGAACATGCCGACGTTGCCGTTGTTCGGCACGTGCTTGACGAGCCAGTCGATGCTGTCGTAGGCGTCCGTGCTCTCGTTGGTGGACGTCGAGTCCGTGAGGTCGACCTGCGACGTGAGCCCAAACACGCCTTCTGACTTGAACCGGCCGCGCAGATTCTGGAACACGAAGATGTAGCCGTCGCGCGCCAGCTCCCTGAGGCTCGTCGGCACGGTCGGGAGAGGTCGGTCGGGCACGCCGTAGGGCGTCCGCCGGAACAGGATCGGCAGGGGCCCGGTCTTGTCCGTCGGCGTCAGGATCACCGTCTGCAGGTGCACGCCGTCGCGCACCGGGATCATCACTTCCTGGAGCGTGAAGGCTGGCTGCGGTGATGGCTGTTGCGCCGAGGCGTTGGCGGCGAGGAGCAGCGTGGCGACGGACGAGAAACCGTGGCGCATTCGATCCTCCTAGAGTAGGACCACCCTACCGCCGCCCGTCGTAACGATGACGAGATTCATCACGACCAGCATCAGATCGTAATGCCAACCGTAGGCTCGGCCGCCCCAAAACCCGGTCTTCCAGACGAAGACTTTCTTCTGAATGGCGCCGAGCATGATCAGGATCAGCCCGATCGCGGCAAGCTGCGTGAAGACCCCGAGGGCGACACCGATGCTACCAGCCACTTCTGCGGTGCCGAGAAATACGGTGAAGCGGGGACTCGCCCCAATGCTCTTCGACCGCTCGACGGGGTCCTTGAGGTGGTTCCATCCGCTATCCAAGAACACGACTGCGACCATGAGGCGCAGCAGCAACAGGCCGGCGTCCGAGAATCGCAGCAGCGCGGGAAACAGAAGGTGCATGGTTACCTCGTGGGGCATGAG
>CAYXIK010000042.1:2459-21795 GCA_964465315.1 uncultured Gemmatimonadaceae bacterium | reverse complement strand
TGTCGTAGCAGCCTCCCCGGAGGACCATGCGCGCGAGCACCGCTCGCCTGATGAACTCGCCGGTTCGCCTCGCGGATCTGACGTTCCCGCAGGTCAACCGGCTGATTCATCGGACCCGCCTGTCGTTCATTCATCTCGACAATCTCCTTGCGTTCGCCAAACGCGACCGCGACGGTCGCGTGGACGGCTATATCACGGCGTATCTCCCCGACGAGTGCGTCCTCCTGTTCTTCCGGCGGGGCGAGGCGGTCAATGCCGCCTCGTTACACACGGCGGGCCGGCAGGTGATCACGATCACCGAGGCGCTGAAGCGGATGCGCGCCGAAGTGGAGCGGGGAGAGCTGACCTACGCGGCGGCGCCGATGGAGCAGCTCGCGTGGATGTACCAGGCGTGCGCCGTGCCGGTCGACATGCGGGTCGTGGACGCCGGGCAGCCTGGCGCATTCTTCGCGGCCTTCGCGCGAGACAAGATCAGCGCCATCCTGGAGTTGATGTCGAACGGGCGCGTGTCGTACGTGCGGTTCGACGCGGGCCGATATCACAGCGGCTACTTCTGCGACAAGCCGGACGTTATGGCCATCCCGAAGTTCCTCGAATCCCAGTTCCACGCGAGCGCCGACGGACAGCCGCCGGTCCTCACCGCCTCAACGTTTCCGTACGTGGCCGAGCTGCCCCAGCAGGCGCCGAACGCGCTCATCAACACCTATCGCGAGCTGTACTGGCGCATCGTCGACGAGGTGGACAAGGAGTTCCCGGGAGAGGCCAAGCGGCGAGCCCAAAAGGTGAGCTCGGGTATCCGCGAGGCCCACAAAGCGATCGTGATCCTGTCCGCCGCGCGGGGGGCGGAGACGCCCGAGGCGGTGGTACAGCCCGAGGAGCTGTCGAACGCGCTGACCGACTGGTCGCTGCAGCTGCTCGAGGGCGTCGAGGTGATGATGCCTGGCACGGCGCCGAAGATCCTGCGCGAAGCCACGCGCGAGCACCGGTACGTGCTGCAGTCGGCGGGATTCTACAGCCGCCTGCCGTGGCAGGTGTCGTGGTGAAATGGCCGGGACTCTCTACGTCGTCGCGACGCCGCTCGGCAACCTCGAGGATCTCTCGCCCCGTGCCGCCGCAACGCTGACGCGCGTCGTCGCCGTCGCGGCCGAAGACACCCGCCACACCAAGCCGCTGCTCGCGCACGTGGGCTCCCACGCCGAGCTCGTCAGCTTTCACGTGCACTCGAACGAGGCCGCGCTGCGCCGCATCCTCCGTCTCCTGGGGAGCGGCAAAGACGTGGCGCTCGTGACCGACGCGGGCACGCCGACGGTGAGCGATCCCGGTGCGGTGCTCGTCGCCGCCGCCCGGGCGCGCGACGTTCCGGTGGTGACGATCCCGGGACCCACCGCCGTGGCGGCGGCGCTCTCGGTCTCGGGTCTCGCCGCCGACCGCTACCTGTTCCTCGGCTTCCTCCCGCGCAAAGGTGGCGACCGGCGGCGGCTGCTCGACGCGGTGGCCAAGAGCGAGTGGACCGCGGTCTTGTTCGAGGCTCCGCCGCGCGTCGCCGATTTGCTCCGGGATCTCGCGGCCGCGTGCGGCGACGATCGCCACGCCGCCGTGGCACGCGAGCTGACCAAAGTGTTCGAGGAGACGCGCGCCGGGACCCTGACCGACCTGGCGGGTTATTACGCCGAAGCGCCGCCCCGCGGCGAAGTGACGGTGCTGGTCGCGGGCACCGGCAAGCCCGCCCCCGAAGGACGGGCGTCCCCCCCCGATCCTGAAGCGCGCGCCCGCTCTCTCCTGGCGCAGGGCATGACCCGCCGCGACGTCGCCGAGCAGCTGGCGGAGGAGACGGGGATCGCGAGGAACACGGCGTACCGACTCGTTAACGAACTGTGAAGCGTGTGATACAGTTGGAACGTTGGAAGGTTGTAATGTGCCTCGTGCTGGCGTTCGACGCAGGCGGGCTACCGTACAACCGTCCAACTGTCGAACCATCCAACGCCCCTCTCACCATCGGCCGTCTCCACTACGACGGCGGCGGCGACTGGTACGCGGGCCCTTCCTCGCTCCCGAACCTCCTCGCCGCGATTCGACAACGCACCACGCTCCCCGTGGCCGAGCGGGAGCGGGTCGTGACGCTTACTGGCCCCGAGCTCTGGGACGTGCCCTACCTCTTTATGCGGGGCCACGGGAACATCCACTTCTCGGACGACGAGGTGAAGGTGCTGCGACGTTGGCTCGAGCAGGGCGGCTTCCTGCACGCGGACGACGACTACGGCATGGACAAGTCGTTCCGCCGCGAGCTCGCGCGGGTGTTCCCAGACCATCCGCTGGTTGAGGTGCCGTTGAGCCACCCCATCTATCACGTGGTCTATGACTTTCCCAAAGGCCTCCCCAAGATCCATGAGCACGACGGCCTGCCCGCGCAGGGCTTCGGCATCTTTTTGGGCGACCGGCTGGTTGTGTACTATTCCTATCAGACGGACCTGGGCGACGGGTGGGAGGACCCCGAAGTCCACCACGATCCACCGGAGCTGCATGAGGCGGCACTGCGGATGGGCGTCAATCTCTTCACCTACGCCGTGAGCTCGACCCGGTGACCGACACGGCCCTCAGGCTGCGGCGGCTCGGCTCGCCGCACGCGCGCGCCCGCGCCGGAGCAGTCCTGCTCACGAGCGTGGGCGTCGCGCTTGCGCTCGCGGGAGCGGGACTCGCGCTGGCGCCTCGCGTCGTGCCGGTGCTGGTCGCGTGGCTGCTCATCGTGGGCGTAGCAGGGGTCTCGGTATGGCTCGCGCGACGGGCCGGCCGGATCGTCGGGCCCCCGGTGGTGGGACGCCTGGTCGAGTCCGCGGCGGGGACGCGCGCCGGAAGCGTAGTCGGGCTGCTCGAGCCGGGATCGACCGCTGGCGCGAGCGCGGATCTGTTGCGCATGGCGGACCAGCGCGCGGCGATGGTCGTGGCCAGCGCGGCGCCGGCGGTGCGGCGCGTCCTGGCCCGCGGTACGCGCGCGTCGCTCCTAGGGGGCGTGACGGCGGCGGCGCTGGGTGCCGCGCTGTTCGTCGCGGCGTCCCCCGCGGCCGGACGGGCGGCTGCCTTCTGGCATCCGCTCCGCACGCTTGCGGACGCGCGCGCGCCGGTGCGCCTCAGCGTCGATCGCACGACGGTGCGGAGGGGCGACAGCGTGACCGTCACGCTCGAGGTGCCCGCCGCGACTCGAGCCACGCTCTGGACCCGCCGGCCGGGCGAGCCATGGACGCCCGCGCCGATCGCCCTTGATGCCCTGGGACGCGCCGTCAAGCGGGTGGGGCCGCTCGAGTCCGACTTGTACTTGCGCGCTTCGAGCGGTACGCGCCGGAGCGTCGAGCGCCGTGTCACCGTCCAGGTCCCGGCCTTCCTCGCAGGGCTGCAGCTCACGGTGCACTACCCAGCGTACCTCGCCCACCAGGACGAGCCGCTCGTGCCCGGCGCGGACACGATCCCGATTCCCGAAGGCAGCACGATTCTCACCAGTGGCTCGGCGAGCGTGCCACTCGCGGCCGCCGCGTGGCGCCACGGCGACCGCCGCGTGGGCCTCGCTGTCGACCGCAAGGGTGGCGGGGGAGAATTCGCCGGCCGGCTCGCGCCGACCGCGTCGGGCGCGTGGGTGCTCGAGCTTGCCACCACGGACGGTGACCCCCTCGAAGGCAGCGCGCCCGAGCTGCGGCTGCGGGTGATCCCAGATTCCGCGCCGGTCGTGACGTTGCCGGTTCCGGGACGCGACACGATGCTGCCCCTCTCGCTCAAACAGCCGCTCGTCATCGACGCACGCGACGATCACGGGCTCACACGCCTCCAGGTGGTGAGCTGGCGCGTGAGCCAGACCGGAAAGGTGGGAGAGGCGGTTCGCGAGTCGCTCGACGTATCGGGCGCGGGGGAGCGCGTGATCGTGCAGGGTGAAATCGACGCCGAGCGCCGCGGGTTGCTCCCGGGGGACACGCTGCGGATCCGGGCGGAGGCATGGGACAACGCGCCCGTGCCCCACGTGGGCAGGAGCGCCGAGATTGCCCTGCGGCTGCCGAGCCTCGAGGAGCTGCGCGCGGCCACCCGGGCGGCCACGCGCGACGTCGCGACGGCGGCCGACTCAATCGCCGAGGCACAACGTGACCTGGGAACACGCACCGGCGATTTGGCGCAGCAGCGCTCGCGCGACGCGGCCGGCTCGCGACGTCCCGGCGATGCGGGCCGCGACGGAACCCTCCCATTCCAGGCCACCGAGCGCGCGCAAGCGGTGGCCCGCGAACAGGAGGCGCTGCAGCAGCGGGTGCGGGAGCTGTCGCGCGCGGTGGAGGAGATCGCGCGCGCGGCCCAGGCCGCGGGTCTCGACGACACCGCGTTCCAGGCGCGGCTGCGGGAGGTCCAGGAGCTGCTCCAGCGGGCGGTCACGCCCGAGCTGGCGGCGCGGCTGCGCGAGCTGCAGGAAGCGCTGCTGCGCCTCGATCCTGAAGCGATGCGGCGCGCTCTCGAGCGGTTGGCGGAGGCGCAGCAGCAGCTCCGTGCCGAGCTGGAGCGGAGCCAGGAGCTGTTTCGCCGGGCCGCGGTCGAGGGCGCGCTCGCGACCTTGGCGGCGGACGCGGAGGATCTCAAGCGGCGGCAGGCGGAATGGAACCAGGCGGACGCGCCGCATCCGGACAGCGCCGCGGCGGCGCGTCAGCGCGCGCTCGCCGATCGCGCCGACTCCCTGACCTCAGGGATCGAGCGTGTGGCGAACGACCTCGGCGCCCCCGCGGCAGCTAGAACGCTCGCCTTGCCGCAACAGGCCGCTCGCGACGCCGGCGCGGCCATGCAACGCGCGGCGCGGTCCGCCGACCGCGGTCAGGCGTCTTCGGCTCAACAGGCCGGGACTGAGGCGGAGAACCGGCTGGCTGAAGTGCCGGACGAACTGCGCGGCCGGCGCGACTCCCTCGCCCGCGAGTGGCGCGGGGAGACGCTCGCCGCGCTCGATCGGGCGCTGTCGGAAACCGCGGCGCTCGCCGAGCGGCAACAGCGCGTGGCGGAGGCGCTGCGGCGCGGCGAGGCCGGGGCCGCGACGCGGGCGCAGCAGGCGTCGGTAGAAGAAGGGACCGACGCCGTAGCGCGGCAAATCCGTGAGGCGGCCGGCAGGCACGCTCTTGTCTCGCCCCAGCTGGACGCGGCACTCGGCTACGCCAAACGTCAGATGGAGGCGGCGCGGGGCCAGCTCGAGGAAGCCGATCCCAATCCCTCCGAGGCGGCCGGGCTTGCCGAAGGCGCCGTCGATGCGCTCAACGCCACGGCGCTGGCGCTCGCGCGGAGCCGCAGCCGCGTGGCGGGAGCCCAGTCGGGCACGGGGTTCGCGGAGGCCGTGGAGCAGCTCGCGCGGCTGGCGCGGGACCAGCAGGGCTTGAACGCTCAGGCGCAAGGCCTCTTGCCGATGATGGGCGCGAGCGGGGAGGCGGTGGCGCAGCAGCTCCGTGCCCTCGCCGCGCGTCAGCGCGCGCTCGCCGAGCAGCTCGAGCGCGTCCAGGCCGGTGGGGCGAGCTCGGCCGCGGGGCCGCTCGCGCAGGAAGCCAAGGAGCTTGCGCGTCAGCTCGAGGCCGGCCGCCTCGACCGCCAGACGATCGAGCGCCAGCAGCGGCTGTATCACCGGCTCCTCGACGCTGGGCGCACCCTGTCGAACGACGAGCCGGACGAGAACAAGGAGCGCGTCAGCCGCCCCGCGACGGCGGATAGCGTCCATCTGCCCGCTGTGCTGAAGCCTGGCGCGACCGGCGCGGGCCCGCGAATCCGGTACCCCACCTGGGAGGAGCTTGAGGGGCTCAGTCCCGAGCAGCGACGCCTGGTGCTCGAGTACTTCCGGAGACTGAATGCGCCAGGGCCGCGCTGAGTCCGTGCTCGTCGCGCTGCTGCTCGTGGCGCGGTCGGGGGCAGGGCAGGCGATCGGTCAGGGGTTCGAGCTCGAGCGGGCGGGTCGCTACGACCAGGCGGCGAGCGTCTATTTCGCGACCCTCCGCGCCGAGCCTGCCAACGTGTCGGCACTGCTTGGCCTCGAGCGCGTGTTGCCGCCGCTCAATAGGTTGGCCGAGCTGCTCCCGGCAGTGCGGCGTGCCACGGCGGCGAGTCCCGCCGACGTGACCCTGCGCAGCATCCTGGTCCGCACGTATGTCGCGTTGAACGAGCCCGATAGCGCCCGGGCGGTCGCGCTGCGGTGGGCGGCCGCGTCCCCGCGCGACGAGGCTCCCTATCGCGAATGGGCGATGGCACTCGAGGATGCGCATCGGCATGCCGACGCACGCGCTGTGCTGCTCGCGGGCCGCCGGGCGCTCGGCCGCCCCGGCGCCTTCGGGATCGAGCTGGCGGAGCTCAGCCGATTGACGGGCGATTGGGAAGGAGCGGCGCGCGAGTGGGCGGCCGCGCTCCCCGACGCGCCGGTGCAGGTCACCAACGCCGCGAGCTCGCTCGCTGAGGCACCGGAAGCGGATCGGGAGCGCATCGCCCGTGTGCTCCTGGCGGAAAGTCCGGCGGGTGAGCCGATGCTGCTCTCGCGGCGGCTCGCGGCCGAGCTCCTGCTCGGCTGGGGCCAGGCTGCGCGGGCGTGGACGGTGTTCACCCCAACGGTCGCCACCCCCTCGTCGGACGCGCTCTTCGCCCTTAAACGATTCGCCGATATGGCGGGCGCACGTGGGACGCCCGAGGCGCGCCGCGTGCGCGGGCTCGCGCTTGCGCGCTATGGCGAGCTGGCGCCCGAGCCCGAGGCGGCGCGGGCGTGGGCCGACGCCGCGCGCGCGTTCGTCGAAGCGGGCGACCGCCAGGCCGCGCGCGACGTGCTCGAGCGCGTGGCCCGGGATTCGAGCGCGCCTCCCGATGTGCAGCAGCTCGCGCAGAGCGCCGTGGTCGAGGCCCTGATCGAAGCTGGACAGCTCGACGAGGCGGCACGCCAGCTCGCGAGCGACGGGCACCTCTCCGCGGACGACCGCGCTGGTCTCTCCCGCCGGCTGGCGCGTGCCAGGATGGCCGCAGGGGACTTGGACGGCGCCGGCGTGGTCTTGGCGCGCGATTCGAGCGTCGAGGGGCTGGCGGTCGCGGGTTGGATCGCCCTCTTTCGAGGACGACTGAAGCGGGCCCAGGAGTTGTTCCAGGCTGCGGGGCCGTACGCGGGCGACCGGGGAGACGCGACCGAGCGCACGGCTATGCTGGCGCTGTTGCAGCAGGTGCCCAGGGACTCCTTGCCCGAGCTGGGCGCGGCCTTGCTGTTGATCGCGCGCGGCGACTCCGCCGCCGCGGTGACGGCGCTATCCCGCGCCGCCGGTCGGCTCGGTCTGGACGGGGGACGGCCCGACGTGCTCCTCGTGGCGGGTCGCGTGGCGGCGCGGTTGGGCGCGGAGCAGCAGCGGGAAGCGCTCGCGCTGTTCGATGAAGTCGTGCGCACCGGTGGGCAGGGCGCCGCGGCGCCCGCCGCCGAGCTCGAATGGGCGCGCCTGCTCCTCCGGCAGGGACAGACCGGCGACGCGATCCAGCATCTCGAACATCTGATTTTGTCGTATCCGGGCAGCGCGCTGGTGCCCGAGGCACGGCGGGACCTCGAGCGCGCGAAAGGAGCGATCCCGAAGTCGTGAAGCGGAGGGAATTCGTCGAGGCGGTTGGTCGGTTAGGGGGTTGGGCGGTTAGTCTGCGCCTCGCCGCCCTCTATCCGTATGACCGTCTAACCATCTATCCGTCTCTGCTGATCCCGATGGACGACGCGCAATCCGATCATCTCAAAGCATACGGCGTGACGTACCGTGTCGTGCAGGCGGGCATCAAGGCGGAATGGCTGCTGAACTACCGCGGCGGGTCGTTCCTCATGCCGGACGGCCCCGCCATCCGCCGCGACGCTACGCTCGCGGGCGTGAGCTTCGAGCCGGTGGACGACACGCGTGTGACCGCCATTCGGGGCGAGATCGAGGCGAGCAACATGGACGCCGTCCCGCTCGAGAAGGCGCCCAAGGTCGCCGTCTACGTGCCGCCCAACGCGCCGCCCTGGGACGACGCGGTCACTATGGCGCTGCAGTATGCAGGCATCCCGTTCGACAAGGTGTGGGATTTCGAGGTCACCGCCGGGAAGCTGTCCAGCTACGACTGGCTGCACCTGCATCACGAGGACTTCACCGGACAGTATTCGAAGTTCTATCTCATCTACACCGGGGCGCCTTGGCTCGCCGAGATGGTGCGATTCAACGCGGACGCCGCGAAACGGCTGGGCTTTTCCACGGTGCCGGACTTGAAGAAGGCTATTGCGCGGCGAATCCGCGACTACGTGGCGAACGGCGGGTTCCTTTTCGCGATGTGCACCGCCACGGAGACGCTCGATCTGACGCTCGCGGCCGAGCACGTGGACATCGCCGCCGCATTCGCCGACGGCACCCCCATGGACCCCGACGCCGATCGCAAGCTGGATTGGTCCAAGGCACTCGCCTTCACCGGGGCGCACGTCGAGCCGAACCCCCAGATCGCGAGCTTCTCCGACATCGACGGACACCAGGTGAACGCCGGCCCGCGCCGCCAGCCACTCGGCGCGTTCAAGCTGTTCAACTTCAGCGCTAAGATCGACCCGGTCCCGTCGATCCTCGTGCAGAATCATCGGCAGGTGATCCCGGACTTCTACGGCCTGACCACCTCCTTCCTACGCACCCGCTTGAAGCCCAGCGACGTCGTGCTCGGGGACGAAGAAGGGGCCCCGTGGGTCAAGTACATCAACGGGGATCACGGGAAAGGGACGTGGACCTTCTTCGGTGGGCACGACCCCGAGGACCAGCAGCACCAGATCGGCGACCCGCCCACCGACCTGTCGCTCCACCCGCATTCCCCGGGCTACCGTCTGATCCTCAACAACGTGCTCTTCCCCGCGGCCAAGAAACGCGAGCTCAAGACGTGAGCGCGGAGCGTCTCGCGCCCGCTGTCCGCGAGCTGCTGCGCGCCGAAATCGCCGCCGCGCACGGGCGCGAGGTCTCATTCGTGGCGCGGCCCGACGCGAACGGGCTGATCGTCGAGGCACGCGTGGTCGCGCGGGGCACGGTGGACGCCGTGCTCGCCCTGCCCGGGGTCGCGGTACGCGGGGAGCTGTTGCTCCACAACCACCCGAGCGGCGTGCTCGAGCCGTCGGGCGCCGATCTCACCGTCGCGGCCCGGCTGCACGATGGCGGCGTGGGGTTCGGGATCGTCGACAACGACGTGACCGACTGCTACGTGGTGGTGGAGTGCGTGCGGCCCCGCGCGACGACGCGCATCGATCCGATCGACGTCGCGGGCCTCCTGGCCCCAAGCGGACCGGTGGCGCGCGCGCTCGGCAGCTTCGAGGACCGGCCCAGCCAGCGCGACATGGCGGCATACGTCGCCGACCTCTACAACGACGGCGGCGTCGGGATGCTCGAGGCCGGGACCGGGGTGGGGAAGTCCTTCGCCTACCTCGTTCCGGCGGTGGTGTGGGCCCGCGAGAACGGCGAACGGACCGTCGTCTCGACCAACACCATCAACCTCCAGGAGCAACTGGTCGGGAAGGATCTCCCGATCCTCTCGCGCGCGCTCGGTACGGGCGACCACTCGCCGAGCTTTGCCCTGTTGAAGGGCTGGCGCAATTACGTCTGCCTGTCGCGGCTCGATCAGGCGCGGGCGCAGGAGGACTCGCTCTTCGAGGACGAGCGGCGCGCCGAGCTCGACTCGCTCGCCCGCTGGGCCGCCCGGACCAGCGACGGCTCGCTCGCCGACCTGCCGGATGAGCCGAGCGGCGACGTGTGGGACGCCGTGTCGGCGGAGTCGGATCTCTGCACCCGCCTCAAGTGCCCGCACTTCGACCGCTGCTTCCTTTTTCAGGCCCGGCGCCGCGCGGCCGAGGCGGACGTCGTGGTCGTCAATCACCATCTGCTCGCGTCGGACCTCGCCGTGCGCATGGCGTCGGACAACTGGCAGGAGGCCGCCGTGCTCCCGCCCTACCGCCGGCTCGTGCTCGACGAGGCGCATCACCTCGAGGACGTCGCGGCAATGCACCTCGGCGCGCAGGTGAGCCGGCTGGGTGTGGAGCGCCTGCTCTCGCGCCTCGAAAAGAACGGACGCGGACTCCTGCCGACGCTGCGCTCTGTGCTCTTCGGTCGGGACGATCTTCTCTCGACGGCGAGTCGCGACCTGGTGCAGCAGAGCCTGGTGGACGCGCTCGCGACGGCCCGGCGCGCCGCGGAAGACGTCTTCAGCCGGCTCGCGCGGCGTCTCGATGGCGAGCCCAGCCCGACCCCGGTGCTTCGCCTGCGCGACGAGTTCCTCGAGGATGCCGTGTGGGACGAAGGCCTCGGGGTGGCGCTCGACAACCTGCTGCTCGCGTTCTCGCGCCTCTCGGATGGAACGGCGACGATCGCCGACCGCCTCGCGCTCGACGATCCGTCGGAGCGGCGCGCGCAATTGCTAGGTGAGCTCCGGGGCGTGGTCCGACGTCTCGATGCGGCGGCGGCGGGTTTGACGGCGGCGTTGCGGCCGCCGATCGGAGGCCCCGCCGCGGTCCGCTGGCTCGAGCGCCGGGGGGGGGGGGGGGGACGCAAAGTCGCGAACCTGTCGCTCGCCGCCGTGCCGCTCGACCTGGCGCCGATCCTCAAGGAGAACCTGTTCGACCGGATCGAGACCGTCGTGGTGACGAGCGCAACGCTCGCGGCGGGTGGCGATTTCAGCTATCTCGAAGCGCGGCTCGGTCTCGACCTGCCTCCGAGCCGGATGACGGTGCGCGAGATTCACGCCTCGCCTTTCGATTTCGCGGAGCAGTGCCTGTTCGGGATCCCGACGGACTTTCCGGAGCCGCGCGACGACGAGTCGGGTCACGGTGCGGCGGTGGCGCGCGTGCTGGTCGAGCTGGCCCACGCCTCAGACGGGGGGATGTTCGTGCTGTTCACGAGCCACGCGGCGCTGCGGCGCGCGGCCGACGCGGTGCGGAACTCGGTCGCGGGCCGCTGGCCGCTCTTCATCCAGGGAGAAGGGCAGCGCGATCACCTACTGCGCCGCTTCCGGGAGGCGGGCTCAGGCATCCTGCTCGGCACGGATTCCTTCTGGGAGGGCGTCGATGTGCCGGGGCGCGCCTTGCGCGTGCTGATTCTCGCCAAACTCCCGTTCAAGGTGCCGAGCGAGCCTCTCACGGCCGCCCGTCTGGAGCGGCTTGAGGCGCGCGGGTTGAACGGGTTCGCCCACTACCTCGTTCCCAACGCGGCGCTCAAGCTCAAGCAGGGGTTCGGACGCCTGATCCGCAGCCGGAGCGATGTGGGTGCGGTGGTGCTGCTCGACCGGCGGGTGGTCACGAAGCCGTACGGGACGATGATCCTCGAGGGGCTCCCGCGGGCGAGCCGGGTGGTGGGGCACTGGGCGGACGTCCTGGGCGCCTGCGAGGATTTCTTTGCGCGGCATGGGATTGGGGAAGAAAGGGCCGTAGAGGGCGGTACTGGGCGGTAGAGGACGATACAGGACGGATTCGGACCGAGGAGGCCGTAACGGGATGCACCGCCGCGTGGTAAATTCCCGAGGCACGTCGCGCGTATCTCTGTAGAGGACAAGGGGTGTGACTCCATTCAGTAAGCGGTTGTCGGCGCTGCCCAGCTATCCGATGGCCGAGATCCCGGCGATCAAGCGTCGGCTCGTCCAGCAGGGGGTCGACGTGATCGACGTCGGAGCCGGGGACGCTGACTTCCCGCCGCCCGAGTTGGCCGTGGAGGCGCTGACCCGAGCCATCCGCAATCCCGCGATGAGCCGGTACGCGTTTCAGATGGGTTTGCCCGAATTCCGCGAGGCCGCCGCGGCCTACATGATGCGCCGCTTCGGAGCGCGCTTCGATCCCTTTACCGAGCTGCACCCCCTCATCGGCTCGAAGGAAGGCATCGCGCACCTGGCCGTCGCGTTGCTCGATCCGGGCGACGTGGCGATCGTCCCCGAGCCGGGTTACGCGGTGTACGAAGGCGGCACGGTCCTGGCGGGCGGGGAGCCGTATCGATACGCCCTTACGCCGCGCACGAGCTTCCTGCTGGAGCTCAACGAGCTCCCCCCGGACGTCGCTCGCCGCGCCAAGCTCGTTTACCTGAACTACCCCAACAATCCAACAGCCGCGACCGCCCCCCGAGACTACCTCGAGCGCACGGTCGCGTACTGCCGCAAGCACGGGATCGTGATCGCGTACGACAATCCGTACTGCGAGATCACGTTCGACGACTACGTGGCACCGAGCATCTTCGAGATCCCGGGTGCGCGCGAGGTGGCGGTCGAGTTCCATTCGCTGTCGAAGAGCTTTTGCATGACCGGCTGGCGCCTCGCCTGGGCGGTGGGGCGACCGGAGCTGGTCGCCGCGTTGGCGCGCGTGAAGAACTACGTGGACACGGGCGCCTTCCTCGCCGTCCAAGCCGCGGGCGCCGCCGTGCTGCCGCAGGCCGAGGCGTTGGCGCGCGGGTACGTCGAGCGCTTCAAGGAGCGCCGCGACGGAATGCTCCCGGTCCTGCGCGCGCAGGGGTTCGAGCCCGAGACGCCGACGGCGACGATGTATCTGTGGGTGCCGCTCCCCGAGGGCGTTGAGTCCACGGCATTCGCACGCCGGGCCCTCACCGAGGTGGGGGTGGTGACGCTTCCCGGGAGCGGATTCGGCGCCGGTGGAGAGGGCTTCTTCCGGATCGCGCTCACGGTCGGTACGCCGCGGCTGGTCGAGGCCGCCGAGCGGCTGGGAAAGGTGCTCACCGCTGTTTGAGATCCGCAGGCCCCCGCGCGCGGTACGGCGACTCACCTGGGCCGCCAGCGCCGTGGTGCACGGCACGCTCGTCGTGCTGGCGATCACGTCGTCATGGCAGATCGATCGGCCCCAGCAGCTGATCACCATCATCCCGCCGCGCACGCCGGAATTCCACGAGCTGCCCCCGTTCGGGGGGACGCGTCGGGGCATCGGTCCGAGCGGAGGTCTCGGTCGGCCGCTACCGAATGCGTCCGTGCCGGACACGACGCCGCCGGTCCCGGCGCCAGTGGGACGGCCGGACACGACGCTCGCCGCGAGCCCAGAGGCCGTCGGGCCGCATATCGTCACGCCACCGCAGGTGGGTGACGGGCGGTTGTGGGTCACGCCTCGCCCCGCGCTGCCGTCCGAGGTGGCGGACGCGTTGTATCAGCCGCAGGCGGATCGCGACACGGCGGTTGTACGCCGGTTGCACGCGATGGTGGACTCGCTCAACGTGATCATCGACCAGGACCAGCGGGCCCGGCAGCGCCCCACCTGGACGACGGAAGTGGCGGGTCAGGTGTTCGGCATCGACTCGCAGTTCATCCACGTCGCGGGCATCAAGATTCCCACGGCCGCGCTCGCGCTGCTCCCGATCAGCCTGCCACAGGGGAACTACGATGAGCAGATGCGTGCCCGCCAGCTGGACGAGATGCGACAGGACCTGATGCAGGCGGCGCGGCGTACCGAGACGCTGCACCTCTTCAAGCAGTACGTGCGCGAGTTGCGGGAGCGCAAGCAGGAGGAGCGCGACGCGGCGCGCCGGTCCAAGACGGACACGACGCACGCGAAGGCGGATACCGTCAACGCGGTTCCTTAATCGCCGCTTCGAGTCGCTTCAGCGCCGCTTCTTTTCCCACGACGTAGAGCAGCTCGTTCACGGGCTCGGACACCGTTCCACCGCTGAGCGCGATGCGAATCGGCTGGAACACTTTCCCCGCGGCGACGCCGCGCTCCTCGGCCAGCGCGCGCAGCCGTTGCTCGAGCGCCGTCGGGCTCCACTCGGTGTCTCGGAGGGCGGCCAGGCTCGCCTTGAGCGCGGCCTTGTAACCCGGGGGGTCCTTCGCGATCTCCTTTTTCGCCTTGTCGTCGAGCTGGAGGTGCTTCGCATCGAGCCGGACCGCGACCTGGCGCACGACGTCGAGCGTGGTGCGCGAGCGCGTCTTCACGGCAGCGATGGCCTTGAGGACGGCGTCCTTGTTTCCATTCACTCCGAGCTTCTCGAGCTGCGGGGCCACGAGCGGGTAGAGCGCCTCGGCGGGCGTCGCCGAGAGATATTGCCCGTTCATCCACTCGAGCTTCGTCATGTCGAAGATGGCGCTCTTCTGCTGGATCCCCTCGAACGAGAACAGACGGATCATCTCCTCCTGCGTCATGATCTCGCGGTCGCCACCGGGACTCCAGCCGAGCAGCGCAAGGA
Source organism: uncultured Gemmatimonadaceae bacterium (assembly GCA_964465315.1). Taxonomy (GTDB): domain Bacteria; phylum Gemmatimonadota; class Gemmatimonadetes; order Gemmatimonadales; family GWC2-71-9; genus AG41. Next base: position 7,642 of record CAYXIK010000042.1, on the reverse strand, counting down.
AGTTTCGCATGGCGGCGGGCAGGATCCCCATGTGCTGGTAGTCGCCCACCGCGGTGGCCCCGTGGCGCTTCGAGAGCTTCTTGCCGTCGGGCCCGTTGATCATCGGCACGTGGCCGAACACCGGGAGCGGTGCACCGAGCGCGCGGTACAGCGCGATCTGCTTGGGCGTGTTCGAAATGTGATCGTCGCCGCGCAGCACGTGCGTGATCCGCATGTCGATGTCGTCCACCACGACCGCGAAGTTGTAAATCGGCGTCCGATCGGACCGAAGGATCACGAAGTCCTTGATGTCCTCCCCCTGGAACGAAATGCCGCCGTGCACGGCGTCCTCCCAGACGATTTCCCCCGGTGCCAGCCGGAACCGGATCGCACCCTCCTCCAGGTAGGCCTTCCCCGCGGCCAGCAGACGGTCGGCCAGCTCCTGATGGCGCGCGAGACGGGCGCCCTGGAACACCGGCTCTTCATCCCAGTCGAGCCCCAGCCAGGTGAGGCCATCGAGGATCACCCGGGTGTGCTCGTCGGTTGAGCGGGCCTTGTCGGTGTCCTCGATGCGGAGCAGGAGCTTGCCGCCCACGTGGCGGGCGTACAGCCAGTTGAAGAGGGCGGTGCGCGCGCCGCCGACGTGGAGGTAGCCGGTGGGAGAAGGGGCGAATCGAACTCGAACAGGTTGGTCGGTCATCGAGGCGGTATCAACGGAGAGGGGGGGATTCGAACCCCCGATAGGGGTATTAGCCCCTATAACGGTTTAGCAAACCGCCGCCTTCAGCCACTCGGCCACCTCTCCCGGACGTGGGAAATTCGCTAGGAGATTCGAGTTGAGCAACAGTGACAAAGCCCCCGGATCGGGGCCTTCGCTTGGGAACAGAATTGGGAACAATTTTCGCCGTCCGCCCCCGCGGGAGTCGGAGCCTTACTCTTCGTTGACGGTCTCGAACGGGCTCTCGGCCGTGGTCGCCGTCGTCGCAGCCCTCTCGGGGGCGTTCAATGCGCTGGCGGGGGGGGAAAGCGGCCGTTATGCCCCGTTCACGGTGCTCTTCCTCACGGCCGGTCGAGCGAGTACGTCACCGAGGCCTGGCGCACCCCCCTGCCAACCCGACCCGACTAGGTTGGGGTTAGGGAGCGTCGGGATCAGAGAGTCAGACGCATCCTCGTGACCGGAACGAGAATGTCGCCGGGAAGCGCCAGGTCGAAACGTTCGATCACGTTGAAGCCTGTCGCCAAATACAATGGCTCGCCGGGCAGCGTGGAGACGAGCTCGAGCGCGCCAAAGCCTCCGGCGCGCGCTGCCCTGATGCACTCGCTCATGAGCTGCCGCCCCAACCCACGGCGCGACATCGGCGGGTCGACGAAGAACGCGCGAATGCGCGCTGGTTCGGTGGCGGGGTCGAGAAGCGGATCGGGGCCGGACTTCGCTTGGTCTCCCCCAAATAGGGTTCGTCTCCGGCTCCATCCGCCGCAGGCAACCACGTGCCCGTCGGTTTCGATCACAAAGTAGGTTCGATCCGCGATCAGCTGGCTATCGACGCCGAACACATACCTGACGGCTGCCTCGGTCTGAACGGGCGTATAATACCCCACACTGAGCCCACGCGCAGATCGGGCAATCAGGGCTTCGAGATACGGAACGTCGGTGGGTCGGGCGAGACGAAGGCGGTTCATGACGCCACTGTCAAACAGAGGTGCCCCGAGACCGCAGCAGAAGTCTGAAGATCATCACGTGGGTCAAGAAAAGCAGCGGGACGATTGCCGTAGGAATGAAGAACGCGGCACCAAGCGACCCTGGCTGCAGCTCGACCCCGACCAAGCCGTTGTAGAACGCGAATAGCAAGTCCATAGTGCCCCACAGGTTGAACAGCCACACGGCCGCAGTCCCCCAAGTGGTTCGCAGCCCAGCCAGCGCAAGGAGCGCGAGAGTCGCGGCGATGAGATCGCCATACGCCGTCGGACGGGCGAAGGCCGCCGGCAGGTTCGCTCCGACCACGCCAGGCACGAGGAATGCGAGACCAACAAAGCGAAACGCGTGGAGCGTGAGCAGGGGACCGAGCGCCTGTTCCCTCGGAAGTATCCGGAGCTTGGGCCAGACGTAGCGAGCAGACACCACACCCCAGGCAGCGAAACTGAATGCGACACTCACACCAAAGAGGGCTAAGGAATCCATGTGATCGCTTTCGCGCAGCGCCCAGTTGCGTGCCGCCGAACGAGTATTGGATTGCGACCTCGCGGCCTAACTCGGCTGGTCGATCCCAAGAACAGCGCGAAAATGCTGCAAGACAATGCGGTGCGTCAGAGATCCAAGCTGGTGGTGCAGAACGGAACACCCTCCAACCGCCGCCCTGCGGCGAGCGTATCTCCCCTTAGTGCCTGTCATCGCGTGGTTTCCCGACCGCCGCGGCGGCGAACGTCGCCACCATGCCTCGCGCCGTAAATGTGTGGATCGCCGACAGCGAAGCGCCCACGTGCTCCCCGAACGTCGGCGCAAGGTGGCAGATCGGCGCAGAGGAGTGGAGCGCCGGACTCTGTAACGACACGTCAGTAAGCGCGGCCGAGCACAAATCTGCTCACTTACGCCGCAAACCTGTCGCTCGCCGACCACAAAAACAGCCTCCATGCGATACGCCCTCACACATGGCGGAATGCCCGTGACGCGTGTCACGCTGCGCCTTGGCGCTTCGCCCCTCACACATGGCACCGGCCTTGCCCCTGCGGCGGGCCATGACGCGGACAGCGATGCTCCTGATTGCGGCCGGACTGGCTGGATTGTCCACACCGGCTGCAGCCCAAGAGGCCCTGAAGAGCTTCAGCTTCGGGGGGACGTCGCACGTCGACCGGCTGCCGAACCCGTTCCTCTCGTCCCTTTCAGTCGCGGGCCAAGGCACTACCACGCTTCGGGTGGATAAAAGCGCCCTGCGCATGGTCGCGGTCACGCAGCCCGCGCGGTTGGCGTTGAGCACGTCGGCCATCACCGGGCTCCCGGGGCGTGTCTCCTGGAACCAGACGCACACCGCGCTCGCGGGCGCGTTCGTGGTGACTCTGCTGATGGACGCGGGACAGACTCGCGGCTTGGCGCGGCGCGGTTGGTCGGGCTTCCGCGAGGCGAATCCGCTGCTCGGCGAGCGCCCGAGCGTTGGTCAGGTGAACACCTACACCGCCATCGCCGGCCTGAGCGTGCTGGGCGCTGCCGCCGCTCTCCCCCCGAAAGTCCGGCCGTGGCTGCTTGGTGCCGCGATCGCCGTGCAAGCGTTCACCGTCGCCGGCAGCGTGCGGAACGGCCTCCCGATCCGTTTCCCGTAACGGTAACCCAGGCTGAAGCCTGGGATCGGAGAAGCATTACCCTTCAGGGGTGACGTTCTCCTCGCTCTCCGCAGTCAATCGCTCGATCATCTCGTGCGATCGCTGTCCCCGACTCCGATCCTACTGTCGTCGTATCGCGCGTGAAAAAAAACCCGAATTCGCGGATTGGACGTATTGGGGAAGGCCCGTCCCGGGCTTTGGAGATCCGCGTGCGCGGCTCCTGATCGTGGGGCTCGCGCCCGCGGCGCACGGGGGCAACCGCACCGGTCGCGTGTTCACGGGTGATTCGAGCGGGCGCTGGCTCTACGAGGCGCTGTACCGCTTCGGGTTCGCGAGCCGGCCGGAATCGCTCTCGCGCGACGACGGCCTCACCCTGATCGATTGCTACGTCACGGCGGCGGCGCGGTGCGCGCCGCCCGGGAACAAGCCCAGCACGGTCGAGCTCGAGCGCTGCCGGCGGTTCCTGACTGCCGAGGTCCGGCTGCTTTCCCGCGTCCGCGCCGTGGTCACGCTCGGCCGCATCGCGCACGAGAGCTGGCTCAAAGCGACGGGGTGGTGGGATCGGCTCGCGCCCCGGGGTCGACCCCCGTTTGGTCACGCCGCCGCGACCGAGCTCCCGGATGGCACGATCGTCATCGCCTCGTACCACCCGAGCCGCCAGAACACGAACACGGGCAAGCTCACCCGTGCGATGTGGTACGAAGTCTTTCGGAATGCGCGGGCGTCGCTCGAGGCTACTGGATCTCGAACTCCGCCCTGACGTCGTAGTCGTCAATGGCACAGATGCCCACGACCGCGACGTAGCGACCCGGCCGCGGCGCGGCATCCCGGGGCAGGTGGATCTGATCGCGGAAGATGCCGGCGCGTTGGACAGCGAAGCGCCGGGCGTCGGGGCTCGGGACCTGCGTGGTCGAGTCCCAGGTCTTGACGTTGTCCTTGACGGTCTTGACCGTGATGCAGAGGAAATCGTTGTTCGGCAGGACGAAGTAGATCGGCGCGTCGCGTCGATTGAGGATCGAGTACAGCACAATCGGGTTTACGCCGGTCTCGTTGCCGTTCGCGTCGTGCCAGCTGAACCGGTTCGGGATCACGGACAGGGAGACGTCCGCATGCAACGTCATGCCGCGGTCCAACGTGGCATGACCGGTACCGGGTGGCTCGACGTCCCTCGCCTGTTCGATCTCCATCCCGATCGGCGGATTACCGCGCTCGGGAATATGCGTGACGCGGCCAGTGGCCTCGATGTAGTGGTTGACGAACTTGCTCCAGCGCTCCGGTTTTCCCACCACCGGCACGACGTAGGTCCGCGCGCCGAACGCCCGCACGGGGAGCGGCACGACGATGGTCCACCCTGCTTGGTCGTCTTGCTGGAGAAAGCCCTGGGCCGTCATCATCGTATCCACGGCATGCTGCCCGGATGCGAGGGTGGCGGACGCGACGAGAACGACGAGCGCGGTAACGGTCCGCATGCTTCAATTCTTCATCCTGGAACGCGAATCCGCTAGGGCGTTTTTTGCGGCACGGGGGGGAGATGCGACGGAGGGGGGGTGGGGGGAACGCGGGGCTTCCCCTGGTTGCGCTCGTGCGCGCGGGGGATTGTAGGGGAACATCCGCGTCGGAGTTCCTGTCATGATGCGTTTCGGTCGGCTCACATTGATCGTCCCCTGCCTAACGCTACTCCTGCTCTCGTCTGTGGCTCGCGCGCAACGGTTCGTCGCGTTTGCCGGCGGGACGAACGTCGCGCAAGGCCCCGCGCTGCCGTCACAAAGTTTGAGCTCGGGATTCGCCACGCAGGCGTCGACCGGCTATCGCGTTGCCCCGCGGCTCCGGGTGCGGTTCGACGCGCTCGTCAGCCACTTTACGGCAGCCTCCCAAGCGGTCTTCCTCGCGCA
>CAYXIK010000042.1:0-2359 GCA_964465315.1 uncultured Gemmatimonadaceae bacterium | reverse complement strand
TCCGCCGCTCGATAGGGCGTGCCGTCGGGACGCAGCACGTCGTGAAACCACACGGGTGGCTGGTCATGGATGTATGGGTGCTGCCACGAGTCCCACAGCAGGTACGTCTGCGTCTTCCCGGCCACGAAACCCCAATTGATGACTCCGATCTTTTCTTCCTTCGCGATCGGGAGCACGCCGTCAAACGTGCTTCCGACGGCGCGCGCCATGAATTCTGTGCAGATCACCGATCGGTGGTACGTTTTCAGCCACGCCACTTCGCTCTTGAGTACTCCGGCCAGCTGTAGTTACGGAACGTGATGACGTCGGACTCGCGCAGCTGAATAGTGGGTTCATAAGTCACCTCCTGCGATGTAGGTGACCCTAGCGTCTCAAGCGGACTTCAAGCGGCGCGCGGAAGCAGGGAGCCGCTCCCTACCCACGAATCCTTGTTCTCCAATCGTCCCTTGAGGCGAATGCGCCAGCAACGCTGGTTTGGATCCACGATACCCTCGGTGCGCGTGACGTCCACGATGGCTGACATCGGTGACGAGGACTCCTCCCAGTGGCCCCAGTCGTCGTGGACCCGTCGGGCGGCCTGGTAGTAGAGCGTGTGGTCGAACTCCGCGGCCGAGTGGAAGGCTCGATCGTGAATGTGCACCGTCGGGAAGTACAAGCCGGTGGGGTGTCGCTGAGGAAACTCGAGCGCCATCGGGTGAACGCGGTATGACGTGCCTCGGCTCTGCTTCAGCTTGAAGACCGCGAAGCCGTAGTCCGAATACGCTGGGATCTGCGCCCAGATGTGACGCGGAATGCGAAACCGCTCGTCCAGCCGGTCGAACGCGTCGAGAGACGGGACAAACGAGGCCTCGAAATCGCCGACGTCGTGCACGCGGAGCTTGGGAGCCTCGGCTCCGCCCATCGTGAAGAGCCCGGAACGCGTTTTGAGCTGTGGAAAGCCCGCGGCCATGTCGTCGAACAGCGTCGGGTAGCCCTCGAGGTTGATGAATCGAACGGCGTCCTCTCTTGATCGGGGCGGAACCGGGAGCGGCAAGACCATGGCCAGCTCCGCGGGGGCGGCGTACGTCATGCCGTACACGAGGAATTGGCGCCCGTTGTCCCTACGGGCAAAAATGCTCGTATCGGACACGACCTCTACGGCCGAGGAAAAGCAGCACATGTCGTTGCCTCCTTTGCTTGCGTAGCTTGCCTCTTCCGTCGTCGAGGACCGTGACCGGCTTACCAGGATCTTCAACGATCTCGCTGAAGGCGGCAAGATCCAGATGCCACTGGCCAAGCAGGCCGTCCGTAGCCTAGAGGGAAATGTGATCGAAGAAGAATTCTAGCTTCAGGCGATCGGACAGATCCGATCGACGCTTCGAGCGCCGGAGGAGGCGCCGCGGCAGGGCGCGGAGGGCGCGCCGGTTGCCTGGCTCGAGCTGCGCCCAGCGTTTGCGCGAGGGCTATCCGGGATTGCCGCGGGCGACGAGGTCATCGTCGTCACCTGGCTTCATCGTGCGGATCGCGACGTGCTCGAAGTGCATCCGCGCGGCGATCCCGCGAACCCGCTGGCCGGCGTGTTCGCCACGCGGTCTCCGCATCGACCGAACCCCTTGGGGCTCCATCGCGTGACGGTGCGCGAGATCTCGGGGCTCCGGTTGCGGATCGGACCGATCGAGGCGATCGACGGCACGCCGGTCGTCGACGTTCAGGCCATTCTCCACGACCGCGGCGATGCCTAGAGCGAGCTGCGCAGCTGCTCAAGGCTTTTTTCGTTGCTGCAGCTCGCGTTCATGCCTCGCGACCCATGCTGCCGCGCGCCCTGCGATCCATTCGAAGTTCACGCCCTCGAGCGGTTCCTTGTCCCGCTCTCGCCGCTCCTGGAAAATCCTGGCTGCCTTGTTCCAGGGCGGTGCATCGAGAAAGGTATCGAAGGCGAGATCCTCGTTCACCAGGCCTTTCTGCATGAGTGAGCCGACAGTCTCCCAGAAGCTCGCCAAGTTGATGAAATGCTCGTAGCCCTCGCTTCCTCTCGGGAAACGGGCTTCGAAGTCGCTCAGGCTCATGCCCTCGCTGAGCTCCGTCCTCCAGAACCTTCTCGCTTTCAAGATCGGTTCCGAGAAGAAGATCTGCATCAGCGAGAGCAGTGTGCTGGCATCCTGTGCCGAAGGCTGCCTCGCTCCCTGCGTGGTCCTGGCCTTGGGCGCGGATTGCGAAGGCGCCGAATGGGCGGCGAGCGAGACGACGCAGACGAAGGTGGCTGTGCGAAGCGTCATGGACTCCTCCGTTCGATGGGCCCCGCGATGCTTGCGGCTCTCCGTCAGCCTATCCCGCGAAGGAGAAGAGGCGCGACCTTGTTGCGCTGCAATAGGACGGAGGG
>CAYXIK010000041.1:0-22352 GCA_964465315.1 uncultured Gemmatimonadaceae bacterium | reverse complement strand
CGGTGGTCGGAGAGCGCAGGGAAGCGGAAGACCGGCTGTGGCGACTCGCCGTCAGCGATCCGCTCACCGGGCTCGCCAACTACCGTTACCTCACCCAGGCGCTCGACGCCGAGATCCAGCGCTCTTCCCGTACCGACGGCCGTTCGCGGTGGTCCTCCTGGATCTGGACGGCCTGAAGAAAATCAACGACCGGTACGGCCACCTCGTGGGGAGCATGGCGCTACGGCGCGTGGCGGAGACGTTGCTCGGCTCCTGCCGCGGCATCGACACCGCGGCGCGGTTCGGCGGCGACGAGTTCGCGCTGGTCTTGCCCGAGACGGACGAGCGGCGGCGTGGCACCTGGCCCGGCGCGAGGCCGAGCGCGTGGCGCGGGACGGTGAGAAGCCGCCCCTGACTATCAGCATCGGCGTGGCCGTCCACCCAGGCGACGGCGCCACGCTCGAGGCGCTGATGAACGCCGCCGACCGCTCGCTGTACGAGAACAAGGCGCGACAGCGCAACTCCACGCACCCCGCTCGTTGACCCCCGGCCCGGCGCCCCGGTAGCTTCCGGCGCCATGACCAGCGTTGCCGGCGCGCCCGGTTCGCTCACCGTAGGGCCGCTCCGGCCCGTCATCCTGAAACTCGCCGCGCCCGCCGTCGCCATGATGGCGTGCCATTTCTGCTTCAATCTCATCGACGCCATCTGGGTCGGGCACCTCATCGGCCCGGCGGCGCTCGCGGCCGTATCGACCGCCGGGTTCTACGTCTGGGTGCTGCTGTCGCTCGGCGAGATGGTGGAAGTGGGGCTTATCGCGGTCGCCGCCCGCCGCCACGGCGAAGGGCGGCCGGACGTGGCTGCGCGGGCGGCGGCGGCGGCGGTGCTGTATGCGCTGGCTGCGGGCTCGGTGGTCGCCTTGATCGGGTTTGTCCTCACCGACGACCTGTTCCGGCTCATGACGGTGCCGCCCGATGTCGCCGCGCTCGGGCACCGCTACCTGCGGACCTGGCTGCTCGGAGGACCGCTCGTGTTCGGGTTCTTCGCGATCGAGGCCACGTTTCGCGCCTCGGGCGACACGCGCACTCCGTTCCTCTTGCTCATGGCGTCGGTGCCGCTGTCCGTCGGGCTCGATCCGCTGCTCATCGCGGGACTGGGCCCGTTCCCACGGCTTGGCGTGGAAGGGGCGGCCGTGGCTTCGGTGATGGTGCGGGGCGGAGGATTCCTCATCGGGATCGGCATCGCGTGGAAGCGCGGGCTCCTCCGCCTGGACAGGCCGGAATGGCGTGCGGTCCCCACGGTGGCCCGCGTCGGAGCGCCCCTCTCCCTCGCCGGCGTGCTGCTTTCCACTGTCTACATGTGGCTCACGCGGTACACCTCTCGCTTCGGCACGGCCGCGATCGCCGCGCTCGGCGTGGGACACAAGGTCGAAGGGCTCGGCTTCATCGCGATCTCGGGCTTCGCCCTGTCCGCCTCCGCTCTCGTGGGGCAGAATCTCGGTGCCGGTCAGGAAGCGCGCGCCCGCCAGGCGGTGCGGATGACGGTCGGCTATTGTCTCGCGGTCACGATCACGACCGCCGCGGCATTCCTGACCATTCCTCGCACGCTGGTGGCTCTGTTCACGCCGGATCCCGCAGTGATCGCGGATGGCAGCCTCTACCTCCGGGTGATCGCGTTCGCCCAGATCGGCCAGACGTTCGAGATTATTCTCGAAGGGGCGCTCGCGGGCGCTGGCTACACGCTGTGGCCGCAGATCGCGAGCACCACGCTCACGCTGCTCCGCGTGCCCCTGGCCGCGTGGTGGTCCGGGACGTTCGGCGTGCTTGGCATCTGGCTCGCGCTCTCGGCCACCGCGGTCGCGCGTGGGGTCGCCATGACGCTCTTCTGGCTCCGCGGCAGCTGGCGCCGCGCCACGGTCTAGTGGCGACGCTGATTACGCTCCTCACCGACTTCGGCAGCGCCGACAGCTACGTGGCGGAGGTGAAGGGTGTGCTCCTGTCGCAAGTCCACGGCGTCGTCTTGGTGGATATCACGCACGAGGTATCCCCGGGTGACGTGCCTGCCGCGCAATACGTCTTGTCGCGCGTGTGGCATCGCTTCCCCCAGGGCAGCGTGCACCTCGCCATCGTGGACCCGGGGGTCGGCACGGCCCGCCGGGTACTCGCCGCTTCCCTCGGGGGGCACTTTTTCGTGGCCCCGGACAACGGCCTGCTCTCGTTCCTGCCCCTGGACGCGCATTTCGTCGCGCTTCCGATCCCAAGGGGCGCCGCTCCGACCTTCCAGGGACGGGATGTGTTCGCGCCCGTGGCGGGCCAGCTCGCGCTCGGGGCATCCTTGTCGCATGTGGGCCAGCCCGTCACCGATGTCTACCGCTCCCCGCTCCCCGCTCCACATCACGAGGGAACCGTCGTGATCGGCGAAGTCATCTACGTCGACCGCTTCGGCACCCTCATTTCAAACATTCCGGGGGAGGCGGTCGAGCCCGGTGTGCGGATCCGCGTCGAGGGTACGGAAATCGGAACGCTGTCGAGGACCTTCGGAGACGTGGGGCGGGGGGCGTTGCTCGCCTTTGTCGGCAGCGGCGGAACGGTAGAGATCGCGGTGCGCGACGGCAGCGCCGCGAGGTTGTTAGGCGTCGGTGTCGGGGCGGAGGTGCGGGCCTGACGGGGCCGGGATCTTTACCTTGGCCATCACCCGCTCGACGAACCCGAACTCCGGCGCGAATCGAGTGAGCTGCGCCAGCTCGCGCAGCAGCTTGCGCTCCCGCTCAGCGGTCGCACGGCACTCGGCGCACTCGCCGACGTGTACGTCGCGCCCGGCGGGCAGCAGGCCCTGAGCCCACAGCTCGATTTCGTCCGGGGTCAGGTGTCGGAGGTCAGGGGTGGAGCTCATCTTGGTCCAGCCTTACGCGTGGGTCGGCGCGCCGGTTTCATGCCTTGCGATCCTCGAGGTAGCCGCGCAATTCGTTGCGGGCCCGATGGATATAGGTTTTCACCGTGCCGAGCGGCAGGTCGAGCATTCGGGCGATGTCTTCGTAGCTGTGGCCCTCGACGTGCCGTAACAAGATGCACGCTCGGTACTCGGGCCGGAGCCGGGCGATGGCATGCTCGATGGCACCGCCGAGCTCGCGGGCCTCGAGCTCCTGCAGGGGCGTTTCTCCGCGATCGCCGAGCTGCAACGCCGTCGCACTCATTTCGTCGGGCGTGGTGGCGTGGGGCGAGCCGTCCAGGGACAGGGTGTCGAGCTCGCGTCTGCGGAGGTGATCGATCGCCGCGTTGTTCGCGATCTTGAAGATCCACGACGAGAACTTGAACTGCGGATTGTATGACCCGATCGCGTTCAGGACCTTGATGAACGTTTCCTGCGCGAGGTCCTCCGCCAGCCCGCGGTCCCGCACCATGCGATAGAGCAGGGAGAAGACCGGCCGCTCGTACCGCCGCACCAGCTCGCGGAACGCCGCTTCGTGGCCCTGTTTGGCCAACGCCACGACCTCCTGGTCGCTGGCGCCGGTCAGGTTGCCCGGCCTATCTTTCGCGCCTATGACCCCTCCCCCGTCTCCTGCGCTCGACATGGCCGAGCACGCGGGTGGCGATGCGAAGCGGTCGTACGTGCGTCGTATGTTCACCGCGATCGCGCCGCGCTACGACTTCCTGAACCATCTCTTGAGCCTCAATGTGGATCGCTCCTGGCGGCGCGCCGCGGTGCGGCGACTCGACTGGGAGCGGCGACCCGACGGCCTCTACCTCGATCTCTGCGCCGGGACGCTCGATCTCGCGGCGACCCTCGCCCGTGAGCCGGCATTCTCGGGCCGCGTGATCGCGGCGGATTTCGTGCTTCCCATGCTGGCGCGGGGGAGGGGCAAGGCCGCGCGCACCCGTCCCGTCGGCGCCGACGCGCTCGCGCTCCCGTTTGGCGACGCCCGGTTCGACGGCGCGATGGTCGCGTTCGGGGTGCGGAATCTCGCGGATCTGGACGCCGGGCTCGAGGAAGCGTATCGGGTGCTCCGGCCCGGCGCCCGCTTTGTGGTGCTCGAGTTCACGACGCCGCGCTTCGCGCCGCTGCGCGCGCTATACCTGTTCTACTTTCGACGCGTGCTCCCGGCGATCGGTCGCGCGGTGTCGAAACATAGGGATGCCTATACCTACTTGCCAGAGTCGGTGCTCGACTTCCCCGCTCCCGACGCGCTGGCGGCTCGCTTGGAGCGCGCTGGATTCTCGAGCGTAGGCTACGAGCTCCTCACCGGCGGGATCTGCGCCGTCCATCATGCCACTCGATAACCTGCGCGACTTCCTCGGCGCCATCGAGGCCCGGGGCGAGCTGGCGCGCGTGGCGCACCCGGTGGCGGTGGATAAGGAGATGACCGAAATCGCGGACCGGTGCATGAAGTCGTCCGGGGGCGGACCCGCGCTGCTCTTCACGCGTCCCACGCTCCCGTCCGGAACGCCGGCGCGTCATCCCGTGGCCGTGAATCTGTTCGGCTCTGAGAAGCGGATGGCCCTGGCGCTCGGTGTCGAATGCCTCGACGAAGTGGGCGAGCGGATCGCCAGGCTGCTCAACCTGAAGGTTCCGGACACGCTGCTCGGCAAGCTCGCCATGCTGCCGCAGCTCGCCGAGATGGGGAAGTTCCCCCCCAGGACGGTCGGCGGCCGACCGCCCTGCCAGGAGACCGTGGTCCGAGGGCAGGACGTCGACCTGGCGCAATTTCCGGTGCCGGTGTGCTGGCCGGAAGACGGCGGGCCGTACATCACGCTGCCCGGTGTGATTACGCGGGATCCCACGACCGGCGTGCGCAACGTGGGCATGTACCGCATCCAGGTGATCGGCCGGGACGAGCTGGCGATGCACTGGCAGCGGCACAAGGTCGGGGCGGCGCACTGGCGGGCGATGGCGGAGCGAGGGGAGCGGATGCCGGTGGCGATCGCGCTCGGCGGCGATCCCGCGTCCGTGTACGCCGCGTCCGCGCCGCTGCCACCCACGATCGACGAGTTCCTGTTCGCGGGGTTCCTGCGAAAGGAGCCGGTGCGGCTCACGAAGGCGGTCACCTCCGATCTCGAGGTCCCAGCCGAAGCGGAAATTGTCCTGGAGGGCTACATCGACCCGGGCGAGGAGCTCGTGCTCGAAGGGCCGTTCGGCGACCACACCGGGTTTTACTCGCTCGCCGACTACTACCCCAAGGTGCACGTGACGGCGGTGACGATGCGCGTTGAGCCGATCTGGCCGCATACGATCGTCGGTCGACCTCCGATGGAGGATTACTGGCTCGGCCACGCCACGGAGCGCATCTTCCTCCCTCTCCTCAAGCTGACCATCCCTGAGATCGTGGACCTGCACATGCCGGCCGCGGGGATCTTCCACAACCTCGTGTTCGTCAGCATTGAGAAGCAGTATCCCGGGCAGGCCTATAAGGTCATGAACGGGCTGTGGGGGCAGGGCCTCATGTCGCTTGCCAAGGTGATCGTGGTCTTCGACAAGGACGTGAACGTGCAGGACCCGCAGGAGGCGTGGTGGGTAGCGTTGAATCACATTGATCCCGAGCGCGACGTCCGATTCACCATGGGTCCGATCGACGTGCTCGACCACTCGAGCCGTGGCTTCACGTTTGGATCGAAGATGGGCATCGACGCGACGCGCAAGTGGAAGGAGGAAGGCTTCACACGCGAGTGGCCGAACAAGATCGTCATGGATGCGGAGACGAAGCGAAAAATCGACGCCATGTGGAAGGAGCTGGGGATTGAGCTCTGAGGGCCAGACCTTCGCTGGCGAAAGCGTGTTTGTGCGTTACGCGAACTTCGTCAAGCTGCCTCACACCGTTTTCGCGCTGCCCTTCGCGCTGCTCGGCCTCGTGGTCGCCTCGCGCGAGACAGCCCTCACGTGGCGGACGCTCGGCCTCGTCATTCTCGCCTTCACCTGCGCACGGTTCGTGGCGCTGGGCTTCAACCGCATCGCCGATCGCGCGCTGGATGCGCGCAACCCGCGCACCAAAGCGCGTGAGCTCCCCACCGGGCGCCTCACGCTCACCCAGGCTTGGGTCGCCGTCGCGCTGGCGGCGGCGCTGTTCCTCGGTACCGCGTGGGCGCTGAATCCCCTGTGCTTCGCCCTGGCACCGGTCGCCCTGATGTTCATTTCGGCTTACAGCTACACGAAGCGGTTCACCGCCTGGTCGCACTTGTGGCTCGGGCTCGCCGATGGGATCGCCACCCCCGCCGGGTATCTCGCGGTGACCGGGCGTTGGAGCGAGCCCTGGTGGCTGCTACCCGTTGGGGCGCTGGCCGTGACGTTCTGGGTCGGCGGGTTCGACGTGTTCTACGCGCTCCCCGACGAAGCCTTCGATCATGCGGAGGGGCTCCAGTCGCTCGTGGTGCGCCTCGGGCAGGCCCGAGCCATCCTCGTCGCCAAGGTGCTTCACGGGCTCGCGCTCATCGCGCTGGTCGCATTCGGTATCGGGGCTGGCCTCGGCGCCGCGTATTACGGCGGCGTGGCCGTGGGCGCCGGTCTGATCGCATGGGAGCACCAGCTGGTCCGACCGGGGGACTTGTCGCGACTCAACGCGGCATTCTTTACCGCCAATGGGATTGTCAGTATCGTCGTGTTCCTCGGCGCCCTCGTGGATCGGGTACTGTGAGGCCGGTATGAGGCCGGGGAAGGGTGAGAAGCCGGGGAAGGGAAACAGGCGGACCCTTCCCCCTTCCCCGGCCTCTCACCGGGTTTCTCCCCCCCGCCCGCCGGCGCACCCCAAGCGTTCTCCCACTCCGAACAGACGCGGACGATGACCAAGCTTCCGGTCATCCTCGCCATCACTGGTGCCTCCGGGGCGCCGTACGGCGTGCGCCTGCTCGAGGTCCTGGCGACGCACCAGGTCCCGACCTGGCTGATGATCTCGAGTCACGGTTGGCGGCTGCTCACGGAGGAATGCGGCATCAAGGACGACCGCGAGCTGAAAAAGGCCACCGGTGGGGACTGGGGAAGCGTGCGCGTGTTTGACGACAAGGATCGCGGCGCCGAGCCCGCTTCGGGTTCGGCGAAGAGCGCGGGGATGGTGATTTGTCCGTGCTCCATGGGAACCGTCGCCGCGATTGCGCACGGGACGAGCCGCAGCCTGATCGAGCGCGCGGCCGACGTCGTGCTCAAGGAGCGCCGCGCGCTTGTGCTCGTGCCGCGCGAGGCGCCGCTCTCGCTCGTGCACCTCCGAAACCTCACACTCGTCACGGAAGCCGGCGCCATCGTCCTCCCAGCCGCCCCCGGGTTCTATCACAAGCCGACACAGGTGCGCGACCTCGTGGACTTCGTGGTGCAACGCGTGCTCGATCATCTCGGCATCGAGGTCGCGCTGGTCAAGCGCTGGCAGGAGGGTTGAGCGAGCATGCGCCTCGGTGTGCTGTCCGACACACACGGTTTGCTGCGGCCGGAGGTATTCGAGGTGTTCCGCGCCGTGGACCACATCCTCCACGGGGGTGACGTCGGGAAGCCCGAGCTCCTGATCGCTCTCCAAGCGATTGCGCCGGTGACGGCGGTGTACGGAAATACGGACGGCCCCGAGCTCCGCGCGCGACTGCCGCAGGTGGCCGAGCTCGAGCTCGATGGATTCGCGGTGGTGGTGACCCACGGCGACCAGTTCGAACACGCGACTCCCGCCGTCCTGCACGAAGCCTTCCCCAAAGCGGAAATCATCGTGTACGGGCACACCCATAAGCCGCTCCTCGAGCTCGTGGACCGGACGGTCACCGTGATGAATCCCGGAGGCGCCGGGCATCCGCGCTTCGGGATTCCGCCGAGCGTGGGGATCGTGGAGCTCGAGGCGGGAATCCCACCGCGGGCACGCGTGGTACAGCTGTGAGGCGCCCTACAACCCGGTGAGGCTCGAGGCGCGCTCGCGCGCAGCCGCGCCGAGACCGCCAAGCAAGGTGGTGCGCAGGCGTCCCCACAAAACGTCGAGCCACACCGCCTCGCCACCGCTCAAACGTGGACTGATGGCCCGGTGTGCGCGCCACGCCTGGACGGTATCAGCGTAAGCCGTCAAGACGCGATGCACGGCGCGAAGGTCGTCCGAATCCGCGTCGAACGCCCGGGCGAGTGCCGCCTCCCAGAACGCGGCGCCTCCATCGGCGAGCGACAGCGCCTTGGCGCACCCCTCCGGTGGTGACGCGGCGCTCGGTTCCAGGCCAGCGCGCACGAACGGCAAGGCCCAGTTGAGGGGTGCGAACGGCCCCGCGGGGTTTTCCACGCGAACCCAGGCGTGCAGGACCGCGATGCGCTCTGCGTGATGCTCCCGGATCTCATCGTGGCTGAGCCTCACGCTCTCCTCCTCCACGCCGCCCGCGTGCGAGTGCCAGGCGGCTCGACCGGCGGGCGATTCCGGCGGGAGTTCCCCGGGCCCCAGTGGAAGCGCGTAGCCGACCCCGGCAAGCAGGGGCCGCCCCTGCGCGGTGACGTATTCGAGGATCGGAGGGTGCTCGACGTCGAACCGGGCCGCGACGAGCAGGCCCGGGTGGAGCCAGTGCTGTCCCATCGCGGGTGCCTCGGGTCCGATGGCGCGGTATCCGTCGGCGATGGCGGCGCGTTGATCGCGGTACTTTTCCGTCGCAGCGCGTGCGCGGTCCAGGAACGCCGTCGTTCCGGGGTCTGTTTGCGCGGCCCACGTCGCGCTCGCGGCGGCGAGCGTCAGCGACCATGCGAGACCGGCGACCCGCAGCGTCATGGCGCGAGCACGTCCACCGCCTTCTGGCCATATCCCACGAGCAACAGGCGTAGCCGCTCGGCGGACATGCCCTGCGGGAAGCGGCTGATCAAGCGTAGCCGTTCACGGGTCGCCGGGTCCGGCGCCACCTCCTGCCCAACCGCATCCGAAACGTGCTCGAACGTCGCTTCGCGAATGATGGCGTACCGGACGAACACGACGGTCCGGTTTCGGAGCACCAGGAGCCCGGTGTCGCTGACTGCCAGGAGCTCGGCTTGAAACGGCGCGCCGTGACTCACGATTTCGACCGAAACGCCCTCAGGATCCACGGCCGGTGCAAAGGATGACACGCGGGGCCCGAAATGGCAGGCGGCGAACGCGAGCGTGGCGAGACTCGTCCCGACGCGGCGCATGGTCACCTCACCGGAATCCTGCTCTCGGCAAAGCGCCGCTCGTAGTCCGCGCGCTCCACGTGCCAGCGGCGGAGTGCCTCCACCAGAGCCTGGTCCGACGGCTCGAACGTGCTCGGCTGGTGCCGTCCGCGCATCCACGCGGCCCTGAGCCATTCGACGTAATAGCCCTGCGAAATGAGCAGAAACGTGCGTGCGCTATCCGCTGGGTCCGGGCCGACGGCGAATCGCACTCCGAACCGCTGCCCCGGCGACGTCACGAGATACCGTTGATCCGGTGCGTCGAGGCTCGCGCGTGCCGCCGTGTCCGGGAAGCCGTCGGCCCCGAGCACTTCCGCCGGCGCGAACGTGCGGGCCGGCGCGCGACGCGCGCTGAGCGCGAGCTGGATGCGGTCGATCCGCCAGTCGTCGGCGACGAATCGTAGCCGGATCTGCAGGCTGTCTCCCGGCGGAACGGGGACGGGGACGGCCACGTCCTTCCAGGCGATGGGTCCCGTGTCGGGAACGCGGCCCACGTCCCGCCATGCGGTTCCCGCTCCGTCCCGCACCATGACGCGGATGCCCATGTGACCGGCATACCAGCGCCCCAGCCGGGCGGCCGGACCGATCTCTTCGAGCTCTTGTCCCACCCAGTCGAGGCTCTTCGCCCCGGGGTCCGCGAGCATCAGCTCGTATAGGAGTACGGTGTTGAGGAGGCTGTTGCGCATCCGGAACAGGAGTGCCACGGTGTCGACACCCGTGGGGCGGGCGAACTCGAGATCGATGAAGTCGTCCGGGTCTGTGGCTGTTGCCCGGTTAACCACGCCGGAGTCCGTGCTGAAGGCGCGTCCATCCGAGTCGAGCAGCGTCGCCCGGAGGTCGCGACCGGCCCGATCGCGCGCCGATGTCGGCGCGACCACGCGCCGGAGCGCGAGTGGCCGCCCCCCGGCGTCCGGCACGACCAGCTCGTCAGCAGCATGGCGCACTTCGACTAAGCCCACCTGGTTGATGTAGTGGGTCTCGAGCGCCTCGTTCCGCACTTCGAGCCGCACATCACCCACCAGATCGGCGTGTGCCCGCAGGCGATCCACGTCGCGGCTCTCGAAGAGCGGCGCGATGCTGTACGAGAATCCCTCTGCCTCGAGCAGAGAGACCCCCGCCGTGTCGGCGTAGAACGTGGGGCAGGAGCCGAAGATTGCTATGGCGGCGAGCCCCAGACCCAACGCGGTCCCTGCGACGCCGGCGACGGTGAGAGCCGCCGTGGCCCCGCCGTTGACGGAATTGCGGAAGGCCTCCATCCCGACCACGCTGTCGAGCGGGAGCGCATCCACCGGCGTCGAGTCGGCGAGCGTCAGATTGTACCGATACGCGGGCTTGGGACCCCTGCTCCGGATCGTATCGCGGACGATCAGCACGCCGGTGCGATACACCACGGTCGAGCCATCGAGGAGATGCGCCTTGACCGGCGATACCACCGCGACGGAGTCGGTGGTGGCGGGTCGCGGGAGCTCGCTGACTTTAGGCGTGTTATACACCGTGCAACTGGCGAGCAACGCCAGCCCGACGGCGCGGCTGGGAAGGTCCCGCATCGGCGCGCCTCCTAGCGGTTGAGTGCCTTCTCTAGCTACTGCGCTGTGGTCAAGATTCCGTCAAGCCTCCCGGCCCGCTCACCGCTGGCAATTCGGGCAGAAGGTCGTGGCCCTGAGATCGATCGTGTGGGTCGTGACGAGCTTCCTCCCGCACGTCACGCACGGCTCGCCGCCCCGCCCGTAGACCTTCAGCTCGAACTGGAACCGACCGGGCTCACCCACGCCGGTGCGATAGTCCCGAACGGTCGTCCCCGAGGAGTCCACCGCGCGTTGCAGCACATCGGTGACCGCGGCGTGCAGCCGGGCGAACTCCTCCAGCGACAGCTTACTCGTGGGCTTCGACGGATCAATACCGGCCTGGAACAGGGCCTCATTGGCGTAGATGTTGCCGACACCGGCCACCCGACGCTGATCCATGATCGCCTTCTTGATCGCCGACCGAGTGCCCGCCAGCCGCTCGGCGAACACGAACGGTGTAAAGGTCTCGTCCAACGGCTCGGGGCCGATGCGGCCGGTGTAGGCTGCCCAGGCTGCGTCGTCCAGGAGCCACACGGTCCCGAGGCGTCGCACGTCGCGGTACACGAAGAGACGGCGGTCTTCCAGCGTGCAGGTGAGGACGGCGTACTTCGTCTCGTCTTTCGTTGGGCGACGGTTGTACACGACCAGGGACCCCGTCATGCGCGGCTGCACCACGAGCCGGTGACCGCTCGTCAGACGGAACACCGCGTGCTTGGCGCGGCGGGTGACCTCTTCGAAGGCGTTCCCCTTCAGGGTTCTGAGCAGGCGGGGCTTTGAGACGCGGCGCAATACGTCTGTCTTGGCGAGCCGGGCGCGCGCGATCCGAAACCCCTCGAGCCGAGGGGCCAGATCCCGGACGATCGTCTCAACCTCGGGCAGCTCCGGCACGCTCCTCCCTGGTCGCCCGCCACGCGATGTCGCGTCGGTACGTTTTCCCCGGGAACGTGATCAGCTCGCAGGCGTCGGTCGCGCGCTTCGCCGCTTCGCTCACGGTGTCGCTCAGGCCGGTGACGGTGAGCACTCGCCCCCCGTGCACCCGCAGAGTCCCGTCCGCATCGCGCGTGGTGCCGGCGTGGAACACGAGCGTTCCGGGCTCGAGGTCGCGCGGCACGATGATGATCGCGCCCAGCTCTGGCTTGTCGGGATACCCGGGGGCGGCGAGCACGGTCGCCACCGCGGCGCGTGTCGGCACGAGGGTCCGCTCGCCCGGCGTCCAGCTGCCGGCCGCGATATCCACGAGGTGGCGCGTCATCCCGGGCAGCACCGGCAGCAACGCTTGCGCCTCGGGATCCCCGAAGCGGCAATTGAACTCGAGCACCCAGAGTGTGCCGTCGGAGGCGAGCATCAGTCCCGCGTAGAGGACGCCTCGAAACGGGGTGCGCTGCTCCGCCAGCGCCGCAATCGCGGGCTCGAGCACCTCCCGGCGGATTCGCTCGAGCAGCCCCGGCGTCGCGGTGGTCACGGGGCAGTAGGCGCCCATGCCGCCAGTGTTCGGTCCGGTGTCGCCCTCGCGCAGCCGCTTGTGGTCCTGCGCGGCCGGGAGGACCAGCAGGCGCTCCCCGTCCGTCAGGCACAGCACCGAGAGCTCCTCGCCCTTCAGAAAGCCCTCGACCACGATCTCGCGACCAGCCTCTCCAAACGCGCCGCCGGCGAGCATCGCGCGCGCCGCGCGCGCGGCTTCGGTGCGCCGGGCACACACGACGACGCCCTTGCCGGCGGCCAGGCCCGAGGCCTTCACGACCAGCGGCTCGGCGTGCCGGGCGATGAAGGCGAGCGCGGGCTCGAGTGTGGTGAACGTCCGGCTTGGGGCCGTCGGGATCTTGGCCCGCCGCATGAGATCCTTCGCGAACACCTTGGACGATTCGATGCGCGCGGCGGCGGCGTCGGGTCCGAAGACGGATCGACCCGCGCGGCGCAGCGCGTCGCCCAGGCCGGCGGCGATTGGCGCTTCGGGACCGATGATGGTGAAGTCGATCTTGTGGTCGCGTACCGCCTGGACCAGGTCGTCCTGGGCGGTGGCCGGAATCGCGAGGTTGGTGCCCAGCTGCGCCGTGCCGGGGTTGCCGGGAGCGGCAAACACGGTCGCGTCGGGGGTGTCGCGCTTCAGCGCCCAGCACAGCGCGTGCTCGCGGCCGCCCGCGCCGACGACCAGAACTCTCACTTCTTCTTGAAGGCTTCCGAGAAGGCTTGCGCGGCCCGCTTGGCGGTGTCCACCACGTCGTCCACGACGGCCTTCGCCTCCTTCATATAGTGCTCCCGCGCGTCATCGATATCCTTGTCGATGGGGCGTTGCTCCGCTTCGGGCCCACGGCGGGTGTACTCGCCACGGAGCACGCGGTCGTAGTGGCCCTCTTCGATCCATCGTTGCAGCTCCGCGGCGCGCAGCGTGTTGAACGGGTGGGATTGCGGGAGGGTGTTCAGGATCTTGAACACCCGGTCGATGGCCCCGCCCGTCTCCTCGTACTCCTTGGCCTGCTGGAGGAAGGCGTTCAGGTCCATCTGCTTGACGTCGCCGCCTCCCGCCATCTTGAGGAACATCCGCATCGACGCTGTCGCGTCCTGGGCTGCCAGGAGGCCGGCCCGGTCGGACGAGAGCTCGCTCTTGCGGTACCACTCGAGCAAGGCCAGCTCGACGGGCGCGAGGACGATGCCGGCGAGGAACGGGAGGAAGTTCATCCCGACGAACACGATGAGCACCAGGATCGTGTGGTACAAGGCGTGGCCGCTCATCACGTGCCCCAGCTCGTGGCCGAGCAGCACGCGCATTTCGTCATCGTCGAGCAGGTTGAGGGCGCCTGAATTGATCACGATGAACGGGCGGTCCATGCCGTACGCGCCGGCATTGACGAACGGGGTCTGCGACACGAAGAGCTCCGGGCGATCCGGCCAATCGAGCGACGTGAGGACGTCGGTGTACAAGGCGTTCATGCGGGGAAATTGCGTCGGTCCGACCCGAACTGCGTTGGCCTGAAACAGGAGACGGATGCCGCGCTCACCGAAGAAGCCAACGATCTTCTTCACGACCTGATCGAAGCCGGGCACCGAGCGGAGGGTTTGCAGCGCCGCGCGGTCCGCGGGGTGCTCCCATGCCACCGGGGCAATCTGAGTGAGGATCTTGCGCGGACGTGCCGCTGGCAGCGTGGATTCCGTCATAACGTGCTCCTGCAAAGTGTTACCGTACTACGACCAACGCCTCGTGGTGTTTCGTGCCGGCGCGCCATCACCCGGCCGCTGCCAGCGCCTGATCGAGATCTCCCAGTAAGTCCTCCACGTCCTCGATCCCCACCGAGAGCCGGACCAGACTGTCGGTGAGCCCCATGGCCTGCCGCATCTCGGGCGGGACGCTCGCATGCGTCATCGAGGCGGGATGCCCGATGAGGCTCTCGACGCCTCCCAGCGATTCCGCGAGGACGAAAATGCGCGTCCGCTCGGCGAAGCGCCTGGCCCGCTCGACCGACCCCAGCTCGATCGAGATCATGCCTCCGAACCCCTTCATCTGACGACAGGCGAGGTCGTGCTGGGGGTGCGACGGCAAGCCGGGATAGTACACCCGTTCGACCTTCGGGTGCTTGGTGAGCCATTCGGCGATGCGGCGGCCGCTGGCGTCGTGCTGCCGCATGCGGAGCGCCAGGGTCTTGGTGCCGCGCAGCGCCAGCCAGCAGTCGAACGGCCCCGGCACCGCGCCCACCGAGTTTTGCAGAAAGCCGATCCGCTCGGCGAGGTCATCCCGATTCGCGATCAGCATGCCGCCGATCATGTCGCTGTGGCCGTTCAGGTACTTGGTCGTCGAATGGAGGATCACGTCGGCGCCCAGCTCGAGCGGGCGCTGGAAGCACGGGGTGGCGAACGTGTTGTCGACGACGAAGAGGGCCTTCGCGGCGCGCGCCGTCTCGCCCGCGGCGGCGAGATCGCACAGCTGCATCATCGGGTTCGTGGGCGTCTCGGCGTAGATCATCCGGGTCTTCGGCGTCACGGCGGCCGCAATGTTCGCGGGGTCGGTGGCGTCCACGAACGAAAAGGTGAGACCGAGGCGTGACCAGACATGCGTCATCTGGCGATGCGTGCCGCCGTAGACGTTCTCGCCCGAGACGACGTGGTCGCCCGCCGAGAGGAGCTTCAGCGCTGCGTCCAGTGCGGCGAGCCCCGAGGCGAACGCGAAGCCATGCCGCCCGCCTTCCAGCGCCGCGACGTTGCGCTCCAGCACTTCACGCGTCGGGTTTTGGGTGCGCGCGTACTCGTAACCCTTGTGTCGACCCACGCCGTCCTGGATGTAGGTCGAGGTCTGATAGATAGGCGTCATCACCGCGCCCGCGAGCGGATCGGGGCTGTGCCCGGCATGCACGGCGCGAGTTCCAAAGCGCGTCTTGAGGTCGTCCGCGGTCACCTGAGTCATGGCGGGAACGTAAGGGCGCCTTCCGTGGCGAGCAAGCGACCTTTACGTTACGCGCACATGCCCCAGCCGAACGCCGTCAAGTGCCTGGTGGTGGACGACGAACCGCGACTCCGGCGCGTCCTCGTGCGGCTCCTCGAGGGCGAGGGATTCACCTGTATCGAAGCCGGGTCCGGCACCGAAGCCCTCGAGCTGCTGCAGCAGGAGCGAGTGCCGCTCGTGATCTCCGACTTGCGGATGCCGCAGATGGACGGCGTGACGCTCTTGCGGGAGATCGTCGCGCGGTGGCCCGATACCGCCGTGATCGTGGTGACCGCCGTGGCCGAAGTCGAGAGCGCCGTCGCCTGTCTGCAGCTCGGCGCCCTCGACTACGTCGCCAAGCCCTTCCACCTTGATGAAGTCCGCGCCCGGGTCATGCAGGCGCTCGACAAGCGGCGCCTCAAGATGGAGGTCGAGGACTATCGACACACGCTGGAGCTCCGGGTGCAGGAGCAGGCACACCGGATCGAGGAGCTGTCGCTCGAGCGGCTGCAGGCGCTGGTCCACTTCCTCGAGGAGAAAGACCCCTACACGCGTGGCCACTCGGTGCGGGTCGCCGACTATTCCGCGCGCATCGGGCAGGCAATGGCCCTGCCGCAACCGGTGCTGGACACCATCGCGCTGGGCGCCGAGCTGCACGACATCGGGAAGATCGGGGTGAGCGAGGCTGTCCTGCACAAGGCGGGAAAGCTCACCGAGGCGGAGTACCGGCACATCATGGAGCACCCGTCGATCGGGGCCCGCATCCTCGCACCGCTCATGCGAGAGGCGCCCGCCGCGCTCGCCATCATCCGATCGCACCACGAACGCCTCGACGGCAAGGGGTTTCCGGACGGGTTAAAGAGCGACGAGATCCCGCTCGAGGTGTGCGTGGTGACCGTCGCCGATTCATTCGATGCGATGACCAGCGTCCGACCGTACCGGCCCGCGCTGTCCGTGGGGAAGGCGCTCCAAGAGCTGGAAGACGGCAAGGGGCGCCAGTTCCATGCTCCCGCCGTCGAGGCCTTCCTCGCTGCCTTCCCCGACCACGCGACGCTGCCGGTCTCCAACCCCGAGGTCCGACCTCTCCACCTTCCCAGCCCGATTCCCCAGGCGCTGCGCCGCGTCGCTCCACCCCCGGATTAGATTGTCCGCATGAGCGACACCTTGATGGTCGGGGTCTCGGGTGTCCGCGGCATTGTCGGTAAGGACCTGACCGAGGACGTGGTCGCGCGCTTTGCGGCCGCCTTCGGCGAGTGGGCCAAGGCGCGCCGGCCACTGGTCGTGGTGGGACGCGATGCGCGGGAATCCGGGCCGGCGTTCGAGCGCGCGGTGGCCGAGGGGCTCGGAGCCGCAGGATGTGCCATGGTCGGGGTGGGCCTCGCCCCGACACCCACGATACAGCTCGCCGTCGAGCATCACGGGGCGGGGGGCGGCATCGCGATCACCGCCAGCCACAACCCGATCGAGTGGAACGCCCTCAAGTTCATCGGGCCCGATGGGATCTTTCTCGACGGGCCCGACGGGAAGAGGGTGCAGGAGCTCGCGGCGAAGGACGGGGGCGGGGGCGGGGGCGCGCGAGGGAAGGCCGGCGAGATAAAGAAGGATGACGGAGCAATCGAGCGGCATCTTGCCGCCGTCCTGAGGCTCGCCGCGGTGGACGTCGAGGCGATTCGCAAGCGGGGGTTCGTGGTGGCGCTCGACGCCGTGCGGGGAGCGGGCGGCCCCGCGATGCGCACGTTGCTCGAGCGCCTGGGGTGCCGCGTGACGGGGATCAACCTCGAGACCGATGGCCGGTTCCCCCGCGCGCCAGAGCCTGTGCCGGAGAATCTCGGCGAGCTGGCGGGCTTGGTGCGGCGATCCGGCGCCGACGTCGGCATCGCGGTCGATCCGGACGTGGATCGTCTCGCCATCGTGGACGAGACGGGCGCGCCGATCGGGGAGGACTATACGCTCGCGTTCGCCGTGAGAGCCGTAATGGGCGTCGGACGGTCGGACAGTCGGACCGTTGCACCGGGAAGGGGCTCACCGTCCGACCGTCCGACTGTCCGACCGTCCGTCGTATGTAACCTCTCCACGAGCCTCGTCGTCGAAGACGCCGCTCGCGACTGCGGCGCCGAGGTCGTGCGGACTCCGGTCGGCGAAGCGCACGTCGCACGCGCCATCGTGCGACTTGGGGCCGCGATCGGGGGGGAAGGGAATGGCGGGGTGATCTATCCCGCGCTCCACGTGGGGCGCGACGCGCCCGTCGCGGCGGCACTGCTCCTCACGTTGCTGGCCCGCGAGGGCCGGCGTGTGAGCCAGCTCGTGGCGAGCGCGCCCCGTTACGTCATCGTGAAGGCCAAGGTCCCGCGCGGCGCGGCGCTCGAGCCGGTGTATGCGGCGCTGCGGCGCCGGTTCGCGGATGCCGAGGTGCACGCCCAGGACGGGTTGCGCCTCGCGTGGCCGAATCGGTGGCTCCACGTGCGACCGTCGAACACCGAGCCGATCATCCGGCTCATCGCCGAAGCGCCGTCGGAGCCTGAGGCCCGGGAGCTCGTGGACGAGGGACGGCGTCTGTGTGCGGCAGCGTCACCACTGTGACAACCGACGCCAGCATCGAGGTGCCCGTCACCGCTTCTGGGGCGCCGGCGGTGGGCGGTTCATGAGCAGCCAGTAGAGCCCGAGCTGCCTCGCCGCTTCGGTGAATTCGATGAAGTCCACCGGCTTGCGCACGTAGCTGTTGGCCCCGAGGCTGTAGCCGTCGATGACGTCCCGCTCCTCGGCGGAGGACGTCAGGATCACCACGGGCAGCAGCCGGGTGCGACTGTCCGCCCGGATGCGCTGGAGCACCTCCAGCCCGTTGACCTTGGGCAGCTTCAAGTCGAGGAGAACGACGGCGGGGAGCTCGCCCACGTGACCGCCGCCCTTTGGGCCGAGGAGGTACGCGAGGGCCTCGACCCCGTCCTGCGCCACCACCACGTCGTTCGTGATGTTGTGACTCTTGAGCGCCCGGATTGTCAGCGCAACATCGTCGGGGTTGTCTTCCACGAGCAGGATCTTTCCCGCGTTCACGACAGCCTCCAGGCGCCTGGCGCACGCCCGTCACAGCGTGAAATAGAACGTCGCTCCCTGATCGACCACTCCCTCGGCCCAGATCCGCCCGCCATGCCGGGTGATAATGCGACGGACCGTGGCGAGGCCGACGCCGGTGCCCTCGAAGTCGGCTGCGGAGTGCAGCCGCTGGAACACACCGAACAGCTTATCGGCGTACTGCATGTCGAAGCCGGCCCCGTTGTCCCGGACTCGGAACACCCGTTCCCCGTTTTCCTGGGCCGATCCGAATTCGATTCGCGGGCGCGGCTGTTTCGCGGTGTACTTCCAGCTATTGCGCAGGAGATTCTCGAGAGCCACGCGCAACAGCCGCGCGTCGCCCCGCGCTGCGAGCCCCGGGGCGATCGTGAATTCCACTTGCCGCTCCGGCGTTGATCGGTGAAGCTCGGCCACGATGTCTTGCGCGATCTTACTCAAGTCCACGAACTCGGTGCGCATTTCTGAGCGCGTGACACGCGCCAATTTCAGCAGGTCGTCGATCAGAGTTGCCATGCGCTGGCTGGCGGCCCGCACCCGCTGCAGGGAATCCCTCCCCGACTCGTCCAGCTGCGCGCCGTAATCTTCGAGTAGGACCTGGCTGAATCCGTCGATACTGCGCAGCGGCGCCCGCAGGTCGTGCGACACCGAGTAAGCGAACGCGTCCAGCTCGGTGTTGGCGGCGAGGAGCTCCGCCGCGTTGCGCCGGAGGGCTTCGTTGCGCTCTTCCAGCTCGTGGGTGCGATCCGTGACCCGTTGCTCGAGCTCAGTGGCGTAGCGCCGGAGCTCGCGGTCTTGGTCCTCGATGCGGCCGAGCATCTGGTTGAAGGCATCGGTCAGCGTGCCCAACTCGTCCTCGCCGAGCTTGGGCGCTCGCACCGAGTAGTCCTGGCGCGTGGAGACCGCCGCCGCGGCTTCCGCCAGGGCCAGAATGGGCTGTGAGATCCGTCCCTGCAGGAGCGCGGCCAGGAAGTACGCGGTGAGCAACGAGATCGCCATGACGCCGGCGCCGATCGCGGCCGAGAGTCGCAACGTGCGGGACACGGCCTGCATGTCGGACTTCAGGTACAAGGTGCCGAGACGGGGGTTCCCAACCTCCGCCACCGGCTCGAGTCCGATCACATACCCCTCCTCGAACCGGTACCCGTCGCGTTGCGGCGCCGCCGGAAGGGCATCGAGCGACAAGCCCGCCGGATAACGGGAGAACAATCGCCCGTCCTTGTCGTACAGGCCCGCCGCCACGACGTGCGGCTCGGCCTTGAGCGCGGAAAGGATCTCTCGCGCATCGGCCTCGTTGGCAAAGGCGAGGGAGGCGGTGCTGTTCGCGGCGATGACGCGACCCAGCGTGGACAAGTTTTTCAGGGTCGTCCGTCGGATCGCCAAAACCTCGTAGGAAACGAACGCCGCGGAGGTCAAGAGCAGCACCAGGCTGCTGACCAGCAGGAGGATCGCTGTCAGCTTCTTCTTGATCGGCCAATCGCGGAGTGACATCTCAAGGCCCGGGCGGATTGATGATGTCGGCCACCCGGAGCAGCTTGGAGCTGATGGTCAGGTGTGCCGCTTGGGCCACCGCGAGGTTGATCTTGAGTCGGATGCGGTTCCGATCGGTCACGAAGCCGATCATGCCTCCATGCTCGGCGAATCCGTCGGCATCGCTCACGGTAAGGATGGGTCGGTTCTTAAGGTCGGCGAGCACGCCCTCCGGCCGGTCCGCGTCGGGGCGACTAATGAACAAGATGTCGCAGGTCCTGACGTCTTCCACCCGCTGATAGCGACGCACGAGGAAGGACCGCCCCCCCCGATGTTCCCCGCGGACCGTGGCATCGAGCAGGTCACCGAACGGATCGCTGCCCAACACGCCGATGACGAGCGGCGCCTGTGAGTCCGCAACGGTCTCGGGCGGCCAATCGACGAATTGCGCAAAATTGAACAGGAACACTGCCTTCACCTGGTACTCGGAGGGCCGCGCCGCCTGCGCCGCAAGGCCCGACCCCGGCACGAGCCCCAGAGCGCACCCGAGGATCCACGCCGCCGGAACCCCGCACGCTGCCCGCTCTCGCGCGAACCCGGCGCTCAATAATGCCATTCGAACGACCCATAGACGCCGCGCTTGATTTCGCTGCGCGCAGCGGGCATACCGAACTCGACGTGATGAAGGTGCAGGAGATTCTGGCAGACAACGGAGAACTCCAGCTGGGGAACCGGCTGCCAGCCGAGGCGCAGGTCCAGCTCGCCGTACGCTGGGACCTGCTGGTTGACGATCTCACTTACGTAGCGGAACGTGCCGTCCAGGCGGAGGCGGCCCGGGAGGTCGACTGAGGAGCGCAAGGAGAATTGGCGATCCGGGGTATGGTTTTCCGCGCTCCCCCGGGACGTGTCGGTGCTGGTAGGCAGCGCCCACACGTGGATGCGCAGCTCGGTGTAGCCGGCGACCAGACGCCAGCGATCGGTGAGGCGATAGTCCGCGCTCAGCTCCGCGCCGTAGGACTCACCGTCCTGCCCGTTGGCGATCACGATCGGGAACGCCGCCGGCGGGTTGGCCTGCTCCAGACTGCGGAGCCCGTAGTAGCGGTTGTAGAACGTCGCCACGGAAAGCGCAACAGGCCCGCGTTGATGGCGGTACCCCACCTCGTAGGCGAGCTCTTCCTCTGAGTCGAAGTTCGGACCGGCGGCGAGGAAGTAGGGAGGCTGGCCCGGAGCATACAACTCCCGGTCGAGTCGCGAAGGGGTCCGGAGCGCTCGGGAAACGGCCGCCCAAACCGTCCCGACTTCGCTGACCGCCCAATTCACCCTGCCACTGGGCTGGACCTCGACGCCCGTGTAGTCATTATGCTCGATCTTCGTACCGAGCGTCAGGTGGAGCCGGTCCCCGACGAGCGCGATTTCGTCCTGAACAAATCCGCTGAACCACTGTCGCGCGACATGCGCCGGCAAGAACGCCAGGGCCGCGCTGTTGGCGACGCGGTCGTTGATCAGGAGGTAGCCGAGTCCCCAGACCACGTCGTGCCTACTGCCCAGGCCCGCATGGTGCTGAACGTCGAAGTCGTACGTATCGAGGTGTTCGCCAAACGTGCCCGGAATGTCCCGGTTGGTCCGGTCGTAGTAGACGCGCGCCCGCACGTCGGAATTCGCGGACAGCGTGTGCGACCAGCTTCCGTTCACGTTCCCGCCGCTGACCGCGACGTCACTGGCTCTCGGCTGGCTGATTCGGCCACGGTAGACGTCCCCTTGCAGGCCGACGCGGCTCGCCTGCGACGGGTCCCAATCCACGCGGAAGCCGCCCTGTGCGAAGTGCCAGTCGTCCGTGGCATCTATGCCGGTGGGCAGCAGTGTCGGCTGACGAGTGAACCCCGAACCGTACGCCCGATAGTGCACCTCGCGACCGAGCGCGCCGCCGTAATGCGCGGTCCCGTAGCCGCGCAACTCGCTGCCGCCGCCGCCCGAGAGCAGGAGCCCTTGCGTGTCCTTGGCACTCTTCGTGATGACGTTGATCACCCCGTTGACTGCGTTCGCTCCCCACAGCGTCGCCCCAGGCCCGCTGATGACCTCGATCCGGTCGATCTCCGCGATGGGCACATCCTGCACGTCCCAGAACACCCCGGAGAACAGTGGCGTGTACACCGTTCGTCCGTCGATGAGCACCAGCAGCTTGTTGGCGGTCGTGCTGTTCATGCCGCGCGCGCTGACGGCCCATTGGCGCGAATCGACCTGCGCGACCTGCAGGTTGGTGGCGAGGCGTAAGGCCTCGGGGAGACTCGAGGCGCCGGAGCGACGAATGTCCTGTTGCGTAATGACCTGGATCGCCGAGGCGACGCGGGACAGTCGCTCGGGGCGCTTCGAGACGGACGTCACCTCCACGTTCATGAGTTGTTCGATGCTCAGCGCTTTCAGGGACTCCGCCTGGGCAGCGGAATCCGGCTGCTGGGCCAGCGCCGGCCCGGCGAAGCAGACGAGACTCCATGTGACGAGGATCGTTGTCGCGGCTGCAACGGCCTTCCGGTCAGCCATCGCTCGGTACCCCCTGGGCGTCGCCCGGTGTCTCAGGCGGCAAGAACAACTTGCCGTTCTCGCGGCGAGCCGTGGTGAGCCATGTCACCTGCCCTGAAAGCGGCCACTTGGCTATGGGGAAAACGGTTGCGCGGACAGAACAACATCGTGGTCGGCAACGGAAGTGCTAGGGCGTTTTTGCGGCACCGACGGGCGGGGATGCGACAGTCACGGGGGCACGG
>CAYXIK010000040.1:0-25680 GCA_964465315.1 uncultured Gemmatimonadaceae bacterium | reverse complement strand
CGGAGGGCACAGGACTCGAACCTGTACGGGCTTGCGCCCAGCGGTTTTCAAGACCGCCGCCTTACCAGTTAGGTCTAGCCCTCCTCACCTCGACGCTAACGTAGCGGCGCGCCCGCGCGCCGGTCAACGCTCCTCGGGGGCTCGGGGAAGGCCCCCGTCAGCGCAGGTCGACGGCGTACGCGCTATTGTCGCGAGCGACCCCGATGAGCGTGTTCCCGTCGGGAAGCACCAGCAGTGAGCCCAGGATCGTTGGCACGAGGATACGCTCGAGCACGGTGTTGTCGGAGAGGCGCACCTTGAGGACCATTGACCCGCGTCACTCCGCCGTGCCTCGGCCTTCGTCCCGAGGTCGAGCTCGTCGACCTCGCCGAATCCCGTCATAGACAGAATGGGAACGAATACCCGATTGGTGCTCACGACCCCGGTCTCGGCTGGCCAGGTGTTGCCGGGTTCACGGGACACGTGCGTGGTATCGACCGTACGCGATGCCTGCGTCAGGTCCACGGTCGCGAGCACCACGAACACGCTGTCGGTGACGAGTTGGTTCGCGAACACGATACTGTCGGAGCTCGGCGTCAGATCCATGTGAAAGCCCCGGGCTTCGGTCGGCAGCATGATCGGCGTGCTAAAGGCCATCGTCGCGACGCGCGCCCATCACCTCTCGGCCGGCGGGTTGAACCCGTAGCTCGTGTTCTTGAACACCGAGTCCGCCACGACCAGCGCCTTGCTGGCGAGCTCGGGCTGCTTGGCCCGCAACACCTGGCCGAGGGACTGGTACAGGAGCCCGTACGTGGCGAGGATCCCCTCCGACGGCTTGTCTACCCAGCCGCGCGGCCGGTGGCGTGCCGCGCTCGCGCTGTGATACACGTTGAACGCCAGCGCCTGCGTCCGCGGCACGTTCACGAAACCGAAGACGGAAATGATCTTGATGCTGTCCGATTCGGCGAGCGTCTCTACGTGCAGCTTCCGCGCGAACCCGTGGCCCTCGAGGTCGCCCGTAAGCCCGAACTGGTCCGCGTACGGGCCCACCGTGCGCGAGAAATAAATCGGCCGCCGGCCCATCTGGTCCTTGATCGCTTGTAGCACGATCACGTCCGCCCGCTCGAGATACTGGCGGCCCAGCTGCTGCGGGTCGAGCACGATCTTGACGCCCCCGAGGCTCACCGCCTGCTTCTCGCCCAGCCAGTAGACCGGTAACAGCGAGTCGCGAAGATACGTGTCCGAGTAGCTGAGTAGCCGGCCCGTCGGCTTGGGCCACGCGCGGCCTCGATAGATCGCGGGCGCGCTCGCGGAGTCGAATGTCGCGAGCGGCCGGCGCTGTAGCTGCCGGAGGTACCAGTCCGTGTTCGCGAGCGACAGGTTCACGACTGTCACGTCCTGCCGGATGTGCTCGACTTCCTGCGCGTACCACAGCGGGAACGTGTCGTTGTCCCCCGCCGTCACGAGCACGCCGTAGGGCTCGACCGACTGCAGGAGATCGTACGCGAAGTCGCGCGCGAGTGTCTCGTTCTTGCGCGACGCCGTGAGATGGTTCCCCGCGAGTGGGATGAGCGCGAGGAGCAATACAGGGGTCGCGAGCACCCAACGGCGCCCGGCGTTCGGCTCGCGATCCTCCAATGCCTCGCTCACCCACTCCATGAACGTGGCAAGGCCCATCCCCACCCAGACCCCCCACAGCGCGAACGAGGCGATGAAGAAGTAGTCCCGCTCGCGCACCTCGCGCGCCAGCTGCGCGTTATCCAGCGCCCACGAGTATCCGTACTTGAAGTTCAAGTAGAAGATCAGGATCACTGTGAACGTCGCGACGAGCGAGGTCATCGCGATCGCCGTACGGAAGTCCGCTTTGAAGTGCCGGTAGGCACCGATGCCGCCGATGAAGGCGAAGAGCACGGCGAGCCCGGCCCGGATCTGTGCGCTCCAATCGTGGCCCCACTGCCACGAGAAGTATTGAGTCCACATTCCGATCTGCGCCGACAGGGTTGCCTGGCGCTGCCACACGGGCGGCTTGCCGTACTGCTGGCGCGTGAGCACGTCCCATAGCGCCGTCCAGTTAGTGGGCTCGCCCTCGTTGATCGGCGGAAAGTGGGCCGCGCGGATCGGCAGGAACAGATACACCGACACGCCGACGACCGCGACGATGAGCACCGCGACCGCGAAATCCCAGTTCCGCGCCAGCATCAGCGCGTAGCCAAGCGCCAACACGAACAGCACGGCGGCGAATTTGAGCGGCGTCGCGCTCTCGAGCCCGCTCGCCACGATCAGCGCGTACACGCTGCAGAACACGAACCACTGCGACCACTCCACCCGCCGCGCCGCAAGGTCGTTGGGGCGCTGCGCCTTGAGCTCCGGAAACAGGAGTACGACGACCACCGGCCCGACGAGCACGCCCATCATGTGATTGGTGGACGTGAGGGCCAGGAGATACACGATCATCAGCAGATGGTGATCGTGGCCCTCGCCCAGTGGCTGGTCGTCCCAGCGCACGATGAGCCACAGCACGAGGGCCACGGAGAGGAGCGAGAGTGTGTACACCTTCTCGTTCACCACAGACTGGTTCCACACGGTGAACGACGTCGCCGCGACGAGCGCTCCGGCCGCCGCTGCGAGCCGCCGCGGCCCGCGCGCCCGCACCCAGCCGCGCATCCAGCGCTCGCCCACGAGGAACCAACACCCCGCCGCGATCGCGCTCGTCACCGCGGCTAGCAGGTTGATGCGTTCGGCGTAGTGCGCCACCCATGGCACGAGGCCCCACGTGTGCGCGATGAGCACGAAAAGCGGGTTGCCGGGCGGGTGTGGGATGCCGAGCACATACGCGGCAGCGATGTACTCCGACGTGTCCCAGAACTGGGTGGTCGGCGCGAGCGTCGCGACGTAGATGATCAGGGCGCCGAGGGCGACGAGACCCGCGAGGAGATAGGGCGGCCCCTCGAGGGGCTCGGTGTGCGGCGACGGCGTGGGTTGGTTGGTCATGCTCCCCGTCACGAGTTAGTGCCGGAACTGTCGGATGCCGGTCAACACCATCGCGAGGCCGTGCTGATCGGCCGCGGCGACGACCTTCGCATCGTTTACGGATCCGCCGGGCTGGATGATCGCGCGCACCCCGGCCTGAGCGGCCTCTTCTACCCCATCGGGGAACGGAAAGAACGCGTCGGAAGCTAACACGGCCCCCGAGGGGTCGTGCCCCTGCTGGCGTGCCTTGTGCACCGCCAGAAATGACGCATCTACCCGCGACATCTGGCCCGCGCCGATGCCGATCGCCGCCTCGTCGCGCGCGAGGAGGACGGCGTTCGACTTGACCGCCCCGACCGCCGTCCAGGCGAAGCGCAGGTCGCGCCACTCCGCGTCATTCGGCGCACGAGACGTCGCGACCTTCCAGCCGGTTTCGTCCAGGTTCTGCGCGGCGCGCGCTCGCTCCTGGAGGAGGAATCCGCCGCGGACCCGCTTCCAGTCCCAACCTGCCGCCTCGCCGGTCGGAAGTCTGATCACGCGCAGGTTCCTCTTCTCCCGGAATACCGCCAGCGCATCGTCCGTGAACGCCGGCGCCACCACCACCTCGACGAACAACTCCCGCATCGCCTCGGCGGCCGCGCGGTCCACGCCTGCGGCGAATGCGATCACGGAGCCGAACGCGGACGTGCGGTCGGTAGCGAGCGCTCGCTCGTACGCCTCGGCCGCGGTGCGCCCGAGTGCGATGCCGCAGGGCGTCGTGTGCTTGATGATCGCGCACGCGACGCGCGTAGACCCCTTCGTCGTCGGTCCCCAGGGCGCCACCGCCATGAGCCCCGCGTCGACGTCCAGCAGATTATTGAATGACAGCTCCTTGCCGTGCAGCTGCTCGAGGTCGCGAATCCCCGGCTCGGACGTCGCGTACAGGGCGGCGGGCTGGTGTGGATTCTCCCCGTAGCGGAGCTCCTGGCGGCGCTCGAGCGCCAGCGTGATGCGCTCGGGCCAGCGGCCCCCGCCCTGCGTCAGATAGCCGTGGATCGCTGCGTCGTACGCGGCCGTGTGCGCGAAGACCTTCGTAGCGAGCTGCCGGCGCAGCCCGGGGCTTAGGGACGCCGTCTTCAACGCATCGAGCACCAGCGGGTAGTCATCCGGGTCGACGACGACGATGACGTCCGCATGGTTCTTCGCCGCCGAGCGCAGCATCGATGGGCCGCCGATGTCGATCTGCTCGATCGCCTGCTCGAAGATCACGCCGGGCTTCGCCACCGTCTCGCGAAACGGATACAGGTTCACCGCGACGAGATCGATCGGCGTGATGCCGTGCTCGGCCAGCGCGGCCCGGTCGCCGGCGTGCGCGCGGCGGGCGAGGAGGCCGCCGTGCACCTTGGGGTGCAGCGTCTTCACGCGGCCGTCCATCATCTCCGGGAATCCGGTGACCTGCTCGATCGGGATCACGGGAATGCGGGCGGCGCGCAGCGCCTCGGCGGTGCCTCCGGTCGACACGATCTCCCAACCGAGCGAGACCAGTCCGCGGGTGAACTCGACCACCCCGCGCTTGTCCGACACCGACACCAGCGCCCGTGCGGTCACCAGCTCTCGGCGACAGCCTGGACCAAGTCGGCGAGACTCGCGACGTCTCTCAAGTCCACCAATTCGGCAGGCGAGTGCGAGTAGCGGAGCGGCCACCCAATCGCCACATCCACCACGCCGTAGGGCGTAAACACCGAGCCGTCGTTGCCGCCGTTGGTGGTGCCCACTTGGAGGGCGACGCCACGCGCGCGTGCGACCTGGACCAGCGAATCCACGTATGCGGGCGGGGTGATGGACGAGTTGTCCACGGACCGGGCCACGGCCCCCCGGCCAATCGGCGCGACCGCGAAGTTAGGGAGCTCGAGCGGCGAGTCGGCGGACACGAAGGTATCGATGGCGTGGACGCGATGGACGGTTGTGCCGAGCGTGGCCGCCACGGCCTTCGCGCCCTCGAGCCCGATCTCTTCCCGCGTGCTCCAGACGAACACCACGGGATGCTTGAGCGCCGCGCGATTCAGGTGCCGGAGCGCGAGTACCTGCGCTGCGGAACCGACCCGATCGTCGAACGAGCGACCCGTGGCTCGTGTCCCGGCGAGCCGGACGTAGCGCTTGGGCATCGTGACGGTGGAGCCTACGTGGATGCCGAGGGCCTCGGTCGCTGCGCGGGACGTGGTGCCGACGTCGACGCGGAACGGGGGCGGGGTGTGCCGCGCGAACCCGGAGTCGCGGGGCGTGAACACCCCTGCAACATCACGTCCGCCGTCGGTGTGTACGAGCGCTGGCTGCCCCTCGAACAGCGATACAAAGAACCCGCCTCGGAGCTCGAGCTCGAGCGTGCCGTCCTCGTGAATGCCGGTGACCCGGAAGCCGATTTCGTCCAGATGCGCCACGAAGACGACCGGCGTGCCTCCTCCGGTGGGTCCGAGCCGTGCCCAGAGGTTGCCCGCCGTGTCGGTCTCGGTCGTGACCCACGCCGGCAGCAGGCGCTTCACGGTCTCGCGCACGGGACCTTCCGAACCGGAGACGCCGTAAGACTCCACGAGCTGGGAGAGGACGGATTGCGTTTCGGAGATGCGGGGGGGGTCTTGGGCGGTTAGACGGTTAGGCGGATAGACGGTTAGAAGAAGCATTGCCGCCGCAGTTCGCCTAACCGTCCAACCGTCTAACCCTCTAACCGTCTTCATCGCCCCTCCATCCAGGTCACCAGATCCTTGAAGAGTGCGTCCGCGTCCTTCAACGCCACGGTTTCCACCGCCGTGTCCTGGTACTTGACCGGTAGGCTCACGGTCTTGGCCTCATCGAACGGGCCGAGCAGTCGCATGAGGGTCTCGAGCCCGGCGTTCCCCGTGTACAGGCTCTGCGTCGTGAACGCGACCACCACGGTGCCGCGCACGCTCGGCTTCGATTGTGCCGCCGTCGCCAGTGCGGCGCAGGCGGCGCGCCGCCCGGCAGCGGGTGCGGCAAGGAGCCGGTCGCCGTAGAGGTGCGGCTGCTTGGCGAGCGAGACGGGCGCGAGCACCGCCACGCCGAGTCGTTGCGCCTGCTCCACGGAGGTGGCACCGATATCCACGTACGCGTTGTCCACCGTGAAGACCGGATCGGGAGCGCTGGGACCACCCCGTCCGCGCGTCAGGTGCGTCGACCGCACGGCAACCACCCCTGGTACGGCTCCGCGGGCACCGAATACCGTGACGCGCTCGCCCTCGAGCTGCTGATCGAAGAGCGGATACACGAGCCGCGCTCCACCCCCCACGCGCCGCAGCAGGAGGTATCCGTCGGGCAGGATGTTGCCCACTACGTAGCCGACTTCGTCGAGTGGGCACGTGAGGAGCCGCTTTGGTGTGCCCTGACCCACGGTGAGCGTGATGTTGCCGGCGCGATCGCGGGCGCTGCCCGGCAGCAGCCTGAGGAGCGAGTCGCCCATCGCCTGCTCGAGCCCGGTCACCGCGGTCATGGCGGTGAATCGGAATGCCAAAGCGTCGAGGGGGCTTTGGGCAGATAGGCGGCGGAAGGGCAGAACGACGGAAACCAAAAATAGCACGACCCGACGTTTCGTCATGCATCCCCTTTCCGTCGTTCCGTGATTCCGTCGAAGTCACGTTGTTGCACGGATACCTTCACCGGCTCGGGCGGGACTCCCCTCCGCGCGAGCTCTTCCACTACCAACGGCAGCAGCCGGTGCTCTACCTCGAGCACGCGGGCCGCGAGTGAATCCGGCGTATCGTTGACCAGTACCGGGACGGGCCACTGCGCGATGATCGGCCCCCGGTCGAACTCCTGGTCCACGTAGTGCACGGTGGCACCCGAGATGCGGGCGCCGCTCGCGAGCACCGCCTCGTGGACCCGGCGGCCGTACATCCCGCTGCCGCCGAATCCTGGGAGCAAGGCCGGATGGATATTAATCAGGCGCCAGCGAAACCGCGCGACGACCGGGGCGGGCACCCGCTTCAGGTATCCCGCGAGGACCCCGAGCCGGGCTTCGTCGAGCGCCGCTATGAGCTCGTCCGCGTCGCCGGGATCCCGGAGCACAGTGGTCGGCAGGCCGCCGCGCCGGGCGCGGTCGAGTGCGCCGGCACCGGCATGACTCGAGACGACTCGAACGATCCGGGCGAGCGGGGATCCCCGGAGGGCGTCGAGCAGCGACTGTAGATTGGTGCCGCCGCCCGACACGAGGACGGCCACGGACACCGGCTCCGGGCGTGGCGTCACCGGGTACAGGGAGCGAGGGACACGGCCCGCGGGCCGTTCGCGACGGTGAGCGTGAACGGCCCGGTCGCCAGACGGTCGCTCGTGGTCACCACGATGACGTAGTCTCCTGTTTTCGGGAGGCGCACGGTGAGTCGCGCGTTGCAACGGCCGCCGGAATCGTCGTCCTGCGGTGCCGTGGTCTCGAATCCGGGGCCGAGCAGAAACAGGTACGCGTCGAACGCGTCGGACGTGAGGTCGATGGTGACAGTCTGGCCGGCGTGGCCCGCGAGCCGCCACTGCTGCGCGTAGACGTTCTCCTTGCGGAGCAGCACGTCGTGGCGCGTGAGGGAGTCGCGTACCGTGTCGCCCGGAGCGATGGTGCCGTGCTCGGCGGAGCTCGCGGTGTTGGCTGGCCGCGCCGGGCGGGGGGCGATCGGCTTATGCTGCGCGACCAGGCCCCCAGTCGGGACCGCCAACGCGAGCAGTACCCACAGACTCCACCAGGGCGCCATGTCATCCGCCTCCCGGCTCTGCGCGCAAGATCGCGGTGGCGGCGGCCGCGAGATCCGGGACTACCGCGAAGCCGAGCGCGCGCGCTTTCCCGACCTGCATCGGACCGCGACCGGTCTCCACCAGAAGACCGTGGCCGCCGAGCGCGTTCGCCGGGGACACGTCGGCGACGCGGTCTCCCACCCAATAGCTGCGCCGCAGGTTCACGCCCAGCGCGCCCGCCGCGTCCCGAAACAGTCTTACCCCGGGCTTGCGGCAGTCGCACGGGCCGGTGAACTCCGGGTGATGCGGGCAGAAGTACTCGCCGTCCAACCGGGCTCCGTGGTCCCCGAGGAGCGCCGCGAGCCGACGCTGCACCGCGCCGTAGGCATCGACATCGTACAGGCCCCGCGCGATGCCCGATTGGTTCGACACGACGATCACGAGCCAGCCCGCGTCGTTGAGCCGGCGGATTGCGTCCGCCGCGCCCGGCAGGAGACGCACCTTGTCGGGCTCGTGCAGGAACCCGGGCGGCGGATCGTCCACGATCGTGCCGTCACGGTCCAGGAACACTGCTCGCCGCCCCTGGTCAGCCATCGAGCGCGGCTCGCACCGCCCGCGCAACACCTTCGAGCTGGTCGGGGAGAATGGTCCTGGGGTCGAGAAGGACGTGGTCGTCCGCGATCCGCGGAACGATCGGCGGGTCCCCACCCCGCAGCCGCTCGGCGACCGTCGTCGGCGGCAGGCCCTTTGGCTTGAGCCGAAGGAGCCACGTCTTGAGCTTGGCGCCCGGGAAAGACCCGCCACCGACCTCGGACTCGCCTTCGATGACGTCCGCATCCCCACCCACACCCTTCCGCAAGGCTTCGGCTGCACGACGCAGGTGCGACACGTCCTCGGTCAGCATGCGGAGCGCCGGGATCTCGCGACGGCTCGTTTCCGGATCGCGGTACAGGGCGAGCGTGGCCTCGAGGGCGGCGAGCGTGAGCTTGTCCGAGCGCACCGCCCGGGCGATCGGGTCCGTGCGGCACGCCTCGATCGCCGCGCGCCTGCCCAGCAGGATGCCCGCCTGCGGACCGCCGAGGAGTTTGTCTCCCGAAAAGACGACCGCGTCGACGCCACTCGCGAGCGCCTCCATGATGGTCGGCTCCCCCCGGAGCCCCCAGGGAGCGAGATCGAAGAGCAGCCCGCTGCCGAGATCGTAGAGGCTCGTGACGCGTGCCTCGCGTGCCAGCGCCGCCACCTCCCCGGCCGTCACCTCGGCGGTGAACCCCGTCACCTGAAAGTTCGACCGGTGCACCTTGAGGAGCAGCCTGGTGTGCGGGGTGATGGCGGCCTTGTAGTCCCGGCCGTGCGTCCGGTTCGTGGTTCCCACCTCGACCAGCTTCGCCCCCGAGCGGGCCATGACGTCCGGCACGCGGAAGGCGCCGCCGATCTCCACCAGCTCGCCGCGCGACACGATCGCCTCGC
This sequence comes from uncultured Gemmatimonadaceae bacterium, assembly GCA_964465315.1. Lineage (GTDB taxonomy): Bacteria > Gemmatimonadota > Gemmatimonadetes > Gemmatimonadales > GWC2-71-9 > AG41. The sequence goes on along the minus strand of CAYXIK010000040.1, from coordinate 16,557 downwards.
CGTCACGCGCCAGCGCCGAGAGGGCGGTGAGCAACGCACCTGCCGCGTTGTTCACGACGAGGGCGTCTTCCGCGCCGGTCAGCTCGACCAGGAGATCCCTGCAGAGCGCGTGACGCGAGCCCCGCGTGCCCGCGGAGACGTCGTACTCGACATTCGCGTAGCCCGCCGCGATCCGCTCGATCGCCCGACGGGCGGCCAGGGCCAGCGGGGCGCGGCCGAGGTTCGTGTGCAGCACCACCCCCGTGGCGTTGATTACGGGCGTCAGCGACGGAGCGGCGAGCCGGTGCACCCGCCCGAGCACCGCGGCGCCCCAGCCTTCCGGCGGGGCGGCCCCGCCCGAGGCACGGGCGCCTGCGATCGCCTCGCGCACGGCGCGCACGACCAGCGCGCGAGGATGAGCGGCGAGGAGCCCGGCGATGTCGGGATCTGCGAGCAGTGCATCGACGGCCGGGAGCCGGCGGCGAAGATCGGTCATGGCGAGGGTGGCTTTGGAGCCTTGTTCTTGGTGGTGTCGGCCGGGGGTTTCGGCACCGGGACGACCAGCACGCCCAGCGCGTCGGCGCTCGCGCCGTTCAGGTTGGTGCTGTGCACGCGGACCAGGTACTTGGCCCCGGCCGTGAGGGGCTTCGGGACTTGGACGACGACCCGATCATAGGGAACCGGGCGCAGGGCGAGCAGCTTCCGGAGGCGTGTCGTGTCGACCGCGGCCGCGGTGTCGCTCGCCGGTCGCCCGCCCCGAGCGGCAGGGGTGGGCGGCCGCTCGCGCGCCGGTCGAGCACGCGACGTGTCCCGGCGCGCGGTGGTGTCGCGGTGGGTCGTGTCCTGTAGCCGTCTGAGGGAGTCCGCCACCGCGCGGGCTCGCGCCTGGATCGAGTCGAACTGTGCCGGCCGAAACAGCGCCTGCACCGGGACCGGCGTCGTGTCCGGCAGCGCGAACACGTGGACCGCAGACGTGTCCGGCGGGCGCGCCGGGTCGAGCGGTTGCGTGAAGGTGAGGCGGAACGTGACCGAATCCACAGGGTCGACCCCCTTCAGTCGGGGCCCGACCGTGTCGTGCACGAACACCCACAGCAGCGCGCTCGCCGTGGAGTCGACGCCGACGGTCACGGTGTCGAACGCCTCGCGCCGATCTCGCCGGCGGTTTCCGTTCTGATCCTGGATCGCCCACACTATATAGCGCCCCGGCGGTATGTTGGAGAGCCGGAAGTTCCCAATCGAGTCGGCGAGCGTGACGTACGGGACGGTGTCGGGCAGAAGGGCGGCGCGAATCACCGCCTGAGGCAACGTCCGCTGCTCGACCCACGCCAGCGCGGTGCCGGTCAATCCGGCCGTCGGAACAGCGCCGTCGGTGGAGAACACGATCGTCGTTCCCTTTTTGGTGGTGTTGCGCCGCAGGTCCGCGATGCCGGGCAGAACCTCGAGGTGGTACACCCGATTTCGTTTCCACCCCTCGGCGGGCTCGACGTGAATGGCGTCGCGATGCCAGGACACCTTGACGTAGCCGTTTCCTCCCACCGGCGACAGCACGACCTTCTGGGCCAGCCCTGTGATGGCGCCTCCGGGCGATGAGCCTCCGGGCGCTTCGTCGATCACTTCGTCGAACTGGATCACGGCCGCGCCGTGCAGCTCGGGCACGACCGCCCCGGACTCAGGGGTGGTGCGCAGGATGGCTGCGGGCGTGGTGCGTGGCGGGCCACCCGGCGGGTCACCCATCTGCGCGCACGCCCCCACCCCCCACGCGGCGAGCGCGGTTAGGAGCAGCCCAGCGACTTGAGCTTGTCGGCCAGCGCCTGCCGCTGGTCGCGCCACGCCCGCTCCTTCTCGCGCTCCTTGGCGACCACCTCGGCGGGCGCCCGCGCGACGAACTGCTGGTTGGTGAGCTTGCCGGTGAGGCCGGTGAGCTGTTGGTCGAGCCGCGTCAGCTCCCCCGTGAGCCTGCGGCACTCCTGCTGCACGTCGATCGCGCCCACGAGCGCCACGAACACCTCGGAGCCGTCCGCGAGCACGGCGTGGGCCCCGGCGTCGGATGCGCGCCGGCCGTCGAGCCGAAGCGCCCGGATCTGCGCGAGCCGCGTGATCGTCTCGCGCTCCCCTTCGAAGGCACGCCGGGCTTCGGGCGTGCGCCCAGTCACCACCACGCCGACCTGCGTCTTCGGGTTCACTCGGTACTCCGCGCGGATGTTGCGGATCGCGGAAATGGCGTCCTGTACGATCGCGAATCGGGCTTCGGCATCGGCGTCGAGCAGAGTCTCCCGCGCCTGCGGCCACGCCGCCACGGCGAGCAGCTCGGCGGCTTCGCGGCCGGGAAGCTTCTGCCACAGCTCCTCGGTGATGAACGGCACGACCGGGTGCAGCAGGCGCAGTGCGACGTCGAAGCAGTAGGCAAGCACGGCGGCCGTCGCGGCCTCGGGGGCCGCCGCGAGTCGCGGCTTGACGGCTTCCACATACCAGTCCGCCAGCTCCTTCCAGACGAAGTCGAAGCACCGCTTGGCCGCCTCGTCGAGTCGAAACTGCTCGAGCGACGCGGTGGCCTCCTGGATGGCTCGCTGCGCGCGCGACAGAATCCATCGGTCGGCGAGCGGCAGCTGGTCCATGTCGAGCGCGTCGAGCGGCTGCACGTGCTCGGGCAGCTGGCCGAGGATGAAGCGCCCGATGTTCCACAGCTTGTTCGCAAAGTTCCGCCCTGGGGCGAACGTGGTCGCGAGATCGTTCGGGTCCAGGATCAAGTCCGACCCGAGCGAGACACCGGCGATCGCCGTCCAGCGCAGCGCATCGGCGCCGTACAACCGTACCACGTCGAGCGGATCGATCCCGTTGCCGAGCGACTTCGACATCTTGCGGTGCTGCGTGTCCCGCACGGTGCCGTGCAGGTACACCGTCGCGAACGGGCGCGCCCTGCGAAAGTGATACCCAGCCATGATCATCCGGGCGACCCAGAAGAACAGGATCTCGGGCGCCGTGACCAGCGTGTGGCCCGGGTAGAAGCGTTTCAGGTCGGGCGTCTCGAGCGGCCAGCCGAGGGTCGCGAACGGCCACAGCCAGGACGAGAACCAGGTATCGAGCACATCGGGGTCTTGCTCGACCGGGCCACCGCACTTGGGACAGGTCGTGGGATCCTCTCGGTCCGCCCAGCGGTGATCGCACGCCGTGCAGGTGAACACGGGGATGCGATGACCCCACCACAGCTGTCGCGAGATGTTCCAGTCGCGGATGTTCTCCATCCAGTTCTGATACGTCGCGCCCCAGCGCTCGGGAACGAGGCGGATCTCCCCCGAGCGATACGCCTCGAGCGCGGGCTCGGCGAGCGGCTTCATCTTCACGAACCACTGGTCGCTGAGCCGGGGCTCCACCACGGAGTCGCAGCGGTAGCAATGACGCAGGGAATGGCGGTGCGGCTCGATCTTCTCGAGGAGGCCGCGCTCTTTGAGCAGGTCCACGATCTTCACGCGCGCGTCGAACCGATCGAGCCCCGACAGCGATTTCGGAACCCGGGTCGGGTGCTCCATGCGCCCATCCTCGGTCATCACGAGCGGCATCTCGAGCTTGTGCCGCAGCCCGATCTCGAAGTCGGTCGCGTCGTGGGCGGGGGTCACCTTGACCGCCCCAGTCCCGAACTCCGGCACCACCGCGTCGTCGGCGAGGATCGGAATCGGGATATCGACGATCGGAAGCCGGGCGACCTTACCGACGAACGCGGCGTAGCGCTCGTCGTTGGGATTCACGGCGATCGCCGTGTCGCCGAGCATGGTCTCGGGTCGAGTGGTGGCGACGCTGAGATACGGCTTGGGTCCGCCATCCACCGGGTAGCGGATGTAGTACAGCTTGCCGTCCACGTCTTCGGATTCCGCTTCTTCATCGGACAGCGCCGTGAGGCAGCGCGGACACCAGTGGATCACGCGGTGGCCCCGATGAATCAGCCCCTCCTCCCACAGGCGGACGAACACCTCCCGAACCGCCCGTGAGTAGGCCGGGTCGAGGGTGAATCGAGTGCGGCTCCAGTCGCAGGAGGCGCCGATCACTTTGAGCTGCTCGAGGATGGTCGTGCCGGTCTCGCGCACGAACGCCCACACGCGCTCCACGAACTGCTCCCGGCCCAGGTCGAAGCGGGTCTTTCCCTCCTTGGCGATCAGGCGCTCGACCACGTTCTGCGTCGCGATCCCGGCGTGGTCGGTGCCCGGAAGCCAGAGCGCCTCGCGCCCGCGCATGCGCTCGAAGCGGATCAGCACGTCCTGGGTCACGTTGTTCAGACCCTGGCCCATGTGGAGCACGGCGGTGACGTTGGGCGGCGGGATCGCGATCACGTACGGGCGCTTGGGCGAGTCCACGGGCGCCGTGAACGCGCCCGCCTCGAGCCAGCGCTCGTACCAGGGGCGCTCGACGGCGTGCGGGTCGTACTGGGGGGGAAGCTCGAAACGCGTGGCGGTCATTCCTTAATAATAGATGCGACGGACGGTCGGACGGCGCGCGGCGGATGGTTTCCGGTCCGTCCAACGGTCCGCCTGTCCGACCGTCCGACACCTTGCTAGAATACCCTCGATGGTCGACGAATCTAACGTCCTTCCGACGAGCCGCATCGCGCGCTGGATTGCCATCGCCGCGGCGATCGCGTTCACGGTGGCGCTGTACTTCCGCGAAGGGCTCCACCTCCAGCCCCTGACGAACGCACCACCGCCCGCGGCCTCCCCGACCGGTCAGCCGGCCAACTGACCCAATGCCGTCCGAGATCCGGGTCACGCTCCCCGACGGGAGCGAGAAGCGTCTCCCCGCGGGGTCCACGGGCGCCGACCTCGCCAAGGCAATCGGCCCGAGGCTCGCCAAGGCGGCCCTCGCCTCGCGCGTTAACGGCGACATCCGGGATTTGTCGCGCTCGCTCCCGGATGGGGCGAAGGTGTCGATCCTCACGGACAAGGACCCGCAGGCGCTCGACGTGCTGCGGCACTCCTCCGCCCATGTCCTCGCCACCGCGGTGCGGCAGCTCTTCCCGCGCGCCAAGATCGGTTTCGGGCCCCCGATCGAGGACGGCTTCTATTACGACTTCGAGGTGGAACGTCCGTTTGCGCCAGAGGATCTGGAGGCGATCGAAAAGAAGATGGTGGAGGTCGTGAAGGCCGACTACCCCTTCGTGCGTGAAGAGGTCTCGCGCGCGGAAGCCAAGCAGCGGTTCAAGGACGACCCGCTCAAGCTCGAGCGCATCGACGATCTGGGGCCGGACGAGACCATCTCGGTGTATACGGACGGTCCGTTCGTCGACCTGTGCCGCGGTCCGCACGTGCCGAGCACCGGACGGATCAAACACTTCAAGCTGCTTCACGCCGCCGGCGCGTATTGGCGCGGCGACGAGCGGCGCCAGATGCTGCAGCGCATCTACGGCACGGCCTGGTTCGCTAAGGATGACCTCGACGCGTACCTGCGGCGGCTCGAGGAAGCGAAAAAGCGCGACCATCGGATCCTGGGCAAGCAGCTCGACCTTTTCTCGATCCAGGAGGACGTCGGACCGGGACTGATCCTGTGGCATCCCAAGGGCGCGGTCCTGCAGTTCGAGCTGCGGCGCTTTATCGAGGACACAATACTCGAGCGGGGCTACTCGCTGGTCTATACGCCCAACGTCACCCGCGAAGAGCTGTTCGTGCGCTCGGGTCACCTCCCGCTGTATGCGGCGAACCAGTTCCCGCCGATGGCCGCGGGAGAAGGCGAGTCTGAAGCGGTGCGGTATCGGGTGAAACCGATGAACTGCCCGATGCATATCCTCATTTACGCCTCGCAACAGCGCAGCTATCGCGATCTGCCGATCCGCCTCGCCGAGATCGCCAACGTGTACCGCAACGAGCGGTCCGGGACGCTGCACGGCATGCTGCGGGTGCGCGGTCTCACGATGGACGACGCGCATCTCTTCCTGCGCGAGGACCAGATCGAGCAGGAGGTCTTCCACCTGCTCGACATCGTGGAGCTGGTGCTCGGCAAGACGTTCGGTCTCTCGTACCGGCTCGACTTGGCCACCCGCCCGGACAAGAAGCTTGGCACGGACGCGACCTGGGATCAGGCGGAGCACGCGCTCGAGCAGGCCCTGAAGCACCGCGGCGCCACCTACCGCATGGACCAGGGAGGGGGTGCGTTCTACGGGCCGAAGATCGACATCAAGTTCAACGACGCGATCGGACGCGAGTGGCAAGGCGCGACGATCCAGCTGGATTTCGAGCAGCCCGAGCGCTTCGGGCTGGAGTACACGGGTGACGACAATCGGCCGCACCGGCCGGTGATGATTCACCGCGCGATCTACGGCACGATGGAGCGGTTCGTCGGATTCCTGATCGAACACTTCGCGGGGGCGTTTCCGTTGTGGCTCGCTCCCGAGCAGGTCCGGGTGCTCCCCATCTCGGACGCCCAGGCACCCGCCGCGAGGGCCGTGCACGAGCGGCTGCACGCCGCCGGTATCCGCTCGCACCTGGACGAGCGCAACGAGACGCTCAACTACCGGATTCGCGATGGCGAGCTGCAAAAAGTGCCGTACATGGCGGTCGTAGGGCAGCGCGAGGCCGATGCCGGGAGCGCGGCCGTGCGCACGCGGGGCGAAGGGAAGAAGCAGGAAGTGCTGCCGGTGGCGGACTTCCTGGCGAAACTCAAGGAAGAGGTTCGCACGAGAAGCCTGGTGCCGTTAGTTTGAAAAGATGCCCGACAGCGATCGTACGACCCCCGTCATCCTCTCCGCCTGCCGTACTCCGATCGGCAGGTATCTCGGCGGGCTCGCGCCGTTGCCGGCGCCCAGGCTCGGCGCCCTCGTGATTCGCGAGGCTGTACGCCGGGCCGGCGTCGCGCCGGGAGCGGTCGAGGAAGTGATCATGGGCAACGTGCTCCAGGGCGGGGTGGGCCAGGCCCCCGGACGCCAGGCCGCGATTCACGCCGGCCTGCCCGGAACGATCCCCGCGCTCACCGTCAACAAGGTGTGCGGCTCGGGCTTGAAGGCCGTGATGCTCGCCGCCCAGGCGATCAAGGCCGGCGACGAGCAGTGCGTCGTGGCGGGCGGGATGGAGTCGATGTCCAACGCGCCCCACTACGTCTACGGGATGCGCGGCGGCATCAAGGCGGGCAACACCGAGCTCGTGGACGGTATGATCCACGACGGATTGTGGGACTCGTTCTCCAACACCCACATGGGCAACCTCGCCGAGTACACGGCGAAGAAGGCGGGCGTGACGCGCGCGGACCAGGACGCGTTCGCGTTGGCCAGTCATCAAAAGGCCGTGGCGGCGATGGAGGCGTGTCGCTTCAGGGCCGAGACGGTGCCGGTCGAGATCCCCGGGAAAAAGGGACCGACCCTGATCGAGAAGGACGAAGGCCCCCGCAAGGAGACCTCACTCGAGGCGCTGGCGGCGTTGAAGCCATCGTTCGAGAAGGATGGCACCGTCACGCCGGGCAACGCCCCAGGCTTGAACGACGGGGCGAGCGCGCTCGTGGTGGCATCGCTCGCGTTCGCGAAAGCGCACGGCCTGAAGCCAGTCGCCCGAATCACCGCGTACGCCACGGGGGGCGGCGAGCCCAGGGACTTGTTCTTCGCTCCGATCGTCGCGGTCGAGAATCTCCTGGCGAAGGCGAAGACGACGATCGGCGACTACGACCTGATCGAAGCGAATGAGGCGTTCGCGGTCCAGGCGCTGGCTGATGGGCGGGCGCTCGGCTGGGATTGGAGCCGCGTGAACGTGAACGGCGGCGCCATCGCCCTCGGGCACCCGATCGGCGCGTCAGGCGCCCGGGTGCTCACGACGCTCTTGTACGCCTTGAAGGATCGGAAGCAGACGACCGGCCTCGCTACCCTGTGTCTCGGGGGCGGGAACGCCGTGGCCCTCAGCGTGGAGATGCTCTGATGCAGGCTCAGACTGCCGTCGCGTCCCCTCTCCCTCTCGCGGCCCGCCGCGTCATCGCCGTGCTGCTCGGCGCGGCGCTCGTCGCCATCGCCGCCCAGATCGCGGTTCCGCTTCCCGGTACACCGGTGCCCATGACCTTGCAGCCCGTCGCCGTGCTGCTCGTGGGCGGGTTGCTCGGGCCCGGCCTGGGTGTCAGCGCGATGCTCCTCTACCTCGCCCTCGGTGCCGCGGGATTGCCGGTGTTCACGCCCTACGGGTTGCCCGGTGTCGCCCGGCTGCTCGGCCCCACGGGAGGGTATCTGCTGGCCTATCCGGTGGCAGCCTTCGTCGTGGGCAGGATCGCGGGTGACGGGCGCCGGCTGGCGCGACTCGCTCTGGCGGCGCTCGCCGGGATCGCGCTCATCCACCTCGGCGGGTTGGCGCAGCTCGTGATGCTGACCGGCAGTGTGTCCGGCGCCGCTCGGCTCGGTACGCTGCCGTTCGTCCTGAGCGACCTCGTGAAAGTCCCGCTGGTCGCGCTGCTCCTCAAGCCGACCGTCAGTTCGCTGCGCGCGCGCCTGTGACGGCGCGCGATTCGTTTCAGGACTAGGGCTGCATGAGCCGAGTGGCGGTAGTGGGCGCCGGCACCATGGGCAATGGGATCGCCCATGTGTTCGCGCAACACGGGTGGAACACCACGTTGATCGACGTGTCGCCCGGCTTGCTCGAGCGGGTGGTCGCCGTCATCCGCTCGAACTTCGAGCGACAGGTGAAGAAGGGGACGGTCAGCGCGGAGCAGCGGGACGCCGCGCTGGCGCGCATTCGGACGGCGGCCAGTCTCGACGCCGCGGGCGACGCGGAGCTCGTCGTCGAGGCCGCGACCGAGCAGGCGGACGTCAAATACAAGATCTTCCGCGAGCTGGACCGCGTGGCACCACCGCGAGCCATCCTCGCGAGCAACACGTCGTCCATCGCGATCACCACGATCGCCGCGCAAACCAAGCGGCCCGCCCTCGTGATCGGGATGCATTTCATGAACCCCGTCCCCGTGATGTCGCTGGTCGAGGTCATTCGTGGACTCGAGACGGGAGAGGAAACCGTTCGGAGGGTTCTGGACGTTGTCAAGGCGCTGGATAAGACGCCGGTCGAGGTGAACGACTCGCCCGGTTTCGTGTCGAACCGCGTGCTCATGCCGATGATCAACGAGGCGGTCTTCTGCGTGATGGAGGGCGTGGCGGCGCCTGAGGCGGTAGACACGGTGATGAAGCTCGGCATGAACCATCCGCTCGGGCCGCTGGCGCTGGCGGATCTGATCGGACTCGACGTGTGTCTCGCGATCCTCGAGGTGCTGCAGCGGGACCTCGGGGACGACAAGTACCGTCCCGCGCCGCTCCTGCGCAAAATGGTGGCCGCGGGTCGGCTGGGCCGGAAGAGCGGCCGTGGGTTCTATGTCTATCGCGATTGAGCCGGCGGGACTCTCGGAGACGCAGCGCCAGGTCGTGGAGCTGGCCCGCGAGTTCGCCCGTACGAAGATCGAGCCGTTCGCGGCGGAGTGGGACCGCACCGGACACTTCGCGCGCGACGTGATCGACGAGCTCGGCCGTCTGGGATTCCTCGGCATGTGCACGCCCGAGGAGTTCGACGGGATGGGGCTGGACTCGGTCACGTACTTGCTCGCGCTCGAGGAGATCGCCGCCGCCGACGCCGCCATCGCGGTGTCGCTCTCCATCCACAACGCGATCCCGACCACGATGCTCGTGCGCCACGGGACGCGGGCGCAGCGGGACCGCTGGCTCCGGCCCATGGCGCAGGGCGCGTTGCTCGCGGGCTTCGCACTTTCCGAGCCCGAATCCGGGTCCGACGCGGCGGCGTTGCGGACCCGTGCCGTGCGGGATGGGAACGAATGGGTGCTGTCCGGTGCGAAGGCCTGGGCCACGAACGGCGGCACCGCCGATCTCATAGTCCTCATGGCCCGGAGCGAGCTGGGCATCTGCGCCTTTATTGTGCCCACCGACGCCGTCGGTTATCGTGCGGGGAAGTCCGAAGACAAGATGGGGTTGCGCGCCTCGAACACAGTGGCGCTGGCGCTCGAAGACGTGCGTCTGCCGGCGGACCACCTGGTGGGCGAGGAGGGGGCGGGCTTCGGCTACGCGATGGAAGCGCTCGACGTCGGTCGCCTGGGCATCGCGGCGCAGGCGCTCGGGATCGCCAGGCGGGCGCTCGAGCACTCGCTCGCCTACTGCGCCGAGCGGAAGCAGTTCGGGCAGGCGCTGCGCGAGTTCGAGGCGGTGCAGTTTCGGTTGGCGGATATGGCTACCCGCGTGGAAGCGGCCCGCGCCCTGACGCACGCCGCGGCGGCGCGGCGCGACCGGGGCGAGGAGATCACCATGGCGGCCAGCATGGCCAAACTCTTCGCCTCGGAGACCGCGATGTGGGTCACGACCCAGGCGGTTCAGCTGTTCGGCGGGTACGGCTATATGCGGGACTTTCCCGTGGAGAAGCTGTTCCGGGATGCGAAGGTCACCGAAATCTATGAAGGCACCAGCGAAATCCAGCGGCTCATCGTCGCCCGCGGTCTCTATCCGGGCGCCTGACCCCGCGGGAGGGCGCAAGCCCCGGGATCGCGAGAGCCTCGATCTGTTCGCGCTCCTCGCGGAGCACGAGCACGAGCAGGTGAGCTTCTACTACGACCCGTCCACCGGTTATCGCGGGATCATCGCAATCCACTCCACGGTGCTCGGGCCCGCCCTCGGCGGCACCCGCTTCTGGAGCTATCAGAGCGACGCGGACGCGATCATCGACAGCCTGCGGCTCGCGCGCGGCATGACCTACAAAGCGGCGGTGGCTGGGCTCAACTTAGGCGGCGGCAAGAGCGTCATCATCGGGGACAACCGCACCACGCGGCGCGAAGCGCTGTTCCGCGCCCACGGCCGTCACGTCGAATCGCTCAAGGGTCGCTACATCACGGCCGAGGACGTCGGCACCAGCACGAGCGACATGGAGTACATCAAGGCCGAGACGAACCACGTCACCGGCCTGATCGGCAAGTCGGGCGACCCCTCTCCGGTCACCGCGTACGGCGTATACCGCGGGATCAAGGCCTGCGCCAAGTACCGCTATGGCTCCGACGGCCTCACGGGGAAACACGTGGCTTTGCAGGGATGCGGCTCCGCAGGCTATCATCTGGCGAAGCTGCTCCACGCCGAGGGGGCGAGCATCACCTGCACGGACATCGATCCGCAGCGCGTGAAACGCGTGGTGGAAGACAGCGCGGCGACGCCGGTGGGGACGGACGACATCTACGGCGTGCGCGCGGACATCTTCGCGCCCTGCGCGCTCGGCGCCGTGATCAACGACGACACCGTGAATCGCCTGGCAGTCGAGATCGTAGCGGGGGCGGCGAACAACCAGCTCGCCGAAGATCGGCACGGTGACCTGCTCGAGCAGCGCGGGATCACGTACGCGCCCGACTACGTGATCAACGGCGGCGGCCTCATCAACGTGAACGCGGAGCTGCACGGCTGGGCCCCGGAGCGGGCGCGCTCCAAGGCCGGGGAGATCTACGACACGATTCTCCGCGTGTTCGAGATCGCGCGCGAGGAAGGAATTCCGAGCTACCGGGCGGCCGACCGGCTGGCGGAGCAGCGCGTCGCCGCGATCGCCAAGGTGCGGCGCAACTTTGTCTGAAAGGATCTTCGTCGGGGCGGACCACGCCGGCTTCCAGCTGAAGCAGCGGCTGGTGGATGAGCTCAAGCGGCTGGGGTACGAGCCGGTGGACGTGGGCCCGAAGACCATGAACCCCGCCGACGACTTTCCCGACTACGGCCGGCCCGTGGCCGAAGCGGTGAGCGCGGGCGTGGCGAAGCGCGGGGTCTTGACCTGCGGGACGGGGCTCGGGATGTCCTATGTGGCGAACCGGTTTCCGCGCGTGCGGGCGGCGGTGGCGTGGAGCCCGGAGATCGCGGAGCTGGCGCGCAAGCACAATGACGCGAACGTGCTCGTGCTGCCGGCGCGGTTCGTGAGCGAGGAGGAAGGGATGGAGATCCTGCACAAGTGGTTGGACACCACATTCGAGGGCGGGCGCCATGAGCGGCGCGTCGCCAAGATCGACTCGTGACCGACCGCCGTGCGTCGCTGGCGCAAGTGGATCCCGCCATCGCCCAGCTCATCCGTCGCGAGGTGGAGCGGCAGGAGCACGGGCTCGAGCTGATCGCCAGCGAGAATTTCGTATCGGTCGCCGTCCTCGAGGCCATGGGCTCGGCGTTGACGAACAAGTACGCCGAAGGCCTGCCCCGGAAGCGCTACTACGGTGGCTGCGAAGTGGTGGACGAAGTCGAGCAGCTCGCGATCGATCGCGCCAAGACGCTCTTCAAGGCGGAGCACGCCAACGTGCAGCCGCACTCAGGGGCCCAGGCGAACATGGCTGCGTACCTGGCGGTCGCCAAGCCGGGCGACACGCTGCTCGGCCTGGCGTTACCGCACGGCGGACACCTCACGCACGGCGCTCCGGTGAACTTTTCGGGAACGCTCTTCCGGCCCACGCACTACGGCGTCCGTGAAGACACCGGCCGCATCGATTACGATCAGGTCCGAGAGATCGCGCGGCGGGAGCGGCCGCGCCTTCTCATCGGCGGCGGGAGCGCTTACGCGCGCATCATCGATTTTCAGGCCCTCCGGAGCATCGCCGACGAGGTCGGCGCCGTCTTCATCGTGGACATGGCGCACATCGCGGGCCTCGTGGCCGCGGGCGTTCACCCATCGCCGGTGCCGCACGCCCAGATCGTCACGACCACGACGCACAAGACGCTGCGCGGTCCCCGGGGCGGGTTGATCCTCTCACTCGAGACGCTCGGGAAGGACGTCGACAAGCAGGTCTTCCCCGGCCTTCAGGGCGGGCCGCTCGAGCACGTGATCGCGGCGAAGGCCGTGGCGCTGGGCGAGGCGCTCACCCCGGAGTTCAGGGTCTACGCCAGGCAGGTGGTGAAGAACGCGCAGACACTCGCTGCGGCGCTCATCGAGCGCGGGTACGCCATCGTGTCGGGCGGCACCGACACGCATCTCATGTTGGTGGACCTGCGGCCGAAGAACGTTACGGGCAAGGAAGCCCAGGAGCTCCTCGACCGCGCGGCCATCACGGTCAACAAGAACACCATTCCGGGCGATCCGCAGAAGGCGTTCGTGACGAGCGGCGTGCGCATCGGCACGTCGGCGGTCACCACGCGCGGCTTCGGTGAGGCGGAGATGCTCAGGGTGGCGGAGCTCATCGACACGGTGCTGAAGAACAAGGACGACGCGACAATCGTGCGCGTGAGGGCCGACGTGCGCGAGCTGGCCGAACAGTTTCCCCTGTACGCGGCGCCGGTCCGTGCCGCGGTCGCCGGTGCCCATGGCCGATAGCAGCGGCTCATCGGGCCGCCCTTCGCGGGGCTCGGGCTCCTTCACCGTCCACCCGGCCGAGGAGCTCGAGGTCTATTTCAACGAGGTCGCTCACGGCCGACCGGTGGGCTTCGTCGCCTCCTCCAAATGGAAGCCGCCCACCGACATCTACGAGACCGACGATGCGGTCGTCATCTACATGGACATCGCCGGGATGCACGCCGAGGACTTCAGCGTCGAGTACGCCGAGGGGGTCCTCACGATCGGCGGCGAGCGCACGGTACGGCGTGAGGAGGGCAAGCCCCATTTCCACGTGATGGAGGTGCAGGTCGGTCCGTTCGAGCGCCGCTTCCGTCTGCCCGTGCCCGTCGATCCCGAAAGCATCAGCGCGAGCTACGAGCACGGGTTCCTTGAGGTACGCCTAACCAAGTTTCCCACGCGTCTCTCGGGACCGCAGTCGGTGCGGGTGCAGTAGATGGACCGCCTTCCGATCCTGCCGCTCGGGCGCCTGGTCGTCTATCCGCACGTCGTACTGCCGATGGCGCTCACGGACCCGAACGCCGTCCAGCTGATCGACGAAGTGGTGCAGGGGAACAAGCGCCTCCTGCTCGGTGTGGTGAAGCCGCTCAACGAAGTCGAGCCGCCCGAGGGTGCCGTCATGAACGCCCGTCCCGATGAGCTGTACGAGGTGGGCACGCTCGGTACGGTGGTGCGGATGCTCAAGCTGGGAGACGGGTCGGTGCGCGTCATGGTCCAGGGCCTGGAGCGCGCCCGGATGGTCGAGATCACGCCCGCCGATCACTGGCTCGTGGCGCGGTTCGAGACGCTCCCCAACAACGTTGCCGACGACGCGCGCACCGAGGCGTTGAAGCGCGCGGTCCACGCTCAGTTCTCGCGCGTGATCGACATCGCGCCCTACCTCGGCGAGGAGCTGCACGAAGTGCTCGTCGGCATAACCGACGGCGGCAAGCTCGCGGATTTCGTGGCGGCGAACCTGGACCTCGCCCTCCCCGCCAAGGCCGAGCTCCTCGCGATCGACGACGTGAACCGCCGCCTGGAGCGGCTGGCCGAGCTGCTCGGCCAGGAGCTCCAGGTGCTCGAGGTGGGCAGCCAGATCCAGGAGAAGGTGCGCACGCGTCTCGATCAGAATCAGCGCGAGTACGTGCTACGCGAGCAGATGCGCGTGATCCGCCAGGAGCTTGGTGAGGACGCGGAGGAGGACGAGCTGACCGAGCTGGACCGCCGGCTCGAGGACGCCGGGCTCCACGAGGAGGCGAAGAAGGTCGCGGACCGAGAGCTCAAGCGGCTGCGGCAGATGTCCCCGCAATCGGCCGAGTACCACGTGGCACGCACGTACCTTGAGACGTTCGCGACACTGCCCTGGGGCCGCACGTCCACCGATCGCCTCGATCTCAAGGCCGCGCGCGATATCCTCGATCACGACCATTACGACCTGAAGACCGTCAAGGAGCGCATCCTCGAGTACCTGGCGGTCCGCACGCTCAATCCGTCGGCGCGCGGCAGCATTCTCTGCTTCGTGGGGCCGCCGGGCGTGGGGAAGACCTCGCTGGGCCAGAGCATCGCGGAGGCGTTGGGGCGGCGCTTCACCCGCGTGTCGCTCGGAGGCGTGCGGGACGAAGCGGAGATCCGCGGCCACCGCCGCACGTACGTGGGCGCGCTGCCGGGACGTATCATCCACGCGCTGCAGCGTTGCGAGACCCGAAACCCAGTGCTGATGCTCGACGAGGTGGACAAGATGGGCGCCGATGTGCGTGGTGATCCCACCGCGGCGCTGCTCGAGGTCCTCGATCCGGCCCAGAACGCCACCTTTGTCGACCATTACCTCGAGGTGCCGTTCGACCTGTCCGGCGCGATGTTCATCGCTACCGCCAACAGCCTTGCGCCGATCCCCGACCCGCTGCTCGACCGGATGGAGGTGCTGACCCTGCCCGGGTACACGCCCGGCGAGAAGCTCGCGATCGCCAAGCGCTACCTGCTCCCGCGCCAGCTCAAGGAAACGGGGCTGGCTGGCGAAAAAGCGAACGTCGCCGACGGAGCGCTGGAACGCCTCATCGCCGAATTCACGCGCGAAGCCGGCGTCCGCCAGCTCGAGCGCGAAATCCAGGGGGTGCTCCGCAAGGCCGCCCTGGAAGTGGTGGAGGGGCGGGCGGCGACGGTGAAGATCACCGCGAAGAACCTCGAGAAGTTCGCCGGCCAGCCCAAGGTGCAGAGCGAGGTGGCGGGACGGAGTCCGGAGGTCGGCGTGGCCACGGGTCTGGCATGGACGCCCGTGGGCGGCGACATCATGTTCATCGAGGCGATCCAGATGCCCGGCAAGGGCCAGATCACGCTCACCGGGCAGCTCGGCGACGTGATGAAAGAGTCGGCCCAGGCGGCGTGGAGCCTGCTGCGGGCCCGGGCCGTCGTGCTCGGGATCCCCCTCGAGGCGTTCACGCAGACGGATGTGCATTTGCATCTGCCGGCGGGCGCCGTGCCGAAGGACGGGCCCTCCGCCGGCATCGCGATCGCGACCGCGCTCGCCTCGCTGTTGTGTCGCCGGCCGGCGCGCCACGACGTCGCGATGACGGGAGAGTTGACCCTGCGGGGGCGCATCCTGCCGATCGGCGGGCTCAAGGAGAAGCTCACTGCCGCCGCCCGCGCCGGCGTGAAAACCGTGCTGGTTCCCGCGCGCAACCAGAACGACATCGTCGAGGTGCCTGACGAGGTGAAGCAGCTGCTCGAGATCCGGCCGGTGGAGACGATCGACGAGGTGCTCGACTTCGCCCTCCTCGAGCCGCACCCCGCGCGGCCCCTCATGGTTCGGCCGCGCTCGTCCGGGCAAACGGAAGCCCGCCCGTGAGCGACTTCGCCGCGCTGGACGAGGCGATCGAGCGGATCGGTCAGCAGGAGGGTCGTTATCACGAACGCGGCTACCTGTTCGTGCTGGCCGCGCTCGAGTACGCTCAGGGGAAGCTGTCCGCGCGCCGCCACCTGAGCGGCGCCGAGCTCGCATGGGCGTGCCGCGACTTCGCCCAGGAGCAGTTTGGCCTCCTAGCGCCGACGGTCCTCCGCCACTGGGGCATCACGAGCACCGAGGACTTCGGACGCATCGTCTTCGCGCTGATCGACGTCGGCCTGCTGGCGCGTCAGGCGAGCGACAAACAGGAGGACTTCGATCGCGTCTACGATTTCACCGAGGTGTTCCGGGCCGGCTATCCGTGGCCCGGGGTGGAGCGCGGATAGGGGGCGTTGGATCGGGTGAAGGGGGTGCCGCATGGACGACGTGAGAGAATGGCCCGCCTGCAGGAAATGCCAACAAGGTCTCCTCATCCCGTTGTCGGAC